>NZ_BAAHBF010000006.1:0-6171 GCF_054776875.1 Spirosoma daeguense
CTGAGTGCTCATTTGAAAAGAACACCAAAAGCTAAAAATCAGATCATAAACTTAACCACACAAAGTGCGTAAGAGCCAGTTAATAGGGGGCCAAGATATTCGGAAAAGTGCCAAAGTATGCTATTGTACTTTCATAAGTAAAAAAGTCATAATTTGTATTCTTGATGAATTAGAGCAGTGAAGAAGGGTCGAGTAGATGATTTTTTACGGCAAATATGACCAGACCAGCTGTGTTACGTGCCCCGGTTTTCTCGAGTAAATGATTTCGATGTCCATCTACTGTGCGTGTACTGATATTAAGCTGGTCGGCAATTTCCTGAGCCGTATATTGTCGACATATTAAATTGAGTATTTCTATTTCTCTCGTTGTCAAACTAGAGGCTGTATCTACCTTAAATAATTGACGTGGCTTCTTAATGGAAAGCCTGTTTTTCATGGCTGTCAAAAAAACGTCGTTGAAATAAAACTCCTTGTCGACAACCGTTCGAATCGCCCGTTCGACTTCCGAAGGTTCAACATTTTTGAATAGAAAACCATTTACGCCCAGATCGATCATATGGATTACAAAGCGATCTTCCCGATATACCGACAAAATAACTATTTTAAGGTCTGGATACTTGATATTCAGCTGCTTAGTGACTTCGACCCCATTTAGCTCCGGCATCGACAGGTCTAACAGAACCACATCAGGAAATGGCACCGCTGTTTCCAGAGATTCCAGTAAAGCTCGTCCGTTATCAGCTTCTAAGGTAATATGAATCCCCTCAAAACTGTTGATAATCGACAACATACCCTTACGAAACAAAACTTGATCGTCGGCTATTGCTACGTTGATGTACTTCATAGGTCGGTCTGTAATGGAATGTCAATATAAACCCGCAATCCCTGTCCTTCGTGCGTTTTAAACTGGACTGATCCGCCAAGCATTTGCGTGCGCGTCTCAATATTCTTCAAGCCTAAACTCTTCTTTTGATACGCTTCTTCCATGTTAAATCCAATACCGTCGTCATTGTATGTAAGCAAAAATCGATCGGCAGTAACTACAATCTGAATCTCAATATAGGTAGCCTGCGCATATTTGCTGGCATTGTTCAGCAGCTCCTGTACAAGTCTATAAATGGTCAGATTAAACCGGGAGCTGAAGCTAACCGTACCATGTACCACTACCTGAATCTCATTTTCAGCGGCAGCCATTACCTCTTCGCACAATCCCTCGAGAGCATATACCAGGCCAAGTTCTTCTAATCCCTGTGGCAACAAATCATTCGAAATACGTCGAATCGTATCAAGTGTATGATCGATCTGGCCTTTGAGCTTATCCCCTGACGTAGCATTAACCGAGTTGCATTGCATGAGCTGGCCGACCAGAAGCCGCATAATCGACAAAGAAGCGCCGACCTCATCATGAAGGTCTCGCGCTACGCGATGACGTTCGTCTTCAACGGCATCCAGCGTACGGAAAATTACATTTTGCTGATAGTTCAGCTCGATTTGTTTTATGGCCAATTCCTGCTTCACCAGCCTCTTTTGGTATAGTAAAAGAAAAGCTATTAACCCAGTTACTAGGAATAAAATAGCTATCGAACCACCGAATAATAAGACGTATAAGTCTATTGAAGATTGGGACTGAACCATAAACCAAGGCCAATAGCAAGGTGCATTAAGACAAACAGACAGGAATGTAAGCCCCAGGACATCAAACTTAAGGACTGATTCGGTTGCTCAATTGTAATATTGGCTAATACAAATAAAATAAGACTTCCCGCAAAATAGAGCAGGAAGCCAGTATTGATCCAAAACACGGGGTAAGTTTCAGGATGCTTAACATCGAGTTCGGTAAGCATCTTATAAAAGCATAAAACAGCGAGTCCAATAACCATAAGGCTCTCTAGACCACGCGAATACGTATTAAAAACTGTCAAGGGCTGAACAAATAAAACATTCAGGATGACAAAGCTATTGAATATCAATAACAAGGCTATAACCAACCACTTTGGATAGAAATTTGAAAAGAAGCGTCGGTAGAATAAAGCAATTATATTGAATTCAATAGGTGTATAAAGGTGCAGAAGAAACAGATTCGGTATATGCAACTTTGACAGTGTAAGTGAAACTAGTTCACCAATCAGACTTAGCAGTAGAAACAACCCGATATAAACTAATTCTGCCTGCAAAAACCGTCGGCGTACAATAGCAATTCCTACAGAAATAATCAGCACATAAGATCCATTTAATAGCATCCAATGCAGAAAGTGCTCTGTCATAGCAGATAAACCGTATTAAAATAATGGGTGTTTAGCAATCATCACACGACTTGTCCTTGCGAATAAATAATGGACTTTCATCGTCACACTGTGGAGGACAAACGTGCGTGAAGTCGAATACGTTGTAATTCTGTTCGGCATGAACTTTCTCAACGTTCATTTGCCCGATCAGGTCAATGACGGTATTAGGATCTTTTTCGCTCGTAGGATCAACATCTTTACGATACGCAGCCGATACCAGAAGTAAGCATGGCCGAATATGTTTTTTGCCCGTATTCTCATCTTCAACAGGTTTTTTGCCTATATACATTCGGATAAACTCGGTATCTAGCTGATTTAGCAACTCAACAATTTCCGCTCGTCTAACCAAAAATGCCCGCATGGCCGCAGGAGGTGTTGGAGCCGACAGTTCCTTAGAATCTGAATCAATCCAGTTTGTAACCCAATCCTGAGCGGTTGCGAGTGGAACGGCGTATGGCACTAAATCTAAATTTGCCTGATTATCCATATTTGTAACGTTATAGTATATTTTTTGGCAAATAAAGAGCTTTATAGCTGACTCTATACCCATAAAAATACCTATTTTCAGAAATTAGTATAAATACCTTCTTCTTATAGGTCTAAAAGCGCTATTTGGAAATAGCGCTTTTTTGCTCATTTATTCCCCTATATCGAGGTTGATCTTTGCATCACGTCAAGTTCATATCCTATAGTTCAGGCTTCGCAGGTGTTGTGATTGTCGTTCTGGACGTAGCATTTCATTCCTCCAACCTATTTTAAATTAACGTAGTAACAAGTAGCAGTATTCGTTGATCGTCCAAGCATTTACTTATTAGTAACAAATGTTTTTTTACCATTAACCTTTATTTTAAACATGGAAGAGTACATTGGTATCGTTAAGCTGTTTGCAGGGAATTACGCCATAAAGGGATGGGCTTTTTGTGCGGGCCAACTGCTTCCCATCAATCAATATTCTGCACTCTATTCCCTGCTGGGAACCACCTACGGAGGCAACGGAACTACTACGTTTGCGCTACCTGATTTGCGGGGACGAGCCGCAATTGGTTTCGGAGCAGGTCCGGGACTTCAGAACTACAGTTTGGGTGAAGTAGGTGGTACCGAAAGCGTTACGTTAATATCGACCCAAATGCCAGCTCATAGCCACTCATTAAATGGAACAACGGCTGCTGGCGATCTGGTACCACCTACGGGGGCGCTACTGGCTGCTGCCACAGGTGCAGATGGCGATGGAAATCCAGTTACAGTGAACAGCTATGTAAATGGAAGTCCTAATACTATACTTAATCCGGCCAGTATTGGCATAACGGGCGGAAACCAGCCTCACGAAAACCGTTCTCCCTTCCTTACACTCAACTATATTATTTGTTTGGAAGGCGTCTATCCGTCACGAAATTAATTTAGCCCCTTTTCAAGTCTCCCTAATATATAAAAGTAGTACTACCGAAAGGCGTTACACAGCTATCTGTGTAGCGCCTTTTATTTCGATTCATCCATTTTTCTGCTGCTATCTATACATAAAAATACCTATTCGCAAAAACCCTGTTAAATACTTGCTCTATTCGGTCACAATTACTTGATTTTCAAATTGGGCAATTGTGACCGTTTTTACTAGTCAAACAGTACGCAACTTTGTTACACGCTCAAGATATGGTTTGGGGCTAAACGACTTGTAAGATGCTGATTTCCTGGAACTCTCAGGGTAAAAACCCAACTTCATACATACTGTCAAGTAATCAGGATTTCCCAAAAGAATATACTGGCAAACCCGATTGCATATGTATTCAGGAAGCAGGAGATTGGTCGCCCTATAGCAAAGGCAATCCAATACTGTGTAACTGGAATCCAGCGCCATCCTATGGTTATTACAAGGAACTCAGTACTGTAACGATCAACAACGCAAATTATATCGGGTATGTGGTGCCGTGGCAGGCAAGTATTGATGGCAACAATCGGTGTACGTTAGTAATCCTATGGCGCCAGGATCTGGGGACATACCGTGATTTTCCTATTAAAGGTTGGCACGACGGTCATGAAACGCACCGGCCCGTATTCTGGATAACGACTAGCATTGGCAAAATTGGCTGTATACATGCTCCATCTGGTGGAGGAGCATCAACATTTTTATACATCGTTAATGCCATCACTCAGATAAGTGGAGCCGGAATCGGTGGCAACTGGCTTATCGCTGGTGATTTTAACTACGTAGCTGTAGATATGAAAGCAAACTTACCGAAAGGGGTTTCGATCATTGATAGCCGAGAAGCAACCCAGAAAAGCGGAGGCAATATTGATTATCTGTTATGCAATGATCAAAACAATACCTACCGAAAGGCTAAAGCTGCTGAAAACTACGTTCAGTCAGATCACTTGCAGATACGCTTCATCCCGAACCCAATCATCAGAACGCTTTAAACAATAAAACCTCTTTTCAATCGACCTCTTTTTTAACCAATTCCAGTTTACCTTTTAACCAGAAAATCATGGGACGCTCAAAATCAATTGACGACAAAATCAAAGACGACGCAAAGTTCAGAGAGTTTATGAACAAACTTTCTGAGGAAGCTAAAGTTGAGGAAGACCGAATAGCGGGCCAAATTGACGCAATTGCAAAAAAACAATATGAGGGTAATGGATGGGACTACGGTCGTTTGTTCGGTAACCGCCAAAGCGACTATCAGAATTACAGCGACTGGAGTCTGACACGTATCAATAATATTATCGACTCGCTGGGAAAAGCACTTTCTGGTGGCGATTTCCCTTCCACAGCACTTCCGGGATCAGAAGATGCGTCTAAGTCGACAGTCGACGCTGCCAAGGATTTTCTCGGCGTTTTCGGGGGTGATTATAGTCTGATCATTGCACGGGTTCAGGCTCTTATTTCGGGGGTTCTTTCGCAGTTTGCGGTGGCCTCCGATGCCTCAAGAAAAACAGCCTTGAAAGACATGCCCTTATCCGGAGGATTGCACCTCTTCTTCGGATCGTCGGGAATGGTATACACCAATAACACGTTTTTTACGAATCAATTTATAGGCACTTTCCAGATTGTCTTCGAAGTGTACATGAGTGTTGATGAAGCACGGGCTATCGGTCTTCAGCAAATTCTCAAGACGACAAGTAAAGAACTGGATATCCTAAACCAATTGATTATTGACCTGCGGGAAGAACAGGCTAAAAGCTTAAAGAAAATACTCAAAGAGAAACCAGAGGATTACGCGTCAACGTATGCTACGTATAAAGTTGCACTGGATCTGGTGAAGCTGGATCGGGATGAGTTGATGCAGCAATACAACAAATACGATCAGGTGGTTAAAGCGGTAGAGTCGCTTCTACCAAAACTCAATTTAGCTGAGTTTACCAACGAAACTGAAACAGAAGAAGCTCTATCGTTGACATTGCTCTTTGATGACTGGGAACTAGGAATTGCCAAGCGGTACATCAGCGAGAAAATTAACAATGCTCAAGCCACTGAAGTAGCCTGATAATCTGTACGCTAAATACCCTACACTGTAGCTATCTTAACCAGATACCGATTGTCAATTTATAGTATTGACAATCGGTATCTGGTTAAGATAATTTGATATGTAAACAATAAGTCACCATGTTGTAAAATAAAAAAATAAACATACTATTAAATAAGTATAATTTCATGTAAATCAACTTATTATATCATGATTCTCCATTTCAACCTTTCCCTTTGAAACTTATGAAACGACAACTACTCAACAGATTTCTGCTACCCAAATGGTTGCTATTGCTGTTTTTGGCTCTGACTATATTACCAAAGTCTGGATATGCACAATTGTACTATCTTATGAATGATGGTGCGGCCACCGCCACACTGGATGAGCTACGACGGACACCCTTAAGTGGCGCTTCAGAAACTACA
>NZ_BAAHBF010000006.1:6269-583631 GCF_054776875.1 Spirosoma daeguense
ACCAGCCCAAGATTGTCGCCATCAGTCTGACTAACTCAGCGGTGAGCACCTTTCTAACGCCGGCTCCCATCAATGGTGCTACTACGTCCACCCTGTCGGGTATTGCTATCGACAATGCGAGCGGCTTTCTCTATTATTTTATGAATGATGGTGCGGCCACCGCCACACTGGATGAGCTACGACGGACACCCTTAAGTGGCGCTTCAGAAACTACACTGACCAGTAACGTAGCAGCTTCACCGGGAGCGATGGTCGTTGATCAGGCCAACAACCGCATTCTGGCTATTGATGTACGGAACAACCAGCCCAAGATTGTCGCCATCAGTCTGACTAACTCAGCGGTGAGCACCTTTCTAACGCCGGCTCCCATCAATGGTGCCACTACGTCCACCCTGTCGGGTATCGCTATTGCTGGTCCTTCACCTACCACAGTCACGTCAATTAACCGCATCGATGCTAACCCCACCAACTTGAGCAGCGTTACCTATAATGTGGTATTTGCCGCGAGTGTGACAGGGCTGAGTCCCAGTAATTTCTCGCTAACACCAAGCGGTATTAATGGGGCTGTTGTCAGCAATGTGTCAGGCTCAGGCACTTCCTACACAGTAACGGTAAATACGGGAAGCGGTAGTGGCTCACTAACGCTGAATCTTGCTAATAGTACAGGTATTTCGCCAAACGTTTCTAATATACCCTTTACCGGACAGGCCTTTACCATCGATAAAACAGCTCCTACTGTAACTAGCGTAAACGTACCAGCGAATGGCCTATACCGGGCAAGTCAAACGCTCAGCTTTACAGTTAATTTTACTGAGAATGTAAGTGTAACAGGCACTCCCCAGCTGGGTCTGACTATCGGCTCAACTGGTCGCCAAGCGACTTATACGGGAGGCAGTGGCTCCTCGTCCCTGACGTTCACGTATACCATACAGGCTGGCGAACTCGATACTGATGGCATTGTGCTAAACGCTCTTTCGCTCAATAGCGGCACGATTCGTGATGCGGTTGGCAATAACGCAACGCTCACCCTAAATGGCGTAGGTTCAACAGCTGGTGTACTTGTAGACGCAATAATCCCGACCGTGTCCAGCGTCGGCGTACCTCCTAACGGCAACTATCGATCAGGGCAAGCGCTCAGTTTTGTAGTTAATTTTACTGAGAATGTAACTGTAACAGGCACTCCGCAATTAGGTCTGACTATCGGCTCAACCAATCGCCAGGCCAATTATGTGGTAGGTTCTGGCACTTCAGCCCTGACCTTCGCCTATACAGTGCAACCTGGTGAACTCGATACTGATGGGATTTCTCTAAACACTCTTTCGGTCAACGACGGTACGATTCGTGATGCAGCCGGCAATAATGCTACGCTCACTTTGAACAGTATAGGCTCAACAGCTAACGTTCGCGTAGACGCGGTGCCCCCAACGGTCAGCATTAGTTCCTCAGCAATTACCAATGGCGCTACCACTTCTACCAGTCCTCTTCCCTTTACGCTCACCTTCTCCGAAAGTGTGACAGGTTTAGCTTCCAATGAAATCAGCGTAACTAACGCTACACTTTCGGATTTCTCTGGCAGTGGCAGTATTTATACCTTTACTGTCGTTCCATCAGCGAGTGGGCAGGTGACTATTAACGTAGTAACTAACGTAGCGGAAGATGTGGCCGGAAATGGGAATTCAGCATCTAATACGTATAGCTTTACGTATCAGGCTGCCCCTACCATTACCAACTTTGTAGCTACCAATCCAACTATCTGCGCTGGACAGGTCGTAGGCTTTACCGCCACATTGGGTAATGTGGGAAGTGGCTATACCTACACGCTGTCTGATGGTACGAATGCAATTTCGGGCAATGGTACGGGAACGAGTTTTAGTCAATCATTGACAGTCAACACCTCAGGCCCTCGTACCTTCACGTTGGCTATCACCAGCAATGGACAGTCGAATCAGGCCTCTACTTTGGTAACGGTCAGTACGCCACCAACCAACGCTAGCCTGACTGGAGGCATCCTTAGCTGTAGCCAACCTAGCGTGACCATCTCAGCCACCGCCGACGGAGCCAGCAGCTACAGCTTCAGCACAGGGGCTAGCCAGATCGGTAGCACTAACCAGGCGGTTGTAAGTCAGGTTGGAACCTACACAGTCATCATTAGCAATGCGCAGGGATGTACTGTTGCCCAAACTACCACCATTACGTCAAATACTGCCGCCCCTGTAGTGACCCTTTCGGCTAGTGGTACATTGACATGTACGCAGAACAGTGTGACGCTAACGGCTGATGGGGGTAACAGTTATGTCTTCAATGGACCGAGCGTGTTAAGCCAGACTGGCAATCAGGCAATCGTAAATATAGGCGGCCTTTACTCGGTAACTGCCACAGGCCCCAACGGCTGCACAGCTACCCAAACGACAACTGTATTTGCCAACACTGCCGTTACGCCAATCAACCTGACCGCCAGTAATCCCCTGAGTTGTCTTAATTCCAGTGTGACACTAACGGCTACCAGTGGCTTTACCAGTTACAGCTTTAGCACGGGAGCGACTCAGCAAGGTAGTTCAAATAGTAATACGGCTACTGTAAATACACCTGGAACGTATTCGGTGACGGCGACCAATGCATCGGGTTGTCAATCGACGACCAACGTAACGGTTACAGGTAGTACGACTTCTAGTCCAATCTCTCTGAACGCTAGCGGTACGTTAAGTTGCTCAAACCCAAGTGTTACGTTGACGGCTACAGCTGGCTTTACCAGTTACAGCTTTAGCACGGGAGCGACTCAGCAAGGTAGTTCAAATAGTAATACGGCTACTGTTAACACGGCCGGAACGTATTCGGTGACGGCTATCAATGCATCGGGTTGTCAATCGACGACCAACATTACAGTGATGGGAAGCACGACGGCTACGTCCGTTACCTTGACAGCCAGTGGGCCCCTAAGTTGTTCGGTTTCCACAGCCACTTTGACAGCGACACCTGGTTTTTCTAGTTACATTTTCAGTAGTGGTGCGACTCAACAAGGTGGTTCAACATCCAATATAGCCACGGTTAGTACGACAGGTATATACTCAGTAACGGCTGTCAATGCATCGGGCTGTCAATCAATTACTACCGTAACGGTAGGGGGCAGCACCACGGCTACACCTGTGAATTTAATCTCTAATGGTACGTTAAGCTGTTCGAATCCAAGTGTTACGTTGACGGCCACAGCTGGCTTTACCAGCTACGTATTCAGCGCAGGAGCTACTCAGCAAGGTAGTTCTTTGAGCAATACAGCTACCGTTACTACTGCCGGTTTCTATTCAGTAACAGCCGTCAACGCATCGGGTTGTCAATCAACCACCAACGTAACGGTAGTTGGGAGTACAACGGCCACTCCGGTCAATCTCAATGCCAGTGGTACGTTAAGCTGTTCAAATCCTAGTGTTACCTTAACGGCTACATCTGGCTTTACCAGTTATAGTTTTAGCACGGGTGCGACTCAGCAAGGTAGTTCGTCAGCGAATACGGCCACTGTTAATTTGGCTGGAATCTATTCCGTATCAGCAATTAACGCATCAGGCTGTTTGTCTACTACCAGCGTTACTGTAGCAGGAAGCACGACGGCTACGCCCGTTACGTTAACCACTAGTGGTACTTTGAGTTGCTCAAACTCAAGCGTTACCTTAACGGCTACGTCCGGTTTCACAAGCTACGCATTTAGCAGTGGCGCAACCCAACAAGGTAACGGTGCTACCAACACGGCTACTGTAACTACTTCAGGCACATACTCGGTGACAGCGACCAATGCATCGGGTTGTCAATCGACGACCAACGTAACGGTTACAGGTAGTACGACTTCTAGTCCAATCTCTCTGAACGCTAGCGGTACGTTAAGTTGCTCAAACCCAAGTGTTACGTTGACGGCTACAGCTGGCTTCACCAGTTACAGCTTTAGCACGGGAGCGACTCAGCAAGGTAGTTCAAATAGTAATACGGCTACTGTTAACACGGCCGGAACGTATTCGGTGACGGCTATCAATGCATCGGGTTGTCAATCGACGACCAACATTACAGTGATGGGAAGCACGACGGCTACGTCCGTTACCTTGACAGCCAGTGGGCCCCTAAGTTGTTCGGTTTCCACAGCCACTTTGACAGCGACGCCTGGTTTCACTAGTTATATCTTTAGTAGTGGTGCGATTCAGCAAGGTAGTTCAGCTGCGAATACAGCCACGGTTAGTACAACAGGCATTTATTCTGTTACGGCTGTCAATGCATCGGGCTGCAGGTCCTTTGCTAGTGTAACAGTTGGCTACCAGAACTGCAACCCGACGAGCAATTTTGCGATCACAAATGTGACCCTGTTGAGTTGTAGTCCAGTTGCTCCAAACCGACGATCCATTAGCTTCACCCCGGTTTATAGTGGACTCACAGGGCAGCCAATCAGTTTCTCGATAGTTAATGAACTCGCGCCAACCACGCAGACCGGCCCTTATCAGTTGAACCTGTATACGGATAATCCGGTGATTGTGTTGAAAGCAACTCAGCAGGGTACGCCCGGTGAAGTTACCTTCAACTATAGCTGGCTGACCGCTTGTATGGGCATGACAGCCCCAAATACCCCCCCGTCTGTGGTTGTACCAATTCCAGCCCAGTCTGCTACGGTTAATCAGACCTTTAGTCTGGAGATTCCCGCTGGTACGTTCACCGATGCGGAAACCCCCAGCAGCTTAACCTATTCAGTGATAGGGCTGCCCCCTGGTATTGGTTTCTATGCACCAAACTTTATTTCAGGTACACCCTCAACTTCAATAGGTACACCCTTCTCGGTGACGGTTATTGCAACTGATCCGGGCGGTTTGGCGGCTAGAACAATCTTCCAGTTTACGGTTAGTCCGGCCAGTACGACGGCTACGTTTGGTATCACAGGGGTCAATTTAGTCAATTGTACTACGTTAAGTCCTAATCGGCGGTCGATCAGCTTTAATCCGGTTTATAGTGGCGCAACGGGTCAGCCCATCACGTTCTCGGTGGTCAATGAACTGTTCCCAACTACAGCAGCGGGTCCTTATCAGCTTAATCTATACACCGACAATCCGGTTATTATCTTGAAGGCTATCCAGCAGAATACGCCTGGTGAAGTTTCCTTTAGCTATAACTGGCTAACCGCTTGCAATGGAACACCGTCGACAAATACTCCACCTACGGTAGCTAATCCGATCGGGGCTCAATCCGCTACGATTAATCAAGGGTACAGTTTTACGATTCCAGGCAATACGTTCGCTGATACAGAAACACCTTCCAGCCTCGTGCTATCGGTCAGTGGTCTACCTGCCGGACTCGGGTTTACTCCACCCGCCACGATCTCAGGAACTCCGTCAACATCAATAGGTTCACCCTATTCGGTTACAGTGACGGCAACCGATCCCGGAGGTTTATCTGCCAGAACTAGTTTTTCTCTGGTAGTCAACCCTCCGGGTTCTACGACCAGCCCGGGAGGTAGTTTCGCCATCACAGGAGCTACGTTGGTAAGCTGTACTTCGTTAAGCCCAAATCGTAAATCCATTCGTTTTACACCTGTATATAGTGGTCTAAATGGTCAGCCAATCAGCTTCTCGGTGGTCAATGAACTCTTGCCAACTACATCATCAGGGCCCTATCAGTTAGACCTGTATACGGATAATCCGGTAATTTTGCTAAAGGCAACCCAACAGGGTACTAGCAGCGAAGCTACGTTTAACTACAACTGGTTGAATGCATGCTCCGCAATGGGCCGACAGGGGGTATCTGAGCTTCCGCTACAAGTTGTTGTGCTGGGCAATCCGGTGATTAATGAACAGGTAGAGGTGTTGGTCAAAGGTGCACAGCGAAACACGTTGACGCTTCGCCTTGTCAATGTACAGAATCGGCCGTTGCATGAACAGACAATTGAGCAGGCAGGTACTGAGGAACGGGTTAACGTACGGGTTGGCTCTGTAAGTGGTATTTATCTGCTGGAAGTACAAATTCCTGGTCAGCGTCAGGTGATTAAAATCGTTAAGCCCTAGTAGGCTAGAATTAATAAAGCAGCAGGGCACTATAAAGAATATTGCCCTGCTGCTTTATTAATTCATCTAAGTTGTATGTCACAAGTTTGTTTTTGCTGGCTTATGCTCTCGAAACAGACTTGTGACATACAACTTAGATTAATTACTTACAAAACTGCCTCCCATCGCTACTACTTCTGACATCAGTTTATTTAGATTAACTTACTTAACTGAGTAGGGTATTTTGCCATAAAAATCACCTATTAACTAGGTTTACAGTTATTTTGTGAAGCTCATCCACCGAATTTATGCGGTGGTGGCAAGGGGAAAGAAATAGTATAAAACTTATCTCTCAGTTCTTGCATAGAACATAGAAATCGGAGCGATCATTTAATGGTAGTTTTCGGGACGAGTGCCTGAACGCTCACTGGTTCTTATCGTTGGAAGATACCTGAGAAAAAACCGAGCATTGGCGTCAGGAGTATAATTCATTTCGGCCACACAGTTTACTCAGCGGACTGACGCCGGAATGGGCGCTGAAAGAGTAACAAATGAACATCCGATCCTCTATCGTTGAGCGGTCCAGTATTTAGGAGACCATCACCAGGCTCCATACTCCACTACCCACTGCTTCGCTAAATCGTTGTCGTCTGGCTTCGATAAAAAAAGTTGTTTGAAAGGATACTGACTGTCTTCTTTAGTGGGCATTTTCAATGTTTTATACGTATTTCTTTGCCATTTTTTTGCCATTTTTGAGGCTAGGACAAACAAAAGCCCTGTAAATACTTGATTTACAGGGCTTTTTCGGGTGGAGACGGAGGGATTTGAACCCTCGTCCAGTCCAGGAAACCGACGTGCTTTCTACATGCTTAGGTACCCTTAAGATTGTCGGGAATCGGCCCGGTGTGTACCAAACCAAACCTCATCCGTAGGTGCTTGTGTCTTACTCGGCCGTTAACACCATAAACCGAGCCAGCGCTGCGAGTCGGTGCCTCCTGATCCAGCCAGCAGCACGTAGGCCGGGGAGACAATGGCTATTGCTTAATCCTCCGGATTAGGCAGCCATGGCGTAGTTATACTCGCCAGTTATTGTTTTGACGTTTTGTTTGGACAGGAAATTTCGCCAACTCCCGACATGCTTACACGCGACCTCAACAAGCTGTCAATTCCGGTCGTCCCCAGGTTGACAAGCCCGCCGACACTGCTGTCGTGGGCGTGTGTATTCTGCTAACCACCGTTAAAGCTGTTTAGTTCGCTCATAACGATGTATACAATACAAAATACAGTACCGACAAGCTAAACTTATTCAAACAGAATTAGTTATGCGAGCAACGACCCGTTCTACTAAATCACGTTAAAATCCTATGACCTTTACCCCTTTTGAAACTAACCTTTATCAATGTCTGGCACCTTTTTTTGCTAGGCATCAGTTTACATGGCTCCCCGAAAAAAAACAATTCCGCCGTAAGACTGCAATCGGCTTCGAAAATGTTATGCTTTCGCCCGTTTTTCACGGCAACGAAACAATGCTGGATGTTCATGTTGGTTGCCGTAATGAACAGGTCGAACAAATTGCCCAGCAGTTTCTAAATAACATGCTGGAATTACGTCCCGAAGCCAATACATTACTTGTATCAGTCGGCAAATTCACCGGATTTCAGTTTGTACGCTACGTAGTACATTCAGGTGATGAATTGCGGACCATTTGCGAACAAATTGAAGATTTTTTTACAAAAGCAGGCTTTGATTTTTTAACAACGTCGTGTTCACTATCAACACTCGATCGGCTATTTAATGAACAGCCTTCATTCCCTTGCCAGTACGTTTATAACCAAACTCATCGCTGTTATAAAGGATTGATAACAGCCCGATTAAATCATAATGCTCATTTCGATGGCCTTGTCGATAGTTACCGACATATACTGTTTCATCAAACCCAAAATCCATATGAGCAAGTACATTTTGAACGGTTGATTGCCTATTTACGCCACTATTCAGCCAATTGATTTCTAGTTATTTCTCTACTGCTGCTTTCTTCGCTTTTAAAGCCCATTCGGCTGGGTCTCAATCCTTTTTTCAAGTTCTGACGTAGTATCACGCCATTCCTGACGAATAAACTCACTCAACTCCCTGAAAATCCAATTCTGTTTAATACGTATCATATCAGTACGTAGTAGATCATCGAATAAAATCTTTATTGTCGAGAACATTAGTCAAAATTGTGGCATCAAGCATTTATTGAACTTACTGAATCTGTTTGGCCATGCGACATCGGACTATTGTTCAAAAACGTAGTTAAGTCTAGCCTTTATTCACGTAGATTTAATCTTTCAAAATTTTGTACTATTTAGAAATAAGTTTACTATTGTACAAAAATGATACAATAGGAATAGCTGCCTGACTAACTACGTAGCAAGTTTCAGAAAATAGCCTATTGTCCCTCCTTAACCTCTTCAGTAATTTGTTTTTATGAGAACGCAACCGTTCCAATACGGGCATTTTTTACGTCCGTTACGTTACATCGTCCGAACTGGTGTGGCAGTCGGGCTAATGGCATTTATAAGTCAGGAAGGGCCTCAAAAACCCGATGAAAGTCGCTTCACGCCGGTAGTTGTTGCCGAAGATTTGGACGAACCTATGGCGTTTGAAGTACTAAAAGATGGAACTGCCTATATCGTTGAACGTAAAGGAGCTTTTAAGAAATACGACCCCGTCACAAAAACGGTCGACTTGATTGGCACAATTCCAGTCAACACCAAATACGTCAGTGCAGAAGGCGTATCTCGCGAGGCAGAAGAAGGTTTAATGGGACTTTCGCTAGACCCAAATTTTGATAAAAATCACTGGGTATATCTGTATTACGCTCATCCAACCGAAAAGAAACATCTGTTGACTCGCTGGCTTCTACAGAACGACAAGCTGGTTCCGAACTCCGAAAAAGTAATGCTCGAAGTAGGTACTCAACGGGAAGTTTGCTGCCATACGGGCGGTGGTATGGTTTGGGATCGCGCGGGTAATCTGTATCTGACCGTTGGAAATAATACGGGTAATCAGCAGGCTGCTCAGACCGACGAGCGCCCCGGACGTAGCAGTTGGGATGATCAGGGACATGCCGGTAACACGAACGATCTTCGGGGAAAAATACTACGTATCCATCCTGAATCCGACGGTACGTATACTATTCCTGAAGGAAATCTTTTCCCGAAGGGTACGGCAAAAACCCGCCCCGAAATTTATAGTATGGGGCACCGGAATCCGTGGCGTATTTCGATAGACAGTAAAACGGGGTATATCTATTGGGGCGAAGTTGGCCCCGATGCCAACGAAGACTCGGAAATTGGCCCACGCGGTTATGACGAACTAAATCAGGCGCGTAAACCCGGCAATTTTGGCTGGCCTTGGTTTGTCGGAAACGATCAGGCGTTCCCCGTTTTCGACTATGCTACCAACAAACCGCTGGAGAAGAAAGACCCGAAAAAAACCATCAACTCCTCCCCCAATAACACGGGTTTAACCGAGCTTCCTCCTGTTGCAAATTCGTTTATTTATTATCCATACGGAGTTTCAGAAGCGTTTCCGCTTGTGGGTTCAGGGGCACGTAGCGCTACGGGTGGCCCAGTTTATCATCGGTCTGATTTTAAAGACCCTAAACGCCCCTGGCCAGCGTATTACGAAAACAAATGGATTGCAACTGATTTTTCACGGGGCTGGATCATGGCCATCACTATGAACGAACAGGGCGACTACGTATCGATGGAGCGGGTACTGCCAAGCTACCATCCTGTTGAACCAATCGATATGAAATTTGGTCCCGATGGCGATATGTACATTCTGGAATATGGTAGCAACTGGTTCAGAAAAAGCGATAATTCGCGGTTGGTACGTATCGAATACAATGGTGGGAACCGCAAACCGGTTGTTCAGGCATCTGCCAGTACAACCGGCGGTACGGTGCCTTTTCAGGCTACATTATCCGCTGATGGCACGAAAGATTTCGATGGAGATGCGCTCAAATACCAGTGGAAAATTTCTTCGGCAGGAGTTGCCCCGCGTGTGTTTAATACGGCAAATCCGAACGTATCGTTTGCCAAACCCGGCGTTTATACCGCTACGCTCACTGTTACCGATCCAAAGGGGGCCAGCAATAGCAAATCAATACGTATCGTGGCTGGAAATGAGCCTCCTAAAGTCGACATCAATCTGGCGAGCAATAAGACGTTTTTCTTCCCCAATCAGCCCATTCAATACGCTGTTCAGGTAGCAGATAAAGAAGATGGAACGCTGGCAACCGGCAAAATTGTCCCCGCTCGGGTGGCTATGAGTATAGACTATACATCTGAAGGGTTCGATTATGCGGAAGTTACACAGGGGCAACGTAGCGTCGATGCATCTACACAATATGCTGTGGCTCAGGCTCTCATTACGCAAAGTGATTGCAAAGTCTGCCATCAGGTTTCGACCAAATCAGTGGGGCCATCGTTTGTCGATATTGCCGGAAAATACAAAGGCGATGCAGGTATTATGGACAAACTTGTTAAGAAAGTTAGAAATGGCGGAGTAGGTGTTTGGGGCGACGTAGCAATGCCTGCCCACCCAGCTATGCCGGTAGCTGATGCTAACACAATTATTAATTACATTCTGCACGTTACAGATAAAACATACAGCACATTACCTACTGATGGTACGTACACGCCAAAAATCCCAGAAGGCGATAATGGTCGTGGTTCCGTCATTATTCGGGCTGCTTATACCGACCGGGGCAATTCGGCCAGTGACGTAAAAAATATTCCAACCCAAACGTCTGAACAACGTATCATTCTCCGTAGTCCACAGTTGAATGCATCTGATGCCCCAATTGTGAAAGAAGCAGAATTGAAAGGACAGGGTATGGGCCGGGGTATCAACGTAATACCACGTGCCAACGGCTACATCGCTTTTAAGCAAATTGACCTGACCGGAATCAAACAGCTTGAAGTGGCAGCATCGGCACAAAAACGGGATGGCAGCGTAGGCGGCACCATTGAAATCCGGCTGGATTCACCAACGGGCGAGTTAATTGGCGAAACCAACGTAGCAGTCACCGAACGCCGGATGGGGGGCGCTCCTGCTACAGCTACAGCCATTCAAAATGCAGGGGGCGTAACAAGTGCTCCAAATGCTACGTCGAGTACAGCCGCTGCTACGTCGGCACCAGCCAGTCAAACAACGGCTGCCTTTACGTTTCGTGGCCCCGGTCCGATTCGTACTGACCTTAAGGCGACCAATGGTGTTCATGACATCTACTTTGTCTTTAAAAACGATAAAGCCCGTAACATCGAACCGTTGTTATCGCTATCGACCATTACGTTCAACGACGTAAAAAAATAACCATTCATCCAACTAGTAAACCTAAAACACACATGGTATCCAGACGAGAATTTATCAGAAAATCGGGGCTTTTCACGATAGGCGGTTTAGCAGCTTCTTATGCCGGAGCTACTGACCTGTTCGCTCCTACTGCGGCCCGTCCGGTTGGTCTTCAGTTATTTACACTTTTCAAACAGATGAACGAAGACCCAAAAGGTACGCTGGAAAAAGTAGCGGCTATTGGGTATAAGGAAATAGAATCGGCTTTCAGCCTTCGGGGTGGCTACTACGGTTACAAACCCAAAGAATTTAAACAACTGGTTGAAGGATTGGGCATGCATTGGCGGGCGCATCACGCCATGGGAGCACCATTTCGCCCTCGTCCCACAACGCCAGCCGCTCAACCGGGCAGTCCTGCACCGGCCAGTGCGCAGCGTCCCAGCATGGATTTCAGCAAAATGCCCCCCATGATGAGCCTTCGCGATAATTACCAGCAGTTGGTCGATGACGCGGGCGAAGGAGGACTTACGTATCTGGTTTGCGCCAGTACGCCCGTCGCTACACTCGATGAAATCAACAAATCGATTGAGGTATTTCAGAAGACGGGCGAAGCCTGCAAGAAGGCTAAAATTGATTTTGCGTATCATAACCATGCTACCGAATTCGATCCTGTCGACGGCGGCAAAACGCCTTACGAGCTTATTTTGTCGCAAACCGATAAAGATCTGGTGAAGATGGAACTGGATCTGGCCTGGGCTACTAAAGCAGGTAAAGACCCGGTTGCGTTGTTTAAAGAACACCCCGGCCGTTTCCCGCTCTGGCATACCAAAGACATTAAGCAGGACCTGAAAACGCTTACCGAAGTGGGCAATGGTGTTGTTGATTTCAAAAAGGCTTTCTCGGCCGCCGACATTGCTGGCCTGAAATATTTCTTCGTAGAACAGGACATGGTTCCTTCTATCGACAGTGTACAGACCAGCTACCAGAATCTGACAAAAATGCTGTCTTAAACGGATTTACTACGTAGCAAAGCGATGATTATGAACAGATTGGCAATCATCGCTTTGTCATTTTCAATGCGTATCAATTACAGGATTTTATGGAGGATCAATTTTATTACAAGTGTTGAATCAGGATGAACATTAGGAGGATAAGACTTTCTTTTTACCAGATTTGGGGGCGAAATTATTCTCTTAACCTCCCCTACTCGCATGCCGTTTAATGCTTCGTCAACCGCTTGAGTGGCCTGATTACCACCAATCAAAACCTTTACGGGCGTAGTGGAATTTTCATTAGAATATAATACTGTCCCGTTTCGATAGCTTGTTGTTTCAAACAGTAAAATTTCCTGTCCCAGCCTAGCTTTGGGGCCACTTCCTTTTTTTAGGATTGAATATTGCAAGCCAGAACCAGTTTTCTTCATAGTGACGGCTTTACAACCCGTTAAATATATGAGTAAAATCAGCACCATTCGAATTGATACCGTTAGTCGAAAGTAAGGAGTTGTTTTGTGCTGATTATTTCTAGAACAGATCATACACTCAAAAGAATTAACGAAAAACCGTCGGTGAGGGGAATGAAAAAAAGTTGCGTAAACCTATTGTTCTGGCCGCTCAACCAAACACTGTTCCTGTAAAAGCTTGTAAACGAAATGTAAAACTTAATCGAAACTAAGCCGACCAGCTTAAAGCAGAGCTATAACTATCAATGTTGTAAATAGTAGGGCAGTACGCTTTACAGCTTTACTGAAAAACCCCGTATTCCATTCCCAACCCGATGCAACTGAATCGTAGAACTTTCCTCCAGCAACTGGGCTTTGGTGCGGCCAGCCTGTTCGTTGCTACGTCGTTACCAGCCAATACCATTACGCTCCCGTATCGCACGGGAAAATTACCGCGAAGCCTTCCCGAAGCGCAGGGCGTTTCGCCGAGTGGAATACTCGACTTTGTGAATGCCATCGAAAAACGTAATCTCAACGTACATAGCCTGATGGTTTTGCGGCATGGGCAGGTGGTGGCCGAAGGCTGGTGGGCACCATATGCTCCTCAGTTTAAACATACGCTGTATTCGCTTAGCAAAAGCTTTACGTCGACAGCGGTTGGCATGGCCGTTGCCGAGAAAAAACTGAGGGTTGAGGATAAAGTCGTTTCGTTTTTCCCAAACGACGTACCCGCTACCGTTAGCACAAATCTGGCCGCCATGCGGGTGAAAGATTTACTGACCATGTCGACTGGTCACGACAAAGACACGACACCAGCACTACGTGAAGGTGGTGCCGATGCTAACTGGGTTAAAGCATTTCTGGCACAACCCGTTGACCACCAACCCGGAACCCATTTTGTTTACAACAGTGGTGCTACGTATATGCTGTCGGCCATTGTACAGAAACTGACGGGACAACCCATTCTTTCCTATTTGAAACCCAAACTATTTGGTCCGTTGGGTATTGAGGGCGAAGATTGGGAAGTATCGCCACAGGGTATCAATACGGGTGGTTGGGGATTACGGCTTCGGACGGAGGATATTGCCAAATTTGGCCAGCTCTATCTGCAAAAAGGTGTATGGAACGGAAAACGACTCATTTCAGAAGCCTGGATCGATGAAGCAACCCGTTTTGAAGTACAATCGGCTGGCGGTGGCAAACGCCCGAAAGAAGAAAACGACTGGCAACAGGGCTATGGCTACCAGTTCTGGCGTTGCCGAAACGATGCGTATCGGGGTGATGGTGCTTTCGGGCAGTATTGCATCGTATTGCCGAAGGAAGACGCCGTTATTGCCATGACTTCCGAAACAGCCGATATGGGCGCTGTTCTGGATGAAGTATGGCAGAATATTCTACCAGCACTACGTGGCACGGGTGATAAAACGAATCAGGCAGCCCTTACCAAAAAACTGGCTACGTTAGCGCTTGCGTTGCCCAAGCAGGAATCAACAGCCACAATGCAAGCAAAAGTGAGTGGTAAAACCTATTCGCTCGCTGATAATAGCCTGAAAGCCAAATCTGTTACGTTAACGTTCGGGAAAGACGGTTGTATCTTCAAACTACAGGATGATCGAGGTTCTCATCAGGTGAACTGTGGTATAAACCGTTGGATCGAAGGCAGCACTACGTTCCCTACCCTTCCACTTCGCCTGACCAATACGTCGATACCCGGCGAAAGCAATACCACCGTAGCAGGCAGTGGTACATGGCAAGATCCAAATACGTTTGTTATGACCTGGCGATTCATTGAAACGGCTCACTATGACACGGTTACGTGCCGTTTCTCAGACGATAGTGTTCAGGTAGAATTCCAGAAAAGTCTGGTAAAAGTAAGCGGAGCCAAGGAGCAACGGCCAGCGCTAACCGGGAAACTTGTTGCCTGATGGTCAGTATGTAAATCTATAAACGAAACATCCCGAAAGTATTACGCTTTCGGGATGTTTCGTTTATAGATTTAGACCTTCTGCTTTACATTACTTTATCCAGCGTAATGGGTAAATCACGAACGCGTTTTCCGGTGGCATGAAACACCGCATTGGCAATGGCTGCAGGCATACCAACAATGCCAATTTCGCCCAGACCTTTGATTCCCAGCGGATTCACTACGTTGTCGTGTTCTTCTACAAAAATCACGTCGAGGTCCTGAATATCGGCGTTGACCGCTACGTGGTACTCAGCCAGATTGTGGTTTATAATTCGGCCGAGCTGGTGGTCCATAATGCTTTCTTCTTCCAACGCCTTGCTAATTCCCCAAACCATACCGCCAATTATCTGGCTTCGTGCGGTTTTTGGGTTTAACACCCCTCCACCGGCAATTGCACTTACTGCCCGTGTAACCCGAACTGTGCCAAAATCTTCATCAACTTCCACCTCAACAAAAACGGCGGAATGAGCCGCCCTTGCGTATTTTCGTTGTTTCAAAAATTTGGGCAATCCGGTCGACGTTTCGCGCACGGCCGCACCACCATTCGAGTCGACTACCGCCTGTAAGGAAACAAAAACAGACGGATCACTTTTTAACTGAATCGATTTATCAGCAAACACTACGTCGGCAAAAGATACTCTGGCAAACGGCGACTTAACCATTTTTCGAGCCAGTTTGAAAAGCTTTTTAGCTAGATCTTCGCAAACAGTTTTCACCGCCGTACCAACCGTAGCGGCTGTCCACGATCCCCCTTCGATGGGTGCAACAGGCATATCACTATCGCCCAGTTTGAACAATACGTCTTCCATCGGCATTCCCAACGTATCGGCGGCAATCTGGGTCATGATGGTATACGTACCGGTTCCAATATCGGCGGTTGCGCTACTTACCCGAAGTTTACCATTTACCATTAAAACGGCTTCGGCTCGGGCCGGCATCTGATTGGCCTCCCAAATGCCAGTAGCCATGCCCCAGCCAATCAATACGTTTTCTTTACGCATTGAGCGCGGTTCGGGGTTACGTTTCAACCAGCCAAACCGCTCAGCGCCCTGCCGAAAACATTCCCGTAACTCTTTGCTGGAATAAGGCAAATCACTGTTTAAATCTCGATCTGTATAGTTTTTTAGCCGAAACTCAACCGGATCAACTCCAGCTTTGAAAGCTAGTTCATCGATAGCGCACTCCAAAGCCGAAATCCCGGTTACGCCCCCCGGTGCCCGCATGTCGAGCGGTGTCGTTACGTCAAGTGGAACCAGTTTGTAATCAAGTTTTACGTTTGGAGCTGGGTACAACATCCCGCCCCAATTCACAATCACTTCGGTATAATCTTCAAACTGTGATGTTTCAGAAACGGCATCATGATAGAGAGCAGTCATCATTCCATCGGCCGAGGCTCCTAATGCAACCCGTTGTACCGTAGCTGGCCGGTGACCGAACGTAAACATTTGCTGACGAGTAAGTGTGACTCGAACAGATCGTTTTAGTTCACGCGCAGCCATTACGGCCATAAACAATTGATATTGAGGCCGTAAACCGGAACCAAAAGCCCCACCTACGTAGGGTGAAACAACGCGGAGATTTTTAAACGGTATATCGAACACCTGCGACACGTACAGGATGCTATTCGTTACGCCCTGTGTCTTATCGTAAATTGTGTATTTCCCGCCCGATTTGTTACGCCCCTTTTCATACACCACAGTAGAGGCAAACATCTCCATCGGATTGTGGTGCTCCATACCGTGAACGTACTCGGCGTTTGTCTGAAACGCAGCCTCGGCAAATGCCTGTTCAAAGTTACCACGCGGTTTTGGCGGAGGTGGCTTCAGTAACGACGCTACCCCTACCGAAGGTTTACGGGCTTTTTGGCGATTTGACTGCACGTCTGTTTCGTGCTTATGTTCCTCATAATCAACCTGAATAAGTGAAGCCGCATACCGTGCCAGTTCAAATGTTTCGGCTACAACCAAAGCAATCGGCTGTGCGTTATAACGAATCGTAGCATCGCGCAACGGACGAAAAGGCGAGCCAGGCGGAGCATCCTGATCTTTATAATTCATATCGAACCAGGCAAGCTTGGGCCGATTTTCATGTGTAAAAACCTTTATAACGCCGGGAAGATTCAGGGCGACATCTGTATTGATTCGTTTGATTTTCCCTTTGGCGATGGCACTGTTTACTACGTAGCCATACAACAAATCCGAGGCCTCAAATTCAGCAGCATATTTTGCTTTGCCAGTCACTTTATCGTATCCATCGATTCGATTCAGCGGTTTTCCTATGTATTGTGTCATGCTACGTTGTTGAGTTTAGCGGCTTGCATCAACGCACGAACAATTGCCCGTTTTGCTAATTCTATTTTAAATGTATTGTGGCCAAAGCCCTGAGCACCTTCCAGCATAGCTTCGGCAACTTGCTGAAAATTAGCTCTTGATGGTTCTTTATTGGCCAGTAGCATTTCTGTTTCGGGTCGTCGCCAGGGCTTGTGTGCTACGCCACCCAGTGCAATCCGGGCTTCTGAAATACGTCCATTCTCAATTTCCAGCGCAGCCGCCACCGATACCAGCGCAAACGCATAGGAGTTGCGGTCGCGGAGTTTTATGTAGGCGTAATGATCAGAAAATCCGTTGGGTGGTAAATCAATAGACGTAATAAGTTCGTCGGGTTGAAGCGTATTATCGATATGGGGTTCATCTCCGGGAAGCCGGTGGAATTCGGCAAACGGAATACTACGTTCACCATACGGCCCCGTTACATGTATAATAGCTTCGAGAGCTGCCAACGCTACGCACATATCCGACGGATGTGTAGCGATGCAATGAACATTCAGGTCTGAAGCTTGGGTGCCTAAAATAGCGTGAATACGATTATAGCCATGAATAGCCGAACAACCCGAACCCGGTTCCCGCTTGTTGCAGGGCGTTGCTGTATCGTAGAAATAATAGCAGCGGGTCCGTTGCATCAGATTTCCGCCGTCGGTAGCCATGTTACGTAGTTGAGCCGACGCACCTGCCAGAATCGCCTTCGATAACAACGGATAGCGATCAGCTATGTTTGGGTGGTATGCCGTATCAGCATTCGTTACCAAAGCACCCAGTCGAAGACCTCCTCCTTCGGTTTCGGTTATGGTAGCCAATGGCAATCGCGTAATATCAATTAGCCGCGTGGGACGCTCCACGTTTTCCTTCATCAGGTCAATCAGGTTCGTACCGCCAGCGATGAATTTTGCAGTTACTTCGGAAGCTCGTTCGCGAACGGCAGTAGCTACGCCATCAGCTCGGGTATAGGAAAAAGCGTTCATATCGTATCCGTTTGGGGGTTCATGACCGAGTGAATGGCCGTAACAATATTTGGGTAAGCGCCACAGCGACAGATGTTTCCGCTCATCAATTCGCGTATATCATCGGTTGTTTTAGCCTGTCCTTCGTTCATCATTCCAATGGCTGAACAAATCTGTCCGGGAGTACAATAGCCGCACTGAAAAGCATCGTGATCAATAAATGCCTGTTGCACAGGATGAAGTGCATTCGAATCTGCTTCTGTTGGCTGAGCAATGCCTTCGATAGTGGTAATGGCTTTATCCTCTTGCATGATCGCGAGCGTCAGACAAGAGTTGATCCGTTTATCATTGACCAGTACGGTACAAGCTCCACATTGACCGTGGTCGCAGCCTTTTTTTGTACCGGTCAAATGCATGTATTCACGTAGTGCATCAAGTAACGACGTCCAGGGAGCAAGCTGCAATTCTATCTGGTTTCCGTTGACAGTCAACCTTACCGAATGCATTTCGGGCAGTGCAGTTGGTTGTGTTCGCGAGGGAGATGGTTCGACAGTAAGGTTCATGAGGTTCAGCAAAGTCTATTGAATCTATATAGCTTTCGAACTACCAAACCTTTGGGATGTTCATAAAAATTTACTAAAAACAGACAATGGACCCGGAATGCTTATTCTCATAGCAGGAAGGGAACAACTAGCCACTCATTTGGTTAATTAATCGTATTACTCAACGCAGAACGGCTACTAAGAACAATTTTAAGCCGATTCGAAAACGAAAAACTTTCATGGCAACCCAAACTAAGAACAACTTCTTTTCCGATGCCTGGACGGTTGTTGGCGATGCATTCAACGGATTTCTGGACGATCGATGTTTGAAGCTTAGTGCAGCACTGGCTTATTACACGGTGTTTTCGCTGGCTCCACTGCTGGTCTTAATCATGTCACTGGCCAGTATTTTTTTAGGCGAAGAAGCCATTCGTGGACAAATATTTTCCCAAATCAATGGGCTTGTTGGCAATCAGGCTGCGGCCCAGATTCAGGATATGATTAAAAGTGTGGAATTGTCGGGCAAAAGCAACGTAGCACTGGCTGTCGGTATCGTTACGTTAGTGCTGGGCGCAACGAGTATTTTCATTGAAATTCAGGATTCTGTCAACCTGATCTGGCGCGTAAAAGCGAAACCAAAACGGGGATGGGTTAAACTGATTAAAGACCGGCTACTTTCTTCGTCGCTGGTGGTAAGTCTGGGATTTCTTTTGCTTGTATCGCTGATTGTTAACGGATTAATTCTGGCTTTAAGCGACCGTCTGGCCCGTTTCGTACCTGGTTTAGGCGTTTATATTATTAGTGGATTTAATTTCCTGATTAGTACAGGCGTTGTGGCTGTGCTGTTCGGCACCATTTTCAAAGTACTGCCCGACGCCAAAATTTCCTGGAAAGACGTTCGTTGGGGCGCCTTTTTTACCGCTCTTCTTTTTATGCTCGGGCGTTATTTGATTGGTATCTACATCGAAACAACCGGCACCAGTTCGACATACGGTGCTGCGGGTTCGCTGATTGTGATTCTGGTCTGGATTTATTACACAGCCGCTATTCTTTATTTCGGTGCCGAATTCACACAATCATACGCCAATCATTTTGGTATTCGAATTGAACCCGCCGACTATGCAGTTTACGTAGAACAAACCGAGCGCGAACGTACCGTAGCGGCTATTCCTGTCGATAAAATTGTAGAAGAAGCGAAGAAATGAATTCCTAAATTGTTTTATCCATTTGTTACGTTTGCCAGAGCGTAAATGTCTGCTCAGATAATACTAAAATAGCTTGGTTGACAAGAAAATAAATTCTGTCAACCAAGCTATTTTAGTATAAACCCGATTAGTTTCGAATCGTCTTGCGATTTACCTTCGGCAAATCTCAATACAAAAATCAGGGCATTTTACCAGCATCGAGTACTACGTGCCGAACGCGCTGACGCTTCCATGTATAGGTTACGTGAATCAGGCCATCCTCAGTTTGGATAACAGCTGGATAGGAATATTCACCAGGCGCATTCTCAAGCACCGCCAGTGTTTTCCAGGTTTTGCCATCGTTCGAAATAGCAATATCGAGCGGGGTACGGGGGCCACCGAATTTACCTTTAACGGGTGATGTAGGATTATAAACTAACACCTGACGACCGTCTTTTAACGTAACGGCATCGGTACCTGAGTTCGGATTAGGTAACGATGTTTTTTCCAGTTTCGACCAGGTTTTACCGCCATCTTTCGACCAGGTCTCCAGAATAAAGCCTGCTTTCTGACTGCGGCAGAGGGCCTGCAACTCGCCGTTCGGATGAAACAAGACACTGGGCTGAATGGCACCATCCGTAACACCGTCGTTAATAGCAGGCGTCCGAGTCCAGGTTTTTCCCAGATCGCTGGTCATTTCGAAGTGAACCCGCCAGTTGTGATCTTCCGAACTGGTCGGACAAAGTAGAACGCCCGATGGCAATAAAACGGGCTTGTTTTTGATCGGCCCAACAATGTCATCGGGAAGTTTTTCAGCCGCCGACCAGGTTTTGCCGTTATCTTTCGACCGTTTCAGCAATCCCCACCAGGTCGACGGGCTTGGGCCAACTTTATAAAACAGTAACAACTCACCATTGGGCACCTGAAACAGAACCGGATTCCAGGTTGGTAGTCGTTTCCCATCGGGCTGTACACCATTAGCTACTTCAACCGGGGTGCTCCAACCGGATTTTGTGTGGTTACTAACCCAGATACCAACATCGGGATGGCGTTCATGCGTACCGCCAAACCAGGCCGCAACAATTCCCTCTGGCGTTTCGGCCAGTGTCGATGCGTGACATTCTGGAGTTGGGGCTTTTTCATAAATCAATTCGCGTTGACGAATGGCCGGATTTTCGGGCTGGGCAAAAGCCATAGAAACGGACACTAAAGAAATTGCAATAGTGCGTAGCCAGTATTTTTTCATGTGTAGTAAATAAACCGATGAGAGCTGGTTAATAGTAATATGTATCGATACGTTCGCTCTGTGCCACTACGTATTGACTTACAATAATAGGCTAATCCATATGAAACACCCGCTCCAGACGTATCGCTACAGGTGAATTATCGGGGTATGTTTCCATTAAATCGGCCATGTGTGCCCACCATTTCTGCATAATTGGCAATTCGGGCAACGTATCGGCGGTGTGTTCGGGAATTCGTTTCTGAACAGCAAAAAGTGTTCCGGTGGGGCGGTCAAGATAAATCGAGTAATCGCGTATGCCCGCGTCTTTCAACGTAGCAGCTAGTTCGGGCCAGATCTCGTCGTGGCGACGCTGGTATTCAGCCTCGACCCCCGGTTTCAGCTTCATTGTAAATGCGATTTCTTCCATATTTATAAGGGTTCAGTCAGGTATACTTTTGTTGCTACGTCTGGCCAACGTATTACTGTTTCATGTTGTAAGGAGCCATAATCCTTAAAATTGGGCTTGTGCAACAAACGTAACAGCACAAATTAATCCCAGAATTTGAGGACAGATGAGATGCATTTCATCTGGCTGTAAAGGCTCAAGCAAACAAGTTCGAGCCAATCAGTAATCTGAAGCGTATCAATGTGTAGTTACAGACGAAGTGTATTTTTTAAGGTCTACACAATCACCCGGTAATGGATTTGGATTCCAGTCTTTGTGGATCGCTAAAGCGGCTCCTAATGCCGAAGCCTGCGCTACCGATGCGGCATACACTTCAATATCGGGGAAAGCCAGTGCCAGCAGATTCATGTAAATCGGGTTTTTACCAAAGCCGCCATCAACGAAGATTCGTTTTACTGGCGAGCCTGCCAATACTAGATTCGTCGAAATCAATTGTTGAGCAACAATGTCGAGCATGAGCTGGTGATAGGCTTCGGTATAATCCTCAAAATCAGCCAGATTACGCTGACCAAACAATGAACCCTTCATCGACAGCAACTGATTTCCTTTAGCATCTGCTCCGGTGGTTACCTGACTGACCCGCTGACGCAACCGCTCAATCACGGAAGGTATGTAAGGGACTCGTTTGTATTGGTCAATTGGTACCTCAAAATGTTCAGCCAGTCGTTTTACCTGTTGCTCGTGCTCATAACCCGCAAACAACCGAGCCGACTTCACCGGCTGCCCTTTGTAATGCATGTAGTTCAGGCAGTCGTATTGCAACTCTTCGGGCGTTAGCGGTCGATTGTTAAACGGATTCATACTTACGCACCACGTACCCGTCGAAATGAGCACAAACGGTTCCAGAAACGAAGCCAGATAGGGAATCAGTGCCGATGAGCTATCGTGCAACCCTACTCCTACCAACACCGATGACTCATCTACAGTCACCGACTTTACCGAATCAGACGGAACGATCGGTGCTAATTTTTTATCGAGTTGTTCATCCGTAACCCACTTATGATAACGTTGCTGATCGAAATCCCAGAGCATGGTATGACAACCGATGCTGGTCATATCCGAAACGGGCCACTTACTGATCAGATAGCTTACGTATTGTGGTAGGTGCAACGCATGAGCCATTTTAGCCAGTAGCTCCGGTTGTTCGTATTTAATCCGATAAAGCTGAAGACCTGAGTTCAGACTTCCCAACGAGGGCGACGCCGTTTGACGGGTTATATCAACTTCAGAGCCATACGTAGTGAAAAACTGATTCGACAACGTAGCGGGATACGCTTTAAGGTAATTATACAACTGTCCCAGCGGCTCCCCATCTTTGTCAATATAAACCAGCGAAGCTCCATACGTAGAAAAGTTAACAGCCTTTACGGTGAACTCAGGCATACGTAGCACATCAGCCAACGACGTAGTGACCCAGCTACGTAGCAGGTTCACATCTTCGCATAAGTCCCCATCTTCATCGGGAATTTCATCAAACTGCTCTGATTTTTCCCAGACAATCCGATACTGTTCATCAAAAAGAAACAGCTTTTTATTGGTCTTACCGATGTCGAAAATTGCAACAACGTTCATGTGTGATGAATTATAAACGATAAGTGATGAACGATAAGTGATGAGTTTGCTGACGCCAATAGTTATAGAATGCGTCAGCAAACTCATCACTTATCGTTCATCACTTATCACTTCTTTACAGTCCCGTAGCGAAAGTTTTGGCACCGCGTTCGCCGATGAGTTGCTGGCGAATACCCTGTTGCCGATAAAGACCAAGTGGATTCAAGGAGCCTCCTGCCCGACGACGTGCTTCGGCAACCAATGGTCGAACATCTGTACGGAAAGCATCCTGAAGAATTTCCTGCGCCCGAACCGGATCGTTGGCTTCGCGTGCTTCTTCAAGCGCATCCCGATCAACCAGTAAAGCCTGAGCATAAGCTAGTTGAATCGCTTCGACCGATTGAAGCAAATCTTCGAGCGGGTCTTTTACGTTGTGACTGGCGTCGATCATCCAACCCAGATCTTTGGCGTGATTCATGCCACGTGCATCCATACCGTCGACTAATTCGGTGAAAATCAGGAATAGCTGATAAGGACGAATGCTACCTACAGTTAAATCGTCGTCGCCGTATTTGGAGTCGTTGAAATGGAATCCGCCGAGTTTACCCTGATGGAGGAGAATCGCCACAATCTGTTCGATGTTGGCATTTGGCAGGTGGTGTCCCAAATCGACCAGTGTGTAGGCTTTCGGACCCAGTTTGCTGGCATACAGGAAACTACTTCCCCAATCACCAACGGTCATCGAATAGAAATTCGGCTCAAATGCTTTGTATTCGACAAAGATTTTCCAGTCGTCGGGCAAGGCAGCATAGATTTCCTCCAGACTCGCCAGCGTACGGTCGAAAGCTTTCCGGAAATTTAGCTGACCCGGAAAACAGGAACCATCTGATAACCAGACCGTCAAGGCATCCGATCCCAAGGCAATACCATGACGTATCACCTCAATATTGTGGTCGATGGCCTGTTGCCGAACAGCCGCATCGGTATGTTGCAGCGAACCAAATTTATAGCTTAAAGCTTGGCTGGGTTGATCCTGAAACGTATTGGAATTAACAGCGTCGAACCGAAGTCCGTGACTGGCAGCCAATTGTTTGATAGCTTCCGCATCTGTCGGAATATCCCACGGAATGTGTAGCGAAATTGCGCCACTGGCCCGGTTGAGTGCATGAAGCAGACCCACATCAGAAATTTTCTCTTCCAGCGAACGCGGTTCGCCACCGCCCGGAAAACGACCAAAACGAGTGCCGCCCGTTCCTAACGCCCAACTTGGAATAGCAACCTGAAAATCAATTAATTTCTGAATAATTGGCTCAGCCTTAGCAACTTCATTTGTCCAGTACGACAGTTTCCGTTGATGCCCTTCCAGTTGAGACTGGTTATAATCGGCTATATGTTCAGTTTGGATTTGCATAAGGGATTAGATTAATGAATAATGTACAACGCATAATGAATAATGCTTCTATTTATATTGCATTATTACCATTACACATTGTACATCATCACTATACATTAAATTCTACCGCACAAACGCCATAGCAACGCCACCGTCTACGTTCAGTACGTTTCCGGTCGATTTAGCCAGCAGACCGTTTACACAGGCCAGACAGGCATTGGCGATATCTTCGGGAAGAATAATTTCGTTCAGCAATGTCCGCTTGGCGTAGTAGCCAGGCAGTTCGGCAACCGTAATGCCATACGCTTTGGCACGGCCTTCGGCCCAGGCACCTGCCCAGATTTTCGAATCGGAAATAACTGCGTCCGGATTCACTACGTTCACCCGGATGTGATCTTTGCCCAATTCAGCCGCATTCAGACGGCTTAGGTGTAGCTGAGCGGCTTTAGCCGAGCCATAACCAGCGTTATTTGGACCAGAAACAAGTGCATTTTTGCTGACGATATTGATTACGTCGCCACCCAGTTTCTGCTTCCGCATAATCTCAACACCTTTCTGTGTGACGAGGAACTGACCTTTCACCAGTACGTCATACAGCAGATCCCAATCTTTCTCGGTATGCTCTTCAATAGGTTTTGAAATGCTCAACCCGGCACAGTTCACAATAATATCTACACCACCGAACGCCAGCACCGCCGTATCGAACGTAGCAGAAATCGTGTCCCCTTTTGTTACGTCCAGTTGGTCGGCAGCGTAAGCATCTTTGCCATACTGCTTCAGAAATTCGTCTTTAGCGCCAGCCAGCCGGTCAGCATCGTTGTCGTTGATCACAACCACGGCACCTTCTGACAGGAATTTCTTGGCAATAGCTTTACCAATTCCACCGGCACTACCCGTAATCAGGGCGATTTTACCAGAGAGTGGTTTTGGTTTTGGCATCCGCGAAAGTTTTGCTTCTTCCAGCAACCAGTATTCAATATCGAACGCTTCCTGTTCGGGCAAACCAACGTAGTCAGAAACGGCTTCAGCGCCTTTCATTACGTTGATGGCGTTGGTATAAAACTCAGCCGCTACCCGCGCCGTCTGTTTGTCTTTGGCAAACGTAATCATACCCACACCCGGCCACAGAAATACGACGGGATTCGGGTCACGGATGGCGGGGCTGTTGTCGTGTTTGCAACGCTCGTAATACGCGGCATAATCAGCCCGGTAATCTTCGAACGCTTTTTCCAGATAAGCCGCACTATCGGCTCCAGCCAGTTGCTCAGGATCAAGTACGAGCGGACGAATTTTTGTACGCAGGAAGTGGTCAGGGCAGCTTGTTCCAAGACGGGCCAGACGCGGCAGATCGTTCGAGTTAACGAACTCCAGCACCCGTGGATCGTCGGTAAAATGACCGATCATCTGGCGGTAGCTCGACGCCATACCACGTAGCGTTGGCATCAGGGCTGCGGCTTGTTTCTTACGTGTATCTGCATCCGTATTTTCGCGGGCAACACCACCGAAAACAGGCCGTTTTTTACCGAAATTCTGATGCAAGTATTCCGACGCCTGCTCAATCACTTCCAGCGTATTGATATACGATTCATACGACGTATCGCCCCAGGTAAACAGGCCGTGACCGCCCAGAATGATACCACGCAGATTTGGGTTTTTCTGAATAGCCGCTTCCAGTTGTAAGCCAAGGTCGAAACCAGGACGCTGCCAGGGAACCCAGGCCATCTTATCGCCCCAGATTTCGTGCATGATCGCTTCGCCATCTTTGCTGGCGGCAATAGCAATAAGTGCATCTGGATGCAGGTGATCGATATGTTTATAAGGTAATAGACCGTGTAATGGCGTATCGATAGAAGGTGCAGCACATTTAGGATCGAAGAGGCAATGATCGAACAGGCCAACCATTTCGTCTTCAAACTCCAGACCACGATAGCGGCTCTTCAGCGCATGCAGGCGCTCTACGTAGAGATTGGCGCAGCCTTTCTTGGTCAGCGTACCAATATCGCCACCCGAACCTTTCACCCACATTACTTCAACGGGCTCACCAGTCAACGGGTTGGTTTCCATCAGCTTAACCGACGTATTACCACCCGCGTAGTTGGTCAGGCGCAGGTCGGCACCGAGTAGATTGGACCGATAAATAAACAGGGCTACTTCGTCGCCGGCGAGTTCTGCCGCCTTTTGCTCATCCCAGAGATAGCTAACGTAGTTGAACGCTTGCGTCGTATTCATAAAAGTTTAGTAAGTAGTATCTATCTGTAATCTTGTTTTAAGCAAAGTACGTTTAATTTGAATTCTCCTGTTTCATGTACTCTCCTGTAATTAAAAAATTTGATGCGGTCAATTTCACTTCGTAGTAAACATAAAACGAGAAGGCCGTAAATAGGACTAATTAACAGGAGAGAACAGGTAAGTTCAGCTATAGTACGCTACTTACATTTGTAAAAATCACTAAAAACCGTGGCTGTAATCTGGGGTGTTGTTCTTCATGCGCTGGGCGGGTTCGCGTCTGGCAGTTTTTATTTGCCGTATAAAAAAGTTAAAGGCTGGGCCTGGGAAAGTTACTGGTTCATCGGCGGTCTGTTTTCCTGGATAGCGGCCCCTCTGATCATGGGTTCGTTAACCGTACCAAACTTATTCGGCGTGCTGGAACAAGCCCCTTCCGAAACCAAATGGTGGGTGTACTTCTGGGGGGTAATGTGGGGCTTTGGCGGTTTAACCTTCGGGCTGGCGATGCGCTACCTCGGTCTGTCGCTGGGCATGGCCGTTACGTTAGGTTTATGCGCTGTTTTCGGTACGTTGGTTCCGCCGATCTGGGATGGTCAGTTTGGTGAGCTTATCCGCACTACATCCGGGCAGTTTGTGGTAGCGGGTGTAGGCGTCTGCGTCGTCGGTATCGCTATCTGCGGTATTGCGGGTATGATGAAAGAACGGAGCTTGTCGGAAGAAGAAAAAAAGGCTGTTATTGCTGAATTCGATATTAAGAAAGGTCTGGTGGTGGCCATATTTTCGGGGGTGATGAGTGCCTGCTTTGCGTTTGGTCAGACAGCCGGACAACCCATTGCCGAAATAGCGGTGCAGAACGGTACCGATCCGCTCTACATGAACAATGCTACGTTGGTTATTATCCTCCTCGGCGGTCTTACTACGAATTCGATCTGGACGATTTTCCTCAACATTCGCAACCGCACCTATACTGATTATTCGAATTTTTCAACGCCCGTTCTGGCAAATATCGTTTTCTGCGCGCTGGCTGGTTTTACCTGGTATTTCCAGTTCTTTTTTTACGGCATGGGCGATAGCAAAATGGGTGAATACAAGTTCTCGGGCTGGACGCTTCACATGGCTTTTATCATTGCATTCAGTAGCCTCTGGGGGCTTTATCTGCACGAGTGGAAAGGCGCGAACAAAGCCACCATGCGTACCATTACGCTGGGCATTCTGGCCGTAGTTCTCTCAACAGTTGTTGTCGGAATTGGCAATTATCTGGCGGCTTAATAGACCTGATTTCAGTACAACGTAGCGTTTCATACTCATGGCCAATCAACCGGTCATAGTACGAAACGCTACGTTGTTTTTAAGGCAAAAATGGAATACGTCATACCACCAAAACGGTTTAATTGGGAACAATAACTACCATAATGCTATTCTATATCTATACCAGATATTATTCACTTGATGCTCATTTTACTTATCTCATGCTTTGTTATTGGATACGTTCTCATTACACTCGAACACTCTATTCGTGTCAATAAAACGGCAACAGCGTTAATAACAGGTGTTTTATGCTGGACTATCTACATACTGGTTAGTTCTGATCATGAGTCAGTTATACATCATTTAGGTGAACACCTGGCCAGTACGTCCGAAATTCTATTTTTCCTCCTTGGGGCCATGACCGTCGTCGAATTGATTGATGTACATGATGGCTTCACCGTAATAACCGACCGCATTGCCAGCAGAAACATTCGCACACTTCTCTGGATTATCAGTTTACTTTCTTTTTTCCTGTCGGCCTTACTCGACAACCTTACTACGTCGATTGTGATGGTTTCGGTGGCCCGGAAACTGATTCGCAATCCCGAACAACGACAGGTGGTAGCGGGTATGATTATCATTGCCGCGAATGCTGGTGGAGCCTGGTCACCCATTGGCGACGTAACAACAACCATGCTCTGGATTGGCGGTCAGGTTTCGACCGTTAATATCATTCGGACATTGCTATTGCCGAGTTTAGTAGCGATGCTGGTTCCGTTGCTTTTAATTACACGTTATTATCCAGCCGGAACGCAGACCGAAGTGGTTTCGGCTAAACATGGTATTAGTCGGCCCTATGTAACTCCAGCAGCCCGCCGTGATCGTCGAATAATGCTGGCCGTTGGATTAGGCGGTATGCTCTTTGTTCCCTTTTTCAAAACAACCACACACCTTCCGCCTTATATGGGGATGATGCTGGTGTTAGGGGTGATCTGGGTTGTTTCCGAAATCATTCACAGCGATAAAGATGAAGCTGAACGCCAGAAGTTTACAGCCTCATACGCGCTCAGCCGAATCGATACGTCGAGCGTTTTATTCTTTCTGGGTATCCTGCTGGCGGTAGGTTCGCTGGAAGTAAGCGGGATTCTACGACAATTAGCGGGTTCTCTAAATCAGGCCGTTGGCAATCTCGACCTTATTGTTTTGCTTATTGGGTTGCTCTCGGCCGTTGTCGATAACGTACCGATCGTTGCGGCCGCCATGGGTATGTATGACATTCAAACCTATCCTGTAGATAGCAAACTCTGGGAATTTCTGGCCTACTGCGCCGGAACAGGCGGTAGCTTACTGGTAATCGGTTCTGCTGCCGGAGTTGCTGTTATGGGTATGGAGAAGCTGGAATTCGGCTGGTACTTGCGCAAAATAAGCTGGCTGGCATTGGCCGGATACGTAGCAGGCGCTCTGGTGTACCTTACTACGTATACGTGGTTTCAATAATTCGATCACAACTATCGCTCTTGATGAATACGTAGTGCATTATGTTACGTATTAATGACATCGTGTAGCCAAATTCTATAAAAATCATACTTTTTCAATTTTTTATGCATTTTTACAGGTTAATTATCTGTCTAAAATTGTATATTAACCCAACCTACTCAAGTTATATCCTTTAATATGTTACAACTATGACCAATTATGTGGCGATCCTATTGCTTGGTTCAGGACTGCTGCTTGTCGGTTGTCATGACAAAGAACGAGAGCAACAACTTGAACAAAGAGAACAGGCTTTATTAGAGAAAGAGAAGCAATTTGCGCTCAAAGAAGCTGACTACCAAAGCCTGACGAAAATGCGTGATAGCCTGATGATAAAGCAGGATACTACCATTGTTGCCGCCTGGCCTTCGTCAATTGCCGGTCAGTGGAATAGTAAGGTTATTTGTATAGAATCGAACTGCCCTGATTATGCCGTTGGCGATCAGCGTTCCGATTTATGGGAATTTAGCAGCGATTCAACGCAGATGGTAACCAAAGTGATCAATAACAATAAACTCGTTCGGGTTTTTGGGGCCAACTACGCCGATAATCAAATCAATCTCAGTTACAAGACCGATTCAACAGCCGCCAAACAGGTAAATATGAATGTGTTGCTGAATGAAATTTCGGCATCTAAATTAAAAGGGACACGTACCGTAATGGTCGACAACAAATGCACTGCCCGGTTTTCAGTTGAATTAAGCCGCAACGCCAAAGAGTAAGCCAGTATGATCATTCTGAGTATTCACAACCTATCATTACCAATTGAAGACCCTGTTTTAAAGTTTCTGGTAGTGTTGGTTATCATTTTGGCAGCTCCTATTCTGCTCAATAAAATTAAAGTTCCGCATTTGCTGGGGCTTATTATTGCCGGGGCAATTATTGGCCCTAATGGCTTCAACATACTCGCCCGCGATAGCAGTATTGTCGTTACAGGAACAACGGGGCTGTTATATATCATGTTTCTGGCCGGGCTGGAAATTGATATGGGTGATTTTAAACGGAATAAATGGAAGAGCCTCACCTTTGGCCTTTACACGTTTACTATTCCGCTGCTATTAGGCTATCTGGGAGCTTACTATTTGCTGGGTTTCACCCCATTGACGTCAATTCTGTTTGCCAGTTTGTTTTCGTCACATACCCTGATTGCCTATCCGCTGGTCAGTAAGTTGGGCGTAAGCAAAAACCTCGCGGTCAACATAACCGTTGGCGGAACCATGATTACCGATATTCTGGCGCTTTTGGTGCTGGCCGTTTCGGTAGGCATGGCTCAGGGCGATGTAGGCAGTGCGTTCTGGATAAAATTGTCGGGATCGGTGTTAGTTTTCGGGTTAATTGTGTTGTTTGTTTTCCCGATTATCGGCCGATGGTTCTTCAAGAAAGTAAACGATAAAATCTCGCAGTACATTTTTGTACTCGTCATGATTTATCTGGCAGCGCTGCTGGCGGAGTTAGCAGGTGTCGAAGCCATTATTGGTGCCTTTCTGGCCGGATTGGCTTTAAATCGGTTGATTCCACATACATCCTCGCTCATGAATCGGGTTGAGTTTGTGGGGAACGCTATTTTCATTCCCTTTTTTCTGATTAGTGTAGGTATGCTGATCGATTTTTCGGTCTTCTTTAAAAGCCTTGAAACCATTAAAGTAGCCGCTTTGATGACCATTCTCGCAATTGGCACCAAATATCTGGCGGCCATTGCCACACAAAAAACGTTCAGACTTCGGAAGGAAGAAGGCGGATTGATCTTCGGGCTTAGTTCAGCATCGGCTGCTGCTACGTTAGCGGCCGTTCTGGTTGGTTATAACATCATTATTTCGGAGAATGAAGCGGGTGAACCTGTGCGGCTTCTGAACGAACACGTACTGAACGGAAGCATTCTGATGATTCTGGTTTCCTGTACCGTGTCATCGTTTGTGTCGATGGCGAATGCCCAGAAGATTGCCGAAACCGATCACGAGGATACGGTTGCCGGTAATAGTCGGGAAGAAGAGAACATTTTGCTGGCCGTCAACCACGCCGAGACTGTAGAACGAATGGTAAATCTTTCGCTCATAATCAAGGCTAAAACTAATACCAACCGCCTTTTTGCGCTGAATGTGATTAATGAGGAAAAGAAAGAATCGTCGGTTAAAAATGCGGAGAAAATCCTGCATAATGCCGTTCATATTGCTTCAGCAGCCGATGTTGCCATTAATCCGCTAACCCGTTACGATAACGATGTTATCAACGGAATCAGCAATGTAATCAAGGAAAAGAAAGTTACCGATTTGCTGGTTGGAATTGAGAACAGTAAAGGTTTTTCGCCTTCGTTTGTCTATAATTTATACAATGGTTATTTACAAAATGATACAGCCAACGTACTGGTTTATCACGCTGTTCAACCCATCTCTACCATAAAGAGACATATTGTGATCTTGCCCCCCAAATCGCATACTGAGCCGGGTTTCTTTCATGCCTTGCTACGTATCTGGAACATTGCCCGCAATTCGGGGGCTACACTTAGCTTTTATGCCGAAATCGCTACGTTAGACGTACTTCAGAACATCCTCCGGAAAGTTGCAATCGAGGCCGACTTCACCCCTATTCGAAATTGGCACGAAATGGAACGGGCAGCAAAATCGCTGAACAATGACGAGGGATTGATTCTGTTAATGGCTAAGCGGGATACGCCCTCTTATCTTCCGCAAATGCGGGTTATTCCCGACATGCTCAATTCAAAATTTACCGACAAAAACTACCTGCTTGTTTTCCCGCATACTGATACCGATGAAGAATTTATTGAACAGCGGTCGGTGAGCAATCATGGCGATTTCGTTGAAATCGGAAATATTATTGGGAAGATATTTAAGTAATTTTTTCACCACAATTAATCAACAACTTGTCCGGTCGTGTTACGTAATACGACCGGACAAGTTGTATTAAAACAATTCGCGGGCAATTTTCATTACGTTATCGGCTTTGCCCATGGTGTAGAAATGCAGCACAGGCGCACCGGCAGCTATTAATTCCCGGCCTTGCTGAATACACCAGTCTACCCCTACCTGCCGGGCTTGCTGATCATTTTCGCAGGCTTCTACTGCTTTTACCAGATCGGTAGGCATATCCAAATGGAACAGCTTGGGTAGAATTTGTAATTGCTTACGCGTACTTAATGGTTTTAGGCCTGGTATAATCGGAACGGTGATTCCGTGTTGACGACACTTCGCTACGAAATTCAGGTATTTCTGGTTGTCGAAAAACATCTGTGTTACGATGTAATCGGCACCCAGTTCAACCTTCTTTTTCAAATAATCGAAATCAATATCATGATCGGCAGCTTCGAAATGTTTTTCGGGGTAAGCCGCTACACCAATACAGAAATTACTGGGTGCCAGTGCCGTATCTTCTTCATGCAGATAAACGCCCCGGTTCATATTTGCCACCTGTTCTACCAGTTCACTGGCATAGGAATAACCATTTTCTTTGGCTTTAAACGTAGTAAATGGCTTGGCAGGATCACCACGTAGCACGAGCGCATTGTCGATGCCCAGATAATGTAAATCAATCAGAAAATCTTCGGTTTCTTCACGCGTAAATCCGCCACAAAGGACATGCGGCACCGGATCGACGCCGAAACGGTGCATGATAGCCGCACAGATGCCGACCGTTCCGGGTCGTTTACGCGTCACAATTTTCTGAATGGTTCCATCAGGCAGCGGGCGTTCGATGTATTCTTCCCGGTGATACGTTACGTCGATAAACGGTGGCTTGAACTCCATCAACGGCTCGATATTGTCGAGCAGATTTTTCAGATTATCGCCTTTAATGGGCGGAATAACTTCAATCGAGAAAATGGGTTTGCCGTTGGCAGCCTTAATGTGATCGGTAATTTTGGTCATCGTTGAAAACAGGAATCGCTACGTGATTTCGTTACTAGGCGATTCGTAAAAAGCGGAGAAACTTACCGCGAGAACACAGACAGTTGCACATAGATTCCGTTAGCTGATCCGTTACTCCAGGGCTGAATATCGAGTCGGCGACCTAACGCTGTCTGATTTTTTACTTCGTGCAACTTTGGGATTCCCCAGCCCACCAGTGAACCAAATGCCGCTCCGGCTATTAAATCGGTAGGGTAATGTAGGCCACCCTCATAACGTAGCACGGCGGTGGCGGTGGCTAATCCTAAAGAACCTACCCAGACCACTGGTTTTAGTTTCGAATGCGGAAAATAATGACGGAACACTTCACCCGTAAAAACGGCAGTAGCAAATGCATTCGAAGCGTGCCCTGAAAAAAACGACTGCCGGGCGTCACGTTCCAGCTTTTCAGCCATTGGCGCGTCAGGATTGTAAACGAACGGGCGCGTGCGTTGAGTTAAACCTTTTACAATTCCTTTCACTCCATTAGTCAGCAACATGGTTTCTACATACATCACAGCAACAGTTTTCAAATCCTGCCGCATTGGTTTTGTACCCAGCGTAAGTAATCCAGTAATGCCGATGGTTCCGACCAGCGTTACGTCGCTGAGCTTACCGGCCGTTTTCGACCAATGAAATGTTGCTTTCTGATCGAACGAATTAATATCAGTACGTTTGAGCGCGTTAATATCGGCCTGCGTTAGCGGGTCGATGGCGTGGCCAAGCGCCAGTGATGCGCCAAACGTAGCAGCACCCACTCCTAACAATGTCAGCTCCCGCCCGGTACGTAGTTCGTATGGCGATTGGGCACTAAGCGACGTAATGCATAATGGAAAATGGAAAATGAATAATGCGAGGCTTATGCGTCTTTTCTTCAGGATTTCTTTCAGGCTACTCTTATTCGATTTTACCATTCTTGCTATGTTCATTATTCATTCCAGATGATTCGTTACCCCTCCTGCATTAATCATACCACCCGAATCACTTCAGGTTCATTACTTAAATAAACCAGTCGACCTTCCACTTCAGAAAAGTCCATATCACGGTATAGGCCTATGAAATACCGTAACGAATTTATCGCACTGTCATTTGCGGGATTTTCAGGAGTAGGTATAGATTCGTACTGAACCAACACAATTTGTCCATTAGGGTAATAAACTACCCGATGCGGAGCACCATGAATTCGTTTACGACTCAGAATCGTTCTGTCTGTGTCGATACGTAACGTAGCATCAAACAGCGACGTCAACAATGGGTGCGAAACTATGGCTAGCAACGTCTGCTTTAAATCGGCGCACTCCATCTGCCGTACAAGTCCTTCGCTCACCAGCCTTCGCAGGCTGTTATCAACCGATTCTGGCCCCCGAATTAAACTTAAAGCAGCGCCCAATTTACGGTCTCGTTCACGAGTTCGCTCAAACGTAGCAACGTCGAACATTCGATCAGCCTGACGACGTAGCTGCAAATCCTGTCCGCGATGGCCACTCACGATCTCATCCAGAATTATTTCGTCGGACGTATCATCTGGTTTTGGTATTGAAACAACATCGGCGCACAAACTGATTTCATAACTGCTACGTCCTTCTTCCCACGTACAACCACACTGGCGAGCTACATCGCTATCGCGTAGAAAAGCGTGCAGCCAAAAGCTTACATCTTTCTGATTATTTGCTTTACTAAAATCCGACGATTTGGCAATGATATACAACCGATCCGACGGGCGGGTAAACGCTACGTAGAGCAGGTTCATGTTCTCGATAAACGTTCGCGTCAGTTCTTCCTCGTATTGCGCAGCTACAACGGCCGGTGTGCTACGTAATTTACTGGTTGTGTTCGATGGAGCCGACAATAGCCGAGTGGACTGCCCATTCCCAACGATGTGCGTTAGGGCGTCGGTTTCTATTTCGGCCAAATCAAGCCAGATGGTGCTATCGTTAATCGGTTCGACACGCCAGTTGGCAAACGGAATAATAACCACCGGAAACTCCAGCCCTTTCGACTTGTGAATGGTCTGGATACTAACGGCATTTCGGGAACTGCCCTCTACCGAAATTTTCTCCTGAACGCTTTCCCAATAAAGCAGGAAATCACTCAGGTGACCGCTACGTTTCTGATTGAACGTCAGCACTTCATCCAAAAACCGGAATAGAAATGGGTTGTTCTCAGCCTGCCGAAAAAGTCCAAACTGAGCCGTTAATCGCTCGGCTAGTTCATAGGGATTCAGTTGCCCGAGTTCGTAAGGGTCGAGCGGATATCCTTCAGCCGTCAGGTAATCATACATCACGGCAATGTCATTATTCTCAGCAATCTGACGTAGCGTTTCCGTCAGTTCGTCGTCTGGAAAAACACCGCGAACAACCCGATGAAATAGATAGAGGAGTTCATAACGTAGCAACCGTTGATCGGGACGCTGCAGCAATCGCATGAGCGTAATGAGCCATTTTACCGGCTCCGAAAACTCAAGTGATAGGGAGTCGGCTGATACGAGCGGAATCTGACGGGTATTTAATTCATTGGCCAGTATTCGGGCGTGCGATTTTTTACGGCACAGAATCGCTACGTCGCCGTATTTATAACCGTCAGCCAACGCTTTCTGCAGGTGTACCAGCGTGGTTTCGAGCATTCGGGCCGTCAAATCTTTATCTGCTTCTTCATCGTGCGACACAAAATCAATCTGCACGTGCCCTTTCTTACTGGATTTGTCTGTTATATCTTGATGAAATTGCTGCTTAGCATCAAATACGTCGGCCAGTTTAGGATGTTGCTGTTCAAATTTCCGGGCGGCAAAATCAAAGAAATTGTTGTTAAAACGGACAATTGGCTCAGCACTACGCCAGTTTACTTTGAGAAAGTCGGGGTCCAGATGGCCGTCGAGCATGCCGATTCGGTCGGCAGTCCAGGATGTCGGATTATGTGTTGCTTTCAGACTGTTAAAATCCTTACGGTGCAAAGACACAATCTGATCCATATCGCCCCCCCGAAAGCGGTAGATGGCCTGTTTGCCATCACCCACAGCCATATTGAAATGATCGGCTCCTAACGCATTTTCGATGAGTGGTAGTAAATTGGCAAACTGCAACCGCGAGGTATCCTGAAATTCATCGATAAGGATGTGGTTGTATTTCGTACCCAGTCGTTCATACAGAAACGGCACTGGTTCCGATGATACAATGTTCAGAATTTTCTTGTTGAACTCCGAAATATGAACACGCCCATCTTTCCGGAGTAAATCATCGAATTCAACCCGCATTTGTTTCAACAACGCCAGTTTCTGCAAATGCGGTAACAGGCAATCGAACAAAATCACTTGTTTTCCGCGCTTTTCCTTAATAGCCTGAATCTGCTGGATACAATCGCTTAGTTCATCGGCCATCGCATCAATAAGTCCCTGAACCGGCAAAGGTGTTTTCTTACCATACCACTCGCCTTTTGTAAGCGCGTTGCTCACACGCGTACCAGCGTCTTTAGAAGAATTCCCTTCGGCAATAGCGCGCAAATAGCCGCCAACACCTGCATTACCATAAGTGAAATCGGCTTCGTCTAAACCGGCATCGGTGATACGTTTCCAGGCACGTTGCCCCTGCGCAACAATATCGGCTTCTACCTGCTGGTTATGCGCCAGCAGTTGCGTCCGAATCATACGTAACGCGCTGGGCGATAGTTCCTGTGCAGCATTAACAGCTTCGTAGAACTGATCAGAGGTCAGATTCCGGCCAAATTCACGTAGTAACTCAGGGAGTTGATTCCAGCTTTTTCCTTCAGCGGCTGCGTGTGTATAATACTCGCTCAGGATGGTCGTAATTTCCTCCATCTCGTCCGTTCCTGCTTTTTCGATCAGGTTATCGATAGCAAGTTCAAGTACTTCATCGGTTTCGAGTTCTACTTCGAAGGAATACGGCAAACCGAGTTCATCGGTAAACGCCATCACCACCCGTTGCGTGAAGGAATCAATTGTTGTTACGCTGAAATCGGCGTAGCGGTGTAGAATAATTTTGAATACGGAAGCCGCTTTTCGGCGTAATTCTTCTTTTAAAATTTCGAATGAATCTGTTCCCGATTGAGCACCGAATAATTCACCCGTAAGTTCATCAACTAAAGGCGACTCCTTACCTTCGGCAATCTCGGCCAAATTTTTCAGAATCCGGCTCTTCATTTCGTTAGCGGCTGCGTTGGTAAACGTAACCGCCAGAATATGCCGAAAATAGTCGTCGTTTTTGCCCGGTCGGAGTGCCAGTTTCAGGTACTCTTTCGTGAGTGTATACGTTTTACCCGACCCCGCCGAAGAACTGTAGATTTTAAACATGAAAGCAAAGGGCAGTGGGCATTTAGCAGATCGGGTTATCCCATACCCGCTGCCCTTTGCCTTTTAAAAATTATAGCGCAATCCCAATCCTGTATTCAGATTCAGGAAAAATGGCGCCTGAAGCAACTCGACATACCCTCCGCCTTCCAGAAAAAAGGAATACGGTTTACCAGCCGGAAAAACTTCAATGCCGCCTACTCCTGAACCACCAAGTGAAAGCGCGTTTTCGTATTCACCATTCAGCCGAGGTGGATAGAAACGGCGTGTATTAATCTGGCCCCCAAATCCATAATAAGCCCGTACACTTTCGCTTTTTGTCAGTGCTGTATGCCAGATGTAATGGCCTTGAATCGAAAGGCCAACGCTTTTATAGACACCGGAACCATAGCTTCGATTGGTACCGTAGATACCACCGTAGGTACCAATATTTAAATCGAACGCATGATTACCGCCAAAATACTTGCGAATATTTGCCCCTGATGGCTCGCCAATTCGAAAACCAACCGACCAGTTGTTATACTGCGCTAATGCCAGCCCCGGCAACAGAAGCAATCCCCAGATTGCTACAAGCGTGGTTATACACGTTTTTTTCATAAAGTTGTTATTCGTCTTTCTCTAAGACTTCAGGTTTCACTACACGTAACAAACTGCACTTGGTCTGGGCAGGAATTAGGCGTTCGACACGGGTTCCGGTTTCGACGCATCTTCAGCGGTTGCCAGTGGTAAATTACCCGTTATCGGTACGCTGCTCATTGTTTGTAACATGTTCAGCAACCGCTCATTCTCAGTTGGCGTACCGATTGAAATCCGTAAGCAATCGTCGCAAAGTATAACCTTCGAACGGTCGCGAACAATAACTTGTTGCTCAATCAAGTGTTCAAATACGTCTTTTGCCTTGTCAAACTGAACCAGTAAAAAGTTCGCATCTGACGGATGAATGGCCCGCACAGAAGGCAAAGAACGCAGTTTTTCGACCAATTCTTGCCGTTGCTGCAAAATTTGCGACACCATTTTATTCTTTTCAGCTTCGTTGTCAAGTGCCTTCAATGCCAGCAATTGCGTAGGCGCCGATATGTTATAGGGTGGCTTGATTTTATTCAGCACCTGAATCAACTCTTCTGATGCAAAGCACATTCCCAGACGTAGCGCGGCCAGTCCCCATGCTTTTGAAAACGTTTGCAACACCACCAGATTCGGATACGTATCAAGTTCATTCGTCCAGGATGGGTTGTCGGCAAAATCTATATACGCTTCATCGACAACCACCAACGACTGCGTAGCGGATTCGATGATGGTACGTATTGCATCTTGGTGAAGCAGATTTCCCGATGGATTATTGGGCGAACAGAGCCAGATGATTTTTGTATTTTCTGTAATTGCAGCCAGTACAGCATCGGTATCGACCTGAAAATCGGGCGTTAGCGGCACTTTCAGAACTGCTACGTCGTTGATGGCCGCCGATACTTCATACATGCCATAGGTTGGTGGCATGATCAAGATATTGTCCTGTCCGCCCGGCGCACACGTAGCACGAACTAGCAAATCGATGGGCTCATCGGAGCCGTTCCCCAGAAATATCTGTGTTTTCCGAACGCCTTTAATCGGAGCCAATCGTTCTTTAATAGCCCATTGATGCGGGTCAGGATAACGGTTAAAATCGTTCTCGTCGATACGTTCCGTCGAAACCACTGAGCCAAATGGATTTTCATTGGCGTCTAAAAACACGCCGATTGAACCTGTGTATTCGTCGCGGGCAGACGAGTATGGCGTTATTGAAAGAATGTGCGAGCGAAGAATAGACTGAAGGTTAAACATAAAATTTTGCAAATAGATTAAAATTAAACCGGCGTTGGCCGCCACCGGAACGATTGATCGTCGATAGCCCGCATCGTGCATAAGACCCCATTTAAATGATCGTACTCGTGCTGAATCAGTTCGGCAAGATTCCAGTCCGTTACGTTCCAGATATGTGATTGCCAATGCTCATCACGATACGTTATGGTCAGCTTACAATGTCGTCGGACACGTACCAGCAGATTCGGGAAACTCATACAATCGTCCCAGAGTTCGTCGGTTTCATCGCTAACCGAAACGAGTTCGGGGTTAATAATCACCTGCGGTTTTGTTACGTTCAGATAAATCAGGCGTTTCATGATTCCTAATTGTGGAGCTGCAATGCCACGTCCAAACTGGTATTTTGCCCGAATTTCTTCCATTACGTTGTGCAAATCAGCAACCCAGCCCGGCACCATCGCCAACTCGTCTTCCAGAACGGGTTCGCAGATTTCGTACAGGCGAGCGTCGCCCAGAAGCAGTAGATCACCGAGGTGTTTCATACGTGTAGAATATCCGCTAACGCAATAACCTGTAACTTATCGATATCGGCAAAATCGGCTACGTTGTTAGTCAGAATCGGCTGGTTATAGAGCAAACCCGTAGCGGCAATCAGGGAATCGGCCAGTGAGCGTTTGCGTTGCTGGCGCAGGCGGATGGCTTCGGAGATGATGTCGTCGGTAATAGGCAGAATAAAAGCCTTAGTAAAAAACCGCTCTAATTCCATCTTATGCCTAATCTGAATCCTATGAAACCCTAAGACTTCAAGCTTTGTAATTAAAGAGATAAAAGGAAGGTCTTCATTCCGTGCTAAATAGTTTCGCAGCGAATCGTACCCTGGCTCAACGGAGTAAATAAGAATATTACTATCTAATATCATTCTTCTCTCCCATCCAGTACACGGTCCCAACTACGTATTTCTCGCTGCCACTCAGATGCATCACCAAATGATTCACCAACCCCTCCCCGCGCGGCAATGTTTTCCAAAGCTTTGATAAAGGCTGCTTTCTTTTCGGTAACATTTTGCTGGTCAACGACCCGCGCATTCAATCGAGGAAGCAGGGCAAGCAGAAGCTCTTTATCCTGTATCGTATCAACTTCTATGAGTATCTTTTCCATAAAATACTGTTTTTAGCAAGATAACGAAATCAAGCTGGATTCGTTTCTTCCAGACTGGCCAGACGCAGGCTAACAGCTCGTTTATGGGCGTCGAGCGATTCCGCTTCGGCCATTGCTTCTACAACAGGGCCGACCTGCCGCAAACCTTCAGGTGTAATATGCTGAACGGTTATTTTTTTCACGAAACTGTCTAGCGATACACCACTGTAGGCTCGGGCAAATCCGTTGGTTGGCAACGTATGGTTTGTTCCTGATGCATAATCACCTGCTGATTCGGGCGTGTAATTACCCAAAAATATGGAACCAGCGTTTATGATCTGTTCAGAAACAGATTCAGCATTCTCGACGCTTAAAATCAAATGTTCGGCAGCGTATTGATTTAGTAAATCAATCACATCAACCTCATTATCAAGCAAAATCATCTTGCTATTTTTCAGCGATTGAGCAGCTAGTGCCTGTCGGGGTAAGCGGCTCAGTTGCGTTGTCAACGTTAGGTTAACACTGTTAAGTAGCGTTTTACTGGTCGAAACCAACAACACCTGACTATCGGCACCGTGTTCGGCTTGTGAGAGTAAATCAGCCGCCACAAAGGAAGGCACTGCCGAATCATCTGCATAAACCGCAACCTCACTGGGTCCGGCTGGCATGTCTATAGCAATACCTTCTTTCGCTACCAGCATCTTGGCCGCCGTTACGTATTGATTGCCCGGACCAAAGATTTTATATACCTGTGGCACCGACTCAGTTCCGTAGGCCATTGCTGCAATAGCCTGTGCTCCACCAATACGGAATACCTTCGTTACACCAACCAGTTTAGCTGCGAAGTAAATGGCCGGATGGTTACTGGGCGTGCAAAGAACAATCTCCCGGCAACCCGCCAGTTGTGCGGGGATGCCCAACATCAACACCGTACTGAACAACGGTGCCGTTCCACCCGGAATGTAAAGCCCAACTTTTTCGATACCAACGCTTTTACGCCAACACGTAACACCAGGCATCGTTTCTATTTTCTCGACAGGCTGTTTCTGCCGTTCGTGAAATAGCCGAATGTTCTGATAGGCTTGTTGGATGGCCTGTTTCAATACGTCGCTAAGCTCTTTTTCAGCCGCATCCAACTCTGCTACGTCTATTTCCAGTTCGTTCGGCGCTACGTCCAGCTTATCGAACTTTTTGGCTAATTCAACCAGAGCGGCATCGCCATTGGCTTTTACCTGTGCCAGAATTGGTGCCACAGCCGCTTCAATCTGCTCAGTTGCCTGCACGGGCCGAGCCAGCAAAGCCGACCATTCACTACGTTGTGGAAACGGGATGATATTCATTCTTTCAGGAGCGAGGAGTGAGGAGTAAGGAGCGAGAATCTATCCGGCAGTAATCTTTTGCACCAGCTATTCTCACTACTCACTCCTCGCTCCTACATACTAATTAATAAATCATTTTCTCAATCGGAATAACCAGAATTCCTTCGGCGCCAGCAGCCCGAATCGCTTCGATATTTTCCCAGAACTCATTTTCATTAAGCACCGAATGAACCGAACTCCATCCTTCTGTGGCCAGCGGAGTTACGGTTGGACTTTTCATTCCGGGCAATAGGGATGTAATCAGATCGAGGGAGTGGTTTGGTGCATTCAGCACAATGTATTTGTTGTTCTTAGCCGCCTGTACCGATTTAATTCGGAATAATAGCTTATCGACCAATGCCTGCTTCTCAGCATCCAGTTCGTTACGAGCAATCAGAATGGCCTCGGAACGGAAAATAGTTTCAACTTCCTTCAGGCCATTGCTCAGTAACGTACTACCCGAACTCACAATATCGCAAACGGCTTCGGCCAGACCGATGCTCGGCGCAATTTCGACAGAACCGCTAATTTCATGAATGTGCGCCCGAACGCCTTCGCCAGCCAGATAATTACCCAGCAGATTCGGATACGACGTAGCAATATTTTTCCCTTCTAGATCCTGAATTCCAGTCCAGTCGACACCCCGTGGAATGGCAATTGACAACCGGCATTTCGAGAAGCCAAGCTTATGAATCGTTTGTATTTGACGACCCATTTCGACCGCTACGTTCTCGCCAACGATACCTAAATCAGCGACACCATCTTCAACATAACCAGGAATATCGTCGTCACGTAGAAAGAGGAACTCAGCAGGGAAGTTCGATGAAACCGATTTTAGTTTACCAGTTCCATAGTCGAAGCGGATGCCGCATTCTTTAAAAAGCTGATAGGAATCTTCGCTTAAGCGACCGGATTTTTGCAGGGCAATGCGTAACAGAGAGGACATTAACAGATGTAGGATTTGCTGTATGCCCAAAAGACATACACCACGTAACGTATTAATTTATAGGAAAAATCAGCCTTCAACAGATAGCCAGACCTTGGTCTGATCGATTTGGGGGCAAAAATAGGAAAAACGGGCAATTACCGACGCATGAGCGTATCAGGCGCGATGATGGCGTCGATGTCGGAAGGGAGAATGCGTGGCCCGCTGGGAAATCATGGCGCGAATGTACAGCTATAAACCTGAATCGGAAAGTTTTTTTTGAAACCTTTCTGCACAGCAAGTGTGTATCTTTGCAATATGGTGCTGGAACAGAAACAACATTCAATTATAACGCAGCCTGAATCAACAGCAACGCTTCCTGTGATGGAAGCTTTCTATACCCTACAGGGCGAAGGGGCTCACACGGGTCGGGCTGCTTATTTTATCCGACTAGGCGGCTGCGATGTGGGTTGTCATTGGTGCGACGTAAAAGAATCCTGGGATGCAACGCTTCATCCACAACTTACGCTCGATGCCATTGTCGATGAGGCCTTACAGTATCCAGGTCGCATGGCTGTTATTACGGGTGGAGAGCCATTGATGCACAATTTAGATCAATTGACCGAAAAATTACAGGCAGCCGGTTTTCAAACAAATATAGAAACGTCGGGCGTTTGTCAGGCGGTTACTGGCTCGTGGGACTGGATCTGTTTTTCGCCGAAGAAGTTCAAAAAGCCGAATCCGGACATTTTTAAGCTGGCTGATGAATTAAAAGTTATCATTTATAATACGTCTGATTTTGCCTTTGCAGAGTCATTTGTGCCCTTTTTACGTCCCGACTGCAAACTCTTTTTACAAACTGAGTGGAGTCGTTCCAATGAAATGCTACCTCGCATCGTTGATTACGTAAAAAATAATCCGCAATGGCAAATTTCGTTGCAGACTCACAAGTATATGGACATTCCCTGAGTCAGGGAGCACGGAGCAGGGAGCTTTGCGCATGGATTGCGCGGGTAGCCTGCCGATCACCGAGAGCCTTTTCTTTTCGAGTTTTCCTGCTTTTCACCCTATTCTTTGCCCCCTGCTACGTGCTTCGGGCGCAGGATAAGAAAGCAAGGGAATTGTATGCGCAATCCATCAAATTGTTTGGGGATCGTAAAGCTGGCGAAGCCATTCCGTTTATGGAACAGGCGGTTAAACAAGACCCAAACTTCGCAGATGCCCATCTCAAGTTGGGTCAACTTTACGAATTCACGAAACGATTCGAACCTGCAGTAGCTGCATACCGAGATGCGATTCAGTTGCAGCCAGATAGCCCGGCTTCTGGTGCAGCTTATCATTCGCTAAGTAGTATTCTGCTACGTCTGGGTAAGTATAGCGAAGCTCTCCCCTATCTCGAAAAATATCAGGCATTATTTGCTCCACAGTCGGCACAGGCCAAACGAATAGCTCGTCAGATTTCTATTGCTCGCTTCGGGCTGGAAGCCATACAGCATCCACAGGCTGTTGAACCCAAACCTATTTCGTCGGTTCTGCAAACCACTCCTTCGCAATATTTTCCGGTACTAACAGCCGATGAGCAAACGCTTGTTTTTACGGCACTAAAACCTGAAGGCGATGAAGATCTGATGGTTGCTACGTTCAATGGCGAAGTCTGGTCTCCACCAGTATCTTTATCACCCGACATTAATACGCCTGAAAACGAAGGTACAGCCAGCTTATCGGCCGATGGGCGTACGCTGGTTTTCACGGCTTGTCAGGGACGTAAAGGATTTGGTAGCTGTGATTTATACGTGAGTCATAAAACCGGAAATGACTGGTCTACACCTGAAAATTTAGGGTCTACAATCAATACACGTTATTACGAATCGCAGCCAGCTTTATCGGCCGACGGTCGGCGATTGTATTTTGTATCGGATCGGCCGGGCGGAAAAGGGCAGCGTGATCTCTGGCAAAGTGATCTCAATAGCGACGATACGTGGGCCGAGCCTGTTAATCTGGGGGCACCGGTCAATACGCCCTTTAATGAAGCATCACCCTTCATTCACGCAAACGGGCAAAGTTTGTTTTTTGCGTCCGATGGTCATGTTGGTCTAGGCGGTTATGATCTGTTTGTAGCCGACCGTAACACGTCGGGCTGGTCAGCCCCAACTAATCTTGGTTACCCAATCAATACGTCAGAAGATCAGGCATCACTTTTTGTTGCTGCCAACGGAACCCGCGCCTATTATTCGTTCGAAGAGCAAAAAGATGGGGTTTCGCAAAAATCCCGACTCTATGCATTTGATTTACCCGAGTCGCTACGTGATCGGGTCAAACCAGTCAGTTATCTGAAAGGCGTAGTTGCCGATGCGAAATCAAAAAAGCCATTACCAGCCTTTGTTGAACTGGTTGATTTGAAAACAAATCAGGTCGTTTCGCGTGTACAAGCCGATGCGCAGACAGGTCAATACACAGCCGTACTTCCCAGCGGTGGCGAATATGCGCTTTACGTAAGCGTGCCGGGTTACCTTTTCAAAAGCCTGTCATTCGATTTTACGCAGAAAACCAAGGGCGACGGTCTGGCACTAAGCGTGCCGCTGGAGCCGGTAGCGGCTGGTTCATCGGCTAACGAAACGCTCAACAATCTGTTTTTTGAGTCAGGCCGTTACGACTTAGCCGATAAATCACGTACCGAACTTGATCGACTGTCGGCCTTTTTGCAAGCTAACCCGACCCTGAACGTAGAAATTTCGGGCCATACAGATGATAAAGGTGATGCCGCAGCTAATCTGACGCTTTCGCAGAAACGCGCTCAATCAGTGGCCGCCTATCTCTCAAAAGCGGGAATAACGTCAACACGTATTAAAGCGGTTGGATACGGCGAAACTAAGTCGGTAGTACCCAATACAACCGACGAAAATCGGCGTATGAATCGACGTATTGAATGGCGGGTTTTGTAAATGCTTCGCGTGGGGATGGCTGGGATTTGCTGGGATAGCCCGGATGCTATTAAGTTCTCCCCCCGGGCTATCCCAGCAACCCATACCATCACTGCCCCCTACCCAAAGCCTACTTTTTTGCTTTCCTGCGGGATTTTTTTCAATTTTGTGTATGTTGTCAGAATACCCTCATCCAGGAAAAAATGGACAGGGGGTATTTTTCATTTTGCCCTCGTTTACCTGCAATGACATCCGAACACGTTAAGTGCTTAATTATAGGCTCTGGCCCAGCCGGTTACACAGCGGCCATTTACGCATCACGCGCTAATATGAATCCCGTTCTGTATCAGGGCGGTCAGCCAGGTGGTCAGTTGACCATCACCAATGAAGTTGATAATTTCCCCGGTTACCCCAATGGCGTTCAGGGTCCGCAAATGATGCAGGATCTGGAAACTCAGGCACGGCGTTTCGGTACGGACATTCGCTACGGTATGATTACGAACGTAACGTTCGTAGATCAGCCTAGTCACGATAATCCACATCGGGCTATTATCGACGATAAACACGAAATCACCGCTGATTCTATTATCATTTCGACAGGCGCATCGGCCAAATGGCTTGGCTTACCTTCCGAAATGCGGTTGAATGGTCTGGGCGTATCGGCTTGTGCTGTTTGCGACGGATTCTTTTTCCGGGGTCAGGACGTAGCAATTGTCGGTGCGGGCGATACAGCCGCCGAAGAAGCCAGCTATCTGGCCAACCTTTGCCGGAAAGTATATATGGTGGTACGTCGCGATGAAATGCGGGCTTCTCAGTTTATGCAGAAACGTGTGAAATCGGCGCATAATATTGAAATTATTTACAATGCGGTTACAGAAGAAGTTCTGGGCGACGATGCGGTAACGGGTGTTCGTCTGAAAGACACACAAACGGGCGAAGACCGGATTCTGGACGTAACCGGATTTTTTGTAGCCATCGGACATACGCCGAACACGGCTATTTTCAAAGACTACCTCGACCTCGACGATAATGGCTACATCATTGTTGAGAAAGGTAGTACTAGAACAAACATACCGGGCGTTTTTGCTTGTGGCGACGCGCAGGATAACATTTATCGTCAGGCAATTACAGCCGCCGGTACAGGGTGTATGGCTGCGCTTGATGCCGAACGTTATCTGGTCACCCTTGAAATGGAGGCCGAAGAAATTTAAGAGACAATCTTTTTCAGGTTTCAGGTTTACGATTTTCTGTTTTGCATAAGCCATTCGGAAATCGTAAACCTGAAACTCGTCTATATATCTGATGAGAAAAACCGCTACACAATGGCTGCTGGCCATTGGGTGTTGCCTGTATCTGGCTTTACCAGCGCAGGCGCAGGAGCGCGGGCGATTTAAAAACAACCTGCGCATTACACCCAAAAATCAGGAAAAACCGAACAATACGGTCGTCGAACAGCCGCAAAAAGCGGACGACCAGTTCGAACAAGAAACTCCACAACTGCGCTTTAACAGTCAGTTTGAGCCGAAAAAAGAATTAAATCCGGTTGTTAGTGAAGATACCAGCCAGATAGACCAAGGGGAAACCAGCGTTGTCGAAGTTATCGATTCCGTTCTTGTTGGTACCGAATGGGTAAAAATCGCTGATTACTATGCTGTATGGGATTCTCGAACCGTTGACCCTTACAATATTAACCCGCTTGAATTCGACGAAGCTATCGATATCAAGCTATATGACCCACCAGCAAACCGATACTGGTCTTCTCCGCTGGATGAGGGCAAAATGACTTCCAATTTTGGTTATCGCTGGGGTCGCTGGCATGCTGGAGTCGACTTGGATCTTGAAACCGGTACGCCTGTTTATACAGCTTTCGACGGTATTGTTCGGGTGGTTGGCTGGGACGGGAACGGCTGGGGACGTTACGTACTCGTCCGTCATTATAACGGTCTTGAAACGCTATATGGGCATATGTCGAAGCAAACCGTTGAAACAGGGCAGCTTGTTAAAGCGGGTGACCAGGTTGGTTTAGGAGGCAGTACCGGGCGTAGCTTCGGCTCACATCTTCACTTTGAGACGCGCTATGAAGGAAACCCCTTCAGTCCGCTGAATATTTACTCATTCCCCGAAAACACTGTAAACTCCGATCACTTTCTGCTCACCAGTTCTGTTTGGGATTATTTACGAGGTGGTCGTCCTTCATCCGACGGTGGTTCACGGCCCCGTTTAAAGCGGACAGTCTTACATCGGGTACGTTCGGGCGAAACGCTTAGCTCCATTGCTGACCGTTATGGCATGTCGGTATCGACACTTAAGCGCAAGAATCATATTTCAGGCTCTCGCTTGCGGCCCGGTCAGAAATTACGAGTGCATTGAGTATTTAACCTCTTCTTGAAAATCCCGAAGGCTGAAGCTTTCGGGATTTTTTTATTGGCTACTACGTCGCTTCTCAAGTACGTCATCCCGCAAAAACCCACAGTCATCGGAGATATTCCAACGCTCATCGCTTTTGATTTTCTGGCTTTCCATCACCATTGCAACTTTGTCTCACCAAACGAGATAAACAAACTAATTTTTAAGAAAAGCCATGAAAAAATTGCTCACCCTCCTGCTCGGCCTAACAATCGGCACCGCATCTTTCGCTCACCAAACAACTCATCAACCTGCTGATTCGGATGCACATGTTGTTATGACAACAGACCATAAACTAAAGCTTTACGTTCAGCCAGTTCAGACCAAAGGGCAAATTGCTATCCGGGATGCCAACGGCCACGCTATTTACAGCGCCAACGTATCGCTTCAGAAAGGATTACGCCAAGCATTCGATTTTTCGAATCTGGGTATCGGTACGTATCAACTTCAGGTCAAAACTGATAGTCAAACTATTACAAAAACGTTTGTTGTACAGTCTGCCCCAAATCAAAGTTTTATTGTGCAGGAATCTTGATTATCAAGCTCAATTCTGATTAGTTGATCGCAGAGACCGGGTAGCCTCCGGTTTCTGTGTTTATCGGCATTAGAATCAGGAGAAATCGTACGTCCTCCCCTTCTAGTAGTCAGGCTATCGAATACCTTTTTGTAAGTCAATACAAACCATGCAAGACAGACTTACCTCTAAGCAGAAATGGCAGATGGCCCTGTATTTATTAGGGCTTTTTTCACCTTTGCTGCTTTACGTTAACCTACCGGATTCGGCCCGCAACTGGACTGCCATTACTCAAGCAACTCCTTTTATCGGCCTTTTCCTGCTAATAAACCTGGTCCTCTATTTCCTCGGCATTACGGCTACCGATTGGAGTCAGCGGCAACTGCTACGTCTGTTTGGGAAGGATGTGCTGATGACATTCAGCGCAAGATCATTTATTCTTACCTTTCTCATTTCGCTGGCTATCTCCATTTTATTTACCCAATCACTGCGACTGATTTTAAGCTCAATCGCATTTATCGTACAACACTATGATCATTCGGTAACGTATAAATCAAAAGATTTGCCGTTCAGGCCGGAAGTGATGGCTTACCTTCAGCGGGCAAATAGTGTTCTTTCGGTCGTTGTGATGCTTTCCGCTTTTTACCTTACAATTAACCTACGGGCTTTTCAGCAACTCAACGATGCACAACTCAAAACCGAGCGATTAGAAAAAGAAGCCATTCTCAGCCAGTTCGAAGCCCTGAAGCATCAGCTTAGTCCGCATTTTCTGTTCAACAGCCTGAGTATTTTAACATCGTTGATTCATGAAGATGTTGAGTTATCCGAGCAGTTTATCAAGCGATTGTCAAAAGCATATCGCTATATTCTGGAGCAGAGAAATCAGGAGTTGGTTTTACTGAAAACGGAGCTGGATTTCATAAAAGCGTATACGTTTCTACTCCAGATTCGCTTCGAAAATAAATTTGAGGTTCACATAGATGTGTCTCAGGAAAACCAGCTACAGACCCGAATTGCTCCGCTTACACTTCAATTGCTCGTTGAAAACGCCGTGAAGCACAATCGAATGTCGCTTCAGGAGCAGCTTCAGGTACGTATATACGTCCAGAACGACTGGCTGATGGTCGAAAATCCAATTCAGCCGCGAGATCAGCCCGAACCATCGACAGGTATTGGCTTACAAAATATTACGAATCGTTATACGATGCTGACAGACCGCAAGGTTCAATTCGGTCAGGAAGCCGGTTCATTTATCGTTAAGATACCACTACTTAAAGAGTGAAAGTACGAATGAGTGAAAGAGCGAAAAAGCTTATGTTAACTATTCGCTCTTTCACTCATTCGCACTTTCGCTCTTTAAAATTGCTCTTTAAAAACTATGAACGTACTAATTATCGAAGATGAAGCCCGTTCGGCCCGACAGCTCGAACGAATGCTTAAACGATATGATTCCAGTATTCATATTCTGGCTCAGCTTCCGTCTGTTCGGGAATCTATTGCTTGGTTATCGCAACATCCTTCGCCCGATCTGATCTTGATGGATATTCATCTGGAAGATGGATTGGCTTTTACTATTTTCGAACAGATTCATCTGACAACGCCAATCATTTTCACAACGGCCTATGATGAATACATGATAAAGGCATTCAAGGTCAACAGCATCGATTACCTGCTGAAACCTGTTGATGAGGATGAACTGGTGAATGCACTGACCAAGTTAAAAACACTACGTAGCGTAGCCAACAGCCCCGATATTACGCAACTCCTGCAAGTGGTGCAACAATTTCGGGAATCGCCTTTTAAAGAGCGATTTATGATTAGTATCGGCACAAAAATACGTAGTATCGAAACCGCTGACATTGCTTATTTCTATTCCGAAGAAAAAGCGACATTCCTGATGACGCGGGAAGGCCAGTTCCTCCCTCTCGAATATAGCCTCGACCAATTAGCTGGTTTATTAAATCCAGCGCAGTTTTTTCGGGTCAATCGGCAGTTTTTAGTCGCCCGCTCGGCCATACAAACCATTCAGGCATACTCAGCAGGCAAGCTTAAAGTTGATCTACAACCCGCATCCCGACATGAGCTATTTGTCAGCGTGAGTCGCATGTCTGATTTCAAAGACTGGCTAGGACGTTAAACGGGGTCTGACCAGCACAAAATAATGCCAGTCAGACCCCGTTTAGAGAACAAAACGAATTATTTCTGTTCGTACTTATCTTTATACATTTTGTACAATCGCTTGTGGCGGTCATCAAGGTTCACCTTACGGCCCTGCACAAAAACGTGTTCGATCACATTTGTACGCATATCCAGTGCATCACCCTCCGACACAAACAATGTTGCTTGCTTACCTTTTTCGAGCGTACCGACAAGTTTATCGATACCAAGAATCTTAGCGTTATTCGACGTAACGAGTTTCAACGCTTCTTCTTTATCCGATATGCCAAAGCCAGCAGCAGTACCAGCTAAAAATGGCAGATTCCGCGTCCGCCACCACTCGTCTGCGTAGCTTAGACCTACCAAAACACCGGCATTGTGCAGAATACCGGGCATACGATACGGTAAATCAACATCTTCATCTTCGCGATTTGGCAGTCGGTGCAACGCGCTCAGAATAACCGGCACGTTGTTTTCTTTCAAAAATCCAACCACCCGATTCGCTTCTTCTCCACCCACAATCACTACGTTCGGAATACCCAAAGACTTGGCGAACGTAACAGCTTCGATGATGTCTTTTCCGTAATCGGCCCGGATATACAGGTTTTGTTTACCCGTAAAAAGTCCACGCATCGACTCAAGTTTCAGGTTCATCGGCATCGGATTCACTAAAGCTGAATATCCTTTTGCATCCATGAACGTAGTACGTAACGCTTCGATAGCCTGCGCCCGTCGCTCGTTTTTCCGAACTACCGACGTAAAATCCTCGAAATTGAACTCACGCGCCAGATACGTAGGCCAGTTCAGCCAGATACCATCATCTTTTTTCAACACAGCATCCTCCCAGTTCCAGCCATCGGCCATCATCACACTGGAGCTTCCCGATACAACGCCACCCTGCGGCATAGCCTGCGTCAGTAAAACGCCGTTGTTACGTATCGTCGGAATAATTTCTGAATCGGTGTTATAGGCAATCAGCGAGCGAACATTGGGATTCAGAATACCTGTTTCCTGTTTGTCGACCGTGGCCCGAACCGAACCAATTTCCTGAAGACCAACCGTCGAAGCCGGAGAAATGATACCCGGATAAACATGCTTTCCTGATACGTCGATGGTTTCTACATCGGTCAGGTTTAGCTTCACAATCGTGCCATCCACTACGTTGGTAATCACACCGTTGGTAAACAGTACAATGCCATTCGGAATTACCTGTCCATTGCCGATGTGAACCGTAGCACCCATCAATGCGATGGTTTTGGTTTGCGGTTTTGCTGGAGCAGGATTTTGCGCTAATGTCGGAAATACCGCCAGCGACGCCAATAATATGAATATCTTTTTCATGTTTTCTTCTCCTTATTTTTCTTCCTCCCCTTCAGCAATTAGACCTTCAACATCTTCACAATGCCACATCCGCGCACGTCGGAACGTTGGCCTTACGGTGGGTGTACCGCTTGCTTTGGCCGATAGCATTTTCTGTACGATCCGGGCTTTTTCGGCGTGTACGGCATCGCGCTTGGCATCTTCGTCTTTCAAACTGAAGTAAATAGCTCCCTCAATTATAGTAATATCGGGGCGGGCGTAAATTGATAGCGGATGCGCATTCCACAGTACCAGATCAGCATCTTTTCCAACTTTAATGCTTCCCATACGGCTGTCAAGGTGCAGTAATTTTGCCGGATTCAGCGTAACCATTTTCCAGGCGTCTTCTTCCGAAACACCGCCATATTCTACCGTTTTAGCCGCTTCCTGATTCAATCGGCGCGCCATTTCAGCATCATCGGAGTTAATCGAAACCGTTACACCCTGTTTGTGCATAAGCGCAGCATTGTACGGAATGGCATCATGTACTTCCATCTTGTACGCCCACCAGTCAGCAAACGACGAGCCACCAGCACCATGTTTCGCCATTTTATCGGCCAGCTTGTAACCTTCCAGAATATGTGTAAACGTATTAACCTTAAAACCCAGTGAATCAGCCACTTTAAGAAGCATATTGATCTCCGACTGTACGTAAGAGTGACACGTAATAAATCGCTTACTTTCCAGAATTTCGCCTAGTGCATCCAGTTCAATATCACGTCGGGGAGCCTGTGCTAATCCTTTCGCTTTCACGTTCAACGTATTGTAATTCTGCCACATACGCAGGTATTCTTTGGCACGAGTGAAGTGATCCATATAAACCTGCTCAACGCCCATCCGCGATTGTGGGAACCGCGTCAATACGTTCGGATTTGGGTAGTTAGCCTGTTTTACGTTCTCGCCCAGCGCAAACTTGATAAATCCATCAGCACCTTTGATCAGCATACCGTCTGCCGATTCACCCCATTTCAATTTAACGATAGCCGACTGACCACCTATTGAATTGGCAGAACCGTGCAACAACTGCGACGTAGTAACTCCGCCCGCCAATTGACGATAAATATTAATATCGTCGGGGTTAATCACATCGGCCATGCGAACCTCTGCTGAACTTGATTGACCGCCTTCGTTAATCGACAATAGGGCAATATGTGAATGTTCGTCGATGATGCCGTTGGTCAGGTGTTTACCCGTTCCATCGATCACTTTTACATCGGCAGGTGCTGGCAGGTTTTTACCAACTTTCGAAATCTTCCCCCCCGTAACAAAAACATCGGCGTTGGTCAGAATTCCATCTTTTTCATTAGTCCAGACCGTAGCGTTCCGAATCAGGATCGTTTCTGCTTTTGGCAGCTGTGCATTACCCATCCCGACAAACGGATAAATCACCGTTGCCGACGTAGCACTACCGGGCCGGGTTGCTGTGCCCGACGTAGCAACTGTTGACGTTGAACTTCCTGCGGTTGTCGAAACTGCCGATGTTGATTGTGGCGCATCACCCGTCCGAACGGCTGTCCAGGTAATGACTTTCCCATCAGGCGATTCACCATCGCCTTTAATGGTCGTTCCGGTACGATAACCAGTCAGTCGGGTTGTTCCGGGAGTCCGTTTGTTCAATTGAACCTGAATAGAAACCACATCGCCCGAAACGGCTACTTTGGGCGTCACTTTTACTGTATCGACCAGAATCTGATACTCTGGTTTCTCAGGGGTTTTACCCGTAATGTTTAGCTTCAGATTCGATTGCTGCCCGATGGTCAGATTCCAGGTACCGCGCAGATCAGCGATATTTTTATTGCTGATAATATGTTGCTTTCCGCGCATCCAGTTTTCGTGAATCACATTATCAGCACTGAATAAATTACCCGACGTAATCAGAAAGTTTGCCAGCCGACCTTTTTGCAACGTACCAATCTGATCTTCAACCTTCATCAGCCGAGCCGGTACCGTAGTCAATGCTTCCAGTGCTTTTTGTTCCGACAAACCATTTTCGATGGCTTTACGCAGATTTGCCCAAAAATCGGCTTTGTTTTTCAGGCTGGCCGTGGTGAGTGCAAACACTACGTTGGCATTTGCCAACCGACCCGCGTTCATCGGCGCCATTTCCCAGTGCTTCAACTCCGCTAATGATACGTTATCAGCATCCCATGGGTCTTCTACGTCGTATGGTTGTGGGTAATTGAGTGGAACAATCAAGGCAGCTTTTGTCGCTTTCACCTCTTCAATACGTTGGTATTCATCGCCCGAAGTTCGGATAACGTATTGAACACCAAACTCATCACCAATTTTATCAGCCCGCAAAATGCCTAACTTATCGGTTGCTTCAAAAATGGTGGGTAACGTCTGAATTCGCCCAAAGGCATCGAGCGATAAGTTCGACTGTTCTTTATTGCCAGCCCGTTTATACCAGTCAGCATCGTAAAATGCTTGCCGAAGCAGGGCCACTACGCCCATCATCGAGTTTGGATATTGTTGTGTCGAACTGCCTTTGCTAAACGAATAATGTGCCGTTGCGTTTGGCTTGATCATGAGCATATTCTCGCGATCATCGGCCAACGTAACGATAGCGCCTGTTCCTCGTGCAATACCATCGTGCGGATGCGTCAGCACAACCCCAAAACCCATTTTTCGTAGCTCGTCGGCCTTTGCCGAATTCGCTTTGAAAATCAGGCTGGCGTCGTTTTCGGGCTGAATAGCCTGATTCCAGTAATATGGTCCTTTCTTATTCGATTCATATTGTGGAACACCGCCACGTCCACCCGGACTGCGTGTTACGTCGGGCATTCCGTAATCGGAATCCATATCAATAAGAGCCGGGTAAATTCGTTTCCCGGTCAGATCAGTGACGACCGCTCCGGCGGGAACACTTACAGCTGTTCCTACCGCTTCGATTTTGCCGTCACGAATCAGCAGAGTTGCTTTTTGCAGCGTTGTCTGTGGGTCAACAACAATGGTTGCATTGGTGAACGCGTACAGACCGGGTCGTTCGTCATGAACTCCATTCTGCGGAAAAGTTGTCTGCGCCTGAGCCGTATAGGTAAGCGCCAGTGCAAACAACCCATTCAGGAAATGTTTCTGCATGAAAATGATTGGTTGATGATTCTGGTAAAGATTCAAAATTACGGAAATGCACGCGCCTTTATCTATATCGCCCAAAGAAGATTCCGGTAATCAGGCGAATTTTAATGGTTTGTTTTATTTATAAAATTGTTTAAATAGTTGATAATTTAAGCTGCGCGATAAAGTATGCTCCCTGATTTTTCCTTTCTGCGAGAAAGGATGAGATACCGTTTTAGAAGACCTGAAAAATTCGCCGAAAACGAAAACCCGAACACTACGTACTGCCAAGGTCAATACGTTCGGAAAAAGCGAAAAAACAAAGAGAAAGTTAGATAATGACAGACTACGTGTCTATTTGTCAGGCGTATCGGCTATTTTAGAAACAATCTTCTAGCATCAAAAAAAGAAGACAACCGCTACGTTCCGGCTCATGATTTTTGCTACGTCTTTCTTACTACGTTACGTTCTATGTAGTGTTACCGTTTTTCTCGTGCTCACGTTCGGCGCGTTTGCTCAAACCAAACGTAACGACCTGACGCCTTATGAGCGCGACACAACTCAAACGGCCACCTATGCCCAGATTATTAGCTGGTATCAGCAACTGGATAAGCAATATGAACAGGCCAAATTAATTGAGATCGGGAAAACCGATATTGGTAAACCCCTGCACTTGTTTTTGCTGGCTGCCGACAAACAATTTACGTCTCGTCCCAATCGTATTACGTTGCTCATCAACAATGGCATCCACCCCGGCGAACCGGAAGGTATTGACGCCTGTATGATGCTGGCGCGTGATCTATTGAAAGCCAATAAATTACCAAAAAACGTCTTGCTGGCTATTGTGCCCGTTTACAACGTCGGCGGATCGCTCAACCGGGGCGTTTCGCGCGTCAATCAGAACGGCCCTGAGTCATACGGTTTTCGTGGCAATGCGCGCAATTTGAATTTAAATCGCGATTTTATTAAGGCCGAAGCCGAAAATACCCGTGCTTTTCAGGCTATGTATCAGTCGCTGAAACCACAGGTTTTTATCGATAATCATACAAGCGATGGTGCTGATTATCAGCACGTACTAACCTACTTTGCAACACAGAAAGATAAATTACATCCGGACGTATCGGGTTATATGGTTCAAACCTTCCAGCCTGCTCTGGATAAAATGCTCGCTGCCAGTGGCTTCCCTCCCGCACCCTACGTGAATCATGCTGGCGACACGCCCGAAAGTGGTTTGATTGGCTACAACGATTCGCCCCGTTATTCAACCGGTTATGCTACGTTGTTCAACTGTTTTGGCTTCACCCTCGAAACGCACATGTGGAAACCCTATCCGGCGCGGGTTAAAGCATCGTATGTTTTCGATGAAGCGGTGCTACGTCTCTGTGAACGGGAAGCCAGCACCATTCTGGCGAATCAGCAACGTGCCAATGAATCTGTTCGTCAGCAAAAAACCTTCCCGCTCAGCTACAAACTCGACCGGAATAAAGTCGATTCGGTTACGTTTCTTGGCTATGAAGCAGCCTACAAACCCAGCGACGTATCGGGCTTAAAGAGGCTTTATTATGACCGAACAAAGCCTTTCACGAAACGTGTACCTTACTTCAATACGTTCGGCGTTGATGTTCAGGTTGAAAAACCAAAATCGTATATCATTCCGCAGGGATGGCGCGAAGTGATTGGCTTGCTTAAACGAAATGGCGTAGTCGTACAACCACTTCAAAACGATACGTTACTGACCGTGTCGGCCTATTACATTACGGATTTCAAAAGCGGACAACGCCCTTACGAAGGTCATTTCGTGCATACAGGTGTAAAGGTGCGTTCAGAAACTCAGCGAATTCAGTTTTACAAAGGCGACTACCTGATTCCAACCAACCAGACCAGCAATCGATACATCATCGAAATACTTGAACCACAAGGCATTGATTCGTTTTTCAACTGGAATTTCTTCGATAGTATCCTTGATCAGAAAGAGTATTTTTCCAATTATATTTTCGAAGACACTGCGGCAGAAATCATCCAAAAAGACCCGACTTTACGTAAGCAACTGGAAGAAAAGCGAAAATCAGACAAAGCTTTTGCCGAAAATGCAGACGCGCAACTGGACTTTATTTATCGGCATACGCCTTACTACGAAAAAACACACAACCGATATCCGGTCTATAGGCTCAACTAACTCAATATGAGAATACTATTTTTTATCTGGCTATCGATTCACCTGCTGATTTCTAACCATATGCAGGCTCAGTCAGGCCAACTGGCGCGTCGGAAAGATTCACCTGACGTAGCAATTATCCGAGCGTTACGTTTGCAATCAAATCAGGCGATTGCCTCACGGAATCTATCTGCGTTTGGTGAAACCATGCTTCCAGAAATTGAGGTGACGAGGGGCAGTGGATCTCATGTATCGGGTCGGGATTCGGTACTCGCTTCGGTATCGGTTCAGTTTAAAGACGTAACGTTTCTGGGTTACACACGCATCACCGACCGTATCAATATCAGTACATCGGCCCCGCTCGCTGCTGAACATGGACATTGGATTGGTCGTTTCCAACGCCAAGACGGAATTCAAACAATTACAGGAACGTATCTGGCCATGTGGCGAAAATCGGATTCGTGCTGGAAAATTCGCTCTGAATTATTCGTCAGCTTGAATTGCTCTGGCAGTTTAGCTTGTGGGAAGTAAGTAGTGAATTAATGGAAGTTTTGTACGTTGAATAGGCTTATCAGATTTAAGTACCTGTCTTCCATCGCCCAAAGGGGGGTTGTTAGGATTGGCGTAATAAATTGATTTGGCTCTTCGAATCAGTTTCAACGCAGCTACCAATCGTTCCTCTGGCGTTTTAGACCACCAGTATTCTCGATCATACGTAGCGTTTTCGGCCGGATTGTTCGATTTACGGACACTGCTCATTGTAAAAATAGTTAGGGCGACCTGGAAAGATCGCCCTAAATGTACAAAAATGATTCCTCGCACGCTTTATTAACCCTTCTTCAGCTCTTTCGCCCAGGCGTCTTTCAACGTAACAGTACGGTTGAAAACGGGGCGTTCAGCAGTTGAATCGCTATCAAGAATGAAATAGCCTTTGCGCATAAACTGGAAATTACGCAGGGCACCCGAGCTTGCGGCTTCTACCAGAGCAGGTTCAACAAAAGCACGTACTACGTTCAATGAATTGGAATTCAGCAGTTCGCGGAATTCCCGTTCGTCGGCAGCGGGGTTCTCGACCGAAAACAGGCGGTCATACAGACGTACTTCAGCTTCTACCGCGTGGGGAACAGATACCCAGTGAATCGTACCTTTTACGTTGATACCCGACGTATCGGAACCACTCCGGCTTTCAGGAATATACGAGCAACGTAGTTCGATAATTTCACCAGCATCGTCCTTCACCACTTCATCGCACTTGATAATGTAGGCTCCTTTCAGACGTACCATACCGCCGGGAAACAGCCGGAAGAATTTCTTCGGCGGGTTTTCCATAAAGTCGTCACGCTCGATGTACACTTCCCGACTAAACGGTACGTTCCGTTCGCCCGAATTTGGGTCTTCAGGATTGTTTTCAATCTGCATGATTTCTTCCCGGCCAACCTCGTAATTCGTAATGACAAGTTTCAGCGGTTTTTCGTCCACAACAGCCATAACCCGGTGTGTTGTTTTGTTCAGTTCCTCACGAATGCAGAACTCCAGCAAACCAACGTCGATCAGGTTGTCGCGTTTGGCAATACCGATACGGTCGGCAAATTCGCGAATGCTGGCAGGCGTATATCCGCGCCGACGAATACCAGCAATGGTTGGCATACGAGGGTCGTCCCAGCCAGTTACGTGTCCTTCCTCGACAAGTTGTTTCAGCTTCCGTTTACTCATGACCGTGTAGGTCAGATTGAGCCGCGCAAACTCGATTTGTCGGGATGGGAAGATGTTCAGTTGCTCAATGAACCACTCATACAAAGGTCGGTGTACTTCAAACTCAAGCGTACAAAGCGAATGCGTGATGTGTTCGATGGAATCAGACTGACCGTGCGCAAAATCATACATCGGATAGATGCACCATGCATCGCCTGTGCGGTGGTGATGCGCGTGTTTGATCCGATAAATAATCGGATCGCGCAATTGCATATTCGGCGATGACATATCAACCTTGGCACGTAGCACCTTAGCGCCATCGGTATATTCTCCCGCTCTCATCCGGCGAAATAAATCCAGACTTTCGTCAACGCTACGGTCGCGGTATTTACTCATCCGACCGGGTTCGGTTGGTGTACCTTTTTGAGCAGCAATTTCTTCCGCTGTCGAATCATCGACATAAGCCAACCCTTTCAGGATCAGCGTTTCGGCGAATTGATAAATCTGTTCGAAATAGTCGGATGCGTAGAATTCATTTTCCCAGTCGAAACCCAGCCAACGCACGTCGTTTTTGATCGAATCAACGTATTCGGTGTCCTCCGTTACGGGGTTTGTGTCGTCGAAACGTAGGTTGGTTTTTCCGCCGTATTTATCGGCCAAACCGAAATTCAGGCAAATCGACTTGGCGTGACCAATATGAAGATAACCGTTCGGTTCGGGCGGAAATCGCGTGTGCACACGGCTGTCGTTTTTACCGGCAGCGATATCTTCTTCAACAATTTGCTCTATAAAGTTAAGGGAGCCACCCGTGCTGCTAACCCCAGCATCGTTGCGATCAACTCCTTCTGATTCATTCACTACGTCGGCCATATTACTTAATCAATTCAGTCGAAGGCCGAAATTACAGCCTTTGCCTGTGTTTGGCAAACAGAACACTAAAGAGACGTATTGTGTATCTGCTAAAATGGCCAACGCCACTGTCTGTTTGGTACTCATAAGTAGGGTAAAACCAGCACGTCATTTTACGCAAATACCCTTCAGAAAAACTACTTAAGTAAACAAAACCGTTCGTTAATTTCTTATTAATCAGCGAACAAAATGGTTATTCGAATGAGTTGTTGGATAGTACACGCCGTTGACTATCTACCAGGGCGTTATCAGGATTCGTACTTTATGAAAAAAGCATATATCGGCTTGCTGCTCATCATTGGGTGGTTTTTATCGACTGACGCTTCGGCTCAGAAAACATCCGATTCATTATCAAAGCAAGCCTTTCTCAACGATTGCATTCATTACGCATTAGAACACCAGCCCATTGTCCGTCAATCAGTTATCGACCAGGAAATTGCGGAACGTACTGTTCAAAGTAATTTAGCGGCCTGGTATCCACAAATCGGCAGTAGTTACAATCTGCTCCATTACCTCAAGCTGCCGGTTACGCTTATTCCGGATGCGGCTACTGGCGAACGACGGCCTGTTGCACTGGGTGCTCAAAATACATCGACGGTATCGTTCTCGATGACCCAAAGTATTTTCAATCGGGATTTATTGCTGGCGAGTAAAACGGCCGACGCTTATAGATTACAGGCCAATCAGATCACCAACCGCAACAAAATCGACGTAGTAATTAACGTTAGCAAAGCGTATTACGATCTGATTCTGACTCAGCGGCAGGCCGAAATTCTGAACGAAGATATTACCCGACTCCAACGTAGTTTGCAGGATGCAACAAACCAGTACCAGAGTGGCGTTGTCGATAAAACGGATTCGCAGCGAGCCCGGATTGCGCTGAATAACTCGCTGGCTCAACGCAAGCAACTCCGCGACCTTGCTACGTCAAAATACCAGACACTGAAGCAGTTGATGGGCTACCCGCCTACCAGTAAACTTAATGTTGCTTACGATACGTTGCAACTAGCCAACGAAGTTACGATCGACACCTTACAACTGGCAAATCCGCAGAGCCGGATCGAATACCAGTTGTTACGCACGCAGGGGCAACTTCTCGATGCTAATGTTCGGTATAATCGGTGGTCGTATCTGCCCACGGTGAGCGCCAATGCCAACTATAATTTCCTGTATCAGAACAACGTTTTCGGTCAACTTTACAACCAGAGCTTCCCGAACTCATTGATTGGCCTAACGGTGGCGCTTCCTATTTTTCAGGGTGGCCGCCGGATACAGCAAACCAAAATTGCTGAGTTACAGGTCAAACGATTACAGTGGGATCTGGCGGCTTTAACGAGTGCGGTTGACGCCGAATATGCACAGGCGCTGGCCAATTACAAGGGTAATCTTGCGAACTACCTCGCCTTGCAGGAGAATCAGACGCTGGCCGAAGATGTATATCGCATCATTAATCTTCAGTACCGATCTGGCATAAAAACCTATCTCGACGTAACAATTGCTGAGGCCGATCTCCGCACAGCCCGGCTCAACGTATTCAACGCTTTGTATCAGGTATTGATTAGTAAGCTCGACGTACAACGGTCGTTGGGCTCCATACAATTTTAGCCATTATCGGGCCAATAAACAGTTCATTCACAACAAGTTAGAAACATTACCATTTGCCTGATAAACGTACACGTAGCATCATGAAGCAATTTATAAATCCATCGATAGCAGCCATATTCTTACTTGGTTTTCTCACGGCCTGTAGCGATAAAAAAGCAGACCAACAGCAAGCCCCTCCTCCTCCAACACCTGTAACTGCCGTAAAAGCGGAAAAAGGAAGCGCTACATATTATGATGAATTCCCAGCTACCGTAACGGCTTTGCTGGAAGTAGAAATTCAGCCACAAGTGGCGGGAAATATTACGGGTATTTTCTTTCAGGATGGGCAGCACGTCAGTAAGGGGCAGAAACTATATACAATTGATCCTCAGCAATATCGGGCTAGTTACGATCAGGCAGTAGCCAATCTCAACGTCCAAAAAGCAAATCTGAATCGCGCTCAAAAAGACGCCGACCGCTATAATACACTAGCTCAACAGGACGCGGTTGCCAAACAATTGGTCGATAATGCCAACGCTACGTTAGAAGCGGCCAAAATGCAGGTTGAAGCTGCTCAGGCCAGTATCCAGCAAGTTGCTACTAATCTGAAATACACGACAATATATGCCCCTCTGGATGGAACCATCGGCATTTCGCAGGTTCGTCTGGGCGCAGCCGTAGCACCGGGTTCTACGCCACTCAACACCATTTCTTCCGATAACCCGATTTCGGCTGATGTACAGGTCGATGAATCGCAGATTTCGCGTTTTTCAGCTTTACAAGGCAAACCGAACGTAGCGCAGGATACTACGTTTAAACTGATGTTACCCAGCGGACAACCGTATCCGTATCCGGGTTCGATACGTATCGTTGACCGGGCTATCGACCCGCAAACTGGTACGTTACGTGTCCGAATCGCTTTCCCAAATCCGAATCGCTTACTGAAGCCCGGCTTAAACGGAAATTTGCGGGTCAAAAACAGCACAGGAGAACCACAGTTACTGATTCCGTATCAGTCAGTTACCGAGCAGATGAGCGAATACTTTGTGTTTGTAGTCGGCGACAGCAGCAAGGTTAGCCAGAAAAAAGTAACCCTCGGCGCACGTATTAATGACAAGGTAATTGTAAAAGATGGCCTGAAAGAAGGTGAATTAGTGGTCACCGAAGGCACGCAGAAAATTAGAGATGGCGCGAAAGTAAAAATTAGTGATAAGTGATGAACGATGAGTTATGAGTTTGTCGATCAACCATTACTCATCCTTTATCAGTTATCATTCATTACTCAATAAAACATGTTCGCAGAAATATTTATAAATCGGCCAGTAACGGCAATTGTTACGTCCATCGTCATCTTGGCGTTGGGTATATTGGCCTTGCTGAGCTTACCCGTCAGTCAATATCCTGACATTACCCCTCCGGTTGTGCAGGTGACCGGTACGTATACGGGGGCCGATGCGCAAACCGTTGAACAAACCGTTGCTACGCCCATCGAAACGCAGGTGAATGGTACGCCGGGAATGGACTACGTACAGACCAACGCTACTAACGACGGTCGGATGACGATGAACGTTACGTTTAAAGTAGGAACTGACGTAAACATTGCTGCGCTCGACGTTCAGAACCGCGTTGGTATTGCCCAGCCTCAGCTTCCGGAAGAAGTGACCCGACTTGGTGTTGTGGTGCGGAAACGGAATCCGTCGCTGTTTATGCTGGTGGCCATTTATTCGCCCAACAAGACGCACAACGTATCGTTTCTCGATAATTACGCGAACATTTACATCCGCGATGCGCTGTTACGGGTGCCGGGTGTGGGGGATATTTTCAGCCGTGCCGACGATTTCAGTATGCGTATCTGGCTCAAACCAGACCGGCTGGCGCAACTTGGCCTGACTGCCGATGATGTTGTTGCAGCGTTACAGGAACAAAATCTTCAGGTGGCTGGCGGTGCCGTCGGTGCGTCTCCCCAACCAGCTACTCAGGCGTTTGAATACACCGTTTTCACCAACAGTCGACTGAGTAAGGAAGAAGAATTCCGGAAAATCGTAGTACGTAGTGATCCGTCTCGTGGGTCGCTTGTTTATCTCGACGACGTAGCACGGGTTCAACTGGGTAAGTTTTCTTACGCCAGCAACTCCTTTGTAGACGGCAACCGGGCGGCTTATCTGCTTGTTTACCAGTTGCCGGGCAGTAACGCGCTCGAAACGGCTAAGGGAGTTTATGCCGCGATGGATAATCTGAAAAAAACCTTCCCGAAAGATATCAACTACGTAGTGCCTTTCGAGTCGGTATCGGTTATTCAGGTCTCTATTTCGGAGGTTGTCAAAACCCTGATGGAAGCGTTGGTGCTGGTGGTGCTGGTGGTCTTTTTGTTCTTGCAAAGCTGGCGGGCCACGCTCATTACGTTGCTGGCTATTCCGGTATCGATCATCGGTACGTTTGCGCTGTTCGTGCCGCTTGGGTTTACCATCAATACGTTGACACTCTTTGCCTTTGTGTTGGCTATTGGAATTGTGGTCGATGATGCGATTGTGGTGGTGGAAGCTGTGCAGGTGAATATCGACAAAGGCATGTCGCCGAAAGAAGCGACCCGAGAGGCCATGCGCGAAATCTCGGCTCCGGTTATTGCTATCGCGCTGATTCTGGCGGCCGTATTTGTGCCGGTTGGTTTCATTCCCGGTATTGTTGGGCGGTTGTATCAGCAATTTGCCATTACCATTGCTGTGTCTGTTTTGATTTCGGCCTTTGTCGCCTTATCGCTTACCCCTGCTCTTTGTACGATTTTGCTACGTCCGATGCACATCGACGAAAAAGCTACAGGGCTGAATAAGCTTTTCTATAAGTTCAACCAATGGTTTGATCGCGTAACTAACTCGTATACAAACGGCGTGAAGCGTTTAATCAAAGCAACTCCGCTGGTACTTGTCGGATTAGTTGTTCTTTACATTGGAACAGGCTTGCTGTTCAGAGCAAAACCAACCGGCTTTATTCCTACAGAAGATGAAGGACGATTGATTGTGACGTACGAGATTCCTGAAGCGGCCTCAACGTCGCGAAGTCTGACGGTGCTCAACCGAATCATGACTATTCTGAAGCAGCAACCCTACGTAGCACACTTTTCGGCGTTGGGCGGTTTGAATGCTGTTACGTTTGCGTCAAAATCGAACAGCGGCACGGTATTTATTCAGTTGAAACCGTGGGAAGAGCGCAAAGAGCCGGGGATGCAGGCCGACTCACTGGTAATTAAACTTCAACGAGCGCTATCTGTACTGAACGATGCCCGACCACAGGTTATTCAGCCGCCCGCTATTCCGGGTCTTGGCCAGTCGTCTGGTTTTACGTTCGAGATTCAGCAGCGCGAAACCAACGACGATGTTCGAGCTTTCGACAACGTAGTACAGAATTTCCTGGCCGAAGCCAACAAACGACCTGAAATCGGTCGTGCGTTCTCCTATTTTACGGCTAAAACTCCTGCCTATCGCGTTGACGTAGACCGGGATAAATGTAAAAAACTGGGTATATCAGTCAGCAATGTATACCGAACCATGCAAACGTATCTGGGTAGTCAGTACGTCAACGACTTCATTATTTACGGTCGTAAGTTCCGGGTAGTTGCGCAGGCTGACACCATGTATCGCAACGACATAACGCGGCTATCGCAGTACTACGTTCGCAATCAGGGCGGGCAACTGGTGCCGATCAGCGCGGTTATTAAAACCAGTATTATTGAAAACGCTCCCCTGATTTCGCACTTTAACCTATTCCGATCTGTCGAATTGAACGGTAGTGCTAAACCCGGCTACAGTAGCAGTCAGGCAAATGATGCGCTACGTGAGGTGGCGGCTAAAGTGCTTCCGGCTGGTTATGCGTATGATTTTGGGGGCTTGAGTCGTGAAGAAATTAGTGCCGGGAACAGCTCCATTTTCATCTTCGCCCTATCCATTGGCTTCGTATTCCTGTTTTTGGCGGCTCTTTACGAAAGCTGGTCGGTGCCATTTTCGGTACTTTTGTCGGTACCAATCGGTGCGCTGGGCGCTATCGTTGCGCTGATTCTGTTCCCATACTTGAGTAATAACGTGTATGCTCAGATTGGTTTAATTACGCTGATTGGTCTGGCGGCTAAAAACGCAATTCTGATTGTGGAATTTGCCAAAGAGCGCGTCGATAAAGGGGAAGAACTGGTTGCCTCGACGCTCGAAGCAGTTCGGCTACGTCTTCGTCCAATTCTAATGACATCGCTTGCGTTTATTCTGGGCGTAGTTCCGCTTGCCATCGCCAGTGGTGCTGGTGGTGTAGCTCGTGCTACCATCGGACGTACTGTTTTAGGCGGGATGCTGGCTGCTACGTCGATTGCTATTTTCGTTGTGCCTGTATTGTACGTAGGTATTACACGGCTGGCGTATGGCAAAAAGGGATTAGCAGAGCTTGCCAAAAAAGCTAAGGAGACCGAAAACGAATCTGATAAACATCAACCGATTCCAGCTAATGGTAACGGCAAGCACGAAGCCTAACTAGTTCATTTTTAGCAATTAATGCATTGACTATTAATCGCAAAGCTGTTTAAGCTTTTAAGCATAAGCGATAAAATTGTCAATTACTTAGTATAAAACTCCTAAATCCCCTGAAGAGGACTTTGCTTATGCTTAGACAAAGTCCTCTTCAGGGGATTTAGGAGTTTTATATCTGGTTTAAACAGTTCCCGCAATAAGACTAGTAAAAATCATATAGAATTGCTCCTCAATTACTTCGTTTTATTTCGAAGCTTTTGATGAGCAATTTTCTTTCAGTTTACTCTGATCGCAATGTTTTTATTGGATTTACCAGAGCGGCTTTCACACTTCGGAAACCAACCGTTAACAAGGCAATGATGAAGGTGATCAGAATCGCCAGAATAAAAATGCCAACTCCCAATTCAATCCGATACACAAAATTATTCAGCCACTCTTTCATCACCCACCACGCCAATGGAGCTGCTAACACAAATGCGATCAACAGTAACTGGATAAACTCTTTACCAAATAGCCAAAGTATACTAGACGTGCTGGCACCCAACACCTTACGTACGCCAATCTCTTTTGTTTTTTGAGCTGCCATAAACGATACCAACCCGTAAAGTCCCAGACAACCGACAAAAATGGCTATTCCGGCAAATGCCTGAATGAGTCGAAGCAACATGCTGTCCAGTTTGTAGAAACGCTCAATATCTTCATCCAGAAAACTATACGTAAAAATTGAGGACGGATAGGCAGTTTTCCAGGCTTTTTCTATACCTGCCAACGCCGGGCCCAGACTAGCCGGATTTACTTTTACCCCACAGCTACCATATACCTCGCTCCAGGTTGTGAGGCAAAGAGGTTCGATGGCGGTACGTAGTGATTTAAAATGAAAATCTTTCACTACGCCCACAATAGTTCCGGTATGGTTATTAATGGACGCGGATTTACCGATTACATCCTGTGCAGAAGCGAGTCCAAGCGCTTTTACGGCTGTTTCGTTGAGCAGGTATTCCCTTATGGTATCTGAAGGATTCAGGTTTCGTCCGGCCAGAATAGGAATCTTGAACGTTGGAACGTACTGATCATCAGCCGACTTGGTAGATATATTAAAATCTTCTGCCTTAGGGCGGGAATCGAAACGAATCGAAGTACTGCCGATAGCTTCGGATGCGGGAGGAGTATTGAAAAACGTTACGTTCTCCACCTGAGACATTTCCGAAAGCTGTGCGCTTAACGTATTGATTTTCGCCTTTTTATTGTCGGGGATGGGCAAAATCACAATCGCATCTTTCCGAAAACCCATGTCTGCCTGCTGCGAGTAACGTAACTGATTCGTAATAATCAGCGTGCCGATAATGAGCAATTGGGAGATCGCAAACTGAGAAATAACCAACCCTTTTCGCAGCGATAAACCACCTATCGACCGTTGAGAGATTTTACCTTTCAATGCCAGAACGGGCTGAAAACGAGCTAGAATCAAACCGGGATAGGCTCCCGAACAAAAAATCACAATCAGCAATAGACCGAATAAAAAGGCCAGCAAATACGGGTCGGCCAACGGATTTATAGTCAATTGTATATCAAACCATTGATTGACAAAAGGCAAGATCAGATAAGCTAAACCTAAGGCAATAATCATTGCTATTCCGGCAATAAGGCCCGTTTCGGTGATAAACTGCCAGAAAAGTGTTCCCCGCTCGCTTCCCAGTGCTTTTCGAACGCCAATTTCCCGAGAGCGACCCAGTGCCTGCGCCGTCGCCAGATTAATAAAATTGACACAGGCTGTTAGAATCAGGAAAAAGCCGATTAAGCCAAATGCCCAAAGATTTTTCTTTTCAGTATGACCTCGCAGTTTAGGGTTAAAATGAACATCGTCAAGCGGTTGGAGTTTGAATTGAAACTGCTTCGCCCGCTCCGTATCATAGTATTTTTTTGAAATAGAAGTAAGAACATTGGCATCGACAGAAGCCGCCGATATACCGGGTTTAAGCCGAATAAAGCACTGCATTTCCTTATTGTAACCCAGCCACCAATCTTTCTCAACCATCCAGGGGCTATGATCCTCCAAATTGCTGAAAGGGATATATAACTCGGAACGAAAATCAGTAGTTGCTGGCAGGTTTTGTAAAATGCCGTTGACCTTAACCACCAACGATTCATCAATACGTAGCAACTTGCCGATTGGGTCTTCATTTCCAAAATATTGCCGGGCGATACGTTCTGTAATCAGAGCCGTGTTACGTTCCTGCAATGCAGTTTGCGGATTACCACGTAGTAACGGAAAATTAAAAATGGCCAGAAAATCTGGATCGGCAAATGCAAGTTCTTCTTCAAACTTTTTCTCCGGCGATACGGCCACTACCCGCTTTTTCAAAAAAGCAATTCGCCCAACTTTTTCTGCTACGTCATACCCATTGCGAAACGCTTCTCCGAGCGGGTTCGGAACACCCGTACTATAATTAACTTTCTCAGTATGCAACTCGGTGTAAATGCGATAAATCCGATCCTGATTAGCATGGAACGTATCAAAACTCAGATGGTATTTAACCATCGTAAAGATCAGAATGACGCAGGCAATGCCCAGACTTAAACTCACTACGTTGATCAGCGCGTAGGATTTGTGCCGTTTCAGTTTTCTTATGGCTACTTTAACATAATTGCTTAGCATGTCCATTGGATTTGGTTGTGAAAAATCAGTGGGTCTATTGTATACATGGGTTGGTTGTTTCCGCCAAAGACGTGGATGCAGAAGCAGTAGCATTTCCAGCACATACAACATGCTGGCTCTGGTATGCCCATATCGCTGCACTCGTTTTTGAAACAATTCATATAAATCGCCCAACACCTCATCCCGAATGTGCGGAGCCGTGATACGTGTCAGCAGACGCTCGGCCCATCGAGGGGGTGTCGGCTGACGTTCCTGCCGGGTTTTATTTATCTGGTTCATGTTAGGTGATCAAAAGCGGTTTTTGGAATTCCTTCCCACAACTCATTCCGAATGCGTCGCGCTTCTTTCAGGGCCTGTTCACCCGCCATAGTTACCGTAAACAATCGTTTGCTACGTCCACCCCGTTCGGCAATGGGTTGGCTAAAACGCGAATGGACCAGCCCTTTTTCTTCTAACCGTTGCATAGTCCGATGAACAACGCCTAAGCTCATGGGTCGTTCCAGACGTTCACTAAGCTCTTCCAGCACGGCTACACCGTAGGCATCATCATAGAGCCGCGCAATCGTCAACAAAACAATCTCCTCAAACTCGCCCAATTGGGTGCCTTTCATACTCGTTTGTGATTTCTTACTGCTTCTAAATATATCTTTCCTCTTTGCATATCAAATGGTGGGCCAACTCCCGAAAACAGGCATTGTAGGCGTGATTAGCAATTTTGGAATGGCTTAAAATAAATTAGTCGTCCGGTTTCGGACGACTAATTGTCCATATCTGGACGGGAGAGCTATAGTATACTACGTAGAAGTTACTACGCTACTATTGGCGGAAATCCTGAATGGTTTTCTCGGAAAACTCTGGCGTAGCGCCTTGTTTGGTTGCTACATAAGCGCCAGTAGCGCAGGCAAACGACAGCGTTTCCTGTGGCGATTCACCCTGCAAGGTTTTGAAGAGAAAAGCAGCCAGAAAAGCATCACCGCTACCGATCGTATCGGCCACCTCGACAGGGAAACCGGCCTGTTTTACATAGCCGTTGGTATCCAGGAGAATAGCCCCTTTCTCTCCCAAGGTAACACATAGTACGTCGAGACTGAAATGCTCGCGCAGAAACGCCATAGCTGGTTCTACCTGATCTGGTCCATTGAGCCAGCCACAAATTTCGGCCAATTCATGTTCGTTCAGCTTGGCAATGTCGGCCTGATGCATGAGTTCTTCTACCAGCGTGCGTTCGTAATGCGGAGCACGAATGTTCACATCGAAAACTTTGCGCTTGGCCACAGCCAGTAAAGCCAACAACGTATCGCGCGTTTGCGGACTACGTGCAGCCAGACTTCCATATACAAACAAACCACTGTTACGTACAGCATCCAGCAATTCAGACTCCAGTTGAATATAATCCCAGGCTACCGGATGAACCAGTTTATACGTAACTTCATTACTGTCGGAAACATTAGCTTTTGCAACACCCGTCAGATGGGTTTGTCCTGTCTGAACCAACTCCAATGGTATTCCTTTCTTATGCAGAAAGTCGAGAAGTTCGTGACCCAAATCATCATTACCGACGCGGCTGATCAGTTGGGCATTCAGGCCAAAGTTTCGTAAATCGGCGGCTACGTTCATGGGCGCTCCACCCGGTTGTTTGCTGGTTGGCAATACGTCCCAAAGAATTTCGCCAAAGCAGGTAATAGTCGGCAACATAAAAAAACTAACGTTTAGGTTCGGGTCTGGTTAAGGTTTCTGCGACGTTGGAGCGTGAAAGTAATATTCTTTCATAAAGAATCTCTTGCATTATTTACCTTTTCGATGAAAAACAGGAAGTACTTTTTGCATTTTTCTAATATACCAAAACCATCAGCCATATACATACTGTTAATAGGTTAACAAAATCACAGGCCAACCAGACAACGATTGCAGTCTCGCGATTAAATTATTTACAAACGTTATGAAACTGGCCATACAATTAAATAATGTAGCTACATTAAATATACGTACCACGTTCGTATATTTGTACTTACTCAACTTTTCGGATAGTGTTCTGTCTGAACGTATTAACAGGAATGTACTGGCTTTAAATGCCTGATTTTTTCCATTCCATTTTACTCACTAATCGTTAATTCTCACACATTTACTCAATCGAATCGCTGTCTTTTATGAGCGAAGCAACTTCGATTGAATTGATTCAGTGCTGAATCCTGGTTTAGCACTTGCCACTAATCTTCATCACTATGCACCGTTTTTCTGTTATCTACCTGCAAAAGAGGCAGTATCACCATATTGATTGCGAAACCCATGCAGATGCCGATGCGCTTCTTGCAGAGCTTGCTGCCCAAGACGAATGTAAGCCAATCGGTATTTATGACGCCAAAACAGAGCTTTTCTACTGGGAACCTGACCGGCAACACCAATACGATAAATCCAGTATTGAAAAGCAGGGGAAATTAGGAAGCCATATTATCCATATTGCACAGGCACTACGTAACAAAGAAGAAGCGGAACCTGCGCAGACTAACTCTATTTCGCAACTACTCAGCCTCGAAATGTAGCTTGTTTATCAGCTACGTTTGCAACAAACAAAATTGATTTGACGTACTAGAAAAAGTGGGAAGTCAACGCTTCCCACTTTAAACCGTATTACCAACCTGTGTTTAACGTTACTCCTGGCATTCTCAGCTTTTAGTGAGTGATGTCAGGAGTTCTTTAATACGAACAAAGACTGGCAATTCGTATTTTTTCTTAGTGAACGACAAACGTTTTTTCAATTTGCTCCAGACTCGTCCCTTTTGTTTCAGGCATCAGACGTAGTACAAACACCAATTGGAGCACCATCATAATCGCAAAAAAGAGGAAAGTATTGCCTCCGCCAAACCGTTCGGCCAGGTAGGGGAACGTAAACGTAATGATAGCCGCCATGAGCCAGTGGGTGAAACTACCCAATGATTGACCACTAGCTCGAACTTCATTTGGGAAAATTTCGGAGATAAACACCCAGATAACGGCGCCCTGCGAGAAACCAAAAAAGGCAATATAGACGAATAGTAATATTGGTACGGTTAAACCAAACTCCTCGACATAAAATGCTCTGGCAACCAGGCCTAAGGTGATAATCAAGCCGACTGAGCCTATTTTCATAAGTGTCCGACGCCCGTATTTGTCGATCAGATTGAGCGAAATAAGGGTAAAAATCAGGTTTATTAGTCCTATTCCGGTCGATGATAACAAGGCTGAACTTTTGCCCAATCCTGTCATTTCAAAAATTCGGGGTGCGTAGTAAATAATAGCATTGATTCCCGAAACCTGGTTGAACACCGCAAACAAAACCGCTAGAATGATAGGCGTCTTATGCTCGGAAGAGAAAAGCCGGGTAGAGCCAGTAGTCTGGTGATTACTCTGCTGAATGGCCGTCAGCGTTTGTGTGGCTGTTGCTGGATCAATCATTGTTAATACAGCCAGTGCTTCGCCTACTTCTCCTTTCTTCAGTAACAGCCAGCGTGGGCTTTCGGGAATATTCAGCACGGCGATCAGAAAAATTAGGGACGGCACGGCCTGAACACCCAGCATCCAACGCCACGAGTCATCTCCTATATTCTGTAACAGATAATTCGACAGATAGGCGATCAGAATGCCCAACACTACGTTGAACTGAAACAAAGCCACCAATTTACCACGTGATTGTGGGGGCGAAATTTCGGTGATGTACATGGGTGCCGCTACCGATGATGCTCCAACGCCCAAGCCGCCCAGAAATCGAAAAATCAGAAAACTGCCCCAACTCGTCCCCAAAGCCGTTCCGAGAGATGCAACCAGATACAGAATAGCTATCCAGAAGAGTGTTCTCTTGCGGCCAAGCCGTTCTGCCGGAATACCGCCAACAAGCGAGCCAATGACGGTTCCTATCAGGGCGATAGAAACCGTCAGGCCATGCTGCCAGACATCTAGCTGCCACAAACTCTGGATTGACTGTTCGACGCCTGAAATAACGGCAGTATCGAACCCAAACAGGAAACCACCCAGAGCGGCTGTAACAGACCAAAAGAACAGGCGCTGCTTCTGATTCATCATAGGTTAATTGCCGCGAGCCACTGTGGACTCACTCTACAAACCTACTACAGCGATCAGACTCTATGTTTGGAAAAATGTTCAAATAATTTCGAAAAAGCCCAAAAACTTAAAACTCTAAAAATCAATACATTAATCCTATTAATCCTTGTGAGAATATTGAAAATGTTACGTTGATTTTCAGATTTGTTTCATAAAAAAGCGTGGGCAGATAATCAGGCATTGCGTAAATCTGATACTGAATCAGGCTGAGTTCGCACCTCCAGACGATACCCTACACCATGAACAGCAACGAGACGTAGCGTTGGGTCGTTTTGAAGCAATTTTCGAAGGCGCGACACAAACACGTCGACGCTACGTCCGACGGTGATTCCTTCATCTTCCCAGACCGCTTTGAGGATTGCATCACGCTCGATAACCTGATTGGGCTGTTGTAGAAAAAAGCGAAGCAATTTTGCTTCCCGATATGTTAAATTATGCGCTTGACCGCCAGCTTTTAGCACCAGTGAATTTGGCTCAAAAGTTGATTGGCCCAGGCGTATTAGTCCTTCAGGCTCAGGTTCTGTACTGGCGGTTTCAGGTGATATTGATGAATCACTACTACGTGCAGTTTTTCGCCAGAAAACATACCCCAAACCCAACAACACGGTTCCTATACCCACCCCCCAGCCTAATAGCGGCAGTGATTTAACTGGTTCAGGTTTATTGAACGTAACCTGTAATGTATAGCAGCCTTCCACCTGTTTTCGACCTCCACAGGCTACGCCGTCGGGTTTTAACAAATCCTGAACATTATACCCTAACTGTAACTCACCTTTGGCGCAGTCTAGTACGGCTACGTCGTAATCACCCTGAATAGCATGCTGTTGAAACGATGCTTTTAACAATTGAGGTAGCCGATTGTAATCGAACGATCGGTTTAGGCGAACAACAAACGTGCGGGTATCGAGTTGTTTGACAGGCTCAATACGCGACGTAGCATCGCCCGCCCGACGTAGTAACTGGTGAGCCGTTCGACGTAGCGCCAGATTCACCTTTCGGGAGAAATCGGCATTTTCGTACGTAGCATTTACTGGTTGACCAACAAACGTAGCAAAACCGCCCGCTAACGTAACGCTCATAATTCCGATCAATACGATAAATTTTCCCATAATCTGGTTGACATAGTTGATCGGTGGCCTAAAAATAATCTTACCAAGCCTCGATCAATACTGTCGTAAATTTGTCTAAAATCTGCTAATGATTTCACAGTTCGTATATACTCCAGTATTCCCAAAAGGTAGCGTTTTAGAAAAACATCACCGTTTGGGAATATGAAGATACTAGAACAAAAAATGCACCAGTATTAACCACCGCAATTAGCAACCATCCCCTCTTTTCTGTATCAGCCAGTTTTGCGGAAAAGGCCAGCTATAATTCCGTATTACGATTCGTCTACGAGCTTGCCAGTCGGTTTTGCGAGCGGGTTCAATAATTAGTTCGTCGCCGGATTTAGCTAGTGCCAGCACAGTCGCTACGTCGACCGAATACACGATACGTTCGCTATCGGATGCGCCTTTTTGAATGAACGTACCATTCCGGTTCAGATAAATCTTAAACGGCACATTAACCGCTTCTTCAGATTCAGGATTACCACTCACCAACGCCAGTGTGCCCTGACTATAGAGCCAGAAGGTTTCATAATTCAGCAGTTTTCCGTTCAGTAACAACGGATTCGAATAGAAAACCGTCTTTTCGGGTTTATTATCGGTAAGCGGCTCGGTTACACTCAGGTTATTTGCCTGCACTGTCAGCAGTATCAGGCAGGCAGCTATTAAAAACAAGGTTTTTTGCATGTCTTTAAACGGTTGTAATGGTCGAAAAACGCTAAACAATACATCAATAAATACACTATACATTTTGTGTTAGCGTACCAGAATTTCATTATGTGGTAAGGCATACTGGTTATTGGTGGTGATCAAAACAATATGATCGCCCTTTCGGCACTTTGTTAGCACCCGTTCGATGGGAATCTGTTTAACGGCTTCTTGCCCATACATCACCAGCGTTTTCGTATTCTTGTCGCGGATGGCTACTGTAAACGGAATCCGGTCGACGGCTTTATTTTCCGTTGGCGACAGGTTAACGGTGTTTACCGTTAACTCGCCTTTTGCGGTCGAGGCTACGCTGCATTTGCCTGCAGGTGTGTAACGGTCAACAACCATTTTTTGGCCCAGAAATGCCGCAGAGCAGTTATTAAATGTTTGCTGGGCCAGACTTACGTTTGAGAGGAGGCCACAGGAAATAGCGATGAGTAATTGGCTTATTTTTTTCATGATAGCTGGTTTTAATGATACCATGACAAATCTATAAGCAGCCGCCAGATGCGCAGGTAAAGTTCTGTAAAACCTTGTAAAGGAAATGTAAAACCTGTTTAATCAGCCCAAGACTGCATAATTGACCGTGAAGATGAGCCTATTTTTTCTGCAACACCTGTTTTACCAGTTGCTTAATTTCATTGATTTCATCACTATGCCTGCGTTCCATTGCCAAAAGTTGCTGTTGCTGCTGCTTGTTTTTATTCTCCAGCTGAATGCTATACAGCGTAAGCTCTTCTATTTTTGCCAGCAACGTAGCATTTAACTGTGTGAGATCGACGCCCTCCCGAACAACCTGTTTGGCAGATGGTACGTCGGGAAGGTGTCCATGTTGGCGAATAAAATTGCTGACCGACGATAAAGGTCGCAGCTGATACGTTGGATCAAACACATGATCACTCCAGTCATTTTCGGTATTTATCCGAAGCTGGAAACGAGCTTTCACCACGTCGCCTTGCTCATTAACGGTTAAAAATTGATCTGTCGCCCGCGATGGTTTACTTTTGGCGGTTAGTTTCGTCAGGCGTAAACCACTTTTATCCGCTTGCTCACTCACAATTTCCAGTCGCTCATTTGGTGCAGACGTACCAATTCCGACGTTGGCCTGATTTCCCAGAATAAGCGCGTTACTGACTGCTACGTAGCTGTTGGCTCCGATAGCGATTGCGTTCGATAAACCATCTCTGGCCTGACTATTATATCCCATCAATACGTTATCACTACCAGTCGTAACAGTGGTGCCGGATTTAGGGCCGATAATTATATTGTTACTTCCTGTGGTATTATAAAAGCCTGCCTCTTTTCCCAGAAAAACGTTCCCTCCTCCAGTTGAATTACGGTTTCCAGACAGATACCCTAAAAATGTATTGTACTCACCGACTGTATTTCGATAACCTGCCGAATACCCGACAAAGGTGTTATAAGCACCCGTCGTATTTTTATTTCCCGAAGCATAACCTGTAAAAACATTGGCAACTCCTTGTGTGTTGGTGTACCCTGATTCGTTTCCCACAAATACATTCTCACTCCCGTTTGTATTCGACCATCCGGCCTGATTGCCATTGAACACATTCTGGGTTCCAGCCTGGTTGGCGTAACCTGACAGATGTCCAGTGAAGACATTACCTGATCCATTCGAATTTGAATACCCCGACTGATATCCTAAAAAGACATTTCCTGAACCCCAACCATTAAACTCACCTGATTCATGCCCTACAAAGACATTGTTGGCTCCGTTTGTATTGTTAAAACCAGCCATACTGCCTGTAAATACATTATTACTTCCGATCGTAGTTTCATGCCCTGCCTGATACCCGATAAAGATATTATTGGCGGCAGTAGTTGATTTAGCGCCCGCAAATGGCCCTAAGTAAACATGATAACTGCCCGACATTGTGGTATTACCGACAAAGCTGCCTATCAACGTATTATAAACAGCCGGTGTGGTTGAGTTCGGAGCACGAACAACGTAATTAGTCGTAATCTGAGCCAGCAACGGAGAGCATAGCAAAAGTGCCCCAAAAAGAGTGAAAGATTTCATAAGTATTGGAGACTGGTTATGGTTAAAAGCTTATGAAAGATACTTCAGTAATTCCGGCTAATGAACCAAGTTGTTTGCATTCTATTTAACGGTAATTACCATGGTCACAACACACCTGCATTTGTAAATGAGCGGCTTAGAACCTAGTTTTGGCTTTACTCTTTTGTTCGCACCACAAGACTGCAATTATGATTACCCTCGGCCAACGTATCTTAGGCTACACCCTTCAGGAAGTGATTGGTGAAGGGGGGATGGCTACGATTTATCGGGCCACGAATCCGCTGGGAAAGCAAAAAGCGATTAAAGTTCTCAAACCCGAATTCACCAGCGACCCGCACGTTCGACAGCGTTTTGAGCAAGAAGCGCAGATTATGGTCAAGTTGGGCGAACACACCATCCACATTTGCCAGGTCGATGATCTGGAAGTGACTCCGCACTACGTAGCGTTGGTAATGGAATACCTTCAGGGCGAGAATCTGGCTACGTTTCTTCGCATAAATGGCCCCATTAGTCCGCAACAACTGATTGCCTGGATGGAGCCGGTATTACTGGCGGTTGGCTATGCACATAAACAGGACGTAGTACATCGCGATATTAAACCCGCAAATCTTTATCTGACCACACAGGGCCAGATAAAGGTGCTGGACTTTGGTATTGCCAAAGTGCTTAGCTCGGGGGAGGATTTGACATTTACCCAGCAAATGATCGGTTCGCCCCGCTACATGAGTCCCGAACAAATTCTGACGCCCAAACAGGTCGACCATCGAAGCGATATTTACTCACTGGGTGTAACGATGTGGGCACTGCTTACCGGCCATCGGCCATTTTCTGGTGAAAGCGGCAACGAGAGCGATTTCATGATTCAGACCAGAATTGTGAACCAGCTCTTGCCTCCACTCGAAGGCAGATTAGCGTTGCTGAACCCTGTAATTCAACAGGCCACAGCCAAAGCCATCGACAACCGTTATCAGAATTGTCAGCTACTTTCAGAAGCACTGATCAATGCGCTCAAAACGCCATTACGACAAGTCGCTCCACCAATCCATTCAGAAGAAGATAAAACCCAGGTGCTTAAGCGGCCATCGTCAGTACCTGTTTCTACGCCAATCGTTCAAATAATTGCGGAACCAGACAAAACGCCTGGGAAATCTCCTCCACCCACAGTTGAAATACCACTTGAACCAGCTTTTTCAGGCCCGCCACCGACCATTCAATTTTCACTTGAACCTGTACCCGGTGCTACATTGCCAGAAGATAATGCAATCGAAAATCGGCCAACCAGCATAAAAAGGGTTATTTATGGATTGCTTTTAGCTTTGGTGCTTCTCGTTGGCGGCTACTTTCTTTGGGCTACGTATGGGCCGGAAAAAGAAACCATTGTGCCTTTTACCGAAAATGGTAAGTACGGTATAAAAAACTCAATATCAGGCAATTTCATTTTTACTCCTCAATTTGTATGGGCAGATTCGCTACGTGATAACGTAATGCTTATCGAACTAAAACCCGATACGTATCGGGTTTTAGGAGCTGATGGTCAATGGCGTAGCGATACAATAAAAGGTCTGGTTGAATCTTTTAGTGAAGAACTTGCAGTAGTCAGTAACACATTAGGAAAATCAGGCTTTATCGATAAATTGGGGAAGCTCGTTATAGATTTTCAGTTTGATAAGGCAGAATCATTCAGCAACGGTTTGGCGCTTGTTCGGAAAGGAAACCAATGGGCATACATCGACAAATCGGGCAAAACCGTCATCGACGCTACGTTCGACTATGCTACGTTATTCAGCGATGGGCTGGCACTTGTCAAAAAAGCCGGGAAGTGGGTTTATATCGACCCGTCGGGTCAGCCAATTATCAACGTAGCGTTCGACATTGATACGTCGGTAGCCAGCTCATACACGTTTCATGAAGGACTGGCCTTAACCGAGCAAAACGGCAAGTATGGCTATATCGATAAGACTGGAAATATTGTCATCGACATTCAGTTTCTGGAAGCGTATCCGTTTAGCGAAGGGCTGGCGCTTGTACTGAAAGAGCATCAGTGGGGTTTTATTGATCACAAAGGGAAAACAGCCATTGAGTTTCAATATGAATTTGCCCGTTCGTTTAGCGAAGGGCTGGCTGCCGTTCGAAAGAATGGAAAATACGGCTACATTAATCAAACGGGAACGCCAGTTATCGACTTTCAATTCGATAGCGATTTATCGTTTAAAGAAGGGCTGGCACCAGTTCGAAAAAATGGCAAATACGGTTACGTTGATCAGACAGGCAAAACCATAATCGGCTATCAGTTTGATAAAGCCAGTGGCTTCAGCCGAAATCGGGCACAGGTTTCTAAAGGAGATACTACGTTGCGAATCGACCGGGCTGGTCATGTGCTGGAACGGCAGCTACGTAGTGGTATTTAAGTCAAACAAGTCCGGGCGCGTGTAATGTCCTACTACGTCGAAGTCGAGTTTGCTTTTCATTACGTTATCCAGATTCAATTCAGCCATCAGTATACCCTCTTTGTCCCAAAGCGGCCCAGCTAAAAACTCGCCCTGTGGCGATACAATGGCACTACCTCCCCTACTTACAATAATTTCGTCTTTGTCGAGAAACTGCTGATACTCTTCGGGGTAGTCGCTACGTTGGAAAAACTGGTTGCAGCCCAGTACGTAGCACCGACCTTCGCAGGCAATATGTTGAAGCGTAGCAGACCAGGTTGGGCGGGCATCGGCAGTGGGTGCCAGATAGATTTGCGGAAATTGCTGATAGATGCTCATGCGAGCCAACGGCATATAATTTTCCCAGCAGATTAAGCCGCCAATTCGCCCCAGATACGTATCAAAAACACGTAGTGAATCTTTCCCGGAACCTTCGCCCCAAATCAGTCGCTCTACGCCGGTCGGTTTGATTTTCTGGTGTTTACCCAGATAGCCTTCGGTTGGCGATACGTATATCAACGTACAATATAAACTTCCATGCAGCGCATCCCGTTCGGTGACGCCGATGGCCAGGAATACATCGTTATCACGCGCAATCTGTTCAATCCGACTTAACTCAGGGCTGGGTAACTGTAGACTGTTTTGCCAGTATCTCAGATACAGATCACGACCGGGATCAGTACGTAATCCAACTTTTGCGCCGAAGGTAAATTTTCGGGGATAGCCCGGAATAAATGATTCAGGAAATAAGATCAACTGGCAGCCCTGCCGCGCTGACTCTAAAACGTATGCTTCGAGCTTATCGATGGTTTTTTGAATATCGAAAAAGACAGGAGGTGCCTGAACAACAGCAACTTTGATAGACATGGCGAATCGGCTTGCAGGGTAAAGACACCCCGGCGTCATAAAGATAACCGATAACTCAGGCGAACCCACTCAATTTAAACGCAACTGCCTTACCGAATGAGGAAAGCAGTTGCGTTTGTTTTATTTCCCAACTTCAACTTGTGGGCGCGGCTCAATAAAGAACGTAAGCCAGGTTCGGCGGGCCACTCTGAAAAAGTAAGGAGTAAGCAGAATCAGGGTTGGAATCAGGCCAACGAGATAGTAATCCAGATCAATGTTTAGCCACTGCACAAAAATGAAAAATGTGAGTAGGGAGTAAATGGTATAAAGCGCATAACTGACAAACATGGACGCCCAATAGAAGCCGGGTTCGGGAGTAAAATTTTCGCCACAGTTCGGACAATGGCTATGCATCTCATCAAATTTCCGACTAAATGCACTGTTTTTTACGAAGAAATCACCCTGATGACAGCGGGGGCATTTATTATTTATTACGCTATAAATTCGGCTATTGGTGAGCATGGCTAGGGGCGTAAAACTGGAAAAGATAGCGGATTTACGATTCCGTATTTCGGGCAGTTATTACGTAACAAAGGTACAATGTCCATTGTCAAAGCTGATACGTCAAACCAAGCCATGTATGGTACAAATCAACGATGATCACGTAACGTCTCCCGAAAATCGGCGGGTGTATGACCCGTTTGTTTTTTGAAAAATCGAACGAAATAGGACGGGTCCTCAAACCCTAGTTGAAACCCGATTTCTTTTATTGAATTAGCTGTGTGTGTCAGCCATCGTTGGGCTTCAATAACAATACGTTCCTGAATAAGTTGGCTGGCCGTTTTGCTCAGTACTTTTTTGCAGATATGATTCAGATAATTCGGGGTCAGATTCATTTCTTCAGCATAAACTTTAACCTCCCGAACCGTTAGAAACTGACGCTCTATCAACTCTTCATACTGACGAATCCGGTCATAAAGCTGCGCGTCGGAATCCGTCAACTGTAGGCTATAGAGTCGATTTGCCGTTTCCAGAAGAATGTGAACGTATGACAGAAAAACTTCCGCCCGATTCGTGCGTTGCTGGTCGTACTCTTCATAGGCATATGTAAATAATTCGTCCGTACGCCGGGCATCATGGTCGGTCACTTCAAGTAGCGGCACATGCTGATTGGAGTGAAAAAACGGATACTGGTACAGCCGTTGCCCAAATCGCCCCCGAAAAAAATTAGCCTCAAAGAACAAATTATACCCTTGGATATCGGGCGACAATGTCCAGCTATGCACTTGCCCCGGCGTTAGAAAATAAAGTTGGTTTGGCTGAACTGGATAGGTCTTGAAATCAATCGTGTGTGTACCCGAGCCGTTACGTATCCACATTAGCAAATAAAAAGTATGTGAATGCGGTTTGTCAATTCCTTTAAACTCCTGCACTAGTTTCTCCAGCCGGGTCATATAGAACAACGTATCAGGTTCGTGCCGGGGAAATGATTGAAGTTTATAGTTAGGAATAGCTGTTGCCATACTGTGAACTTTCTTTTCAGGTGCTGATTTCGATGCCAATCTACCTATTTTCCGGTAGTTATTTCTACATGATTCTATGAGCTACGTATCATTTCAACGCTATTACTCAATTAATAATCTATATAAATAATAGATTTCATCCCTAATCACAGAACACAGAAATTTTAAACACATATTACTGGTTATCAACAATTTATTATTTACAAAATGGTACTATTCGGCGAGCCTATATAATCAGTTTATAGCAATCTGTAAAACATACCCGCCCGAAGTGCGTTTTGTATTCAGACGTCTTGTAGGTATTCCATGCAAATGGCAGTACGTATTAGGCCGAGAATTTTGTATAAAAGTTCACTTAACTTACTCAACACATGAACCGTTTTTTTCACGCGCAATCCCTCCGATGGACTGCGTTTGTTCTGCTCTGTGCAGCAGCTCCTTTTTTCTCAAGTTGTAGGATGGACACGCCTGATCCAGATGGCACAGTAGTAACGCCCCCAGGCTCAGGAACCACCACAACACCCGGTACGGGAACTACTACAACGCCCGGAACCAGCACTACGTCGACACCCGGTACAGGTACGCTGGTAGTCGTTAATTCGGTTCAATTTATTTCGGAGAAAAGCAATCTGAATTTTCTGGAAGCAGCCATTGCCCGTGCAGGACTCGCCAGCGAATTCAATACTAGTCTAATCACGGTTTTTGCTCCTTCCGACGATGCGTTCAAAGCGGCTGGCTATGCCAGTGAAGCGGCTATTGCTGCGGCACCTGTTGCCGACCTTCAACGGATTTTGCGGTATCACATCGTTGGTTCACGGATCGACCAATCGTCCATTCCAACGGCAGTGAACACGGAGTATCAGACTGCGTTAGCCGATAATCAAATCTCGGTTTACAAAACAAGTCTGACCAATATAAGTGTGAATCAGGCAAAAATTGCGGAAGGAGATTTGCCTACTACTAACGGCGTTGTTCATGTAATTAGTCAAGTGCTGGCGCCTGCAACAGCAAACCTAACAGGCACAGTTAAGGCAAACAATAATCTGTCATTCCTAACGGCAGCTATCGAACGGGCTGGTGCTCCAGTTCAGGATATTATTAATCAGAGTACGAAAACTGGATATACGCTGTTCGCTCCGACCAACGATGCGTTTAAAGCGGCTGGTTATGCTAGTGAGGCTGCCATTAAAGCCGCTGATTCGAAAAAAATAGCGGATCTATTACTCTATCACATACTGAAATACCGAGCATTTGCTCAAACTTTCCAGAATGGAGCTGATATTGTAACCGCACAGGGAGCCAGCGTTCGGTTGAATGTTAGTAACGGTAAGGTGACTATAACCGGAAAAGGAAACGGCACAAACGCGGCCAACATTGTTCAGACCGACCAGAGTGCGTCGAATGGGGTTATCCACGTTATCGACCGGGTACTGCTGAGTCAAGCGCCCTAATTGGTAGGTAATACGTAGTCTATATCCCCCGAACGTAGTGTTTGGGGGATTTTTTTTGTTCTGCTAGGTCTGAATTGGTGATTTTCGGTATTCGGATGGTGTTTTCTGTGTATGTTGTTTGAAGAACGTAGTAAAATAGGCGGGGGAGTTAAAGCCCGTTTCTGTCGCAATATCAGCCATAGTGCGGTTGGTTTCCCGAAGAAGGTATTTTGCTCGTTTCAATCGAATTTCGGTCAGATAATCCATTACGTTCATTGAAAGCAAGGCCTGCACTTTCCGATAGAGTTGTACCCGCGACACACCCATTTCACGACTTAATTTTTCAACGTTAAACGACGAATCGCTCAGATTTTGCTCAATAAGTGTTGTCAGATCATTTAAAAACTTCTTATCCTGTCGATTACTTACCTGCGATGAAACATCGGCCGTCAGACGTTGTTGCCACTTCCGGCGATTGGCTAATATAGTCCGTATTGTTTCCAGCAGAAACGTAGTGTTAAAGGGTTTGGTCAGGTAAGCATCGGCACCAGCACGGGTTCCTTCAATCTGGTTCTCCAACTGTCCTTTGGCCGTGAGCAGTATCACCGGAATTTGAGCAGTACGCATATCTGCTTTTATGCGTTGGGTAAGTTGCAGTCCATCCATTTCTGGCAGCATTACATCGCTGATGATTAAATCCGGAATCGTTTCCAGCGTTCGTTCCCAGGCCAGCAGACCATTACGTTCGGCAATAACAGCAAACTCGTTTGCCAGTCTTTCGCTCAAAAACTCTCTTAGTTCATCGTTATCCTCAACAATAAGAACCGTTGCCAAATCTTTTTGGGGCTGTTTTTCTGACGTAGCACTTTCTGGTTCAAAATCGGTTTCGACACTACGTTCTAATGCAACGCTGCGCTTACCATCCACCACAGACCCCCGTTCGTTATCAAGCAAATGAGCATCGCCAAGCGGCAATAGAATTGTGAATACCGTTCCCTGTCCAGACGTTGACTCTACACGAATAACACCGCGATGCAATTCTATAAATTCCTTCGACAAAGCAAGCCCTATTCCTTTAGCTAGATTGAATGGACGGGTACCGCTGAAAAATAAATCAAACGCATGTTCCTGTTCTTCAGACGTCATTCCCTCGCCATTATCCATCACCTGAATTTTAATTTGCTCATCTTGCTTTTCCAGTTTCAAGTGAATCAGCCCTCCTTTAGGTGTGTATTTAAACGCGTTCGACAGCAGATTGAAAAGTACTTTATCGAGTTTTTCGGCATCGAACCAGAGCGGCTGGGCGGATAGGGCTGTGATGAATTGCAAATCAATACGTTGTTTTTCAGCCTTTTGGCTAAAATCTTTCACAATGCTACGTATAAACGCTACTACGTCCTGTTCAGCCGCCTGAAGTTGTTGTTTCCCGGCATCCGTTTTCCGCAAATCGAGCATCTGATCCACAAGACGTAGTAATCGGTAGGCATTTTTCTGAACAAGCGATAAGTTTTTGTGCAACTCATGCGCACTAACTGTCTTTTTTGCCAATAAGTCTTCTGTTGGCGTCAGAATCAAGCTGAGGGGCGTGTTAAATTCGTGCGAGATATATGAGTAAAAACGCAGTTTATCCTCTGTAGCCAGACGCGCCTGTTGCGACACGTTTTCTATCTGGCTTTTCTGCTGGCGAATTTCCTGATTTTGCTGTTCAAGTTTCTGATAAGCAGTTTTTTGTGTTCGAAACAATTTATACACCCAGACGCCCATACCAACAGCAACCAACAAACTAAACAAGGCAACATATAGGGTCGTCTGTTGTGATGTATAGGTTTGGGTGAGCTGATCAATAACCTTACTTTGTTTCTCAATATCAGCCTGTTGCGATAGTAATTTATCGCTCTGCGCTTTCAACCCGCGAATATTTGAGGCATCTACCTGAATCGATGTAAGTTTCTGTTCCCGCTCAAATGATTTACGTTCCAGAATACGGGTAGCCGTTTCAATGGCTTCTTCGCCACCTGTTGGATATAAAAAGCTGGCTTTCAGAATACCATCGGCTACTGCCTGAATGCCCGCATTAGGCCCCGGCAAGGCATCGATCCCGATAAAATCTAATTTATGTCTAACATGTTGTTGCCGGGCAATTTCATAAGCACCAATGGCCATTACGTCATTATGAGCAAATATAAGGTCGGCATTATCAAGTTTAGTAACCTCATTTTTCAGCACATTCCGGGCCGTGTCGCGTTCCCATTTTCCATCGACTTCGGCCAAAATCTCTACAGCAGGGTATTTTTTCAGGGCTTCCAGAAATCCCTGATGACGTTCCTGAGCGGGTGACGAGCTTCGTAAACCCCATATTTCGGTGATACGTCCTTTCCCGTTGAGATATTTGCCGACAAAGTCGCCAGCCATCCGACCAATTTCGACATTATCACCACCGATATAAGCATTGTACAATTCGGAATTCACCTTTCTATCTAGCAAAATCACTGGAATTCCTTTCTGAAATAGTGACTCGACTACCTGTTTGAAAGGAGCGCTTTCGTTAGGGGAGATAATTAATAAATCGACGTTTTGGCTTGCCAGTTTCTGGATCTGTTGAATTTGTCGGGCCGTACTGTTGGCGGCATCCTCATAAAGAAGCGTGTAATTCGGGTGAAACGCCAGCTCCCGTTTCATATCATGGAGCAGTGTTTTTCGCCACTCATCGCCCCCGGTGCATTGCGAAAAACCAATCCGATACACCCGATCTGATTCAGCAGTATGACAACCACTGAGTAGCCAGCAAATCCCATATAATACGAAGCTGAGTCTGGTCTTGAACGCTCCTTTCCGACAGAGAAAGTGCAGTAAAGCTTGAATAAACCAGCTACGAACTTCAGTCATTGCAAGAAAATCAGTTGTGGTATTAACCAAAGATAATTTATGGCAAATTACCCACAAAACTTCTTAGCCAGTACTAAAAGTAAACTGCCTAACTCAGCATATCGTATTTTCGGCTGATCAACTCAGCAATAAGACCCGTCCAGCCGGTCTGGTGATTTGCCCCTACTCCTCTACCGTTATTCCCGTCGAAATATTCGTAGAATAGTACGTAATCACGAAAGTGTGGATCTCGGTATTTTGGATGCTGGCCGAACGAGGGACGATTTCCGGTTGAATCAGTTGTAAAGAGTGAAATGAGTCTATTTGTGAGTTCACAAGCAACCGTTTTGAGCGTGCTTTGCTGACCTGACCCGATTGGATATTCTACGGTAAAATCATCGCCGAAATAATTGTAAAAACGCATCAGACTTTCGATGATGAGGTAATTGGTTGGCATCCAGACGGGGCCACGCCAATTGCTGTTTCCGCCAAACATACCACTATCACTTTCGGCAGGCGTATAAGTCAGCTTGAACGTAGTACCGTCTAATGTAAACGTATAAGGCTGGTTCTCGTAGATTTTAGAAACTGCCCGAACACCGTGTGGACTCAGAAACTCACGTTCATCGAGTACTCTGGTAAGCAACGACTTTAGCCGAAAACCACGTAGCAGACTCAGCAGTCGTTTTTCGTTTTGCCCTTTTTCGGTATATCGTGAAACCTGATGATACAAATCGGGTCGATGGCTTTGAAACCAGTTCATACGCTCCCAAAAAGGCATATTAGCTTTCAGGAGTTCATCATCCAAAATCTCGACCGCAAACATCGGTATCAACCCAACCAATGTCCGAACTCGTAGACGTAGCACGCTACCGTCGCTCATGCGTAACTGATCGTAGAAAAAGCCGTCGGTTTCGTCCCAAAGTCCAATATGGTGTTCGCCCATGTTGGTGATGGCTCCCGCGATGTACAGAAAATGGTCGAAGAATTTGGTTGCCATTTCGTCATAAACGCTGTCATGACGCGCCAGTTCCATTGCCATTCGCATCATATTCAGCGCATACATCGCCATCCAACTCGTACCATCGGCCTGCTCCAGATGACTCCCGTTCGGGAAAACGGTGTTGCGGTCGAAAACGCCGATGTTGTCTAACCCCAGAAACCCACCTTCGAAAATGTTATTGCCAACTTCATCTTTCCGGTTTACCCACCAGGTAAAATTGAGCATCAGCTTATGAAAGATGGCTTTTAGAAACGTGAGATCCGCTTTCTTCCGCGTTTCGTCTTCGGTTGACCCTGTTTCTGAATCGCTACGTTCCATTTCCATCTGGTAAATCCGCCAAGCGGCCCAAGCCTGAACGGGTGGATTTACGTCCGAGAAATTCCACTCGTAAGCGGGTAATTGTCCGTTCGGATGCATAAACCATTCGTTCGTAAGCAGCATTAGCTGTTGCTTGGCAAATCCTGGATCGATAACGGCCAGTGTAACGCAATGAAACGCCCAATCCCAGGCAGCATACCACGGATATTCCCATTTATCGGGCATCGAAATAACGCCCGCATTAATGAGTTGAAGCCATGTGTGATTACGTCCTCGCCATCGTTCGATTGGCGGTGGCGGATTGTCGGGGTCACCTGTCAGCCAACGGGTTACGTCGTAGTAATAATATTGTTTACTCCAGAGCATCCCCGCAAATGCCTGACGTTGAATTCGTTTTTCTTCGTCGGTAGCCTGAACTGGCTGAATGGCTTTATAAAATTCGTCAGCTTCGCTTTGCCGTTCTGCCAGAATCTGGTCGAAATCTGCGAAAGGCTGTGTTAATCCGGTGTCCGTATTTCCGGCCGCTTCCAGTCGAAGACGTAACGTAGCAGATGTACCAGACGCTACGTTCAATACGTAGTGTGCAGCCGCTTTTGTGCCAGTATGGGCCGAATTTACCGCATTAGATCCCTGTACTACGTAGTCGTTGATGCCATCTTTCGGATGGGGCGAACCATTATGTGTATCGTATAGCCGCACTACGTTGGTTTCGTTATCGCAAAACAACCATTCGGGCTCACCATCGGCATGAAGTACGTAGCGGCCTAAAGCCGAATCTTCCACTGAAACAGCGCCATCGGGTTGTAAAATCAGCGATGGCCGGTAGTTAGGTACGCCATCGGTATCGTCACCAAACGCCCAGGTGTTTCTAAACCAGAGTGTAGGTAACAGGTGCAAATCAGCAGCTTCGGGGCCACGATTGTGCACGGTAATGTTCATCAAAATATCCTGTGGACTCGCTTTTGCGTATTCGACAAAGACGTCGAAATAACGGTCGTCATCGAAAATTCCGGTGTCGAGTAATTCAAATTCAGATTCCAGCCGTGTCCGGCGTTTATTTTCAACTACTAATTGCTCATACGGATACGCCTGCTGCGGATATTTGTAGAGCATTCGCTGATACGAGTGCGTTGGCGTATTATCGACGTAGTAATACAGTTCTTTTACGTCTTCACCGTGATTACCTTCATGATTGGAGAGTCCGAAATAACGTTCTTTCAGAATAGGATCTTTTCCATTCCAGAGCGCCAGCGCAAGGCAAAGCTGTTGTTTATCATCCGAAAATCCGGCAATGCCATCTTCACCCCAACGATACGTGTAACTCCGGGAAATATCGTGCGTGATATAATTCCAGGCATCTCCATTTGCGCTATAATCTTCACGCACGGTCCCCCACTGACGGTCGGAAACATAAGGCCCCCACTGCCGCCATGCTGGATTTTCAAGTCGCTCCTGCTCAGTAGTCATATAATTTAATGGATAATGAACAATGTAGAATGGCCAGTCGTGCGCCTTACTAGCTATTTTTCAATTCCACTTTCCATTATACATTCTTCATTATCCATTATTCATTATAAGATTAATCATCCTCCTGTGGCAAACCCTTCGAAAACGGTCATGCCGCCATCAATGAAAATGCTGGCTCCTGTAATATAGTCGGACAGATCGGACGATAGAAAAACGGCAAGATTACCAATGTCCTTCGGTTGACCGATGCGATTATAAGGAATCAACGACATTAAACTGTTTAGCGCTTGTGGCGTTTCCCATGCGGGCCGGTTTATGGGCGTTTGAATGGCTCCCGGACAAATGCTGTTGACGCGAATTTGACGGTCGCCATATTCCTGCGCCAGCGATTGCATCAACATTTTAATGGCTCCTTTCGATGCGGCATAATTGACATGCCCTGCCCAGGGAATTAGTTCATGCACCGAACTCATGCAGATAATTTTACCTGTTGCCACCGACACCTCCGGGCGTGGCCCCCGACGCAAGAATTCGCGAATAGCTTCACGGGCGCACAAAAATTGACCAGTGAGATTTACGTTAATGACTGTATTCCATTGGTCAATAGTCATTTCGTCGAATTTCGCATCACGCTGTAAGCCAGCGTTATTGATTAGAATATCTACCGTTCCGTATGTACTTACTACGTCGGCAAACATCCGGATCACCTGCTCCTCCTGACTTACATCACACTGAGCTACCATTCCGGTACCACCCGCATCGGTTATTTCTTTCAGTACAGCATCTGCCGAAGGTTTTGATGAATCAGCTGGATAATTTATCACAACAGTTGCCCCGGCGGCTGCCAGTGATTTTGCTACACCTGCACCAATGCCACTACTTGCTCCTGTTATGAGGGCGATTTGTCCTTTTAATACGTTTTCCATGAATAGTATAATCTTATTGTTTAGTCAGCAGCCCGAATAAATACTTTGACTAAAAAATCAACTCAAAAAAGTAACCGGTGTTCAGGCTCGACGGGAAAACTACAAACTATTACTGGTCGATACTGTCGACGGAAATTATATTAAACGAAATTTAATAATACGTAGACACCAGCTAAGACTGGATTCAGGACGAAACCAGCTAAACTCGGCGAAGGCTTTCAGGCGACAGTTCAGCTAAAGATTTGTGGCCGCTCAGGCACAAAGTCAGTTCAATATCGGCTAGTAAATGCTGTATTACCGTCTCTACGCCCCGTTGTCCACCCAATGCCAGACCATACACGTAAGGGCGGCCCAGACAAACAGCTTTTGCGCCCAACGCCAAGGCTTTAATCACATCAGCACCGCCCCGAATACCACTATCGAGCAACACAGGTAGCCGACCATTTACCGCTGTCACTACGTTGGGTAAGGCTTCGATAGTACTAATCGCTCCATCGACCTGGCGCCCGCCGTGATTGGAAACAATGATACCATCAGCCCCATAATCAACCGCTTTTCGAGCATCGTCGGGGTGCAGAATACCTTTAAGTACAAGGGGTAAACGAGTCTGTTGCCGCAAAAATGCGAGGTCGTCCCATGTTATGGTTGGATTGGTGTAAATACTGGAAAACAATGAAACCGCCCCCATTGCCCGGCCTGAACGTAGTTTCTCCAGAAACCTGCCTGTTGGATATTTACAAACGGCTGCAATTAAATTTCGCAACGTAGCGGTAGTGATACGTGGGCGAGCAGCCGGTGGCTTTTGTAAAAACTCATCCAGCAATTGCTGAAAAACTGGGTCGGATGTATACTGTGCCAAACCTTTTCCATGCAGAAACGGCAGATGTCCCATAGCGAGATCGTGTGTTCGCCATCCCAGCATCGTAGTATCAAGTGTGAGTACAATAGCCTGACAGTCACAGGCTTCGGCCCGACTCACAAAACTGGCTACCAACTCACGCGAACGACTCCAGTACAGTTGAAACCAACGTAGCGAATTGCCCATTTCGGCTGAGCAGGTTTCCATTGGCACCGATGCCTGATTTGAAAAGATAAACGGTACGTTCATATTGGCCGCAGCGCGTGCAACCGCCAAATCAGCATCTGAATGAGCCATTTCGAGCACACCAATTGGCGACAATAACAATGGAGACGATAGTTTTTGCCCGAACAAATCGACGCTTAAGTCTGGGTTTTCGACGTTACGTAGCATTCGTGGCACAATCTGCCATCTTTCGAAACCTCGCCGATTTGCCTTGACGGTATGATCATGACCAGCCCCACCCAGAATATACGACGTAGCAGTCGGTGTCATACGTCGGATAGCGGCCTCTTCCAACTCTGCTGCATTGGGAGAAATTTCGGGGAGTCTACCCGAAAAGCCATTTAGATAAATAGATCGTTGCCAGTCTAATGCCCGCATCGGATTCAGGATAGGTGTTGTCGTAAATATCGTTTTTCTGTTACGTTCATTCAATAGTATTTTACGCGTTTTCAGCCATTTAGACCTTATTTTAGCTCCTTTTCAACAACCTGTTTACTCCTCTTCTTTATGTTTACAACCAAACGCGTACCACTACACATCATTTTTCCCTTTGCCTGGCGCTCCGTGCTGCTTTTTCTGACCTATTCAACTGTTGTCTGTTTTCTCTACAAAATAGAGGGCTGGACATTTCTCGCCATGCCGTTCGTACCGATTGCCACCATTGGCACGGCGGTTGCCTTTTACGTTGGTTTTAAAAATAATTCGTCCTATGACCGACTCTGGGAAGCCCGACGAGTTTGGGGAAGTATAACCAACGCCAGCCGTTCTTGGGCAATTATGCTCCTTGATTATGTTCAGGAAAATCCAGCCACTCAGCCAATTACGGAACGTAGCATTCACCAGATTCATCAACAACTTATTTACAGACATCTGGCCTATATCACCGCGTTACGTGTTCAACTTCGACAAAAACCCGTTTGGCAACTTCACCATGATCCGGCCCATGACGTTATCGAACGTATCGAAGCGTTTCGGCAGTGCAGCCTCGACCTAGAGCTGGGCCGATTTCTAGCTCCGGATGAAATTGAATTGCTTATAAAACACCCGAATCCGGCAACGTATCTACTTCGACAACAATCGGCTCAACTTCGGGAGCTACGTAACGCCAACTATTTATCCGACTATTATCATGTCGAACTGGAGCGCTGGCTAGCCGAATTCTACAATCAACAAGGCGCCTGCGAACGTATCAAGTCGTTTCCGTTTCCGCGTCAGTACGCTTTTTTCAGCTACGTATTTACGTGGTTATTCATTGCTGTGTTGCCTTATGGGCTACTTACCGAAATGGCGCGAGTTAGCGGCTGGCACGTCTGGCTAACGGTTCCATTTTATACGGTCATTGCGTGGGTGTTCAATACGATGGAAATTGTGGGCGATACGAGCGAAAATCCGTTCGAAAACAGCATCAACGACGTACCGATGACGGCCATCTGCCGGAACATCGAAATTGATCTGCGCGATATGCTTGGCGAAACCTCTCTACCCCAACGAATGCAGGCCGTCGACAACATTTTGATGTAACCAAATAAAATTCGATCAACTACAAGTACAACGTTCATTTTATTGAACCTTACCCCAATGTTAACCGAATATTATGCGCTAAAAAATGGCCTATTTTTAAAAATAGGATTATTAAATTGAAAATTAGGGTTGGAAACGTATATAGTCCAACTATTTACAAATATTAGAAAAATACAATTCATACGCTATTTATAGGGACTTGTTGTACTTTTTCAATAATTACCCTATTTAACAAATAGAGAATTGAATTTTTAAAAGAAGTTTCATCGACTAGAGGCTTGAAAGGGTTTCATCTATTGCATTAAACCTAGAAAACCGACCACCTTTGTAACGGTTAAAACAAAATTTCAAGCCAATGAAAAAGTTCCGTTTATCAATCGCAGTACTGTTGTCAGTATGGGGTCTGGCAGGCATGGGAGATGCTAAAGCCGACAGTGGTTCAGGAATGGGTGGTGTGAAAGTGCAGAAGTCCGAGCAGAAAAAAGTACGTGTATATACTAAGCCAGGAGCGGCTGTCGACGTAGCGATTATCGATACGGAAGGCACGATCCTGTACCGGGGAACCATCAGCAAAAACAATCAGAAGCCAACATCGTTCAACTTAGGCAATCTGCCAGACGGTCAGTATTACCTGACAGCCGGTAACGATGCCTGGTGGATGTCGCAAGGTCTGACGATTCAAGGTAACAACGTTAACGTAGACGAGCGTAACCTGCGTCAGGTAGCTCAACCAACGCTGACAACCTACGGTAAAAATAAAATCGAAGTATCTCTGCCTTCTAAAGGTGTTGACGAAGCTAACGTAGCGATTTATGACGCACAGAATGTGTTGGTTCAAGCCGATACGTTCAAAGGTGAATCGCGCCGGTTCGACCTTTCGGCTCTGCCAGATGGTGCTTATACATTCGTTGTAGGTTCTGATCTGAAGCAGTTCATGTCGCGTATCGACATTCGTCACTAAGAAATACCGGGTCGATACGTAGTATTAGCCCAGTTCATTACACTTTCTCAACATTCGTTTGGTCGGTCTTTTCGGACAAGTCGGCCAACACCATTCCCCAGCCCGCTACGTTCCACCAACGTAGCGGGCTTTTTATTTTGCTACTCTTAAAGCTATGTTTTAGCCAATTCAATCCTTTATTTTACCCTTTCTATAAAACCACAATTTGTAATATGAAACTACTATACAGTGTTACCCTTACTTTTATTACTACTACACTCTGGGCACAACCTACCAATTACACAGCCAACGTAGGAAATTCGGCTACCCCTGGCTCGAATAATGTATTTGTTGGACATACAGCCGGTATTTCCACTACCACAGGTTTCGCAAATGCTTTTATTGGGAGCCAAGCTGGTCCCGCTAATACAACAGGTAATTTTAATGCATTCTTGGGCTATGCAGCGGGTCGAGACAATACCACTGGCAGCAGTAATACACTTGTCGGTTATTTAGCCGGGACTAAAAATACATTAGGAGAAAGTAACTCTTTTTTGGGTTACATGGTGGGAACTAACACTTCAACAGGTTCACGGAATACGTTTATAGGCGGTACATCTGGATACACCAATACATCAGGGCACTTTAATACCGCAATTGGCTATTTGGCAGGCAAAGGAATTGAATCCGGCCATTATAATGTAATGATAGGATATGGCGCTGAAACTACGAATGGCAACATCCAGAATGCTGTTGCCGTTGGTGCCAATGCCAAAGTTGCGGTGGATAATGCAATTGTTTTGGGCGACCCTACTAACCCTAATATTACCGTCGGCATTGGTACCGACTCTCCCCAGTTTCCGCTTGATGTGCGGGGAATTATTCGCCTACAGAATAACGGTACGATCAAGTTTAGTCACTTGTCTAACCCGCTACGTAACGGCACTACCGATCAATTCTTAACCGTCAATGAACAGGGCGAAACGGTACTGGCCAGCCATCGACTACGTATCGCTAACGTGAATCAGTGGAGCGATAAAGTATTTGAGAAAGGCTATACGTTACGTCCGCTCACCTCAGTCGACGCCTATATTCAGCAGCACGGTCATTTACCCGGTGTGCCCTCGGCAGAGGACGTAGTGAAAGAAGGAATTGACCTGACCCGGATGAATGCTACGTTGCTGGAAAAAGTGGAGGAATTAACCCTTTATAGTATTCAGCTAGAAAAGAAAATGCTTGCTAGTGACGCACAACGTCAGCTTGAGCACCAGAAAATCAACCAGTTAGAAGCAGAGATGCTTGAACTAAAGACGCTGTTAAAGCAAATGCAGAAGAACTAATACTGTTCACGCGCTAACCCCATAAAAGCCCGGATGTTACGTAACATCTGGGCTTTTATGGGGGCGAAGATCAACGTATCATTTACGCGTATCGCTCATATTTCTGTGCATATAAAGAGACTAGTTTTTCTCTGGAGCGTTTTAGTCTCATTTTCACTGCACTCTGCGAAATCTGGTATGAATCACTCAATTCAGCAATGGATAAGTTCTGCTCATATTTCAGACGTAGCAATGTGGCTTCCTCAAGCGGCAACTGTGCCATTACGTTATTCAGCATAGTCAATTCCTCATCGGTTGGTCTGCCACTAACTGTCTCCTGTACGCTATCTGCCATTTCATACGTCAGTGATTCGGTCGATTTTCGGCGAGAAATTCGAATCTGATCCAGGCAATAGTTGTGCGTAATGGAAAACAACCAGGTTGACAGTGACGATTTTTGCTCAAACTGATCCATTTTTGAAAATACCTTCATGAAGATATCCTGCGTATAATCCTGTGCGCTCTCAGGGTCTTTAACCATAGTAAGACATTTCTGAAATACCTTGTTAACGTACTGATTATAAAGTGCTTCAAAAGGGTCTGTATTATCAATTATGTGGGTATGTTTCTTGACGTGTGTAGGTTGTGCCATTAGTGAATTGTGCAATCACAGGTTAGTTAAGTCACTGATGGTTACAAAGGTAAGATAAAATATAAGTATATACACGTATTTGTTTACCGTATGATAATTTCAGAAACAAATACTTTATACTTATTGCCAAACTATTGCAAATACAAATACATATTTCTCTAGTCATAACCATAGAAAGTATGGCAATGAACGACTTTTACAAAAAAATATTAGCTATCATAGCTGTTGTGAAATCGAATACCCACGAATTGATATTTATTAAGCGGTATCTATTTTAAGACTTTTTAATCAAACTGATTCGAAGCAACCTGTTTACCCAACCTTCATAAACCGGGCATTATGAAATTACCCATAACGCTGCCTGCTGATTGCTACTAAAAATGGACGAAAAACAGATTATAGCCAACCTGTTTTTCGTCCATTTACGAACAGCGTATTTACATCATTTTACAAAACTATTTAATATATCCTGCTAACCGAACGAGTTGATATGCTTCTGGAAAATAGCTTCGTACTTAGTCGCTGCTACTGTTTGTTTGGCATCTTTACACGCTTCAACAATTGTTTGCAGGATATACAGATCTGAATCGGGGCTCCCAAATCGATTTCCAGTCTTATCATAGGTCAGGTTCTGATCAGCACGGTTAGCCATTGTTTCAGCAATTTCCAGCGCCTTCTTCGTATCGCCTACTTCAAACAGGAACCGAACGTAGTTTGACGAAATCTGATCGTATGGAATGCTTTTATCTGGAATTACCTTCAGCGAATAGTCAAGTACTTCGCGGGCTTTTGCCTTGTTACCTTCACGCATAAACTGGTCGGCCAATCGGAAGAAGGCAATACGTGCCGAAATTACTGGAGGTCCTTTATAGGTCTCATCGTAATAAACATTCGGGTTGTCGAACTCACGCCAGAATGTCTTCTTAAGCATGTTGTTATACATGATACTCGAGTTCACGTAACCATCTGTTGCTCCCGGAACAGCTACCGGCATTAACCGATAAGCATAGCCTTCCAATTGCATATAATTCTTGAGACTCAAGTAGTTATCACTCGCCAGTGTACTCGAGAAATAAATAGGACGCTGCCAGTTATTGGTTGCAATAATATCGAGCATGATCAGGTCGGGCTTGTAGAGATCCTTTTTCCCGATGGTCCACTGCAAGGTATCTTTCACCAACGGACGTAGCATTGACGGTACAAAATTAGCCTTATCAATAGCCCCCTTATCAATAGGTAAGAACAGCACCGACGACGGCAGAATACTAGTCATATCGCCATTGGTAAGCGGAACCTGCACAGCCGGATTGTTCGTTTTGATCAGGTTGATAAATTGCTTCAGGTCGATACCATCTTTTACACCCGCCACCTCATAAAACGGCACAATGTCATTTTTGCCTTTATTGAAGTTATCGAACTCAAGAGAAATAGGCAGCGCATCCGATTCATACGCTTTCCGCTTCATCTGCTGAATATACCATTCCGTGCCAAGCAGACTCAGATTACACACACGCACATCGCGCCGGAAACCTTCAACTTCCTGAACGTACCAGAGAGGGAACGTATCATTATCGCCACCAGTGAAAAGTACCGCATTGGGAGCGCAGGAATTGAGAAGGTTCTTCGCGAAATCGACCGACTGGTAACGTTTGTCGCGGTTGTGATTATCCCAACTCTTCGCCCCCATCATTAGGGGAACGAGCAGACACAGGCCAGCAACAAGGCCGTTACGTGCTACGTCAGATTTGAGCGTATTGCGCAGGCCTTCGGCTAATGCCATTACACCTAGCCCAAGCCAGATAGCGAAGAAATAGAATGAGCCCACATAAATATAATCCCGTTCGCGCGGTTCGGATGGCGGAGAGTTCAGGAACACCTGTAAGGCGATGCCTGTGAACAAAAAGAGCAATCCTACAATTAGAAAATCGCGTCGACGGCGGAAGTATTGAAAGGCAATACCAAAGAGCCCCAGTGCAAACGGCAACATATAAAAATTGTCGCGTGCTTTGTTGTTCTTCAACATGTCGGGAACGCCACTGTCCGACGACCAGGGCAGCAAATATCCAGCGCCTTCTTCATCACTCTCGCGACCGGCGAAGTTCCACATCAGGTAACGCCACCACATATGCCCCAACTGATAACTGAACAAAAATTTAATATTATCGCCCATGGTCGGTTTCTGACCTTCGGCCAGACCAAGCATTTGCCGGTAAAGAGCCGGATGGTTTTGCTGGCTGCTGTATACGCGTGGAAACAGCATTTCGTCGCCGGGAGCGTAAACGTATTCGGGCTGATGATCGAACACAACGTATTTATTGCCTTCTTTTTTCCAGATAGCTGCTCCCTGTTTCTGATCGACCGGGCGAGAGGTAAAAACTGGGCCGTAAAGAAGCGAACGGCTACCGTATTGTTCCCGACGTAGATAAGAAAGAAAGTTCAGAGCATCGCTCGGGTCATTTTCGTTAATTGGCGGATTGAAGTCGGCACGTACCAGTACCTGCAGGTATGAAGCATAGCCAATCAAGACAAACGCCAGTGACAATAAGGCCGTATTCCAGACAACTCGCTTGGTGCGGCTCGACCATATAATACCGTAAACGATAGCCCCCAAAAATACAACGATGAAAACAATAACGCCCGTATTAAAAGGCATTCCGAGTATGTTGACAAAGAAACGCTCAACAGCAAACGCCATACCGGGCAAACCTGGAATAATACCGGCATTAATAATGCCGAGGATTATAAGGCCAATTCCACCCGCCATTACGCCCCCCCAGAACGTTGGTTTAGGCTGCTTTTTAAAATAATAGATTAGAGCCAGCGCAGGCAACGTAACAAGGTTCAATAAGTGAACACCAATAGAAAGCCCGGTTAGGTAGGCAATCAAAATAAGCCAGCGATTGGCAGCCGCTTCATCATCGATACGTTCCCATTTAAACGCTGCCCATACGACGATGGCCGTAAAAAACGACGACATGCCATAAACCTCTGCTTCGACTGCCGAAAACCAGAACGTATCAGAAAATGTATACGCCATCGCACCAACAGCACTCGTGCCCAAAATAAGCAACGTATCACCGAAAGAATAGTCTGATTCCGCTTTCCCCAGAAGTTTCTGCGCCAGCATAGCGATGGTCCAGAAGAGGAAAAGAATGGTAAAGGCACTGGCCAGAACTGATCCCATGTTAACCCAATAGGCTACTTTCAGCACATCGCCAAACGACAACATGGAAAAAATTCGGCCAAGCAGAAGGAAAAACGGAGCACCAGGCGGGTGAGGTACCTGTAATTTAAACGAAGACGCAATGAACTCGCCACAGTCCCAGAAGCTGGCGGTTCGCTCCACAGTCATTGCATAAGTAGCAAGCGCAATGACAAAAACAATCCAGCCCGCTAGTGTGTTCAGGCGTTTGAATGACTGCATATCAGTGAAATATTAACTTAAGAGTACTTTTTGTATAAGTAGCGGCCAATTATGGCTGGGTCAAAAATAGCAAAAGAAGCTCGGTGGGGCTAGTAAGCGCTGTTAAAGTTTGTTAAGGCCGATGATCGAAAGCGTTGTTTATGTAGCATATTTAACATATATATGTACTTACGAAGCTAATAAGATCATAGCGCCTGCTTATAAGCCAGATAAAATTCGATTCACGAGCCAACATCATAGTCTATTGTGTCAAATCAGAGACCGATTCAATAACACCTACTTTACATCTGATGAATTGATTGGTTAGGTTTTGGCGTAAATTTGCCTCCTGTATTGCGAATCGTTGAATAAAAGCATCTGTTTCTAGTTAATTATTCATGATTCATTGGCCATAATTGAACATTTACAACATGTCTCGTAACCTTAAAATCGGCATATTTCTCACCGTTTCCATCCTGCTTACTACGTTTACTTTCTATTTCTGGCAGGTTTTTAAAAGTCCAAATCTTCAGGTAAACGATAACGACAAAACATTTGCCCTGCTCATTCCGCGTGGTGCTACGTTTGAGTCGGTGATGGATACACTCAAAAAAAATAAGGTTATTAACGATGAAACCTCGTTTCGCTTTCTGGCCAAGATGATGAACTATCCCGAAAAGGTGAAAGAGGGACGTTACGAGATCAAACCCAGAATGGGCAACCGCGATGCGTTGGTGAAACTACGTAGCGGCAATCAGGATGCCATGCCTGTTACGTTCAATAACATTCGGCAAAAAAGCGATTTGATTCAGCGTTTAGGAAACAAATTCGAGTTTGGCCCCGATGCACTTGGCAAGTTGCTCAACGAACCAGCTACCTGTCAGAAGTTTGGATTCGATACTACAACCATTGTCTGCCTGTTTCTGCCAAACACCTACGAATTTTTCTGGACGATCAAGCCCGAAGCGTTTCTGGAAAGGATGGGAGCCGAATACAAAAAATTCTGGACTCCCGACCGTCAGGCAAAAGCGAAAGCGCTTGGATTATCACAAACACAAACGCAGGTACTGGCGTCTATCGTGGCTTCAGAAACCAACAAACGCGACGAGCAACCCCGTGTAGCCGGAGTTTACCTGAATCGACTAAAACGTGGTATTAAACTCGAAGCCGACCCAACCGTAATTTTCGCGCTACGAGATTTCACCATTCGTCGCTTGCTGAATCGCCAGTTAACGGTCGATTCGCCGTATAATACGTATCGTTACGCAGGTTTGCCTCCTGGGCCGATTAACCTCCCGGCTCCGGCCACAATTGATGCTGTTCTGAATGCCGAACAACACGATTATCTATACTTCGTTGTCGACGCTCGGTTCAATGGCTATCATACTTTTTCTAAAACATTATCGGAGCATCTGGCTAATGCACGTCTGTATCAGCAGGCGCTTACCCGGATGAAGATTATGAAATAAAGTGCTGATTGTGAGCCAATTGCTAATTATGATTGGCTCACAATATTCGATTTATACAACCTATGATTATTCACGACGTTACGAACATTCGGGTGCGTTATTACGACACCGACCAGATGGGTATTGTCTACTACGGCAATTACGCCCGATACTACGAGATTGGCCGGGTTGAAGCGCTACGTCACCTCGGACTTACCTATAAAGAAATAGAGGAACGGGGTATTTCGATGCCCGTTTATGATCTAAACTCCCGGTTTATTCGTCCTGCCAAATACGACGATCTGTTAACGATTCGAGTGTCAATCCCGCAAATGCCTAAAACCCGGCTCATGTTTGCGTACGAGATTTTTAATCAGGATGGTCAATTGCTAAATACAGGACAAACCACGCTGGTTTTTGTCCGTACCGACACAGGTCGCCCCTGTTCAGCACCTGCCGATTTGGTGGATGCGGCCAAACCTTTCTTTTAACCAGCAGGTTACCTTTAGTAGTTGTCGGGCGATAGAAAACAGTTGAATGTGGCGAAATAGGCTATTAGCTTCCCTATCGACCGACAGCAATCGGCTGCTGATCTACCATTACTATGCTCGACAAACTACTGGATTTAAGGCCATTTCGAAAATTACGAATCTGGCTCCACGACCATCATCCCTTCAATTCGCAAACAACCTGGTACGCATTCCTGAAGCGGATGATACACCAGATTGTTGATAATGATACGAGCGAACGAGCCGCTTCGGTATCCTATAGCCTGATACTGGCCATTTTCCCAACGGTTATCTTTTTTTTCACGCTGATACCGTATATTCCTATCAGTGATCTGGAAGGTCAGATTATGCAGTTTCTGAAAGAAGTGCTGCCCGGCGATACGTTTGGGATGGTAGATACAACCATTCGTGATATTATCAGCATTCAACGTAGTGGCGTGTTATCGTTCGGCTTTTTTCTAGCCTTATACTCGGCTACGAGCGGTCTTGTGGCGCTCATGCAGGCGTTCAATTCGTCGTATCATTCGGCAGAGAAAAGAGGTTTTTTCAAAATCCGGGGCATCGCCATCTTATTGACTTTCATGCTTGCTATTGCGCTTATTCTAGCCGTTGTTATCCTTATTATTGGGGGTATTGTGAGTGATTATCTACTTCACTTCGGCATTCTGAACAATGTTGTTTTTGTGAATTTGCTGGCAGTGGGCCGGTATCTGGTCGTATTTGCTGTGTTTGTCGCTACTATATCAGTTATATACCGATTTGGGCCAAACGTAACGATGAAATGGCGACATATTATGCCCGGAGCCGTTACAGCTTCTGTTCTAATTGTGCTTACTACGTTGGGATTCTCCTATTACGTGTCAAATTTCAGTTCATACAACAAAGTGTACGGATCAATCGGTACGTTGATTGCCCTAATGATCTGGATCAATCTGATCTCACTTTTACTGATTTTAGGCTTTGAGATGAACGTAGCACTTTACGATCTGGAGGCCGATAAGCGTCCTAAATCTGTGGGTAAAACAACAAACGCCACCCTCAAAAGTTGAGGTGGCGTTTGTAAACCTAACCCATAAATGTAATAGCACACATCACGACGTGTCAGTTTGGCACAATCGGAATGCGTTCAAACAAAAACTAACGAAAAGTGTGCCAAATTACCCATTTGTCACCATAGCGATCTTATTTACAATAAAAAAGTATATTTAAATACAACCGTTAGTATATATTTTGTTTGGCATACTAGTATATTAAATATAGTTTCGCTTACCAATAAGTATGGATAAAGTTGGCACTGAAGTTGCTCCATTATGCGTTTTATTGATCCAAATTCGGCTCTGGCTCCAATTAGTTTATCGAAAAAAGACAACACTCCTGCAGTAACGGTTATCTGTATATGTTTTAATCAGGGGGAGTACGTTATACAGGCGCTGCAATCGGTGATCGATCAATCTCTTCCTACCATAGAATTAATTGTAATTGACAATGGCAGCAGGGATTCTTCGGTTGGGCGGATTACTGATTTCGTAGCTAATCATCCAGAAATTCAATTCTTTCAGAATCATACGAATCAGGGCTTGAATCGTGCATTTAATCAAGGGCTTGCTCTGGCACGTGGACGCTACGTAGTGGATTTATCGGCTGATGACATTCTTCTTCCAGAACGATTGGCCCGGCAAGTTGCTTTCTTCGATACGCTTCCCGATTCCTACGGCGTTGTATTTACCAATGCAGCTTATATCGATGCTAGAGGTCAACATATAAGTTACCACTACCCCGTAAATATAAACGATCGGGTACAGATTCATGTACCATCTGGAGGTGTTTTTGAGCACATTTTGAGATCCTATTTCATCTGCACACCAACCATGTTAATACGTCGGGACGTATTGACCAAATTAGGTGGTTATGATGAAATGTTAGCTTATGAGGATTTTGACTTCTGGGTGCGATCAAGCCGAACGTATCACTACGCTTATCTCGACGACGTATTGACCCAGAAAAGACTGATACCGACTTCTATGTCGATGCAGGTTAGCCAAAAAGAAAATACGATCCTGCGCTCAACGTTGGAAGTATGTCGTAAGGCTCATTTACTTTGTCATACGCCGGAGGAGTATAAAGCACTTGCCCATCGTTTGCGCCAGCTTATTCGTAAAGCCTTTTATGTTGAACAATTCGATCTTGCACAGGAATCTGGAGCGTTACTAAGCCAACTCGAACGACCGGATTTACTTAGCCGTATGGTTCTGTTTTTTTGCAGACTGCACACACCGATCAACCCGCTTTATCGTTTTTACCTGAAAAATCGCCTTAGTAGGTTCGCCAACTTTTTAAAACCTAAACGGGTTAATAAGTGTAGAAACAATGGGTAGTGGGCGTTCATGACCCACCTCACGGTTACTACGTTCATTATTCGTTTTATTTCAATGGCCGCAGAATTCATCAAATTGTACCCTAAAAATCCTGACCTTCGTCGGATTGAATACGTAGTGAACGCGCTACGTGACGGCGCTGTTGTGATTTACCCAACCGATACAATTTATGGTATGGGGTGCGATATTCACAATGCTCGGGCCGTTGAGCGGGTTGCCCGTATAAAGGGCATTAAACCTACCAAAAACGATTTCTCATTTATCTGCTACGACCTAAGTCATATCGCTGATTATGCTCGTGTTAGTAACCAAGCATTTAAGCTTATGAAGAGTCTTCTTCCGGGGCCTTTTACGTTTATCCTTCAGGCAACTAGTAACGTCCCGAAGCTGTTGAATACAAACAAAAAAACGGTGGGTATTCGGGTTCCTGACAATGATATTCCCCGCCAGCTTGTGCATCAACTCGGCCATCCTATTATCACTACGTCGATTCGGGATGAGGATGAAATTATCGAATATTCGACCGACCCCGAATTGATTTTCGAGAAGTTTCAGCATCAGGTCGACATTGTGATTGATGGCGGTTATGGCGGCAATATTCCGTCAACAATCATTGATGCAACAGATGACGATTTTACGATTGTTCGGCAGGGGTTGGGCGAGCTTACACTTTGAAATGTTCTCGTAACCGTTTATACTTGCATTGTAGGGTTAACACTCTTAGCGGAGTTTAGCCCTTTTTTTATGAATCTTAATCTATTTATTCTATAGTAGTATGCGTTTTACTCTGGCCGCACTCTCTTTGCTGGCTCTTTGTCACGTAACGAGTTGTTCTTCTCAGTCGAAAGAAGAAGCATCCAAAACCGGCACAACGGCCACTGCAGCTCCTGCCAAATCAAGTACAGAAACTGACTCCTCAGCTACCCCGGCAGCCGAGCCAGTAGCGTCGAAAAGCGGTTTTAACACAGGCGATTCGACACTCGATTCGATGAGCTATTCCCCCAAAGGTGCTATTCTTCCTGGCAAGCGGATTTTTGCTTATTACGGGAATCCTCATTCCAAGAAAATGGGTGCACTTGGTGAATACCCGAAAGAAGAAATGCTGGAAAGGCTGGATAAAGAAATCAGCAACTGGCAGAAAGCCGATCCAGCCACTCCCATTCAGCCTGCCCTTCACTTAGTGGCCATTTCGGCGCAGGGCGCTCCAGGTAAGGATGGTGGGTATCGATTACGGATGTCAGACAAAACCATCAAAAAAGTTATCAAATGGGGCGATGAGCACAAAGCAATTGTATTTCTGGATATTCAGCGGGGTCATGCTCCACTGGGTGGCGAGATGGCCTATCTGGAGAAATATTTGAAGCTTCCTTTTGTTCATCTGGGTATCGACCCTGAGTTTTCGATGGTAACGGGTCATAAGCCTGGAACAAAAATTGGCTCATACGATGCTGCTGACATCAATCAGGCTGTCGAGTTTCTGAGCAAAGTGGTGAAAGAAAACAATATTCCCCCAAAAGTGCTGGTTGTACACCGATTCACACAGGGCATGATCAAGAACTATAAAAACATTAAGCTCAATCCCAATGTGCAAATTGTGATGGATATGGACGGCTGGGGCCCTCCTGTGCTTAAGAAGGACTCTTATCACGACTATATCCAGAAAGAACCTGTTCAATACACTGGTTTCAAACTGTTCTATAAAAATGATTTCCGCAAGCCAGGTTCGCGTATCATGACCCCTGAAGAAGTATTGGGGCTGACACCAAAACCCATGTACATTCAGTACCAGTAAATTGGTTTTTCCGTAAATAAACCCCTGAACCTGTGAGTATTTAGTTTCTCATAGATTCAGGGGTTTATTCATAACTCCTTTTAACAATTCGGCTAAATGGGCATTATTATTTGTTCTTCTTTTCAACAAAACGTTAAATTTTCAATTATGAAAAAACTCTTTACATCTTTTCTGCTGGTAACCTCTTTGGTAATAGGCCGGCATGATGCACATGCTCAGCTACGGATAGGCACTTCTTCTACCCCAATCAATCCGGGAGCCTCTCTCGACGTAGTAGGGCAACCCACCGGTACTACTACGTATCAGGGTCTACTTCTTCCACGTGTTGTTCTCACTAACTACGCAACATGGAGTCTGGCGGGATCACCGGTTGATGGTATGTTGGTCTTTAATACAGCTACAACAACTGGTGATTTTTCAGTAAGTCCGGGAATTTATTGTTGGTATAACGTTCAATGGAATCGCCAACTCTCGGTCATCAATCCAGCCATTATCACTTCTGTAGACTGTCAGCAGAGCACGGCAGCCACAGGTACCTATTATCCGTCGGTGGCCTTGTCGGCTTCTAACACCAAACAAATACGTATTACCCCATCTTCTGCTGGTCCTTTCTCTGCTACCACTAACGTAGTAAATGGCTATTCATTCTCAGCCTCAGGCGTATTCACGGCAGCACAGATTGGTGTTTCTCAGCTTATTACGTTGCAGGGAATAGGTACGCCACAAGTTGCTGGAACCAATACGTTTAACTTAACAGTTGGAACGCAAACCTGCACGTTCAACGTAACGGTATTAGGTGGACTTGACTGTAGTGGCCCATTGGCTGGTACGTATCAGGCGAACGTACCGCTCACTAGTGCTAATACCAAACAGATTACGTATGTACCCGCAACAGCCGGGCCTTATTCTGTTTCTACGAACGTAGTGAATGGCTATTCGTTCGCAGCTTCGGGTACGTTTACAGCAGCACAGGTGGGTGTCACTCAAACGATTACGCTTCAGGCAAGCGGAACTCCGCAAACAAAATCACCTAACCTGCCTGATACATTCACTCTAGCAATTGGCTCACAGACCTGTAGTTTTGACGTCAATCCGCTTCCTCCTTACGACTGTAGCGGCCCACTCACCGGCACTTACAAGCTCGATACGCCACTTAACAATACGAATACGAAACAGATAACGTATGTGCCCAACGTAGCAGGTGACCATACCTTTCTATTCCTTGTGTACCAATACGATGTGTTAGCCGAACCGTTCTCGCTTTCCAAAACCGTCACATTTACAGCGGCACAGATAGGTACTCCTCAAACAATCACGCTAGTTGGAAGTGGTACGCCTAAGAAAACTGGTACTTTCCCCAGCAGCTTACAAATATTTATTCCCGGATCAAGTAACACTTTACTTGGATGTTCAATAAATATCACCGTTGTTCCTTAAGATCATAACTACTAAATAAAAGAAGGGCCATCAATTGAATTGATGGCCCTTCTTTTATTTAGATAGATAGTACGTATTAACGATTTTCTACCAGCGCTTTAAACTCTTCAACCGTTACGTCCTGATTAGCAATAGTCAATTGCGTTTTAGCGAACTCGATGATTTTGTCGTCGTACACTTGGTTGAACGTGCTGGTGTAATTCTGACCGTTGTTTTTCTCGTCCATCAGGTAATTGCGGGCAATCCGGTCGATGGTTTGATTCATCTCTTCATCGTCCGTGTTCGCAAAACCAAACTGATCGCGAACCATCGCCCGTGTTACGTTCAGAACTTCTTCGAAATCAACTTTAATATCGGCTTTGTCAGCAATTTTATTTTTGATAAGCTGCAACTTCACTGACTTCGAGAAATCGTCGTATTGCTCGTCAACCTGCTCAGGCGTGAATTTACCTTCGTTCACTTCCAGCAACCAGTTTTTCAGAAACTCGTCGGGGAGCAAAATTGGCGTATTTTCGAGCAGCGTTTTTTCGATGTCTAAGCGAAGCAGTTGTGCAGATTCGCGAGCATAGTTGCCCTGAATGATTTCAGCTACTTTAGTACGAAACTGTTCTTCATCTTCAACCGCACCAGCACCGAGCACTTTATCGAACAGCTCCTGATTTAGTTCAGCAGGTTCGTGGCGGGTAATATCATCGATTACAAACGAAAACTCTCCGGTCAGGTTAGCTGCTTCTTCAGCTTTTGCTCCCGTTGCATTTGCCCGTGCTTTCTCATCAGGGAACGCCTGATCAAGCACGAACGTAACGGTATCACCTTTTTTCTTACCGATAAACTCACCTTTCGATTCCTCCGCCATTTTATTCATAGGCAGAGCTGTTTTAGCCGAAAAGCCTGTTTCGCCTTCTGCTACGTTTACCTGATTAAGTTCACCGTAGATCGTGTCACCATCCCCTACTTCTTCACCGTGTGCATGCGTATGAAAACGCTGTTGCAAATCAGCAATCGTAGAGTTCACTTCGGTTTCACCCGCCTGAATATTGCTTTGCGTAACGCTTGGCAAATCGTTGAAATCAATATCGAATTCTGAAGCTAGACCCAGTGTATAACTAAAAGCAAAATCGGTCTGATTATCCCAATCGATAGCGTCGGCCTGTTCCCGATTTGGAACGGGGTCTCCCACTACCTGAAGTTTATTATCGCGGATATATTCGGTAACCGTTTTATTAAGCATGGCATTGATCTCATCGACCAGGATGCTCTTGCCATACATTTTCTGAACCAAAGAAGCAGGAACGTGACCAGGGCGGAAACCTTTTAGTTGAACCTTCCGACCGTAATCTTTTAGTTTTTTATCAACTTCCGGCTTATAGTCGGCAGGGGTCAATGTAATTTTCAGCGAAGCGTTGGTATCGCTGGCTTTTTCTAAGGTAATATCCACGTGTATATCGGTTTAAAAATAAAGAGCGAAAGAGTAAAAGGTTAAAAGAGTGAATTGTTATGGACAAACGCTCTTTCGCTCTCTCACTCTTTCGCTTTTAACTTTAGTACGGGCGGAGGGACTCGAACCCCCATGCCTTGCGGCACCAGATCCTAAGTCTGGCACGTCTACCAATTTCGCCACGCCCGCATGGCCTTTGAAGTTATAACGTTTTAGAGTTGTAGTGTTGCAAAGTTATTCCGATAAAGGAACTCAATAACCTTTCAACTTTATACCTCTATAACCGTATATCTCCGTGTTTGGGAGTGCAAAGGTATTAAAAAAAATCAACACGTCAAGCGATTTCCCAGAAATCTTGTAAGGTTTTATTTTTAGATAATATCACGTCATTTTTCGGCGATTATTTTGTTATCTTGGTATTACTTGTACTACAGATGCCATTACCTGCAACGAAACCATCATGATGAATACAATCGATCGCCGAACCAATCCAGAGCCGGTTATAGATCTGGAACTGGAACGGCAGGAAATCCTGAAACGTTATCGACGATTGCTGAGAGCCGCTAAACCCATGTTAAAAGGCGATGACGCGAAGCTGATCAAAAAAGCGTTTAACACGTCTGCCGAAGCACATAAAAACATGCGACGTCGGTCAGGCGAACCCTACATTTACCATCCGTTAGCTGTTGCCCAGATTGCCGTCGAAGAAATAGGATTAGGCACCACCAGTATTGTAGCTGCGCTGCTCCACGACGTAGTAGAGGATACCGATACAACGATTGCTGATATTGACCGAGCATTTGGCCCCAAAGTAGCCAGGATTATTGATGGACTAACTAAAATTTCGGGCTATTTCGAGTATGGTACGTCGCAGCAGGCCGAGAATTTCCGAAAAATGCTCCTGACCCTGTCAGACGACGTGCGGGTTATTCTGATTAAGCTGGCCGACCGATTGCACAACATGCGTACGCTGGACTCAATGCCCCGCGATAAGCAGTTAAAAATCGCTTCTGAAACCATATATATATACGCTCCTCTAGCTCACCGGCTTGGTTTATATACTATCAAGTCGGAACTGGAAGACATGTACCTGAAGCATGTTGAGCCAGAAGCGTATAAGGAAATCGCTAAAAAATTACGGGATACCCGGCTGGCGCGTGATCGGTTTATTAACCGATTTATTGAGCCAATCGAAAAAGATATGGCCGAAACCAAAATCAAATACGTGATTAAGGGTCGGCCAAAATCGATTTATTCAATCTGGAACAAGCTGAACAAATCAAAAAAACCATTCGAGGAAATTTATGATTTGTTCGCCGTACGTATCATTCTCAGCGTACCACCCGAAGAAGAAAAAGCGGCTTGTTGGCGTGCCTATTCAATTGTAACTGACCATTTTAAACCTAACCCCGACCGACTTAAGGACTGGATCAGCACACCCCGTGCTAACGGCTATGAATCGCTGCATACAACCGTAATGAGTAAGCAGGGTCAGTGGGTTGAGGTACAGATACGTACTGAGCGCATGAACGACATTGCCGAAAAGGGGTACGCTGCTCACTGGAAATATAAAGGTAACGAAACCCAGACCGGCGCCGGCATTGAAGCCTGGATCAGTCAGGTACGCGATATGATTGAATCGGCCGGAAGTGGTGATAAGAAAGCCGCCATTGAATTTGTCGATGATTTCCGTAGCAATCTATATAGTGAAGAAGTTTTTGTCTTTACCCCAAAAGGTGATCTTCAGGTATTACAACGGGGAGCAACTGCGCTTGATTTTGCGTTCGACATTCACACCCAGATCGGTGCCCGATGCATGGCCGCAAAAGTTAACAATACGTTGGTACCGCTCAGCTACGTATTACAAAATGGCGATCAGGTAGAAGTCATTACGTCGAATCGGCAGAAACCGAATGAAGACTGGCTGCGGTTTGTTGTTACGTCGAAAGCGAAAACCAAGATTAAGGATTTAATCAAGGAAGAAAACAAACGCTACGTTACCGACGGCCGCGAAACAGTTTCCAAAAAACTACGTATTCTCCGTATGGAGATGACCAACGAGGTTATCAACCAGTTACGGGCTTATTTCGGCTCAAAAACCTCGGATGATTTCTTCTATCGTATCGGAAAAGGTCACATCGACGTTGGCGAACTAAAAAAGTTCAAAGCCGACAAAGAAGCCAAAGAAAACCGTACGAACAAACTCAATACCGATACGTTGCCCGATGCAAAGGCATTCGTAAAAGAATTGAAGAAAATTCATGGCGAACGGGCGGATGCTGATATGCTGTTGATTGGTGAGGATATGGATCGTATTGATTATACGCTATCCAAATGCTGTAATCCAATTTCTGGCGACGACGTGTTTGGTTTCGTGACAGTAAATGACGGCATCAAAATTCACCGCGTTACGTGCCCCAACGCCGTCGAGTTAATGTCGAATCATGGCAATCGGATTATAAAAGCCAAATGGACGTCTCAGAAAGAGCTGGCATTTCTGGCCGGGTTACGTATCACAGGAACCGACCGGGTTGGCCTCATCAACGACGTAACACGGGTGATTAGCAACGAACTACATATAAACATGCGCTCGTTTGCTATTGATTCGAAAGACGGAATTTTTGAAGGGAACATAAAGCTCTACGTACACGATACTGCTCACCTCGATATTCTGATGAAAAAACTAGAACAAGTTAAAGGTGTGTTTGAAGTAGTACGTTTTGACTCGTAGAAGCATTCTAAATTTCAGGTTTCGGTATGTAGATTACCAAACTTGACTGCTTTACTCTACGTCATTACGCCTAAATCCTACGCCGAACACTTACCTTTGTCTTTTAAACTAATCGGAACCGGATATGCCTACGCCGACTGAAACAAATTTAGAGGCTGCCCAATCGATTTTTCGAGCCTATCTTGAACGGAAAGGACTTCGGAAAACTCCCGAACGCTTTGCAATCCTCGAAGAGATATACAATCGTCAGGACCACTTCGACGTGGACGAGTTGTATATCTCTATGAAAAATAAAAAATACCGGGTTAGCCGTGCTACGGTTTACAATACGTTAGACGTACTAGTCGACTGCGATCTGGTAACAAAACACCAATTTGGCCGTAACCTGGCTCAGTACGAGAAATCGTATGGATATCGTCAGCACGACCACCTGATCTGTACCGATTGTCATAAGGTAATGGAGTTCTGCGACCCGCGCGTACAGAACATCCAGAACATGGTTGGCGAAATGCTCAAATTTAACGTATTGCATCACTCGCTGATTTTTTATGGCTCCTGCACCCGCGATCTCTGCGAAAATCGCCAGTTGGCCGCTCAGGTAGAAAAAGAGGTTATAGAAACGGTAGAGAATTAAAACATCATGAATTCAACAGGCAATAGATACTCCTTTTTAAGGGTGTCTATTGCCTTTTTTTACGTTTGGCTTACCAGCGAACCAAAAAACTCGCTTGCTTTGTACCGAAAAACACATCATCGGCCAACTATCTAGCTTAGTATCATATCAATAGCACAAAGGCTATACTTTTTTTATGACTGGATGCGCCCGGTTGCGCGTTTTCCAAACTCTTTTTTCTAATGATTGATGTTTTATTGGGCCTCCAGTGGGGCGACGAAGGAAAAGGTAAAATTGTGGATGTTTTGGCGCCACAATATCAGGTGGTTGCTCGTTTTCAGGGTGGCCCTAACGCTGGTCATACACTCGAATTCAACGGTTTGAAGCATGTGCTTCACCAGATTCCATCAGGCATTTTTCGCGACGATATTCTCAATATTATTGGTAACGGCGTTGTGCTTGACCCGATAGTTTTCAAAAAAGAAATTGACGGATTAGCCAAATACAATTTACCCGTTACAAAAAATCTCCAGATTTCCCGGAAAGCTTCGATCATTATCCCTACCCACCGCCTTCTCGATGCAGCTTATGAACAAGCTAAAGGAGCGTCGAAAATTGGCTCTACATTACGTGGTATCGGGCCAGCTTATCAGGATAAAGTTGCGCGGCAAGGCTTACGTGTTGGAGACGTATTATCGCCAAACTTTCCGGAGAAGTATGCTAAACTCGTGGCGGCTCACAAAACGATTCTGGAGCAAAACCAATTCGATTATGCGAGTGTATTGCCTCAGGCTGAAGCCGAATTCTTTGAGGCAGTGGAGTTTATGAAGCAATTCCAGCTTACCGATAGCGAATACGCCATAAACGATGCACTGAGCAGCAAAAAGAAAATTCTGGCCGAAGGAGCGCAGGGTTCGTTACTCGATATTGACTTCGGATCTTACCCGTTCGTTACGTCCTCGAATACCATGACAGCCGGAGCCTGCACAGGTTTGGGCGTGGCACCAAAGCAAATTGGTGAAGTGTTTGGCATTTTTAAAGCCTATTGTACCCGTGTTGGAAGCGGCCCCTTCCCTACCGAATTATCGGACGAAACCGGCGAACGTATCCGTCAGGAAGGTCGCGAATTTGGTGCTACAACCGGACGTCCACGGCGGTGCGGCTGGCTCGATCTACCAGCACTGAAATACGCCATTATGATCAACGGGGTTACGCAACTGGTGATGATGAAAGTCGACGTATTGAATATTTTCGACGAGATCAAGGTTTGCACACACTACGTACTTCCCGATGGATCAACATCCGAACAAATGCCTTATGACCTGTGCGATACAGACGTAACACCAGTCTATAGAACATTTAAAGGCTGGCAAACCGACCTGACCAACATTCGTTCATTTAGCGATGTACCAGCCGAATTAGCCGACTACGTGTATTATCTTGAAGATACACTTGGCTTACCGATCAACTTTATTTCGACAAGCCCCGACCGGGAAGCCATAATTCATCGGCAGGCCATAGTTGCTTAGTCATTCCAAAAATCCCCGGCCAATATAGCCGGGGATTTTTTTATTGTGTCGGTTCATTTTCCAGTAAGTTATTAGGTCGACTTACCCCTTTATTTCTTGTATTATATTAGGGTCGATCAGTAAAAAAAGCTTTTCCTTTTACCATCCAGGCAAAACCAAATGCTTCTACAGCAAGCACTTCCATCCAGAAAGTTAAGCAATAAGTGTTGTAATAATCTTCAGGAATAAAACCCAGATAACCTAAAAAAATAACGATTAATGCACCAAGCATAGTAGCAGCACACACACGATAAATTCTGTTACGTATAATCTTTGCTTTGGGTCGTTTACTAGGAGGTAAAGCCGACCTTGTAAATAGAAACAAAGCCATGTAGGTTAAGCTCAGCAAAAATATAGCTGCTGATAAGTAATGAAATCCTTTCCTAAAGTCGCTATCTTTTAAATCTGTCACATTCACGGTAACATATTTCCCACCTGATAAACTAGCTAAATCATCAGTAGGAAAAAGCAGTACACACAATGCAGAAAAACCGGCTATAACAGATGCGTAAAAGTCGACAGTATCTTCTCCTTTATAAATAAGTAGGAATATAGCCAGAGCACTAACACTGATAATGAAAATTCCACAGGCACGTGTGTAATAATAATGGCTTATTGATGGTAAAACCGACGAGAAACCACTGTCTATTTGTAAAAATAGATACAGACAAATTGGTAGTGTTATACCTAAAATACCAACCAGTTGTCTAAGGGTATCTTGCCTTTTTAAGACAATATCCCCAGTTGTCTTATAGTTCGGCTCAAGAAAGCCTTCATTAGATGATTTAGAAGTCATAGAGGTACTTTCGATAATTAAATAAAATTACGTCTGGCAAAATAGATATATTAAAAGTCCATAAATTTTGACAACTAATAGCCGGGAAAATCACCCTTTTCAATTCCAGAAATCCATTCGATTCGCTGCGGTTTATCTTTGGTTGCATCATTGGCATGAATACAAGATTTGGCAAGAGTAAACAAGATTAAAAACTGCCTTTTAGCGGGTATACTCTCCTACTAACGATTTATTGCCGAATGGATACCCCACAACTCAAAAAAGCACCCATCGTTTACGACGTTGCCATTGTTGGCTCTGGCGCAGGGGGCGGTATGGCCGCTTATACACTTGCCAAAGCTGGCGCTAAGGTTGTGCTGCTCGAAGCCGGTGGTTATTATGACCCTGCTGACCCCAAATATATTACCCAGTTAAAATGGCCTTGGGAATCCCCTCGTCGTGGTGCCGCTACTGAATTCCGTTCGGGGGGAGATTTCGATGCAGCCTGGGGTGGTTGGCAAATCGATGGTGAGCCTTACTCGGCTAAAGATGGAACGGAATTCGATTGGTTCCGGTCGCGTATGTTAGGTGGCCGTACAAACCACTGGGGACGTATTTCAATGCGTTTTGGCCCTGATGATTTCCGACGTCGCTCGCTCAGTGGTGTTGGTGATGACTGGCCAATTACATATGACGACATGAAGCCATTCTACGACCGTGTAGACCGGCTCATCGGCGTTTTCGGCTCAGTTGAAAATATTCCCAACGAACCTGATGGAATTTTCCTACCTCCTCCTAAGCCTCGTCTTCACGAGTTAATGATTCGGAAGGGAGCACGTAGCATTGGTATTCCGGTGATTCCATCCCGCCTGAGTATTCTCACGAAACCAATCAATAACGAACGTGGGCAATGCTTTTATTGCCGACAATGTAATCGGGGTTGCCAAGCCTATGCCGATTTTTCAGCGTCATCGGTGCTTTGTATTCCGGCAGTAAAAACTGGCAACGTTACGTTAATCAATGGCGCAATGGCCCGCGAGGTCCTCACTGATCCGCAAACAGGTCTGGCAACAGGGGTCAGCTACGTTGATAAAGCTACGTTGCAGGAAATAACGGTTCGGGCTAAAGCGGTTATGATTGGTGCAAGTACGTGCGAGTCGGCCCGGATTCTGCTTAACTCGAAATCATCCCGATTCCCGAATGGTCTGGCCAATGGCAGCAACGTAATTGGCAAATATTTGAACGACTCAACTGGGGCCAGCCGTTCGGCCTTTGTTCCGGCGCTGATGGACCGTAAACGCTATAATGAAGATGGTGTTGGTGGTATGCACGTATTTACTCCATGGTGGCTCGATAACAGCAAATTAGACTTCCCTCGTGGCTACCATATCGAATATGGCGGAGGGCTTGGAATGCCTGCTAATGGTTTCGGCGCAGGTATTGAATCGCTCAATGGCATGATTCCGGGTCGCGATGGAAAGATGAAGACTGCTGGCGGCTACGGAGCTGGCTTAAAGGATGACTATCGTCGTTTCTACGGCGCTTATATCAGCATGTCGGGGCGCGGAGAACCTGTACCTCTCGAAAGTAACTACTGTGAAATCGATCCGAATAAAGTTGATAAATACGGGATTCCGGTACTACGTTTCCACTATAAATGGTCGGATTATGAAGTGAAGCAGGCTAAGCACATGCAGGACACGTTCGAGGAGATTATCCACGCGATGGGCGGTATTGCACTTGGGCCTAAACCCGGTCCTGATACCGCACATGGTTATGGCTTAGCCGCTCCCGGACGTATCATTCACGAAGTAGGGACGGTACGTATGGGAAATGATCCGAAAACATCGGCTCTTAACAAATACCAGCAGGCTCACGAAGTAAAAAATCTCTTCGTCATAGATGCGGCTCCGTTCGTCTCACAAGGTGACAAGAACGTAACATGGACTATTCTGGCAGCTTCGATGCGTACATCTGAGTACCTTATCGATCAGGTCAAACAGAAGAATATCTAGAATAGTTAAAATTCCTCCGTAACAAACAACCCGTAAAAGCTGGATTTACGGGTTGTTTGTTACAATCCTCTCAAAGACCAAACTATATCAAATTCACATCTAAAAATGGAAAAGTCAGCAAAGAAGCTGTCGAGCGATAAACTCCCCAAAAAGAATATTCTCGTACTAAGCTGTATTGATTTACGACTGACCGATGAACTTGTAGCCTTTTTAAATAAAGATAATTTACAAAATCGCTACGATCATTTTATTCTGGCCGGGGCTTCATTGCTTTGCACAAAAGACTATAAAAATGAGATTGAGGAGGAGCCCTATAAAAACCATGAACGTTGGTATAATACGCTTTTGGAGCATATAAATATTGCCATAGATCTGCATAAAATAAGTGATGTGTATATTGTTGAACATCAGGATTGCGGAGCATACACCCACTTTATTAAGAATGGTAAAGGCAAATTTCTATCCATCGAAGAAGAAAAGGAAGGGCATAAAAAGTTCGCCGTTGAGCTTGCTGCAAGAATTTATAATCATGAAAGACCGCATAAATTAATTGAGGAGCACAAGAATAAAAAAGATTTTAAAGTTATTGAAGAGACTTTCAGCCTAGGTGTCCATTGTTTTTTTATTGATCTACGAGGAGAGGTTGAACTGTTATATACTAAAAAAGGAAGAATAGCAAAAACGGTCGAACTATTAGACAGTACGAAAGTCAACAACACTAAAAGCTGATTCTTGCTCAAGGAATAATCTGAATTAAATTAAAACAAAAAGACCGGACGTTGCGTCCGGTCTTTTTGTTTTAATTTAATTCAGATTATTCTACTACAGCTTCTGGTTTTCTTACTGTAATGGTCAGATTCTCACCTTCGCCATCATAGTCAGCCATAATTACGTCACCATCTTTCAGCTCGCCCTTCAGAATTTCTTCTGCAACGGGGTCTTCGAGGTAACGTTGAATAGCACGGCTCAGTGGGCGAGCACCATACTGCTGATCATATCCTTTTTCTGACAGGAAGTCTTTCGCTTTGTCGCTCAGTTCAACCGCATACCCAAGGTTCGTTACCCGAGCCAGCAGTTTACCCAACATCAGATCGATGATCCGGTGAATATCTTCGCGTTGCAGCGAGTTAAACACGATCACATCATCCAGACGATTAAGGAATTCTGGAGAAAACGCCTTCCGAAGCGCGCTTTGAATCGTGCTCTTCATCAGATCATCCTGCGACTCAGCCGAACGTTTGGTAGCGAATCCAATACCTGCTCCGAAATCTTTCAAATCACGCACTCCAATGTTTGAAGTCATGATAATGATCGTATTTCGGAAGTCGACCCGACGACCAAGGCCATCTGTCAGGATACCATCGTCGAGCACTTGCAACAGAATATTGAAAACGTCTGGGTGTGCTTTTTCGATCTCGTCAAGCAATACTACGCTATATGGTTTCCGACGGATTTTCTCAGTTAGCTGACCGCCTTCTTCATACCCAACGTAGCCCGGAGGGGCGCCAACCAGACGGCTAACGCTGAATTTCTCCATGTATTCCGACATATCGATACGTACCAGCGCATCGTCTTTGTCGAACAGATACGTAGCAAGTACTTTGGCCAGCTCGGTTTTACCAACCCCGGTAGGACCAAGGAAGATAAACGAACCGATCGGTTTTTTCGGATCTTTTAAGCCAACGCGCGTCCGTTGAATGGCTTTTACCAGTTTTTCGATCGCTACGTTCTGGCCGATAACTTTTCCTTTCAGCTCTTCGCCCATGTTGACAAGTTTCTTGCCTTCATCGTTCGAAACGCTGGTTACAGGAATACCTGTCATCATAGCAACCACTTCTGCTACGTTATCCTCGTTAACTGTGTAGCGACGCTTTTTGGTATCTTCTTCCCAAGCTTGTTTTGCACGGTCAAGCTGGTCGATGAGTCGTTTTTCTTTGTCGCGGAGTTGAGCCGCTTCTTCGTATTTCTGACTCTTAACTACCTGATTTTTCTCTTTCTTGATATTCTCAATCTGTTCTTCCAGTTTCAGAATATCTTCAGGAACCGTAATGTTTGAGATGTGAACACGTGCCCCCACTTCATCCAGTACATCGATTGCTTTATCGGGCAGGAAACGATCCGAAATATACCGTTCAGATAATTTCACCGCAGCCTCAATAGCTTCTTTGGTGTAATTAACGTGGTGATGTTCTTCGTATTTATCCTTGATGTTGTTGAGGATTTCGATGGTTTCGTCAATCGACGTAGCATCTACCATAACCATCTGGAAACGACGAGCTAATGCGCCATCTTTCTCAATGTACTGACGGTATTCATCAAGCGTAGTTGCACCAATACATTGAATGTCGCCCCGTGCTAAAGCAGGTTTGAACATATTCGACGCATCGAGTGAACCCGATGCACCACCGGCACCAACTATTGTATGTAACTCATCAATGAACAGGATTACTTCGGGTGATTTTTCCAGCTCGTTCATCACGGCTTTCATTCGCTCTTCAAACTGTCCACGATATTTAGTACCCGCTACGAGCGATGCCAGATCAAGTGTTACAACACGCTTGCCAAACAACACCCGCGATACTTTTTTCTGAACGATACGTAGCGCAAGTCCTTCAGCAATAGCCGTTTTACCTACACCCGGCTCGCCAATCAAAATCGGGTTGTTTTTCTTCCGTCGACTCAGAATCTGAGCCACACGTTCGATTTCTTTTTCACGACCAACAATCGGGTCAAGTTTGCCAACTTCTGCGAGTTTAGTCAGATCACGGCCAAAGTTATCCAATACTGGTGTCCGCGATTTTTCGGAACCTTTATCTTTACTTTGCCCCGTTCCGCCACCACCGCCAAACATACCACGGTCATTGTCGTCATCATCGGTTTCAGGGCCCATCACCGGACGGCTTCCCGAAGATTGATACTCCAGCATCTCCTTAATGACTTCGTAATTAACATTGAACTTGTTGAGAATCTGCGTAGCGACATTGTCTTCATCACGCAGAATCGATAATAAAAGGTGCTCCGTACCAATGAGCGGGCTTTTAAAAATCTTAGCTTCCAGATAGGTGATTTTCAGGGTTTTTTCCGACTGACGAGTCAGTGGAATATTAGCCAGATTTTTCACATTATTGGTTGCGGTTCCTTTGGTGGCCTGCTCAATAGTGACCCGGAGTTCGTCGAGTGATATCCCGAGTTTCTTCAGTAGTCCAACTGCCACACCTTCACCTTCACGTATCATACCCAGCAACAGATGTTCCGTGCCGATGTAATCGTGGCCTAAGCGTAAGGCTTCTTCCCGGCTCAGCGAGATGACTTCCTTAACGCGATTTGAAAATTTTGCTTCCATTCGATTTAGGTGTCTCCTTAGGTAAGCGTACTACTGGCCTAACGAAGAGTTTAAAGGATTTGTTCATTCCTGAAACCTGCTTTGAGCACATCCAGAGCGGCTGGCCCCTGGCAAAATATCAGGTCTATAATACTAAGGTTTGGTACAAAATCAACGCCAAAGTTCTGCTGATAGGCCACTGACTGGTGGAATACATACGATTCGGTCCGTTGCCGTGGATTTAAGCGTGAACGAGCGTCAAAAACGCCGGTTTCCACTTCTTTTTCATAGCAATTTGTCAGGCTGAACGGCACTTTTACACGTAGCTGTTTCAGACAAATTGTCAGCAGTTCATAATTTATATCAAACAGGAACGTCCATTTTTTTTGATAAACAGGTTCCAGTTCAGGCGCGTAGTAGTCAAAAAACGGAGCTTTCCCGTAAGCGGCCCGCAAACAGCGCCAATGCTGTTGCTGCCAGGGCTGACCGTTATCAACACGAAGATTCCGAATAGGCTGGTGGTGGGTTCCCTGTTGAACAGGTACGGCCAGAGCATCCACTTTATTTGCCGTCAGAACATAGCAACGATTTCGGTAACTTTGCTTCTGGTAATGTTCCTCTGCCTCAATCTGAACGTGTTCGAACTGCATTAACCCCGAGATATAATCGATAGAGGGCAAATAATGTAATTCGATTAATAAACCGATAGACTGAGACTGTAACTGGTACTTTTCCAATAATGGCATAGGTATCTGTTCACAAATAAAGCAAAAAATCAATACCACCAACGTAAATTATACATTTTTAATTTTTTATTGGCGTTGCAACAAAACGGCGATTCCTGTTTGTTAATCCGCTATAGCTTATTGCATGTTGTTTTTTCGTCTGCTTTCATACCTGCCACTCTGGTTATTATATAGGCTGTCCGATTTTTTGTACTTTTTACTGCTCTACGTACTACGTTATCGTCGTCGGGTAGTGCTCGATAACCTGCGCCAATCCTTTCCGGAAAAAACACCGGAAGCTATTAACAAGATTGCCAAAGGCTTCTACAAAAACCTTACAGACTTACTGGTTGAGACGATTAAGATGCCCTCTTTGTCACCAGACGAACTTCGAAAACGCGTACAATTTACTAACGCAGAAGTCGTCAAAAAATATCTACAAGCTGGTCAGGCTGTTATTGGTATGGCTTCACATCAGAGTAATTGGGAGTGGATTCCATCGGCTTCGGTTCTTAACGGTATGCCAACCGACAGTATTTATAAAACACTGAATAATCCGTTTTTTGAAGAACTGATGCGGGAAGTACGTTCAAGTTTTGGAGCTGTTCCTGTGCCAATGAATCAACTCCCCCGAAGAATGGCTGCGCAAAAAGACGTAGCACGTATCATTGCGCTCGTTGCTGATCAGGTTCCCGACGTACCCGAACAGGCGTATTGGACGGACTTCTTGCATCGCGATACCCCTTTTTATCCGGGTACCGAACGGCTGGCACGTAGTAGAAATCTCCCGGTTATTTATACCGAACTGGCGAGAGTTCGTCGTGGTTACTATGCCGTTACGTTTACCTGCATTGGCGAGCCACCCTATAATGATTTACCAACTGGTGTTATTCTGGAACGCTACCGCGATTTGCTTCAGGAAACCATCCGAAAGCATCCGTCCGATTGGCTCTGGTCGCACAAACGTTGGAAACACTGGCGGGGTAAATACCCTAAGGTTGGCGCGAAACTGAATTAATATCCTTTGCAACGTAGCGAACCGAACGTAGTATATCTATTTCTTAACTAAAGGTGACAACTTCAATATATTGTGTACGTAATACCTAAGACATAACAGGTCAGGATGAACTTCAGTGACAAAGCCTTATTCTTTTTCAGTTTTCTGGGAGCATTCAATGGCTTACTGTTGAGTATTTACTTCTGCTTTTTTACAGCCAAGAAACATTTATCGAGCTATCTGTTGGCTGCGCTGTTGTTTATGGTTAGCATCAGGACTGGAAAATCAGTAGCTTATTTTTTTGATTACAGTTTACCGAAGACTTATCTCCAGATTGGTCTCACTGCCTGCTTTTTTATAGGGCCATTTCTGTATTTTTTTACGAAGGCAGAAATGAGTCAGATCAGAAAATTGCCCGATGCGTGGAGCAGACAGCTTTTTCTATGGACGATAGTCATTCTGGGAGTAGGTATTACATATCCTTATACGTACCATCCTCAGATATGGCGCAAGGTGGTAATTCCGCTAATCTACCTGCAATGGGGAGCCTATGTTGCTTTCGCCTTATTTTCAGTGATTCCGATCCTAAAAAAAATAACCAGACACGAAGTAGTAAAACCGTTTGAAAAATGGGTGCTTACAATCTGCGTAGCCATCACCATCTTGTTCGTGTCTTACGTCTGGGCAATTCTAAGTATTACCAAAGGCAGTTACATTAACGGTGCGCTCTGGTTTTCTTTAATCATCTATCTAGTCGTGTTCACCTTACTGTATCGCAAAAAAACGAATGACCTTTTTTCGTCATCTGCCCAACGATATACGGACAGGAAGCCCGAACAACAGGAAATTAATCTACTGATTGAGCAATTAGAGCAGATTATGATCGAAAAAAAGCTTTTTAAAAATCCGAATCTTAAGGTGAATGACCTGGCTAAAGAAATCAATATTTCCGGCCATTATCTATCTCGCATTTTGAATGAAAACATTGACAAGAATTTCACCCTTTTTGTTAATGAATACCGGATTACCGAAGCTTGTTCTATACTTTCTCAACCAACAAAGTTGACCATCGAAGCAATTGGAGACGAGGTCGGTTTTAATTCGAAGTCTACTTTTTTTGCTACGTTCAAAAAGATCAAAGGCACTACGCCGAGCGTTTATCAGCAGTCCGTTACTCCAGATTTATAAATCCGTACTACTGATCCAGTTTATAAGACTTTCACAGATAAAGTAGTTTCTAGTTTTGGCCGACCGAACAGTTAGTACACTTCGGGCAACCAAACTAGTTTCACTATGAAAAAACTGATTTTATTAATTGGCTTATTTACAACGTATCTCCCCACATTTTCACAAGCTCCCCCCACTGAAAGACTGTTAATAGAAAATACGATACAATTGTATTTCGACGGGTGGGCAACCGGCGACACTACGAAGCTAGGTAAAGCCATGCATGCTTCCTGCCATCTGAAGAATTACCGGGATGGAAAATTCACCGACTTTTCTCGTAGTCAGTATCTCAGCCTGTTCAAACCGCATGAACGACCCAAGAACCTGATTACCCGTATCGTATCGGTCGATATTACGAGCAACATGGGAAGTGCAAAAGTGGAAATCAGTACTGAACGGGATCTGTTTACCGATTATTTCAATCTGATGAAAACCAACGAAGGCTGGGTGATTGCCGATAAGGTTTCAACCCGTATATCCCATCGGGTTTTCGACATCAACGCCATACGACCTGAAAAAGAAACAGTAATGGAGGGATTGAAACGCCCATGGAGCATTGCCTTTCTATCGGAAGATGAAGCTCTGGTCTCGGAAAAAGATGGCGAGCTGGTGAAGATTAATTTACTCAGTAAAGAGAAAACAAAAATTGTCGGGTTCCCCTCCGATATGGCTGACAGTTTAATCGGATTTGGCGATAACACTGGCCGATTCGAAATTCTGCTTGATCCTAATTTCAAGCAGAACAATTTTATCTACGTTTCGTATGCTGCTCAAAAAGGAAATCTCAAAACCACAAAAATCATCCGGGCTATACTTGAAACGAATTCGTTGAAGCAAATCAAGACGTTGTTTGTCGCCGAGCCGTACACTACCGAGCGATACCATTATGGTGGCGGAATGGTTTTTGGAAAGGATGGGAAATTATATTTCACAATTGGAGAGCGCCTGTTTTCAGAAAAAGATCAACCGAACGTTCCAATAGCTCAGAATATTCAAGACAAGCGCGGTAAAATTTATCGTATTAATTCAGATGGAACGATCCCAAATGACAATCCTAATTTTGGCGATAAATCAGTGCCGGGATTGTTTGCTACAGGAATCAGGGCCGCACAAGGAATTACACTAGATAACGTTACTGGCAACTTGTGGTTTAGTGAACATGGTACACATCAGGGCGATGAGATCAATGTACTGAAAGCTGGTGCCAACTATGGATGGCCGATAAAAACGACAGGCAAATACCGCTACTCAGAATATGCACCACAACCTGACCCAACGATACGTTATTTAGACCCTATATGGCACTGGATACAAACCGTAGCGCCCACGGGTTTGCATTTTTACTCTGGCAACGAATTCGGGATGTGGAACCGTAACCTGCTCGTAGGAGGATTATCCAGAGGCAGTTTATGGCGGCTGGTAATTGACGGGGAAACTGTAAAAAGTACCGAGGAGCTTTTTACGGATAGTAGGGTAAGAATCCGTAAAGTGATACAAAGTCCTGCGGGGAAATTATATCTTCTTTCTGATGAAGTAAACGGCAAACTGATCAGGATTAAAAATGTAGCTTTTTGATAGCTAACCAGTTATCAACTTATAATACCCTATAAAAGAGATTACTCCGGCCTATTCCTTACGTTGGGATAGATCGGAGTAATCTCTTTTATGAATACAGTTCGTGAACCATACGATTCAGTCTGCTACGTTCTGAACTACATCAGCATCACGTTTACAACGTATCACGCTCAGCTTTCGCGGCACGCGACGAATCACGTTTTGCTTTAATTTTATCGCCTTCAGTAATGATGGCGTTTTCTGCTTTATCCAATCCTTTGTTTACGGCACGGCCAGTTTTAGTAGCTGCACTATCGACTGCTTCACCCGCTACTTTCGCCTTTCTTTTAGCACCCCGTTTCATTTCAGTAGCCGCATCGCCAATATCTTCACCGGCACTATTAAGGCTCTCTTTCACACGGGCTTTTCGCTCGGCACGTTCCTGTTTGCGCATTTCCTTCTTGCTCATGGCAGTCGAATCCTGTGCGTAAGCTCCTACACTGATACAAAACGCCAGCATCAATGCACCGATTAGTTTGGTTTTCATAACGTAACGTATTAGTTAATTGGTTGTATTTCGTATCTGGAATTCGCTCAAATTCAACATCAATCAAGCGATCCAATCTATATTAATTAACCAGTATAAGACTTTTTTGTTTGCATTTATCTACCTAACCAATTCATAATCAAGCAAGAAGTCAATTCTCTATAAATACAGTTTTGGAACGGAATAAATACCATTTAGACGAACATTAACCGATTTCTCTACGTTTTCCAGATAGTGGGTACGAAACCGAACCGCGTGTTTTTCCGTACCTTTGTCTGGTCAAACGGCTATGCCGATACCTGTATGTCCGATTCGATTCTTACTCCTTCATTACCCATCACAGCCAGAACCCCAGCACAAGCGGGTTCACCTGTTCTCTACACACCTTCGCTGACGCAGTACGTTCGTCGGAAAACGATTCCGGTAGCTATTGGCGACGTACCAATGGGTTCCGATTTTCCAATTCGTGTGCAGTCGATGACAACCATCGATACGATGGATACGCTGGGATCGGTGGAGCAGACGATCCGAATGATTGAAGCGGGTTGTGAGTATGTACGCATCACGGCTCCCAGCGTGAAAGAAGCGCAGAATCTGGAAAATATTCGAAAAGAGTTACGTGCCCGTGGCTATACGACGCCGTTGGTTGCTGATATCCATTTTACGCCCAACGCTGCTGAACTAGCCGCCCGAATCGTAGAAAAGGTACGTATCAATCCGGGCAATTACGCCGACCGCAAGCGGTTTGAATTCATTGATTATACAGATTCCGCATACGCTGCCGAACTGGAACGTATCAGGGCTAAATTCTTACCATTGGTACGTATCTGTAAAGAGTATGGTACGGCCATGCGTATCGGAACCAATCACGGTTCGCTATCCGACCGGATTTTAAGCCGTTATGGCGATACTCCAGTAGGTATGGTTGAATCGGCGCTGGAGTTTCTGCGTATTTGCGAAGACGAAAATTATTTCAATATCGTCCTGTCGATGAAGTCGAGTAATCCGCAGGTAATGGTTCAGGCTTATCGGCTGCTGGTTCAACGACTCGACGAAGAAGGGCTGAAGCCGTATCCGCTTCACCTCGGTGTTACCGAAGCCGGTGAAGCCGAAGACGGACGTATTAAATCAGCGTTAGGTATCGGTACGTTACTGGAAGATGGTATTGGCGATACCGTCCGCGTATCGCTTACCGAAGAACCCGAACGAGAAGCCCCTGTAGCACAGGCCCTTATTGAACGATATACAAATCGGGCAGCCAATAGCCAGCCTATTCCGGAAATTACTACGTATCCGATCAATCCATTTCAGTACGTTCGTCGCACAACCCACGAAGTAGCCAACTTCGGTGGACAGAACGTACCGCGTGTGATTGCCGATTTCAGTCAATCGCCCGTAACCCAGCACGACGATTTAAAACCCATAGGGCACTTTTACCTGCCTGAGCCAGATAAGTGGCGTATGAACGATCTCGGGGCCGACTATATCTATACCGGGTCGTATCCGGCAACGTTTATGCTTCCGAACGGACTGAGACAGATTCTGGATTATGCTACGTGGCAAACGGTTTCTGATCAGATCAATACGTATCCATTACTCAACCCAGATGCGTATCTGGAAGTCCTGAATAACCACTCGCTTTTACATCAGCGTTTGAATTTTATTCGGCTATCGTTAATTGATTTATCGACAGAGTTGCTCCAAACGCTACGTAATGATCAGACGGCCGTACTGGTTATCACTACGGAGAATGAACATGCGATGGCGGAGCTTCGTAGGTTTTTTGTTGAACTTATTAATCAGGGCATTACGCTTCCAGTAGTGGTTCAACGTAATTACACCAACGTACCAAATGAAGACGTAGCGTTATATGCCGCAACCGACGCAGGAGGATTATTGATAGATGGATTGGGCGATGGCATTATGTTATCGTCGTCGGCAAATGACCAGCTAAAATCGCTCAACAATCTGGCTTTTGGCATTTTACAAGCCGCCCGGACACGTATCACTAAAACGGAATACATTTCATGTCCATCATGTGGCCGAACGTTGTTCGATTTACAGGAAACAACAGCCCTTATTCGCCAACGTACCGACCATCTGAAAGGAGTTAAAATTGGCATAATGGGCTGTATTGTAAACGGCCCCGGCGAAATGGCCGACGCTGATTATGGCTATGTAGGCATTGGTCGGGATAAGATTGCGCTCTATCGGGGCCAGCAGGTCGTCAAAAAATCAGTTCATGCAGACCGTGCTGTCGATGAACTGATTGAGCTGATTCGAGAAGATTCCCGCTGGATTGAACCAACTTTAGTGAATGAATGAGGAAGTAAAGCCAATGTTTTTACCTCCAACTTTGTTACGTTACTAAACATGTCGTTGTTCATTTCACATTGTCAATTATACATTAACCACTTGTGAATCGATTCATTGATTATCTCAAAATTGGTCCGGTTTTTACTTACTTCATCCGTGTTTTCCGGAAACCTGACCCCAATCAGCCTAGTAGTACAAACCTACGTATTATGCACGGTATCAATCGGGTATCTATCGTCATGTTCCTGATTGCAATCATTGTGTACTCTGTTCGCCACTGTAGCCGATGAATGTTGAAACTCTGCGTGATTATTGCCTGAGCAAACCTAATGTAACCGAATCGTTTCCGTTTGGGGGTGATGCACTGGTGTTCAAAGTTGGCGGAAAAATGTTTGCTTTGCTTTCCACCGAAAGTCGCCCAACAACGATCAATCTCAAATGCGATCCCGAACTGGCCGTTCAATTGCGCGACGAACATAGTGCCGTTGCCCCGGGATATCACATGAATAAGAAACACTGGAACACGGTAACGGTCGATGGCCAGGTTCGTAGCAGTGATGTTCAGGAATGGATTGACCATTCGTATGAACTTGTTCGAAAAAGTTTACCCAAAGCAGTGCTGGCGACACTGACTTGATGATATTACGCTGGATGAAAAGCTAAAAACGTTGTAAATTCGCCTAATACAACCAACCTGACTTAGTTATGGAAGTGATGTTGTTGAGTCTGCTGTTCGGAGTCTACATGACCATCCGGTATTTCTGGATAGACCACGATACATCAGCCGAAAAAGACTTGAAACGATTTCAGAAGGGGGTTGAATTAATTAGACAGCGAAAATTCGATGACGCACATACGTACTTCAACGAAGCCGTTCGTCAATATCCAAAATCGGCCATCGCTTACGCCTATCGGGGAAAATGCCAGCTTGATCAGCAAAATTATTACTCGGCTATTTACGATCTGACCGAAGCTATCAGTCGCGATAATACGTTAGCAGATTGTTACTTAGATCGGGGAGTTGCCCTTTATCATACCGACGAATTTCAGCAGGCATTTCGAGAATTCGACAAAGCCGTCTGGTATTTTCGAGATGAAAAACCAGATGCTTACCGCTGGCGCGCTTTGGCACGTATTCGATTACGTCAACTCCCTCAGGCAGAAAACGATTTACGCAGGGCCGTTATGCTTGGTGATGAAAATTCGTTTAACCTGCTACGTCAACCGCCTTTCACCCGACCAAATCCGGTCATGAAATTTTAGTGCACTCGTTCACTCCAGTTCCGCTACGTAAGCACCCATTTGTCGAACCGAGTAACAAGTAATACTACGTTCTTTTGCTTCGGCCAGTAGTTTGTCGGTAAGTGGCGTTTTATTAGAATCGTCGAAAATAATATGGCGGGCCACTACGCGCCCATTGAGTTGTTCCCAGCTACGTAGCGCATTACGTCTGATTATCAGATAATCGACTACAGCTGGTAAACGCCAGGCTCCTGAACTATTCTTTCCTCGTGAGCCACTCAATGTATTGACAAGCAGAAAGGTTTTACCTTTCCATACCCACAAAATGTACTCTTTGCTCTGGTAATGAGCCGCTACGTTAGTTGGCAATTCCTTTTTTAGGTTGGCTACTGTCAGGTTTGAAACACCCCATTGCCCAAACGTATTTTTAAGATAGAAATCAAAAGAGCGGGTATCAGTGGTGTCGAGATCGGTCAATAACGTACTACTGTGTCCATTGGTGAGACTTATAGCCGTGCGATGTGGCAAAAAATGCACCGCTAGACGTTCCTGCTGATTTTGCGTGTATTCCCGCCATAGATTTAGCCCTGCCAGCAACGTAGCAAAGCCGCAAAGCGCCCATACATAAACTTTCTGGCGAGTTAGCAGTAAATTCACACCGGTTAGAATTACCGCAAAAACCAGCAGCATTTCTAGCGGAGATAGCCATAATCCATCCCAATTAGCCCCCGGCAACTCCCCTATTTGTGTCACTACGTAGTTGAGTAACAAGGCAACTTTTTGCAGAAGCCATCCCAGCACGTTGCTTACATAGGGCAACCAACTCAGTGCCAGCGTAGCCATTGCCAATGGAAGCAACACCGCCGACAGTAGCATAACCAGCGGATTAGCCAGCAGGAAATAGGTCGGAAACTGGTGGAAGTAAAAAACACCCAGTGGAAACGTGATTAACTGCGCTACTAACGCTACAGACGTAAGTTTCCAGAATTTGTCTATCCACTTATTGGATAACGTAACAGACTGATAAAGTGATGACTCCCAAGCTACAATACCCGCTACAGCCAAACACGAAAGCTGAAAGCCGGCTGAAAATAAAGCATATGGATCGAAACAAAGGATACAAAATGCAGAAACTCCTAATGAATTGAGCACCTGTTGCTGGCGTCCCATTGCATTGGCCAGAATTACCAGCGTGACCATGCAGGCGGAACGTAACACTGGCGGAGAAAATCCCGTAACAAGTGTGTAGAACCACAAAATAGCCAGTTGAATACCAGCCATCAGCAGTTTGCCACGTGGTCGCTTTGTCAGAAAGCCAAGCGCAAGAGTTAGTACGTTGAACAAAATGCCGACATGCAGCCCAGAAACAGATAGAATATGAACAGCCCCAGCCGTTGAATAAGCCCGGTACGTATCCGTATCCAGATCATCGCGAACGCCCAGAAGCATGGCATTGACAATACCAAACTCCGCGCGAGAACCGATCTGCTGAATAAACGTAACGTCGGCCCATCGATTCACCAACGTAGCAAGTTGAATCAAACGGCTGGGTGGTTCTAAGCCGAGAAGTTGTCGCTGGTAAGGACGGAGATATTGCTGGTGGTAAATATTTCGATAACTAAGATATCGCTTATAGTTGAACTCACCTGGATTCAAGGGTGGGTCAATCACTCGCGGAGCCCCAGAAACCAGCCAAACTTCGCCATAGCGTGGCATAGTCTGACCAGCCTTGTCCAGATAAACAATTACTCGTCCAGTTAACGGCTGCCACAAGGCCGTTTCGCTACGTCTTGTCAGCTTATTATTTTGCCATTGCCCTCGTCGAATTTCTAATTCAACCCGAAAGGTTTTGGCTCTCGCTTCGGGTTGGGCGACTACAACACCTTCATAAGCCTTGAGCGTATCGACCAGATGAACAAGGTTATCAGGCCGATTGCTGGCAGTACGTTGCCAGGTAAATTCCCAGCCTAAGGCAAGTAAAAGAAGCAAACCACCAATACCTGACGTCAGACGGACAGGTTTAATACGTTTTAGCGTATTCTGGAGATGAGCCCAAGCCAGTAGACCTGCCCCAATCAATAAAGCGAGCAAAGGCACCTGATAAAAATCAGGCAATAGTACATAAAGTATGATTCCGGTTGCCAATGCCGCTACGTAGCGAACAAAAGGAAGCCCTCTCATTCTGTTTTATAGGCCGATCCGGGTAACACCATTTTGAAATGCTGGATGTTGGCCTCTTCAAACATTGAACCAACCGGAACGAAGCCAAAACCAGCGTAGAGCGGCATCGCGGTTACCTGAGCGTGAAGATAGATTCGCTCAATGGGTTCGGGTTGCTGACTGAATACGTCGTCAAGAACAGCCTGAACTAATGCTTTACCCACTCCTTTACCCCGACAGCCACTTAATACGGCAAATCGTTCAAGTTTAACTCCCTCTGAAGTTCGGCGCCAACGGGCTGTTCCACAGGGTTCACCGTTGGCACGAGCCAGAAAATGGCGGCTGGTTTCCTCAAATTCGTCATACTCTTCCCGTGCGGATACGCGCTGTTCTTCAACAAAAACCTTCCGTCGTATGGCAAAAGCCTGTTCAAGATCGTCGGGATTGGAAATAGGTAATACGTCAATCATAACCAGGATAATTTTCAGTTAACGGCAACTACAGTACCAGTAAGCGCTTACTGGTAACTTCGTTATCTGTTTTTACCCGGACAATATACACACCTTTAGTCAATCCGTTGACAGATAAGGAAACGCGCGTGCTTGGAGAATCAGTATAAGATGAACTACGTAGATAACGACCGTTCAGATCGAGCAAGTCAATCATAAACGATTGATAACCCTTTAACTGCACATCAATTGTGGGATCACTAACGGCGGGGTTCGGGTAAACATTAATTGTTAATGCTTCTGTTTCGGCCAAAGGAGCGGACACCGATTTAATAAGTCGGGCACGTGGTGGACTGAGCATTAGCACCCGTCGCATCCGGGCTACCTGACCGGCGGTAAACATATTCATGCAAACATCTGGCGAATACATCAGGTAATTTTCGATGAGCGACCGTACGGGTCTCCCTGTGCAGTTCGAAAAAATATCGTTACAAAAGCGAGTCTGATTGAGGCTCTCGGTAGGGGGTGTATCTACAACAAAATCATCGCCACAGATACCATCGCCATTTGGGTGAAATAAGCCCAGCCAATGACCGATTTCATGGGTAGTAGTACGTCCGAGCGCATATAACGAACTGGTAACGGTACCAATTTGCTTACCGAAATAGCGATAATCAATGATTGAGCCGTCCGTAAATTCGTTCGCATCGCCCGGTGCTATCAAGCCATTTAACGTATCGGCTGCTACCGGAAACTGCGTAAAACCTAAATAGCTTTCGACGGTAGTTACCCAGATATTAAGGTAGCGATCGCTGGGCCAATAGGCAATTTGCGACAGTAGCCGATCGTCTGTAAATACGTTGAATGATGTTTTATTTGGGTAATAGTGCCGGGTTATTCCTGTTGAAGCCTTGCCATTTGGGTCGGTTGTAGCCAGAAAAAACTCGATTCCGGCATCGGCTCCAATCGGGCTGGTATTATAGCCGTTTGTGCCCGGTTTGCGCCGGTAATCTTCATTCAGCACCTGAATCTGCGACCGAATCTGTTCGTCTGAAATATTGCTGTTATTTGATCCACCAGTTGAGCCAGAAGCATTGTTATGTACTACGTGTACAACAATTGGTATTCGATAAACGGTATCGATGGCCTGCTGACGTAGCGAAGGAGACCTATCTTCCAGTTCCTGAAGCTGACGATTCAGTTTGTTAATCAATCGTAGACGATTGGGATCGCGCTGTTGTAGAATCTGTTCACGAACCGACGTAGCGCAGCGATTTGCTACGTCTTCATCTGTTACGTTTGCTGAGGTTGATTGGGTCCAACCGATTGATGTGAACATACACAGAAACGAACCGGCCAGCCAACCGATTCGTTTCCATTTTTGTGAAGTCAGGCTATTGTTGCCCTGCTTTATCATACGCATTAATAATTTCACGAACGAGTCGGTGACGCACTACGTCGCGCCCATCAAGTTCAACGAAGGCAATCCCTTTGATATTTTTCAAAATATCGACCGACTCAATAAGTCCCGATTTCTGCCGATTTGGGAGGTCAATCTGCGATCGGTCGCCGGTGATAATCGCCTTTGAGGTTGGCCCCATCCGCGTCAGAAACATCTTCATCTGCATCGTGGTCGTGTTCTGAGCCTCATCGAGCAGAATAAATGCATTGTTGAGCGTACGACCACGCATGTAAGCCAGTGGTGCAATTTCAATGATTCTGTTTTCCGTATAAAACTTAAGTTTCTCGGCTGGAATCATATCATCGAGCGCATCATAAATCGGACGCAAATAAGGGTCGATCTTTTCTTTTAAATCGCCCGGTAAAAATCCTAAATTCTCGCCCGCTTCAACCGCAGGGCGGGTAATAATGATTTTTTTTACTTCCTTGTTTTTTAACGCCCGTACGGCAATAGCCACAGCCGTGTAGGTTTTTCCGGTTCCGGCTGGCCCAACGGCAAAAACCAGATCGTGTTTTTCGGCGGCTTCAACCAAGCGTTTCTGGTTATCGGTACGGGTCCGAACCACTATACCCCGGTTTCCGTATACCAGAACTTCATCATCTTCGGGCGGTATGGGCGGAGTTACTCCACTTATTGGCTGCCCACTGTGGCTAATGTAATTCTGAATACTTTCCTGGGTTAGTTTCCCATATTTCTGGTAATGCTCAAGTAGAGATTCCAAAATATCGCTGATTCGACTAATTTCCGACGTAGTACCTTTTATCCGGATTTCATTTCCGCGCGAAATAATTTTACTCATCGGAAAGGCGGCTGCCACCTCTTTGATATTATTATTTTCCACGCCCAGAAAGTCGATGAGCGAGACATTGTCGAGGGTGATGACTTTTTCGACCAAATGATAAATTGATTTAGTTGGTTATTCCGAAAAATAAGCGATTTGTTTGCTTCTACAACGTATTTTGTGAAAAATTTATTCCTTAGAGGATTTATTAATACGGTTACTTAATTTTTGCATAAAACAAGGTTTTGTTATAAATAAGTGCGTATCTTTCTGATGGACAGCTTACTGCCTCTCTCCATAACATGTTCGCACCTCTTCCAGCATCCTGCCCTAAAATTTATCAAAAAATTTTTTGGCCTTATAGAACGAACATTACCAGAATGTTACGACCTGTAAGGAAATTAAAAAGACTATACGTCAGCTTAACAGGATTTGCCTTATGGGGTGGTGATTGCGTAAACTTGCAGTAAGAATATGGAGAATAGCGCACGTCCAAACCAACACTTTCGCAAAAACACAAGCTTTGCAGGTGGTCGCCAGCAGGCTGGTAATCATTGGCTTGATACAGGTCTCGGCAAACTACCCCCTCAGGCTCTCGATCTGGAAGAAGCAGTGCTGGGTGCGTTAATGATTGAAAAAGATGCACTGTCGCAGGTTGTCGACATTTTAAAGCCAGAGACATTTTATAAAGAGGCTCACCAGCGCATCTACAGCGCCATTCTGACGCTATTCGGCAACTCCGATCCAATCGATCTACTGACAGTTACGCAGCAGCTTCGTAAAACCGGCGAAATTGAATTAGTAGGTGGCGGAGGTTTTGTATCGGAATTAACATTCCGGGTCAATTCTGCGGCTAACATTGAGTATCATGCCCGTATCGTTTCAGAACAGGCATTGAAGCGGGCACTTATTACCATGTCGTCTACGATTCTCCGTGATGCTTACGAGGATACGACCGATGTATTTGAGCTTCTCGACCGTACTGAGCAATCGCTCTTCAAGATTTCGGAATCGAACATCAAGAAGAACTACGCCGATATGAGTACCATCGTCAGGATGGCTCTTAATGAACTTGAAACCAAGAAAAATCAGGAAGGGCTCACTGGCGTACCATCTGGCTTTACCAATCTCGACCGGGTTACGTCGGGCTGGCAACCAACCGAATTAATAATTTTGGCAGCTAGGCCAGCCATGGGGAAAACTGCATTTGTAGTCAGTGCGTTACGTAACGCAGCCGTCGATCATGGGAAACCTGTTGCGATTTTCTCGCTGGAGATGTCGTCAGTACAGCTGGTGAATCGCTTGATTTCGGCCGAAGCAGAAATCGATTCGGAGAAAATCAGAAAAGGCACCCTGGCTCCGCACGAATGGCAGCAACTGCACCATAAAATTCAGCGGCTAACCGAAGCGCCTATTTTTATTGACGATACCCCTGCCCTATCGATTCTTGAACTACGTGCCAAATGCCGTCGTCTGAAAGCGCAACACGACATTCAGATGGTGGTAATTGACTATCTCCAGCTTATGTCGGGCGATACGTCGGGCCGGGCTGGTGGCAACCGCGAACAGGAAATTGCTTCGATTTCGCGGGCATTGAAGAACCTGGCTAAAGAACTGAACGTACCGGTTATTGCTCTTTCGCAGTTGAGCCGGGCCGTTGAAACCCGTGGTGGCGACAAAAAACCGCAGCTTTCTGACCTTCGGGAATCGGGATCTATTGAGCAGGACGCCGACATGGTTTGCTTCCTGTATCGCCCTGAATACTACAATATTACTCAGGATGAAAACGGCAACTCGACACTCGGGGTCGGTGAAGTCATTATTGCTAAAAACCGCTCAGGTTCTCTCGATACAGTTCAGCTTAAGTTTGTCGGTAAGTTCACTAAATTCTGCGATCTCGATTCATATTTTGAACCTGTACAGGCGCAAGGATTTGGTTCAGATGTGAATGGCTTAAGTAGCTTCGATGGCCCATCGGCGGGTAGCGTGTTCAAAAGCAAAGCCAATGATATGTCGAACTTTGGAAACGCAGACCCAAGTCAGGAAACGCCTTTTTAACGTAGTAACATTCCATTATTCACCTGTTAATCTCTAAACAATGAAATACATTGGCATAGTTGCGTGCCTTCTTCTCTGCTTTGCCGGAACTGCTGACGCTCAAAAATTAAGAGGCCTGGATAAAAGTCCAATGGATATGGCTTATTATCCTGATGATTTTGCTCATGATCGTAAGTTTGCTCCAGCGAAAGTAGGTGATAAAGTTTACGCCCGTGTTACGTATAGCCGCCCTGCCAAGAAAGATCGGGAAATTTTCGGAAAGCTAATTCCTTATGGCAAGGTTTGGCGAGTGGGGGCCAACGAAGCTACAGAAATCAAGTTTTTCACCGACGCTACAGTTCAGGGCAAAAAGATAAAAGCAGGAATCTATTCTTTCTACGCAATTCCGAACGAAACAGAATGGACACTCATTTTCAACACCGATCTGGATCAATGGGGAGCATATAGTTATAAACAGGATCTGGATGTGCTACGTGTCAACGTACCTGTTAAGAGATCAGATGAGCCAGTTGAAAACCTTTCTATACAATTCAAAAAATCAGGGGATAAGATGAATGAAGCAGTTATGATTATCGGCTGGGATAATACACTCGTTGAAACGCCTGTTACGTTCTGATATCATTATAAATTATACCAAAAGAGCCCAGTTGAAACTCATTCAACTGGGCTCTTTTGGTTCGGTACTACGTATCAAAAATTAGGTTTCAACAGGTATTTATTGTAGAACTCATCAATTACGCTGACTGCCTCGGTAGGCGTATCAACAATGCTGATAAGTTTCATATCCTCTGGATTAATATTATGCTGCTCTCCTAACATAACATTGGTTATCCAGTCAATTAAACCCTGCCAATAAGACCGGCCAACGAGAACAATGGGGAAACGAGCAATTTTACGCGTTTGAATCAGCGTCATCGCTTCAAATAGCTCATCGAGTGTTCCCATACCACCGGGCATCACAACAAAGCCCTGAGCATATTTAACAAACATGACTTTTCTGACAAAAAAGAAATCGAAATTAATGTTCTTGTCAGGATCAATATAAATATTGCTGTGTTGCTCGAACGGTAGATGAATATTCAGGCCAACCGATTTGCCGCCCTGTTCGAAAGCTCCTTTATTACCGGCTTCCATAATACCGGGTCCTCCACCCGTGATAACTCCGTAGCCATGCCGAACTAGCTTGGCGGCAATTTCCTCGGTCATCTTATAGTAAGGATTATCGGGTTTGGTACGAGCCGAGCCGAAAATAGACACGCAGGGGCCGATTTTAGCCAATTTATCGAAGCCTTCAACAAACTCGGCCATCACCTTAAAAATGACCCATGAGTCGGCTGTTTTGATTTCGTTCCAGTCGTGATCCTGAAAGGCTTCCTTAATACGTTGTTCGTCGGGGGTTAAGAGTAACTCGTCGCGCTTGGGTAAATCGTGGGCAATACGTTCGGTACTCTGCGTTTCAGAGCGATGAACATTTTCTTTTGTTTCTTCCATGTGGCTATTTAAAAAGGTAGTGGGCGCGAAACGTACTCACCATATCGTCAATAATACAACCGCTCTATCTAAAAAATCAAGTTTCTATTAATCCAGACTTGTTTTTTTATGGAGCGGAACATTATAACGAACTGGCAAGATAAATCGTTTCTATCGCCTACATTTTTCCTTTATTCGGTAAAAAGCCATCCAGCCTTCCATTTTTCGCTGTACATTAAACTAATTCAGGAATTTGTTGATATGACCGCCGTCGACTTTCCAGAAACGTTTCAATACGATCCATAGCAACTGTCATCTCATCAATAGAAGGAAGGCACACAATTCGAAAATGGTCGCTATGGGTATAATTGAATCCATTCCCCGACACAACCAATACTTTTTGCTCGGTCAGCAGGTTCAATACAAAATCATCGTCATCGGCCAGATTAAATTGCGACAAATCAATTTTAGGGAAGATATATAAGGCACCTTTAGGCTTTACGCAGGTGACGCCCGGAATGGCAATCATCCGTTCGTAAGCCAACATAATCTGACGGTGTAAACGCCCCGTCGGCATTACTAAGTCGTTGATACTCTGGTATCCGCCCAACGCTGTCTGAATAGCATATTGAGTCGGAACGTTGGCACAAAGACGCATACTGGCCAGCAATGTTAAGCCTTCGATATATGATTTTGCCCGATGTCTGGCACCGCTCAGAATCATCCACCCTCCCCGAAAACCAGCGGCACGGTAATTTTTCGAAAGGCCGCCCATGGTGATGCAAAGGGTGTCATTAATCATTTTGGAAATAGGATAATGCACCGCTCCATCATACAGGATCCGATCATAGATCTCATCCGAAAAAACAATGAGTTTATGCCGCTCAGCAATCCGGGCAATCCCAGCCAATACGTCTTTATTATAAACGGCTCCTGTCGGATTGTTTGGATTTATTACAACGATAGCACGTGTACGAGGGGTAATTTTCCGTTCAATATCGGCCAGATCCGGATTCCAGTCCGAATCTTCATCGCATACGTAATGCTTCGGTTTACCCCCGCAAAAAGCTACAGAGGCTGTCCATAGGGGATAATCGGGCGATGGAACCAGTACTTCGTCACCTTCATTGAGCAACGCCTGCATCGACAGCATAATCAGCTCACTAACGCCGTTGCCAATAAATATATCATTAATAGTAATTCCGGGTAAGCCAATATTCTGTGTGTGGTGCATCACCGCTTTTCGGGCTGCAAACAAGCCCCGCGAATCAGAATACCCCTGCGCATTACGTATATTCAGGATAATATCATGGACAATTTCATCGGGCGCATCAAAGCCAAACGTAGCAGGATTGCCAATATTGAGACTGATGATTTTATAACCTTGACTTTCCAGTTCAAGCGATTTCTCGTAAATCGGGCCGCGAATATCGTATTTCAGGTGAACAAGACGATTACTCTTAAGAATTTCCATTGCAGGCACTTCTACGTCCATATAGTCTACTTCCATGCAGCAAAAGTACGTAAAGTAAATTATCTTATTGACCACTACTACGTTCTAAAATGTACATTTTCCTGATGGCGTATAATCAATCCGTTAGTCATTATTAATGATTGACACAGTAGTCGAAATAAGCCAGCCCGTTTATTTATAATCGATAAAAATGAACCTATTGATAACTATATCGCTAGACAAATGGTTATAGGACTAGTATAACACACCCTCTTCACAATGAATGCTGAGTTTCGGTCAGATTATGTATACACTATTCAGGGAAATGTTATTGCTATTGTTGATTTGAATTTGGGAAATCGCAGCGTATATCATGACATTGAAAATATTTTCGATGATCTCCGACGTGAGCTTAAAAGCGATTTATCAGGCTATGCGATTATTTATCGCGATCAGATTGGCAATTGGGATGGTGTACTTTTGACTGAACAGGGTCAAGTTGATTTCTACGCTTTAAAAGAAACAACCCAGGAAAAAGCTGTGAAACGTCTTCTTCATCTTTTACCATAGTTACCGAAGACCAAACTCAAGTACGTATAGCCAGTAGGTCATTTCTCAAATAGAAGCCCATTCAGCTCAGCCTTTTGAAAAATAAAAAACAAATTTATTTAACATACACATCATATTAATACCCTAAAACGAGTAAAAATCAACTAAAATCAATCTAAAAGTTACCATATAAGAATATCAGAAACATTTTTTATCTAAGAAAATGTAACCCGAGTAAAAACCGAAAGTCTAAAGTATAGATTGATAACAAAGACAGCTATGCAAAAGATATTAGGTATTGTTCTGGGCATTTCATTCGCCTTCTCTTTATTGGTTTGTTTCTACAAACTGGCCGGTGATAAGGTTGGCATCACGTTACCGTTTCTGAATGCGCAACAGTCAACCGTTGAAACCAAAGTTATTGCTGGCGAAGGTTCACAGCCACAGCTTGCCAAAGTATCTACTACTGATAACAGCAATGTAAAACAAAAAGACAGCCGTACTAGAGGCTAAGATTTTGTTACTTTTTGCACAACCGAAGCCCCATTGGGGCTTTTTTGTTTATAATACTCACCAATAAGAAATAAACTAGTATGTCATTTTAACCAAGCCCGTGTTGATACGTAATAATCGGTGATTAGGGAAGCGATTATAAATGCTTTTACATATCGATAAACCACCTACCCTTTTTCTCTAAACCCCGATAATTGAATGAAAACTTCACGCAGACATTTTTTGCGTAACTCAGCCCTAACCGCTTCTGGAGCGGGCCTGATAAGCCTACCATCGCTCGAAGCTATCGCCAGTGAGCGAAAACACGTATCAGCAAATGACAAACTACAACTTGGCGTTATTGGCTGTAATGGCATGGGCTGGTCGGATCTTCGCTCCCACTTACAGATGAGCGACGTAGAATGCGTAGCCCTTGCCGATGTTGACCAGAGTGTACTGGATAAACGTGCCGCCGACGTCGATACAATGCAGCATAAAAAGCCCCAGTTATTTAAGGATTATCGAAAAATGCTGGAAAATAAGGACATCGATGCGGTTATCATCGGCACCCCCGATCACTGGCATTGTATGGCCATGATCGACTCATTATCAGCGGGTAAACATGTCTACTGCGAAAAACCGCTGGCTAATAGCATCGAAGAATGTAATCTGATGCTGGCAGCAGCCCGTAAGTACAATAAAATGATTCAGATCGGGCAATGGCAACGTAGTGGCTCGCACTACGCAAAAGCAATTGAATACGTCCGTTCAGGAAAACTAGGCAATATTCGTTTGGTAAAAGTATGGGCTTATCAGGGCTGGATGAATCCCGTTCCGGTGCGTCCCGACAGTGCTCCACCCGCTGGTGTCGATTACGACATGTGGCTTGGTCCTGCCCCCAAACGTCCCTTTAATCCAAATCGCTTCCATTTCAATTTTCGGTGGTTCTGGGATTATGCTGGTGGGTTAATGACCGATTGGGGTGTGCATGAAATCGACATTGCACTTTACGCCATGAATGCGAAAGCTCCCAAATCCGTAATGGCTTCCGGTGGCAAACTCGCTTATCCCGATGATGCTTCAGAAACGCCCGATACGTTGCAGGCCGTTTATGAATACGAGGGCTTCAATATGCTCTGGGAACATGCAACGGGTATCGATGGCGGCAATTACGGACGTACTGAAGGAATTGCTTTTATTGGTAATAACGCTACGTTAGTGTTGAACCGGGATGGCTGGGAACTACTACCCGAAACAGAAACCAAGAATGGTATAAAAGTTTATAAAGTAGAAGACATTCCTAAACAGGTTCGCAATGGCGATTATCTGGGCGAACACACGAAAAATTTTGTGCAGGCCATTAAGTCTAACGATGCTAGTATTCTTAAATGTGGAATAGAAACTGGCAGTATTGCCGCTATTAATGCTCACATGGGCAATATTGCTTATAAAACCGGACGAAAAGTGTACTGGGACGCTACTGCAAAAGGCTTCAAAAACGATACACAAGCCAACGCGCTAATGGCTGCCCACTATCACAACGGCTGGAAATTACCCGCTGTTTAACTAATGAAGCATGTAGAATGGATAATGTAGACTGGGCTTGACTGCTGACGCATATTCTTCATTTTGCATTATCCATTTTACATTATTCATTATCTTATGAATGCCACCTACAGGAAACAACTTGGCCTGTTCCGCAATCCGGCTGTTAGGCGAGAACTGCAACAGCTCGACCCACTTCGCGATCACCAACGTATCGTACACCTGCTCACGGCTTATGAATTCCCATTCGACATGACTCGTGCGCTTGAGCTGGCCTTATTTCACACCTATGCGAGTCCTCGGGTTTCGGGATTGCTAGCCCGAACGGGTGAATTTGAACATCATGGTCAGAAACGATACGATGATACCAGCCTGCTGATTGGGGAATTTATGGAGTCGGGATATGATAGTGAGAACGGGCAGCGGGCTATTGCGCACATGAACCGGATTCACGGTCATTATCATATCGACAATACTGACTTTCTGTTTGTACTCGCTACGTTCGTTTTCTACCCCATTGACTGGATCAATCGCTATGGCTGGCGAAAACTGGCCCCCTCCGAAGAACTGGCCATATTTTACTTTTTTCGGGAAGTTGGCAAGCGAATGAATCTCAGCAATCTTCCCGACAACGTAGCAGATTTAGAAGCGTTTACAGCCGATTACGAAAAGCGTTTCTTCCGCTTTACAGAGAGCAATCGTAAGGTGGCGGATGCTACGGTGAAGATTGTGAAGGGGTGGTTTCCCGGCTTTCTTCACGGTTTAGTTCAACCCACTTTTGCCGCCCTGATCCCCGAAAAACTACGTATCGCTTTTGGTTACCAGCGTCCACCGAGCTGGTTTGTCGGGTTAACGAATGGAGCATTGTGGCTGCGTAAATGGCCACTACGTTGGCTTACGTTCAAACCATACCCCACCCGCATTTCCAACTCAACGTATCGTTCTTATCCTGCCGGACCACCACCCATTGAATCAATTGGCCCTGAAGAGCTAATCAAGAAGCGACTTTAATTCAATGAATGACAACGAACCGAACCGACTTTCGCGACTAACGGCAATTCTTACCCAACTTCAAACCAAAAGGCTAACCACAGCTCCCTCGCTCGCCAGCAAATTTAACGTAAGTGTCCGCACAATTTATCGGGATATAAGGGCTTTAGAACAATCGGGCGTACCGATTCTGACCGAAGAAGGTAAAGGATATTACCTAATGGATGGCTATCGATTACCACCTGTCTCATTTACCGAAAGCGAAGCTAACGCACTTATTACAGCCGAAAAAGTAGTATCGACCAATAACGATACGTCGTTTGTCAGAGAATTTTCCGGTGCAGTTGAAAAGATAAAAGCGGTTTTAAAAACCACCGCTAAAGATAATGTAGAACTGCTCTCGAATCGAATGATCGTCAGTCAACCCGTTGCTGGCGACGTAACAAGCACGTATCTGGCTAGTTTACAGCTCGCACTGACTAATTTTAATCTAGCCAAAATCGATTATCAAAAGCAGGACACTACCGAAACTACCGTCAGATACGTAGAACCATTTGCATTACTGAGTACACAAGGTAACTGGCTCTTACTGGCATGGTGTCGTTTACGTAGCGAATTCCGACTTTTCCGACTCGACCGTATTCAACAGCTTCAGGTTCATTCAGAAAAGTTTAAACCGCACAAAATGACGTTGCAGGAGTATTTTTCGCAGCAATGAAAAGATAGAGTTCGGGCAATTTCCGGTAACTTAATGCCAAACAATTGGCATTAATAATACGAATTATGGATTAACATTAAAGTTGCATTATTTCGTTTTATTTTGCTTGATCTGTTCTAAAAGAGCTGTTAGCTCCTTTACCTTTTCCGGTTTTTGCTGGTATAAGTTAGTCGTTTCGAGCTGATCAGTGGCCAGGTTATATAACTGACCAGCAGGTTCTCCCGCCAGAGGTTTCACATCTCTCGGCTCAGTGAAACCACCCGACCCTAAACCCTCTATGAGTTTCCAATCTCCTTGACGAATGGCAAAATAGCCGATAGATGAACTATGAACAACGGCTAGCTGATTGGATACCTGTTTTGCTTTCCCCAGTAGTACTGGCAGAATACTATAGCTATCTTCTGAATTTGGGGTTTTGTTGCCAAGAATTTCTTTACAAGTTGCTAGTAAATTGGCTAAAGTGGTGGTAGCGTTACTTACCGCGCCAGCTTTCACTTTACCTGGCCAGCGAATGATAAGTGGTATACGGTGCCCCCCCTCAAAGGCGTCTCCTTTCATACCCCGGAAATTCCCAGCGGCTTTGTGATTGAATTGCTTCACAAAATTTTCGCGCCAATAAGGGCCATTATCACTGGCAAACAGCACAATGGTATTATCGGCTAGTCCCGATTGTTCCAGCGTCTGTAGTACTTCGCCAACGGCGGCATCTACCTGTTGCACAAAATCACCGTACTCCCCCACTTTTGATTTGCCCTTATAGTTTTTGGAAGGTACCCAAGGAGTATGTGGTGCCGCTAAGGGTAAGTAAAGAAAGAATGGTTTCTTACTGGTTTGTTGTTTCAGGAAATCGGTGGCTTTGGTAATAAACGTGGGTAAAACTCCATAAAAATCGAAGGAAGGCGACATTTTTCCTGCCCGCCAGAATGGCCCTGTATACCCTGTTTGCAGTTTATTGCCATCGGTGTAGGCCGTTGGTAATTCGGTCAGCTTCTGGTTCTCAAGATAGCAATAAGGTGGCATATCGAGCGAAGCGGGAAGAATATAAGAATAGTCAAATCCAACGGTATTTGGGCCTTGAACGGGCTTTCTCAAAAAGTCGATAACGGCGGTATCCATTTCGTTTTTTATCCCATAATTTGCGGATTCAAGCAATTTTTCATTCCCCTTTTTTAGCTCCCAATCCAACCCTAAATGCCATTTACCAATAACCCCAGTTTGGTATCCATTACTTTTCAAGAAAGAAGCTACGGTCACTCGATTGGCTTCGATTAACGTGCGGCTATAGCCACGTAAAACGCCTACCGGCAAACGGCTTCGCCAAGGATAACGGCCTGTCAGGATCGAATATCGGGTTGGTGTACAGACCGAAGAGGGTGAATGGGCATCGGTAAAGCGCATACCTTGTGCAGCCAGTTTATCAATGTTAGGCGTAGAAATTTGACCTGTTGGGTTATAGGCAGACAAATCGCCATAGCCTAGATCATCTGCCAGAATATAGATAATGTTAGGCGCTTGCTGCTTCTGGTTTGCCATGCTTAGGCAAAGAATTCCGGTGCCAATTATAAGCCCGACAATACCTAATTTAATGAATCTGACCATGTTTAGTAAGGTATAAGGATTGTTTGTTTAGGGGATATTTTTTACTGACGGATGATCAATTCAAGCGTATCGTATGTTCTCCTGAAGGCACATTTCGTAGCAGTAGATAGTCATCCTCCAGCTCATTTTTGATAGATTTTCCATCTAAAGATAAATTTCGCCGACCCAATGGATTGGGCATATAGACATCGGCAGTGATGCCACCGGGGATTACTACGTCCAGTATCGCCTGAGAATTATTCGTCGAAAAAGTCACTACTACGTTACCTTTTACAGTTGGTGTTTTTAAACTCGCATAGGTTAGATTTCCGGGTTGAGGTTTAATCCGTAATTTCTCAAAACCGGGCGTAAGCGGTTCAACTCCCATTAATTTCCTGACAATTACATTCGCTGGAGCGGCCCCCCATGCGTGATTTAGGTCCAGATTAGGCTTATACACTTTGTCCCAGGCTTCAAGGGTGATAGTCGATCCAGTACGAATCATGTTGTACCAGCTACGTTGTGTTGTAGCAGTCAGGAGTGACAGGGCGTAATCACTCATGCCAGAATCGTATAGGGCATCCAGTAAAAACTGAGCGCCATATACGCTACATGCCATTCCTCGACTTTTAATGAATTGCGTTACTACGTCGATATCTTCCGCAGGAACTAGTCCAAACGCTAAAGCAAACATGTTGGCGTGGAGCGAGCAATGATTTGTGCTATCTCCGTCGTGAATCAGGCGTGTTTCGGGGTCTCTGAACATGACTCGAAATGAGTCGTATACCTCACGGGATTTTCTAGAATAGAAGGCTGCATCATCGGGTTTGTTTAAGGCATGAGCAATCTTTTGCATCAAGACCAAATTTTGGTAATAATATGCGTTGACAACGGCGTTGTAAGGTCGATAGACGAAGCCATCTGTTTCGCCTTTATATTCCTTTTCGGGGCCAATATAATTGCCGGTTTGGGGCCAGTCGACATTATCATGGAGACCTCGCCGTCCGTCGAACGGCTTAGTTATGTGGATGGAGTTCAAAAAATCATCGGTCTGCTTGTTGGTTCTGGTGCTGATTAAGCCATTTTCGCCTGCCAGAGGCATAAGCATTTTCTTCTGTAATTCAGGATAGTACGTATTAATCAGTCGGTCATCACCTGTATACAGATAATCATTCCAGGCAATAAGTACGTTTTGCAGACTCCATTCGGTTGGCCAGGTCGGATGGTAGAGCAAGTATGTCATTGTACGACGGGCCATACTATATTCAGCATCAACGGCATAGTGCGACAACTGGTTGATGAGCGCATCCGCTTCGTAGGGAATTCGTTCTCTATCTCCGTCTACGTAGTAACCGGTAAAACTGGTTGCTTTGATCGAATATTTGCACAAATCCCATACCTGATTCAAAATCGTATCGCTCGACGTAAAGCTCGAAGCCTGTTCATCGAATGGATAATAAACCATTTGTCGTTGCACCAATTCTTTGTCAATCTTACCGGTATATCCTGTAATTGATACGTAGCGAAAGGGGTACACTTCACCAATATAATCGGGCATTAGAATCGGATTCCGGCTATTACGTTTGGCGTCGATCGGCCATTGAATCGCGTACGCGTGCGTGCCTTTTTGAATGAGTAACGGCGTTTTAAGGTAGCGGATGTTACGTCCTGGATTTTTGTGAATCGCGTATGGTTTCTCTATGGCTTCGCCTACCTCAACCCATACTGTATCAGCAACCTCGCTTGTAAGACGTAACGTTAATTGAGCAAGTGCGGCTTTCCCAAAATCAAAAAAGTAAGCACCTGATTCTGTCTTTTTTACATCGATCGGATTTTGCTTGTCAGTAGTGAGTGGATAATGTGCAAAAAGCTCCGATGGGTTTGGCTCACCATAGTAAAACGAGGCTGTTTGTGAGAAGGGAAGTTGTACTCCTTTCTCGTTCCAGACCTGAACTTTCCAATAATAGACCTTACCGATTTCCAGCGGTTTACCTTCGTAAATCGCCCTGTTCTGCGTTGATTTTACGTTATTGGAATTCCAATAATCAGCTTTATTATTCTTTAGTGCCTGCTCTGATGAAGCCACTAAAACACGATAAGTGGAAACTCCTTTGATTAGAGTGTCGACCTCCCAGCTAAACGTCGGTTGTTTACTGGTAATCGTCGCAAACTGGTATTGCTGCGGTTGCTGGCTGGCTGACTCCGGTGTTGTATTTACTACTACTCCATTTTTACTGACAACATTCGTGTGTACTAACAAATCACACCGCAACTTGATGGGTGGTGTAGTTAGCTGTTGACTTTTTGCTACGTCGGCAAAAATGGAGAATAGTAAAAGGAGCCAATTTCTAGCCATCTTATTTACCTAGGCACTAGGTTTTCATAGAAATGAGTTGAAAAACGAGCCTTACTTTTTAGGCGTGATTTCCAATAATGGATTCACGATATCCCAGGAGGATGGAATGTCGTAAACGACTTTTATAACATTGGGGCAGGACTCCGAAACAGCCCAGTCTTTTTCAAAAATTGACGAATCTATTTTCTCTGTAAGGGTACGTATCAACGTAGTGTTTATGGTCATTGTCATTGATGGCAACGTCCATTGATTGTTCGTGAACGAATCAGCTACGGCATTTTTAGCGCATATATATAACTCAACTGTTTTGGCATTTGGATCGGCTTTATAAAGGCTCATCGTCGTTTTGCTCACCTTCACATTGTTCTTTCCATCGCCGGGCACCAACAGCCATGCCACATCACCGTTGGTCGTTATCCAGTGGATTGTGCCCGTTTTGAACTGATTCCATACGCGTCGGTTGCCCCAGACACCACCCATCATCCAGTCGTTATACATCGTAGTTGTGACTTGCTTGAGGCTGTCACCTACATAGTTGTTAGGCACCGTTCGGCTAATAAATCGAGGAGATGAAAACCGCTTGAGAGCCGCTAAATCTGCTTTTGGAATAGAAAGACCCAGATTGAAAATAGGAGCAATGTTGCTCATCTCCCCATATTTAGGTCCTTGAGACATCGCAGGCATCGGTGCTTGTTTTTCGTTATCTACGGCAATGGCAATCCAGATGCCCATGATCGAAAAATACTTCTGCATGTCCATGCCATAACCTCGAAAATAAGGGCCAGGCATATTTTTGAGGTTGTGATTATAGAAGGTTGCTGCCTCGCGCCAGAATTCCCGCTCAAGCGTTTGGCCCATTTGCTTCATTTCAGGAGAAAAAGCCAGTTCACGCCAGAAGGCAATGGCAATCAGCGTAACGCCGTAATACGTTGGCGAGTTGTATTCACTGAAGGTTTTGTGCGATTGATAAAGCTTGAAAATGGCGCGTGCTTTTTGTAAACCTGCTGTTTTTAACTCGCCTATTTTGAACTCAGTACCGACGTAGTCCATCAGGAATGAACTCATAATCGAGATGTTTGTGTAGTCAGGAGCAACGTTTCGTTTCAGAGCACCACGAGCGGCATGAACCAAACCAACTTCCAGTTCTTTCAGAAGATCGGTGGGTAGTAACAGGCTATATTTCTGACGAATAATGATTAGATCGCAACCGATGAACTCCCGCCAGTTCTGATCAAACTTGTCGTCTTCGATAGACGTTTTCCATATCCCGTAAATCTTCGTATTCTCGTCACGATACTGATTTTTTAGAATCCACGTCAAAATCTCCGCTGCATTTTCTTTATCACCCGGCTTATTACGAAACAAAAGAGCCTCTGCCAAACGGGTTTTGTTTCTCAGACTGGTATGATTGGTTAAGATATCAGCTACTTTTTGGCCATCTGGAAGTTCATTCGCTAGAAAGTCTTCGAACAACTTTTTTTGGTACGTAGTAAGCGTTTTGTACGTGTATTTTTTAACATAAACAGCATCGCTCTTCTCGCTTGATTGCCCTAAAACAATGCTTTTAGTCAAGGAGCAGACAATAATGCAAAGGACGAGAAAGATACGCATGATATTAATTATTGAACGTAGCGTCGGTTACTGATAATCGACCTCAAAAGCAGATTAATTAGTTATCAAAATCACTCTCGAGCAGTTGCTTCTCCGTGAAAATGCCATTTCCAGCAGGCTTTTTCTCCCGCATTTTTTTTACATCTTCGGCAGAAATCCCTTTCCCGACTTTGGCAAATGCGTTCTGGGTAAATCGAATTATATCGGCAATATCCTGATCGCTGATATCCTTGTTATTGAGTAATGCGGGCATCTCGTTATTCAATTGATATAGCTTTCCGTTCACATGAATTGGTCCACTTACACCGTGTAAAATAATGGCAGCCAGTCGTTTCATTGATCCATCGATGTATTCAGAACCCTTGAGCGGGGGGGCTAAATCCTGAATACCTTTCCCGTCGGCACCATGACACGTAGCACAAATGCTTCTGAAAAGTTTTAGCCCTTTTGTACGCGGATCAACTCTGATTTTCTCAGCTAAATAAATAGGATTCATCTCTTTTTTCTGTCGATTACTTACGGCCAGCGTTAAGTTCTTTTTCAGTTGATCGGTTGGATTCATCGAAGCCAGATACGTGTCTTCTTTACCGCCAAGACCACTTGTAATAGCCTCCTGAAAAATGCCCTGACTCGCGTATTTTTTATCTATTTCGGCCAGAATGGGCAGGAACGTAGCATCCGATACGTTGAGCCAGGAATTTAATGACATCGACAGATAAAGGTCTATCGTTTCATTGTTCTGCGCTAGCAGTTGCGTGCTTAACGCTTTCATTTTGTCAACACGTAGCGGTGTGGCAAATCGCTCTAACAGGCCAAGTGCATGGGCAATGGTTTCCGGATTTTTTGCTAGACTGGCCAGATCGCTTAGGCTTTCAAATGAAAGGCGATTTAACCCGTCTAGCACATAAAGTGAGTGAATTGCAGTCGAAAATGAATTGTTTAGTCTTGTCAGTTTTGTGAGTTGACCAACAACCGAAAGATCTTTCTTTTGAATCAGCAGTTGTTGAGAACGATCTCTTACCCAACCGTTTGAATGACTCAGCAATGCCACGAGCTGCGCACTCGAAGCTTTCGATAAGTCGGGTACTGCATGGGGCTTTATGGATTTACTGGTTACCTTTAAAATACGCCCAGCATTTTGTAGGGTGTCCAGTCTTTTAAGCGCAAGCTGTTCGGTAAGGTATTGCGAAATGTAGGCCTTGTGCTGGATAATTCCACGGTGCATATCGACTATGTACATGGCACCATCGGGACCGGTAAACAAATTGACCGGGCGAAAACCTTCATCGGTAGATGCCAGAAATTCTTTGCCCTCTATTGCCTGAGTGGCGGTTGTTTGAATACCGTTTAAATGCAGTACGTTTCGCTTGATCAGATTGGCTTCGGGAACACAGACAAACGCATTTTGATTGTAGGCTTCCGGAAAAATCCCTCCTCGGTAAACTAATGGCCCACAGGCAGCCGTAACGTTTATTAAATACCCTTTTTCGTCCAGAATTCCATTCTGATACCCACGATTTACAGAAGTTTGGTGGATTGGATATACTCGATTACTGGCGAATCGTTTATTCTCTGCGATTGTTGGTTTAAAGTATTTATTATTGATGATTTTGTTCGGCAATACATAATCGCCCTGTAAGTTGACCGAGTTATTGTTGTAATAGAGCCGTCCAAAGTTATCTCTCGTTATCCCCCATTGGCCTCTTGGCGAGGTGGGTTCTTTCAGCCATTTGCCATTTTTCAACTGATACCTGAAATTATAATTGGCGTTATAAATCCAGTTGTCGATGTTCATCATCAGTCCATTCGATGAGTGCTCTACATTTCCACCTTCGGCATAAATCGGGTCAACCAGCGTTTTTTTACCCGGCTTGTCGTTTTTTATTTCGACGAACCAAAGTTTAGGGCCATCGACATATAACAATCCGCCGTATACATGCGCTAATCCTCTGGGCAAAACGAGCTTATCTAAAAACACCTTGGCACGGTCGGCCACGCCATCTTTATTTACATCTTCCAGTATTGAAATCCGGCCTGTAGGTTCTTCTTCGCCAATTCCTTCCAGATTGGGCATGTAATTGATCATTTCAACCACCCACATTCGCCCCTTATTGTCGAAATCCATGCTGACAGGAGCTTTTAACAACGACTCAGAAGCAATTAATTTCAATTGAAAACCATCTTCAATCTTGTAATCTTCGAGCGAAATTCCGGGAGCTTCATAAGCGATTAGCCTAAAGCCCGCCATGAATACGGAAAATGTTACTAATGAGGCAAGTACTCGTTTAATTGATCGTTTCTTAGTCATACTGCTGACTGACGTTAGGTTGCTTTCCCAGAAATATCCGACGTAATACAACTCCTTGATGCCGGATTTCGAATTTTAATGAACCAGTAAAGATATCAATGTCTTTTCCTCTATTTCGAATCAGCAGCTAGTTAGCTTTTCTATTCACCTAACATGTAGTTTTACCACGATTCGGGATCAACAAAAGTCGGGATAGTATCTGTCCTGCTACTTCGATGACATGGACTCGGGGGCTTGTTCTGGTTTGCTCCCCCATGATTTGTTTGGCTTGTCACCCATCTGTAGGGTTAGCGTGCCGCCGTTAATAACCGTTTCATGTGCCATCCATGGTTGGTTAAAGTCTTTACCGTTCAATTGAGCCGATTGGATGTACAGATTTTGAGCCGAGTTGTTTTTCGCGTCGATCACCAATTGCTTCCCTTTGTAATAAGCGGGATTTAGATGAATAGTGATTTTGTTAAAAATCGGGCTGCTGATTTCATAAAATGGCTTCGCTGTTGTGCCACCGTTGGTCGAGAAAATACCCGTTTTCATCAGTACTGCTAAGCTTCCCATCAATCCCTGATCTTCGTCACCACTATAACCGAACTGTGGCGAAATACCGCTGTATACTTTCTCAATTACTTGCCGCGACCAATATTGCGTGAGCCAGGGGGCTCCAGAATAGTTGAACAAAAAGGCCGTTTGAATACTTGGCTGATTGCCGTAGTTGATGTACACGCGCCTTAATTCTTCCAGCGTCTCTTTATCGTGCGATTTACCCGAAACGAAATCATGCTGTTGCGCTTTCTCCAGCGAACCATTTAGTTTGGATGTGAACGCTTCACGACCACCCATTAAGTTGATTAAGCCTTGTATATCATGCGGCACAAACCACGTAAACTGAGCGGCATTGCCTTCTTCCCAACCGTTATCGTACCGTAAAATATCGACAGGTTCGGCCCATTTTCCATCCAGCGTTCGGTTCCACATCCAGCCTATTTCGGGGTTCCAGATGTTTTTGTAGTTCTCGGCTCGCTTCATAAATAGCGCATAATCATCTGTCTTGCCCAACTGTTTGGCCATCTGCGCTAGTGTAAAATCCTGATACGCATACTCTAGCGTTTGCGTGGAGCCGTCCTGATGAAAGCCGTATTTGGTTTTGCTCAATGGGTGTGGTACGTATCCCCGATCAATATAGTATTCGATACCACCACCCTTGAACGTAGTATGTTCATAACCCGCCTTGCTCATCATCCCGCCGGGAAAATGGTTTTTCCGCAAGCCTTCGTACGCTTTCGCTACGTCGAAGCCTTTAATTCCTTTGAGATAAGCACTCACAATGAAGGGAGTTGTAGCTGCACCAGTCATTACGTATGTATAGTTGCCACCCGCCGGACCACGAGGAATAAGCCCACCATCCTGATACATCATGACCATCGAATTGACGAACGACTCCGTGACTTCAGGATAAACCAAATGCCAGAGTGTGTTGATCGTCCATTGTGCTCCCCAGAAAGAATCCGAATTATGATGTGTGTATTTGGGTTTTCCGTTCGCATCCAGCGGTATCTGGCCAATACGTTGTGTAGGCCCCGTCATATCGGAATATTTCCCGTTAACGTCCGACACTATACGTCGTCCTTGTAACGCGTGCCACAGGTCTGTATAAAAACGACTACGCTCGGTTTCGTTACCGCCTTCTACTTCTATACGACTTAACCACTTGTTCCAATCTGTTCGGCTTTCCTGAACGGTACGTTCGAAATCCCAATGCGGCAATTCGGTTTGGAGATTGAGCCGTGCCTGTTCCGCACTGACGTACGAAATGGCTACTTTCATCTTCCGTACTTCACCCGTCTTGGTTTTGAAGCTAACATACGCGCCGATACGTTCTCCCTCAATTTCATTAGTCAGTTCTTCCAGTTTTCCTTTGCGCCAACCTTTGAATGACTCGAACGGCTTATCGAACGTAGCAACGAAATAGACTGTCAGTGTTTTGGGCCGACGTACTGTTGGCGCCATAATCGCATAGCCTTCCAACTCCTGATTACTAACCTTTTTCACATGACCTTTTTCGGTGTCGGATGGTCCTAAAAAAGTGGCGAAATCAAACAAAATATGGCTTTGCTCCGACTTTGGGAAAGTGTATTTATGAAAACCAGCGCGGGTAGTCGAGGTCAATTCCGCCGTTATGTCGTAAGCATCTAGAACAACTTTATGGTATCCCGCTTTGATTACTTCTTTGGTATGTGAAAATCGGGAACCGTATTGATTTGATCCTAAATGGCCTTTAAAATCACCAGTTGTGGGGAGTACCGGAATACCCGAAAGCTGCCAGCCGTGAACATGGCTGAAACATTTGATGCTGTCTTTGGCATACCGATAACCCGCATTCCAGTCGGCATCAATCGCATTATCAGGACTCAAATTGACCATGCCGAATGGCCGACTAGCCGAGTTGAAAAAGAACCAGCGCGAATTGGCCGCATCGACAAGCGGATTTACCAAATCAACGGGTTGCCTGGCCTTTTGTTGAGCGAAGGAACTGTTACGTCCGGCGCCGGCAATAATCAACAGTAAAAGGGCAACCGATGAAAAGTTAGACATGCTGAGTTCGATTCTTTAGCCAATCAATTATCAATTACGATAAAGTAATTAGATGATGGAAGGGTGTATAGCCTGTTATGTACACGCTTGGTGCATCCATCGTGGGTAAGCCCCCCCGTAATTGCACGCCCGTATGTTCGGATTTTCCGGGCCCAAACTGGATACTATCTGCCCCAACGGTATACGAACCTGATTCGCTCCCTAAAAGGTAAGCGTTATCCTTCTTTGGGTGTTTTTTAACACCCGCCAGCGTACCGCCGGGACGAAAAATGAGTTCTAAAGCTACCGGGACGCCCTCTGTTCCGGAGATGTCGATGTCAATTTTCAAACCCTTCGATTCCTCCGTAACCTTTACGGTCGTTTCGAGCTTTTGTACCTCACTTTGTGGACGATTTGCCCGAATCATTTTGTCCCAATCGCCCTTGGGATCTATCTGATCTTTAGCGATCGGTTGATAATAAGGTCCATCCAACGATTTGCGCATCACCCAGGAATTACCCTGCTGCTCAATTTTTTCGGTTTGAAACTGGCCTTTGCCGAAAAAGGAAGCTACTACACGCATGCCCTGCAAAACGGCATTTCCTTTATGAAAAGTAAGCCAACTGGCATTGTTTGATAACAACGTAGCGTCCCAGTTATCCCGTCGGATACGTACTACGCCTGAGTATGGAAACGCTTTGGCATAGTTGGTCGGTAAAGGCTTACTGGCCGGAAGTTCGTTCCAGAGGGTTGGGTCTTCCAGAAAATAATCGAGATAACCCGCCAATTGCTCTTTGGGGCATGTCTTTTCGATTAACCGACACATGGCCGCCATTTCGCCGTTTTTATCGAGCAGGGCCATAAAGCGGTAACAATAGTAATACCTGGCCATGTTACCAATGGTACCCTTGTCCTGCCGATTCGATGCCTCTGTTACGACCTCACCGTTCGGGTGAACGTAGTACAGCGTCATCATCAGATTTTGGCGAACTGGCTCAAACAGCTCCGGCTTTTTCAAACTCCGAGCCATGATAATCAATGACCGATCGACAATAGGAGAATAGGTATTCGTGCTCTTTTCATTGAACTGTCCATCAGGATCTAAATCAATGTGTTCGGCCAGCCATTGATCGATACGGGTGATGTACCGAGGATCAGGGAAAACTTCGTTTAATTTGGCCAATGCAGCAGATACAACCCAACGATGATTTGGCGTATGAATACCACCTACGCTAAGTGCATTGCCCGCTTTCTTTAAAAATGTCGTTAGTAAAGCAAGCGTTGTTTCGGCCCCCTTAACATTGGCTTGCTTCAGAAATTTATAGGCCGGAACGATATTCTCTAACAGAAAAGCTGTATCGGGCGTTGAATGGAAATTGGTATCCAGCAAATCAATCGTACCATCTTCGTGCTGCATCTTAAGCAAAGCCCGAGTCGCATCTTCTACTTCTTTCACCAGCTCTTTCGACTGATAATGAGTGGATTCCTGGCAGGCGATTAGCATACTTGCCCGCATGATAAACCCGCTGGTAGAATGCGGATTTGGCATATCCATATCGTTTACGTAGCCACCCACAAATTTATTGGCTGGGTCCGTGACTTTTATGGACTTATAATTACCAAATTGCTGATCGTTGATTTTTATCCAATCAAGGAGCCAGGCTGGTTTGGCTGGAGCTATGCTGGTAAAACTTTTAAATCCCATTGCCGGAAGTAAGCAAAGAGATGTTGCGCTGAGGGCTACAAAATTCCGTCTATTCATTATTGTGGGGAATGCGTTGATTAGAGTTTTTTTCACTCCGAAGGAAGGAAAGTCAAGTTTCAAGCTAGTCTAGTTGAAATCCTTTCTTGGGTCGAAATGAAAAAGACAAAAGAACTAGATACCTAACTAAAATTCCCGAATCTTTATACTCCTGAAACTGACCTCATCGCCATGATCCTGAAACAGGATATGTCCAGACGGTGCCTGTGCAAAATTGGGGTACGTCTTGTATTTACTTTTGGCGACCAGGTTACGGAATATCTGTGAATACCGATCATATTCTACCGCTTTGAGGTTATTGAGCCAATGTTCAACATGACCACCATTTACTTTGATGCGTAATTTATTCCATTTGCCCGGTGGGTTCATACGTCGTGCCGTCTTACCTTCTGAGATATTTTCGGCTGTTATGAGGTCATATAACGAACCCGTTGTACGGTTACCGTTAACGCCCTCTTTTGCATCTGGGTGCTCTTTGTCGTCCAGAATCTGAAACTCAGGCCCTGCGCCAGTACCCGGCTTTTTCGTTCGATCTTCAACCACGAAATATTTAACCCCACTGTTGCCCTTCGTGCTTACCTTAAAATCGAGTTCTAATTCGAAGTTTGTGAATGCCTGATCCGAAACAATATCCCCGCCCTTGCGCAGGCTATCTTTTTTCGAACCCAAAACGATTAATTCGCCATCTCGAATTGCCCAGCCTTCTTTGGGAAATGCATCACCGTTGGCGACTCGCCAGCCTGCGGATGTTTTGCCGTCCCAAAGTAAACGCCAGCCTTTACGTTTCTCATTATCCGAGAGTTGATTTGGGAGGTAGTTTACCTCCTCAATGTCATCGCCAACCTGCCATACTGCATCTTTCAGATTTTCGGTGGCAATTCGGATGTTACGCCACTGAACGGTAAGCCCTTTCTGTTCTTCTTTTTTGATTTTATGAACCTGTAGGGCAATTATCCCGCGAGCCGTCTGTGAATCGAGCAGATTTGCACAGGGAATTCCGTTGATCCAGGTTCTTATCCGGGGGCCAATCGCTTCAATATGGTACTTGTTCCATTGCCCATTTTTGAAAGCTTTCTGCCCTTTGGGATTAATCGACAACGGATAAAGCCAGCCCATTCGGGATTCGTCAAAGATACCCCCACTCCACGCTCGGTCGCCCGGATCGATTTCAACCTGATAGCCATATACGTGCCCATTCAAAATCGCAGGGTCGCTTAAGCTTCTGATTTGAATGCCTGAGTTTAATCCCTGATCAACTCTCACGTCCAACTCCAGCACAAAATCACTGTAGGTTTGTTCGGTGCACAGAAACGAATTGGGCGTGTCCATTTGCGTAACACCGACAATTGCTTTATTGACAATCTTGTACTCAGCCTTGCCATTAAGTTGCACCCATCCTTTTAGATCGGTTCCGTTAAAAAGTTCCTTCCACTTAACCTGAGCAGAAGCATTGAGTGTTAACAGTGTAAAGATTACGAAAAGGAAGTATTTCATTTTAACTAGTAGGTTGTAGGGAGGAACAGTCAGATAGGGTTGTCAATTTACCTCACGGCAGCGGCCGACCGTATCTACCCCTCTCCTTGAACTAAGGAGAGGGGAGCAGGCTGGACCGTTTTTTGGCTCCTTCCCTTAGTTCAAGGGGAGGGGAATTGCTATACCTTAATACCCCGGATTCTGCGGCATCGCAGGGTATGATAAATCGATTTCGCTTTGTGGAATTGGTCGCAGATTGTGTTTGTCCGATATTGACGCACTTTTGGCCGCCCAAGGATTATATTTTTTCACTCGCTCAACCAGTTTGCCGGTACGTTTCAGGTCGAACCATCTTGAATATTCACCCATCAATTCGCGGGCTCGTTCATCCAGAATCAGGTCTATCGTAATGTTCGACGGGGTAGCGCGATAGGAAACGGCTTCAAGCGATTTTACATTTTCCGGACTCTTCGCGCATTGAGGATCGCTCCCTTTTTTTACCAATGCACGATCCAATACTTTGTTATAGTATACGTCTGCACTTCCTAGCTTACCGCCCTTTGCTCCTTTAACAATGGCCTCAGCAGCAATTAAATACGCTTCAGCCGACCGAAAAACAGCTTCATTGAACGTACCAAAAGCATCGCCATAGGCAATACCCGGTTGCCAGAATTTCCACATCAGTGGTTGGTCGCCAGGAAACCCGCTGATATTTACAGTGCTTCCGTTTACGAATCCATACCCACCGCTATACTCTTCTAAATTCACAACCGAATAATTCTTTTTGCCACCCAGATCAATGCCCCGCTCAGCTAACGTAACAGCAGGTTTGTTCCAGGGACGGAAGTACACGACCGTATCGCCTGCTTTTATGTCAATTTTGAGATTCGGATTAACCACTGGAAGGGGTTTAAAACCGGCAACGGGTAATAACGCATAGCCCACTTCTACAAAATTCAAATCGTAGCGGGAGTCATTTTCCGGATCAAACAGCCGATACATGGCCGGATTTGTTATATGAACTGGCTGATAACGGTTGTAATCCGTCGTTCTACCTTTCGTTCCGGGATAACCATCACCGCTACCGCCAAAAACAGAGTGCAAATTGTTTCCTCCGGCAGCATCCTGTGTAAAAGCTGCGTCGGTTTTGTTGGTCAACACATCGGAATTATACTGGACAGCAAAAACGATTTCGGCGTTCTTATCATTTTGAGCACCAGTATATTGCTTCAGCGGGTTTTCCGAACGTGTCGGGAACAGTTGGCTATAGGCAGTTGCCAGCGGGTAAGCCTCGATGATCTTATCGGCATATTGTAAGGCCAGATCAAAATCGGCAGCCGATCCACCCTGCGAGTTGTTGAAATTCCAGCCACGCGTTAGGTAAACGCGGGATAACAAAAATTGAGCAGCACCTTTGGTCACCCGTCCGTAATTACTGGCCGTAACCGGGAGTTTCGCTTCGGCTTCGACTAAATCAGTAAGAATCTGTTTATAAATATCGGCTGATGGTATCCGTTTTGCCTCTTTACTCGGACTGAGCGTTTCATTGAGCGGCATGGGCACATCGCCCCATTGTTGAACCAGATAGAAATAAGCCAACGCCCGTAAAAACTTAGCTTCTGAAACCCGGACAGCTTTGGCATCGGCAGTCATTGTAGTGATTCCAGTTGCGCGACTAACAACCGTATTGGTACGAGCTATTTCAGCATACAGTAAAGTCCAGAGAGTTTGTAAATCGCCTAACGTAGCGTTCAGACGAACGTCATAATGTTCCAGCGCACTTGTCGACAGGGTTGCAAATTTGGGATCAGAAAAGCCCGACTGTGAAAAAATATCCGTGCCATTTAATACAAGCGTACGAGCCTGATGGATATTTCGCAACAACGGATAACAGGAACGTACTAAGTCTTCAAAACCGGCCTCTGTTGAATAATAAACGTCGGTAGTTAACGTAGTGACTGGCTTTTCAGTCAGAAAATCCTCTTTACAACCTGCTACAACCATCCCCATCAGGGCGACGGCGAACGTAGTAAACCGTATATATCGTGGTGATTTCATGGTGGTTTTGTTAGAGTGGGTTCGAGGTTAGAAGCTGACGTTTACGCCCAGTGAATACACCGCCGATGGTACGTCATCCTGATAAATTGCCGAATTAAACTCAGGGTCGAATCCGGTGAATTTGGTAAACACAAACGGATTCAGAATCTGCGTGTAAAAACGAGCATTTGAAATTTTCAGCACGTCAAGTGCTTTTCTGGGTAAGGTATAGCCCAGTGTAATATCAGAAATCCGTAAAAAGCTGGCATCCTGATAGTTGATAGCACTTCGGTACGGATTGGCCGCTACCACGCCAAAATACGTATTGGAGGGGTTATCACTCCGCCAGTAATCGAGCGACGCCAGCTTATTATACCGGACACTGTTCATTTCCCCAAACGTCCCCGATAGCGTGCTGTTGTTGTACTGAACTCCGTTTCGGTAGTAGGTAAAGAACGAGAAATCCAGATTTTTGTATCTGAAACGGTTCGTAATCCCCAAAATCCAGTTCGGTAGTTGCGTACCTAAAACAACCCGATCGTCGATGGCATCGGTCGATGAAATCTGTCCATCATTGTTCTGATCAACGACACGTACCGAACCGGGTTCCTGTTTGTATTTTGTCGCTAACTCTTTGTCAGCAGTTTGCCAGATGCCCGCAAACTGATAATCGAAGTTTGAGCGGATAGGGGAGCCAACAAAAAGCTTGTTCCCTTTATCAACCGTTTGACCATCACCGTATAACGAGAGAAGTTTATTTCTATTCAGCGTGAAAGCAAACGTACTATTCCAGCTAAAATCCTCTTTCGCGATATTGACTGTATTCAGGGTTAGCTCAATCCCTTTATTTTCAATAGTTCCCACATTAGCTACCACCTGATTGAACCCGGTAACAGTCGGAATTTTTTGATTCAAGATCAGGTCAACCGTTTTTCGGTTATATAACTCGAGTGAGGCCGCAATTCGGTTCTGGAAGAATCCAAAATCGATACCCAGATTAAATTCTTTACTACGTTCCCAGCGCAAATCTTTGTTTGCCAACGTAGCAGGCGCAAATCCATAAGCAGCGGTGCCATCGAAATCGTAACCTGTATTGAGCAATGTCGCTTGCGTACTGTATGGATTGACGGTTGAATTCCCTACCTGCCCATAGCTAAGGCGCATTTTGAGGTTAGAGAATACATTTAAATTACTAATGAATGGTTCGTCTCCCATCCGCCAGGCCAGTGCCACCGACGGAAAAAATGCCCATTTGTTACCTTCCGCTAATTGTGAAGCGGCGTCGGAACGGCCTGTTAGGGTTAATAAATATTTGTCGTTATAGCCATAATTAACCCGGCCCATGAAGGAAAGAAGCGAGCGTTCGGTAAGGGTACTGGCATACGACGTAATCGTTCCTGTTGCCAGCGCGTGCCAATCGGATGCATACGGTAAGTCTTTGGCGGCTATCGTATAGGTTTCATTACGTTGGTAAAAGGCACTTTGCAAGCCCGTTACCATGATTTTGTGCTTTCCTAAATCCAGATTATAATTCATGATATTATCAATCGTATAATTGCCCATTGTTCTGTTATCATACTGGGCTCTTGGCTTGGACCCAATCTGGGATTTCGTCCATTGGCCTCTGAAATCACCAATTTTGGTAGCGCTATACGATGCAGAAAGTGACGAGCGAAAGGTTAATCCCTTGAGTAATGAAACCTCGGCGTAAGCATTACCCAAAGCGGTCATCACGGTTGTTTGAAGCTTCGAATTATTGGGATCAACATCGGCCAACGGGTTGGGTACCTGCTTGTCGTTAATGCCCATCCAGAAAGCAAGTCCATCAACATTTATGTCCCCATTCTCAGACGGATTAGCAATGTCTTTATAATAGGGTACCCCCGTTGGCCGAGACCGATAAGCTCCCCGTAACGACTCCTGAGAGCCTACATCCTGATTGCTATAGGTCAAATAAGATGTGAAGCCGACTTTAAAACGACTCCCCAACTTGCTATCTAAACCTGCATTTAAGTTATATCGCTTAAACCCGGTTGCAAGCACATTTCCGTTTTCGTTTAAATACCCGCCCGAAAATCGATACGTTGTTTTTTCACTACCGCCCGATACGCTCAAATTGTGGCTCATTTGCAGGGCTTGTTGCGTAATCAGACCTACCCAATCGGTCGATTTACCACTTTTGATCATGTCCAGCTCAGCAGCCGTAAACGTAGCACCTGTAGCCCCCTCGAGAACTCTGTCGGTATACGTAGCTTTATAAAATTCCTGAGCATTCATTAATCGTGGGAGATGCGCTGGGGTTTTCATACCCACGTAGCCGTCATAGCTCACCCTTGGCTTCCCCGAAAGCCCTTTCTTCGTGGTGACGATCACAACGCCATTGGCACCACGCGCTCCATAAATGGCTGTTGAAGAGGCATCTTTCAGCACATCCATTGTTTGGATATCATTCGGATTAAGGTTGTTAAGATCTCCGCCAATTAATCCATCAATGACAACCAATGGTTCAGTTGAGTTATTGATCGTGTTTTCTCCCCGAATGGTGATGCTATAACCCGCACCTGGTTTATTACTCGACTTCGTAACGGTGGCCCCGGCTACCTGACCCTGAATCGCTCGGGCGGCTACAACTGGGTTCGCTCGGGTAATATCTTTTGATTGAATTGAAGCGACAGCACCCGTTAAATCTGATTTTTTTATTTCACCGTAGCCGACCACAACAATTTCTTCTAACTGTTTTAAATCGGTCTTTAAAACGATGTCAAATATTGTTCTGTTTCCAATCGAAATACTCTGAGATTCATAACCAATAAAGCTAAAAATTAACTCGGCACTTTGATTATCGACAGAAAGTAAAAACTTGCCATCAACATCTGTCGTTGTCCCTTTGTTTAGTCCTTTTATGATGACACTAGCCCCAATTATTGGTTCGCCTTTATCATCTTTTACAGTACCTTTAACGGGCATATCAACTGGGCTTTCTATCGCTAAATCTGGGGCTACCGTTTGAATTAAACTTGTTTTCAACTCTACCCGATTCAAAACAATCTGTTTGCCAAGGACTTTATATTCCAATCGTAATGGCTTTAATAGATTATCCAAGACCTCTCCCAATGTTGAATTATCAAGGGCAAGGGTTATTTTTCGCTCAGAGCGAATAAGGCTTGAGCTATATATAAATCGAATCTCAGCCGACTTTTCAATTTCGCTTAAAACCTGTTTTATTGATCTATTTTCAACTTTCAAACTGATTCGCTTATTCAACAGCTCCTGCGCATATACCCCATGAGCTATTGCCATGCTAAAAAACAGTATTGATAGAGCAAGTTGTGTGAATAGTATTTGTAAAAATTTACTATTCATTCTAAAGATACGTAGTGGGTTATCCATAGATTTCTGTTTTGTGGTTGATTGGAGAGTAGGAATAATTTATTATTCTAAAAAATAACAGAACCCGAATGCAAAATGGCTGATTAACCAAATGCATTTAATTTATCTACACCCGTTGGATATTAACGTAATTTGATTATCCGTTTTCCTATACGTTGCTTCTAAAGCTGTGCAGATTAACTCTATTTTTTCGGCAAGAGGTTCGTCTGATAGATGTGCGGTTAGTTTACAATGAGCAAGCTTTTCTTTATTGTAAACGATTTGAATATTATATGCTTTTTCTAAATCTTTAAATACGTCAATAGCTGGTGTATCATCAAAATTAAATGAGAGTCGCTGAATAGGAAGCGTAAGCTTTGACTGATCAACATGGGTAGGCTTATCGATTTTATAATTATTTCGATTGATTTTTACTTTCTCATTGGGTTTTAAAATATATCCATCCAACGTGTTACTTTCTAGCTTTTGATTTTTCTTTCGGTCATATTGTAAAAAAACAGCAACTTTACCTGTTTTCACTACAACCTCTATCTCAGACTTTGCAGGCTGGGTTTTTATAGAAAAGCTAGTACCTAACACTTTGGTTATTAATTCATTAGCATAAACAAAAAAAGGAATTTTTGAATTTTTCTGTACTTCAAAAAAGGCCTCTCCGGCTAATATTATCTCGCGTTTTGTTTTGTTGTAACTCTTGGGCGAATAACAGATTTTACTTTTAGGCTGTAAAATAACTGAGCTTTTATCTGGCAGATTAATAAGTATAGGCTTAGCTGTTAAATTTTCTTTTTCATAAATTTCACCGGTTTGAGCTTTGGTATTTTTTACAAGCTCTCCATAAGTAACAAAAGAAGGTTTGTTAAAACGAGACCATCCTAACCAGGCGAATGTAAGAAAAATAGCGGCAGCGGCAGCCCACTGTAAATAGAAGAATAAATTATTTCTTTTCGAGTTAAGCTCACTTTCTTTTATTTCATTAGATGGATTTTCAATATTTTTATATACTTTTTCTAAACCATCCTCAATATTAAAAATATATTGTGGGTGGTTCTGTTCCCATTCATCTAAATATTGAAAATATAGTTCTTTATTTTTCGAATCTTCGAGCCATTCTTCAATAAATTTTCGCTGAATTGATGTGGCTTTTCCATCAATATAATCAAATATTATTTTCTTCGTTAAGACAGGTTTCATGTCGTTGGTATTTATTCAGACCTTATTTCTATTAGCAAAAAGTGTAGAATAAAATAATAGTTAATATATACTGTGATTTCAATTCCTCTCGGACTTTTGATAAAGCTCTACTAATAAGTCGTTCAACAGAGCTTACAGTAAGTTGCATTTCAGAAGCAACTTCACTATATTTTTTCCCTTCCAACCTATTTAATTGAAAAGCGCGTCTTGCTTGTTGTGGAAGATGTTGTATGGCAAGATCAAGTTTCTGACTTAACTCATGAAAATGGGTAATTTCATCTGGCCTTAATACTGGATCAATATTATTATGTTGAACTTCTATTGCAGAATTATCAAAATTTGTATTACGATTTAGCTCTGATTTTATATAATTATTTGCTCTGTTCTTCACAGAAATGTATAAATATGATCTAAATGAAGTTGTTATTGTTTCGTGAATTTTGTAATTCCAAAAATTTGTGAACACTTCTGCAACTATATCTTCTGCAATATCTTTTGAGTATACATATCGAATAGCATGATTACATAAGTTTGTATAGTATTTTCTAAAAAGGAGTTCAAAGCCTTCTTTTGGAGAATTAGTAAAGCAATTTTTGATAAAATATTCGTCAGAAAATACTTTAGCTTCTATCAGCTTTCTTGAGATGCCAATAGACTCATTTTTATAAGAAAACCTATCTCTTCCTTCCTCTTCATGTACCATTGTTACGGATGCAAAAAGCTTTTGTACTAAAAAGAAATTCAATGCTCGTGTTTATTTACTCCTAAGTGAGCGTACCGATCTTGGTTTATATATCCTCAATCAAATTGATATTTATAGAACTATACTCCTACTGATTTATAGTTCACTATGAAATGTGGTGATTCTAAGACAAAGTTTTGATATTTTACCCCACATTGAGGAATGTATTTTCTCAAAAAAAGATAAATATTTAATATTTATATACACTTACAGATAAATTGATACAAAATATAACCGATTGACATCTTCAAAAAATAAGTCTGATACCCCTGACATAGGGCTGTCATTAGGACACAATAATTTTGCTCAATCAATAAAAAAACAGAATCAAAATGGGAAATACACACGTATTACGTGGGCTGGCAACGATAAATTTCTATGCAACTGATCATGAAGCGGCCAAGCAATGGTATAGCCAGTTTCTAGGCGTTGAGCCTTATTTCAACGTACCGGGTTATACCGAGTTTCGCATTGGTGATTTTCAGCACGAACTTGGCCTGATTGATAGCAAATACGCTCCCGCTGGAGCAACGGAAAAACCTGCGGGAGCGATTGCGTACTGGCATGTCGACGATTTACAGGCTACTCTCGACCGGCTTATTTCATTAGGCGCCACGCTTTATCAGCCTATTATCGATCATAGTCAGGGGCAGGGACGCTTTGTGACCGCTTCGGTAATTGACCCATTTGGCAATATTCTGGGTATCATGACGAACAAACATTATCTGGCTATTCTTCAAAAAGAGAACTAACGTAGCCCAATGGAAACGAAGGATGGGAAGCTGGCAGTTTACGCTAAAACCCAAGATGAATGGCGTAACTGGCTCACAGCCAACTGCCAAACAGAAAAATCGGTCTGGCTAATCTTTTATCATAAGAAAAGTAATGTTCCCGGCATTAATCTGATCGACGCCACTGAAGAAGCTTTGTGCTTTGGCTGGATTGATAGCTTGTGCAAAAAACGCGACGCGGAAAGTTATTATCTAACGTTCAGTCCTCGCAACCCCAAAACTAGCAAATGGAGCAAACCCAACATCGAACGTGCCGAACGAATGATTTTAGAAGGCCGAATGACTGAACATGGGCAACGTCTTATCGAGGTAGCGAAACAACAGGGAAAATGGGTTTTATAAACGTACCAACGATACGTAGTGAATAAGGCAGATTCTTTTCTTCAAACTTTTTTAAACAACTCTTTACGCTACGTAGTTATATAATTGTCTTTCGCTTGAAATCAGTGCATTTTCTATTTTAGTACGCACTATTGAGAGCGAAACCCAAAGCCAGGTAACTTCGGTTGTCTGGCTTTCTTTTTTCACCATACATACGTGCCCACGGCACCAGCAGCTAAAGACATGGTGGCCTGCCTGTTTTGCGCATCAATGCTAAATTTTTGTGTAGCAGGGCTATCGTTGAGCACAATCAATACGTACCGTCCGTCGGGAGTTTTAAACGCTACGTTTGGCAATGAATCAGGCGTATCTGACTCGATACGCACTGAACCGGGCCGAACAAACTTTGCTGCAACCGCTACGTTATAATAAGCCGGATTTCGTTTTATGGTATTTCCTTTGATGGTCAGGGCTCCCAGACATTCGGTGCAACCGCCATCGGTATGTGGTTTTTGATCCGGGTCTGCCGCCAGATTCCACTGCAACACCGTTCGGCTCCAGTTGCGGGTGGCACCGATAATAAGTTCGCGTACATGCCATGCTACGTCACCTTTCATATTACCCGGAGCGCCAATCCATTGCTCGGTGAAATACAGGTTTTTATCAGGATATGCTTTGTGAACTTCCGAAAGCGCACTCACTGGCCCGGCATATAAATGAAACGCCGAACCATCAATATACTTCCGGGCTTCGGCATCGTTAAGCACCGAAATCGGGTAATCGGTCCGGTCGGCGTTGTGATCGTAAATAATAATTTTCGATTTAATCCCCGCCTTTTTAAACGCTGGGCCAAGACTCTTTTTAATGAACAATGCCTGTTCGGCCGGAAGCATCAATAAGCTAGGATTATTGCCCGGATGCAACGGCTCGTTCTGAATCGTAACCGCATCAATACGTATTCCTTCCTTCGCCATTCCCTGAATATATTTCACGAAATAGCGGGCATAGGCATCATAATACGTTGATTTTAAACTTCCACCCTTCGAGTTATTATTGCTTTTCATCCAGGCAGGTGGCGACCAGGGTGAACCCATCAATTTTATAGCCGGATTTATAGCCAGAATTTCTTTCAGAACCGGAATCAGGTGTTCCTGATCGGGAGCCAGACTAAACTTGGCTAATGTCGGATCAGTTTCACCCGCTGGTAAGTCATCATACGAAAACACACGCTCGTCCAGATCGGAAGCTCCGATGCTCAGGCGCAGGTAACTAACGCCAATACCTTTACCTTCTGTCGAAAACAATTCATTCAGCAGAGCAGTACGTGCCTTTGCATCCATCTTATGAATAAGCATAGCACTCCCACCCGTAAGCGTATAGCCAAATCCGTCGATAGTCTGATACGTTTTCGCTACGTCGATATGAATTGTCTTTGTAGCAGAAGCGCCTTTCGTAAAAGACAGCGAGCCCTGTTTCTGAAACAGAATCGACCGAGCTGGGTCTGTCAGCCAGTACTCAATTCGGTCGGTATTCGTCTTATTCTGAGCAGTTTGACTAAAGCTTATCGTACCCAAAAGCGAAAGAATTATTCCGCAAATTCCCCGTAACAAATTGATATTGTATTGCCGCATAAACGTACTGGACTTCGCTAATTACCCAAAGTGCCTTTATTCGTAAACTAAATACGACCAAAACTTACTCATAATTTGTTCGGGTATTTGCCTATCCAGCAACGGCCTCCCGTCTTTTACTCTTTTTATGACTTAGCACTACGTTCTGTAATTCGTAGCGGATTCCCTGCACGTGAGCGGTTTCGCGAAAATCCTGTAGCATGTTATAAATATCGTGATCGATAAATTGTGCATCGCGCCCATTGATCACTACGTCGTCGCCAGCGTGTAACGACCCCAGTGCTTCTTTCAATTGGGGCTTACTCAGAAAATAAACGTCCTTTTCAAATTCGATAAGCACTTTATGCCCGTCGCGAACGATATGGAAGCTAGACTGGACATTGGTATAAAGCACAAAAATGATCCCGACAACAGCCCCTAATGCGATACCAATTAGCAGATCGGTGAAGATAATTCCGATAACTGTTACGATAAATGGAATAAACTGGCTCCAGCCGTCCTGATACGTCTTTTTGAAAATAGTAGGTTTCGCCAGTTTGTAGCCTACCATAATCAGCACGGCAGCCAGACAGGATAATGGAATCAGGTTTAGCAGTGGGCCGCCCAAAAACACGGCAATTAGCAGAAAAATACCGTGCAGAATTGCCGACATCCGCGTGCGCGCTCCCCCATATACGTTAGCCGATGTACGTACCACCACCGACGTAACAGGCAAACCTCCAATCAGCCCCGACAACGTATTACCAATACCCTGCGCAATCAATTCCTGATTGGTCGATGAAACCCGTTTTTGAGAATCAAGTCGATCAGAAGCTTCGAGATTCAACAACGTTTCCAAACTGGCAACAATCGCAATTGTACCGGCAACACCGTAAACCTGTGGGTTACTTAATGCATTGAAATCAGGAAAATCGAAGATCGAAAACAGGCTTTTACCGGGTGCAATGGTCGGAATCTGCACCATGTGCTGATGCGCTGTATCGCCCAGATACCATTCGGGAACAGCCACCTTAAAGAACTCATTCAGCGCCACACCACCACAAACTACAACCAGCGGAGCCGGAAAATTTTTCAGCATTGTTTTCCGGCTCTGTCCAACCGTTTTATCCCACATAATGAGAAATGCGAGCGAAATCACACTAATAATCACCGCACCGGGACTAGCCGTTTCAATAGCCCGGTAAATTTCTGAGATCGTATTTTCGCCATCGGCCAATTGCTGGAATTCAAATTCGCCTTCATAGTCATTATCCCGACCTAGCGCGTGCGGTATCTGCTTCAAAATGATTACGATACCAATGGCAACCAGCATTCCTTTGATAACACTGTCAGGAAAAAAGCTGCTGAAACGCCCAGCTTTTATAATCCCTAACACAAATTGTATTACTCCCGCCAGAATAACTGCTACCAGAAATGCCTCATAAGCGCCTAATTTTGCAATGGAATCGGCCACGATTACAGCCAGACCGGCTGCCGGACCACTAACACTGACCTCTGAACCCGATAACGTACCGATGATGATTCCACCAATCATTCCGGCTACCAGCCCCGAAAATAGGGGTGCGCCCGACGCCAGAGCAATACCCAGACAAAGTGGCAATGCTACCAGAAAAACCGACAGGCCCGCAGGCAGGTCTTGGCGGAAATACGCCGATTTATAATTGCTTAATGTTCGAATAGGGCTAACTCGTTCCATGAACCGTAGTGTTAATCAGAAGGTGATTTAGTTGATAATTTCAAAGCTGTTCAGTAGCTTAACATTCATCGAACGGTTATGCAATCGTGAGACAGATTCCTACAAAAGTAGAAATAAATTAAAATAAGATTAATTATTAATTTTCGAATATTGAATTACCTTTCTTCCAACGAGCAGGCATTTATTCAGGCGAACCTACGTACCGACGTTCAGGCACTTGTATTACGTAGTCAACGTACTGATAATCTAGATATTAAAAAAATAGCTTCACAGATTTCGGCCCGCCAGAAAGCCTGCGAAAAACTTCCATTTTGGTATGCTAATGACAAATTAGTATTCCCTCCTACGTTATCAGTTGAACAGGCTTCGTCAGAACTGACTGCGCACTACAAAGCATCGCTCATTAACGGCAAAACACTGGTAGATATAACAGGTGGTATGGGTGTCGATGCCTGGGCATTTTCCCAGCGTACTGAACGGGTTGACTACGTAGAACGCCAGCCCGAACTGGCCGAACTGGCCGCTCATAATTTTCCTTTACTAGATGCGGATAACATACATGTCTGGCAAGGCGATGGTCTGTTGATGCTGAATGATCCGAACTTTTTACCACAACCCGCCGACTGGCTTTATCTTGACCCACATCGACGTAACGAACAGGGTGGCAAGGTTGTCCGGCTAGACGATTGTGAGCCCAATCTATTGCAACCCGGTTTTGTGGACCTGCTACGTAGCAAAGCCCGACAGATTTTAGTAAAAGTATCCCCATTACTTGACATTGATACGGCCATCCGGCAATTGAAGTACGTCGATTCGGTGCATATTGTCTCAGTTCAGGGTGAGGTAAAAGAAATCCTCTTTACCATTAGTAATGAGCTAATTCCACACGAAAACGTACAGATTAACGCGGTCAATCTGTTCCCTACACGTACCGTTTCACTAACTTATTTTCGCCACGAAGAACAGAATGCACCCGTTACGTTAGGCAATCCGCTACGTTACGTTTATGAGCCAAATGCTGCCGTTCTGAAAGCAGGAGCCTTTCGGCTGGTGGGTACACGGTTTGGCCTGACGAAGCTTTCTCCGAATAGCCATTTGTATACGAGTGATACGTTGCAGCCCGACTTTCCGGGTCGGGTGTTTGAACTGACGGACGTAGTAAAACCCGATGCTAAAGCATTAAAAGCACAGCTACCAACTCTACAGGCAAACCTTACTGTTCGCAACTTTCCGCAGACAGTAGCCGTATTACGGAAACAGTTGAATTTGCGCGAGGGAGGCTCTGTTTATATTTTCGCCACCACGCTCATGAATGGCGATAAACGATTATTGATTACCCAAAAAGTGCGAAGCTCTGAGTAGAAGCCTGGACTGAAAAAAGAAAACTCGATTCTCAGTCAATACTTTTTTGTTTACTTGTCGTCAAACAACCCATTAACTTGTTATTCACAAACCTGAAAAATCCATGAACACCCCATTGCGTCCGTTGATCTTACTATTTTTCATTCTAGTAACGTATCATTCTCATGCCCAGACAGTTTATGCGGGAGAAAGTACGATTGATAAAGCCAAATTATCGGGCCTTTACCTGACGATCCAGGGCGACGGCAAGCAGATTGAAAAAGATTGGGAAACCGAACTAAAAAAATACGGTACGATGATTTCTTCGCGAGGAACGTACCGCGTTACCAATGCCGACATTTCTGCCATTTCGTCGGAACCAATCAATCTGGCCAGCACCGTAAAATCATCACGAACATCGGCCACTATTTTTGCATCGTTCGATCTGGGTAATGGTAATTTTATAACTCCCGGTAGCACAGGCTATTCGGCCGCTGAAAGTCTGTTGAAAAACTTTGCCGATAATACGTTATACGGCAGTGAAGTGCGCACGGCCGAAGGAAGTTTTGACGAAGCTCAGAAAAATCATCAAAAGACGGTTCGCCGGGGTGAGCAGCTTCAGCGCGCTATTGAACAGAATGCAAAAGAAAAAGAAAAGCTCCAAAAGCGCCTGGAAGAGAACGCCAAAGAACTCGAGCAATTGCAGAAAGATATAGAAACTAATAAAACTGATCAAACCAATGCGCTAACTGAACTGGAGAGCCGCAAAAAGAACATCGAAGCCGTTAAAGCGAAGAAAAATTAAGTCGATAGTTAACCTGAGTGACTTGGTTGTCTCAAATAGCTTCTTGCTGTCTGAGACAACCAAGTCACTCAGTTCTTAAAAAAGACCCGTTTTACCCGCTCACTAACACCTGTGAGAATTTCGTAAGGAATCGTACCTATACGCTCGGCCAGTTCGGCAATAGGCAACGTATCGCCGAAAATCACTACGTCGTCGCCCTCGTTTGCAGAGGCTTGCGTTACATCGACCATCGTCATATCCATACATACGTTTCCTACCGTTGGGCAGCGTGTACCGTTCACCCAAACCTCTCCTACGCCATTACCCAACCGTCGGTCGAAACCGTCGGCGTACCCAATAGCAATGGTTGCAATACGTGCATCATGCTCTAGAACACCCCGCCGACTGTAACCAACCGATTCGCCTGCTGGTATTGTTTTGATCTGGCTAATTACCGAACGTAGCGTACCTACGGGTTGCAGAGCCCCTCTATCAATACCGCTCGCTTCAACGCCATAGAGGCCAATACCTAACCGAACCATATCGAATTTGTAATTCGAAAACCGGACAATGCCCGCCGAATTGAGTAAATGGCGAGTTGGTCGATAACCTAAAGCCGTTTCCAGCGTGTATGTGCTACGTTTGAATGTTTCGTATTGTTGCTGCGAGAACGAATTGAATTTTGCATCATCGGCACCTACCAAATGGCTAAAAACGGTTGCTACCCGCAAATCTGGCCGTTCGTTCAGATAAGCTGCTACGTCTAATAGCTCACTTTCCAGAAACCCCAGCCGGTGCATACCGGTGTCGATTTTGAGATGTATGGCACGTGTTGCAGAAGCATCCATGCCGTTCTCGACATTCTGCTCACCGCTTCTGACGACAAAAGCGGCCCACTCACGCAACAGCCGCATACTGTAAATTTCGGGTTCGAGCCGATATTCGAGCAACGTAGCAAAGGTTTCCGGAGCCGGATTCATTACCATAATCGGCAAATGAACGCCGTTTTGCCGAAGTGCTACACCCTCGTCGGCATAGGCAACAGCGAGGTAATCAACCCGGTGAAATTGCAGCAATTGGGCTACCTCAGCACTACCGCTTCCGTAAGCAAACGCTTTTACCATCACCATCAGCTTCGTATCGCTGCCCACTTTTTCGCGGTAGTAGTTCAGGTTATACGTCAGCGCATCCAGATTTATTTCGAGAATAGTACCATGTACTTTTCGCTCCAGTCGATGTACAATCCGCTCGAACGAAAAGGGCCGTGCACCTTTTATCAGCACAGAGCTATCTCGAAACGTACTTAGTGGAAAGCTTGCTAAAAATGCTTCAGTAGTCGGGTAAAAAAGGCTGTCTGGATTAAAATAGGCTGCATTTCGGCTTAATACCGGTCCGATACCGATGAACTGTTCAACGTTATTCGACTTAATCAATCCGCCAACCTGCTCATATAATTCGGCTTCGGGTTGGCCAGACTGAAGCACATCCGACAAAATAACCGTCCGTCGACTACGGGTGCTTTGCTGGTTCAGAAAACCAAGCGCGAGTTGCAATCCAGCTACGTCGTTGTTGTATGAATCGTCAATCAGTTCACAATTATTGATGCCTTCTTTCTGCTCCAGCCGCATCGACACCGGGCGTAATTTATTCAGCCGCGACTGAATAGTAGCCGCATCCCAACTACGTAGCGTCAGCATGGTTACGATACAATGCATCAGATTTTCGACTGATGCCGGGTCCTGAAACGGAAGCGTCAGTTGCATGGTTGCTACGTTGCTGCCCGACAAATGGAGTTGCTGCTTTTCCCAACTGGCCTGATAAACGGCTTCTTTGCCCGTCAACGACCAAGTAACAAGCTCCATTTCAGGGTTTACAGCTTTCAGAAGCAAATTCACTTCTTCGTCAATATCACTGTAATCGGCACAGTAAATCAGCGTTTTAGCATGAATAAACAAGCGTAGTTTTTCAGCAATTTTCTGCTTTCGGGTTCGGAAGCCCTCATCGTGTGCGGTGCCGATATTGGTGAAAATACCGATGGTTGGGCGAATGATTTCTTCCAGTGCTGTCATCTCGTGTGTCCGCGAAATTCCGGCTTCAAAAATACCCAGCGTATGGCTTTCGTTCAGTTCATGCACCGACAAGGGTACTCCTAATTGCGAATTATAACTCTTCGGGCTTTTAGCCACCACAAACGAACCCGTGGCATCGCTTCCATCGAGCAATTGCGCCAGCCATTCCTTCACAATGGTTTTTCCGTTGCTGCCCGTAATGCCAATAACCGGAATCCGAAACTGACTTCGATGTTCGGCGGCCAGTTTCTGAAGCAGTTGCAGACTACTATCTACCTCAATAAACGTAGCATCGGTATAGTTGAGCAACTCGGCACGCCGTTCGGGTGTTAAAGCGGCTCGTTCAATCACAAACTGGCGAATTCCTTTGCTGTATAGGTCGGCAATAAAGGCATGGCCGTCGTGGTGATCGCCTTTGATGGCAAAAAATATCCCGTCGGCTAAGTTGGCTGTTGAGCCGGTTACCTGCCGCGAATCGGTAAACCACAACTGGTTGATCTGTTGGTTATCGTTCACTATCATACGTAGTACAGCTACATCCAAACCGAACGTATCGTTCACATCCAGCCACGCCGTTTGAAATAAATAATTTCACCAACGGCAATTAACGCCATGACAATCAGCACGCCAAAGTAGCCATAAGGTTCGCGGAGTTCGGGCATATAATTGAAATTCATACCATAAATTCCGGCAATGAACGTCAGCGGAATAAATATTGACGAAATAATGGTCAGCGTTTTCATCACCGAATTCATTCGGTTGTTGACAATGGAATAATACACGTCCATCAGACCCGCAATTAATTCTCGATACGATTCGAGGGATTCAATAACCTGATTCACATGGTCGGCCAGATCGCGCAAATAAGGCATCGTTCCCGGCTGAATCAATTCTGATTCTTCCCGAAGCAATGTACTGATAATGTCACGTACCGGATAAACCGTTCGACGGATCATGGCCAGTTCCCGCTTCAGCGCATACAACGTAGCGAGTGCCTGCTGAGTAACCCGTTCCTGAACAATTTCTTCTTCCAGCTCATCCATTTTTTCGCCGATACGTTCCGTAATCAGGAAATAATGGTCGACCAATACGTCCATCAGCGCGTATAAAAGATAGTCGGCTCCGTTACGTCGGGTTTTGCCCGAAGATGCCTTAATCCGGTCGATGACAGGTTCGAAAATATCTTTGGTACGTTCCTCCTGAAACGAAATCAGAAAGTTTTTTCCCAACACAAAACTGATATGCTCGCTATCGATTTCCTGCCGCCGGGCGCTGTGGTGCAGCATTTTCATGGTCACAAAAACCACAGGACCAGCCGGATGGTACGCGATACCATTATCTGTTTTCGGGGGAGCATCGTCGTAAATATCGATTTTGGGTTTCTGCTCTACGTTCAGTACGTCTTCCAGCAGCAACGGGTGCAAATGGTACTGTTTACCCAGCGCGGCCACTACGTTAGGCTCGTGAATACCATCAACATCGAGCCAGCTAACGTAGCGTGTATCGGCAACGGGCAATCGACAGCCACTAAGCTTACTACTATCATCGATCTGATAATCAGCCGTATTGAAATCGATACGTTTGATTTTAGTGGCGTGTTCAATTTCTTCCCCTACGTAGGTAAGCGTACCGGGCGATGTACCGAGGGTTTTCTCGGCCGAATGATAGCGTCGACGTTTCGACATAAAGCTGTTGTGGCTGATTTCTGATTCCGGGTTCCAAGTTAGTTTTGTCTTGCACAACCTGAAACATCAACTCAGAAACCTCCCTATTGTCATTTAGTTTATTCGCGCCAGTTCAACTAACCTGTTGCCAGCGCGGTTTTTCGTTCAGTACGTTTGTATAAATCGGGCAGGTTTCGGTATGCGCACCGGGCAGAAACCCGATACTCATCAGAAACTCATTCACAATTTCTCCACCCGTAAACCGAAACGTTTTTTTGAAGAGTTTTACCCATTCTTCTTTCGTTTTGGGATGATGAAGTTCCAGCCATTTTTCAAATGACCCATGTTCATCCTGAATCCGCAAAATGGTTTTCGCATTTTCGATAGCGGCATTAATTTTCAAGCGATTCCGGATAATACCAGGATCAGCCATGAGCCGGTCACGATCAGCTTCGGTATAAGCCGCCACCGTTTTTAGATCAAAATTATCGTAGGCTTTTCGGAACGTTGCTTCCTTTTTCAGAATGGTTTCCCAGCTAAGCCCAGCCTGATTAATTTCGAGTACGAGTCGGCAGAAAAGTTCGTTATCGTCGTGAATAGGAAAGCCGTAAAGATGGTCGTGATACGCTTTATGTAAAGCTTTGCGTTCGGCCGGCATCGATTCGATGGCGTGGCAATAAGACATAAATGGTTTTGTTTTGAGCAAAAATACGGCTATTCCTGATTGGCTTTGCTACGTTACGCCCAATCAGAAGCAACGTTTTTCCAATACGTCTCAATACGCTTACGCTACGTTGACAGGTTTCGTCAATCGGTCGATATTTTTGGTGAGGGTCGTTTTAACAGCCGCCGAGTTTGTAAGCGTTAATGCCGTCTTAAAGTGTCCAATAGCTTTTTCGGTATCTAAATCGGTATACAGATAACCCAGCAGCGAATAATAATATTGATTATCAATAAGTTTCATCTTCTCAGCCTCTCGAATAGCTTCTTCCTTCCCGTTCGCTTTTGCCAGTGCAAACGTACGGTTCAATGCGGCCAGTGGCGAATAGTTGAGGATAAGCAACTGGTTGTATAGCTGCAGGATATTTTCCCATTTTTCGGGCGTATCTTCTTTTTGGGTGTGCCAAAAGGCGATTCCGGCTTCGAGATGAAATTTGGTCAGCTTCTCCCCTTTCGATGCCTTGTTTAAATAATACGTTCCCTGCGCAATCAACTCCTGATTCCAGCGTGTTACGTCCTGATCCTGATACAAAATGATTTCTCCCCGTTCGTCAGTTCGGGCATCAAAACGAGATGCATGAAAACTCATCAGGGCAAACAACGCATTGACCGCCGGTTTATTAGTTGTTTCGTTTTCGATCAGTAAATATGTCAGACGCATGGCTTCGGCACAGAGATCTTTACGTAGCGGAATAGTCTGCGCCGTTGAGAAATAGCCCTCCGAAAACAGCAGGTATAACGTTGTCAGAACGGTTTCTAATCGACTGTTTATCTCTCGTAGAGTGGGTTGTTCAATTTTTATCCGAGCTTCTTTCAGGCTCGATTTTGCCCGATTTACGCGTTTGTAAATGACTTCTTTATTGGTCAGAAAAGCATCGGAAATTTCCTGAACGCCGAATCCACAGAGTAAATTGAGCGCCAGAGTGATCTGCGATTCGGGAGAAATTACCGGATTACAAACTGTAAAAATCATCGCCAGTTGGCTATCTGCAATGTTTTTAGTAGACAGGTCAATCTCAATTTCTTCACCTTTGGGCGTAGCGTAACGAATATCGACCGAAAGCTTTTGTTCGAATAGCGAATTCCGTTTTAAATAATTTTTCGTTTTATTTTTCGCTACTGTATATAACCAGCCCGTCGGATTTTCCGGAACTCGGTCCAGACTCCAAAGTTCAGTGGCCGAGAGGAACGTATCGCTCACAATATCCTCGGCTATTTCAATATGCTCAATACCAAATAGATAACAGAGCACCGATACAAGTTTTCGGTACTCTGTTCTGAATAGATTCGGCAGCAGTTCGCTTTCTTTCATACGCTGGCCCAACGGCTTCTGCAACCTGCATCAGCCGTTGGGGTTATTGATTATTATACCGAAGGCGAAGGCATAGCCATACGTACTTCCACTACGGCACCCCACTGCAAAATTGGGCAGCCCTTAGCAATCTCAACCGCTTCGTCATAATCGGCAGCACGTATCAAAAATAAACCGCCAACCGACTCCTTAATTTCGGCATAGGGGCCGTTTGTTACGGTATTATTCTGCCGAATTACCCGCCCGTCTGCATCCCAGCGTTTGGGCGGATTAACCAGCTTGTTTTGGGCTGCAATGCCACCAATCCAATCCTGAAACGGTTTAATGGACGCTTGCATTTGTTCGGGCGATGGGCTGGCGTCTTTACTGGTCATATCCCGATGGATTACTAATAAGAATTCGTTCATGGTTTTGTTTTTGGCGTTTGGAATTTAGTAATTAATCCGTTCAGAATAACTTATTTAGCCGCTAGTGATTGGGGCAGCCAGTCTGCGTAGCGAAGGGCACCGATGCGCGGATTCGGACCGGGAGTTAACGATTGGTCATTCAACTCAACTCCAAAATAGGAAGCGTGTACATCCGTAACGACCTCCCGACTATCGTTCGTCGCGTTCAGGAATTGACCAACCAGTTCATTCAGATGAAATTCTTCGGGACCTGCTACTTCAATAATGCCATTTAACGGTGTGCCAAGTACTACGTCCACAATAGCCGCTACTACGTCATCCGACGAAATTGGCTGAATGAGAGCTGGTGATATATGAACAGTTTGCCCCTGCGTACCGGCCTGAGCAATGCCACCCACGAATTCGAAAAACTGCGTCGAATGCACAATGGTGTAGGGAATTGGAGATGCTTTAATCAAATTCTCCTGTGCTTGCTTCGCCCGGAAATAACCGCTGCCCAGAAGTCGATCTGTACCCACAACCGATAGCGCGATATGGTGTTTCACCCCTGCCACGGCTTCAGCAGCCAGCAGATTACGTCCCGACGTTTCGAAAAATTCCATAGCGGCTACGTCAGCAAATGAAGGCGAGTTGGCTACGTCGACAACTACTTCGGCTCCGGCAAGTGCCTCTGCCAATCCTTCGCCAGTAATGGTATTGATGCCCGTAGCCGGTGATGCCGCTACTACGTTGTGTTCGAGCTGGCGAAGTTTAGATACGAGTTTACTGCCAATGAGTCCGCTCCCGCCGATGATTACAATTTTCATATTCTTTTCGTGGCCATTGTCCAGCGCAATAATTTATTTAACTAATTGATTAATAAGAAACTACCCCGTCATTAATGACCAAAATAATGAACGAGGGCAATCAGAATAAACCCAGCGGGCACTGCCACCGCAAATACCCGACCCAGCTTGCCCAAGGCTCTGGAGTACTGATTACGAAAACCAACGGATTGCATGGACGAAATAACGCCATGCCACAAATGAAATCCCAGCAAGACAAAAGCTACACAATACATAGCAGTTCGTATCGGATTTTGGAACTTATGAACAAGCTCGTCGTAATACCGCGTAGCGTCAGGTACGTTTCGTTCAACGAATTTGTAGTTGAGTTCACTGAACCAGAAATCGTACCAGTGTAGACCGAAATAAGCCAGAATAACCAGCCCCGAAACAATCATATTTCGGGAAGGCCAGGACGAGTTTGCCGCGCCGTTATTTACTACGTAGCCAATTGGTCTTGCCTGTCTGTTCTTTAGCTCAAGCAAAATGCCTGCGATAAAGTGAAAAACCAGGCCGAAAGCCAGTATTGGCTGTAGTAAATACTGCACAACTGGATTATAGCCCATAAAATGCGAGACCGAATTGAACATGTCCTTACTGATGACCGATGTCATATTCAGGCTAACGTGCAGCATCAAAAACGATATCAGGAACACACCCGACAAACCCATAGCGACCTTCCTGCCAATTGACGAGGTCGAACGTTTAGCTTGTACCATTTTTAACACTGGTTTAACCAAACTGGCCTACCCGATAGCTTCCGGGTGTATTGGCGAAAGCATGGTTCAGGCGATTCCAGGTATTGATGGTCGTAACAGCCAATGTCAGATCAATCAATTCTTCGTCCGAAAACTGACTTTTAGCTTCGGTATAGATTTCGTCGGGTATATGGCAGTCAGTAACCGCTTCAGCCCATGCCAAGGCCGCACGCTCGCGCTCGGTATAGTAGGGCGATTCACGCCAGGCGCTCAGCCCATAGAGCCGTTGTTCTGTTTCGCCTTTAGCACGAGCGTCTTTGTAATGCATATCCAGACAATAGGCGCATTTATTTATCTGCGATACGCGGAAGTTGATCAGTTCGCGAAGCGATTCCTCAATCGGTGATTTTTTTAGATAATTACCAATACCAAAAAGAGTTTTGAGCGCATTTTGTCCTTTCTCCTGGACGTTTAGTCGTTGTTCCATTTTTCTGAGTTTTACGATTTTAAAACCTATTGACAATCGACTTTTCAGAATTGGACAAACGACTAAAACTTTTTTCAAAAATTAATTCGGGTACTGAATGCCGGGATCTTTTCAGCAAAACTCCAGAGCTTTTATCGCATAAGTTTTGGTGGATATAAACCACAAGGTGCTTCAAGAAACGCACTTACTAATGGGCGAGTATCACTTAAAAACAACAATGTCGAATTTATCCATCTATGATAGATAAGTTCGACATGCATGCAATTACCCATGAAGTGGACGCTCCATTCTCTGAAGCGTCCACTTCATGTTTTACTACGTTCCGTTTACCGCCGAATAACTTTCAACACCTTAATCTGATCGGCAGCTTTCACCTGTAAGAAGTAAACACCACTATCTGAAGGCATTGACAATTGAATATATTCGATGAAGCCAGCCGATTCAATAGACTGTTGTGCACTCAATACACCCTGAATGCTCATCAGTTTGACTCCTACAGGCAATCCAGTAACACCACGAACTTCAATGGCAACGGTAGAGCCTTCGACTGGATTTCCCAGCACCTTCACCTGTAAACCAGTTCCCGTTTCGGCCACTCCCTGTCGGGAAGGTGCATTACAGGCAGCCAGCCAGTTGTAGTCGTAACCAGCCTGCGAACCGCCCTGCTGTGCCCGTAACCGCAGCACCGGGTTGTCGGGGTATAACGCTAACGTATAAGGACCGGATGCCGTAGTCGGCAATAGCTCGTTGACAATCGAAAAACTAACCGGACCACCGTTTAATCCACTATACTGTGGGGTGAATGTAAGTGAACGACGTCCTCCACTTATGCTCACACAGCTCAATGTTTGTACGCCCGTAATGGCAAAACCACTCGGCGCACCTGCTGGCAATACTGTCAAACTAAACTGTGTACTCACAATCAGCCCACCGGGGTCAGTGGCAATAACAGTCACACTACTTACGCCACTCACACTGGGTACACCGCCAATCTGAGCAGGCGGACTGAAGTTTAATCCCGCAGGCAATCCAATTACCGACAACACCAGACTCTGGGACGATTCGTTATCGGTGAAAGTTAGTTGCGGAATAGTATACCCAAAAGCTTCGCCCACTCGAGCCGTCTGGTCGGTAAGCGGTTGATTCACCCGTGGAGGAGTATTAGGAACCGGATTGCCGCATACAGCCAGCCAGTTGTAGCTAAATGTAGCTTCGCCTGCGCTGCCTTCCTGGCGGGCTTTCAGCACAATTACCGGATTGTCGTTGTAGAGTTGCAGGCTATAAGGCCCCGCTGCCGTAGTGGGCACTAGTTCATTAACGACCCAGAAACTAACCACCTGTCCATTCAATCCTGCATAGCGAGGTTGGAAGCTGATGGCATAGCGGTTGGCAGAAATCTGGTTGCAGGTAATCGGACTCACACCCGTAATAGCAAAAGGTGTACTGGCCGTTTGGGAGATCGGCTGAACCACCAGACTGAACTGGGTACTCGTATTCAAACCACCCGGATCAGTCGCTATTAAAGTAACCGTAGAGGTTCCGGTCATTGAAGGCGTTCCCGATAACTGACTACCAACCAGTTGAATACCTGAAGGCAGCCCATTTACGGTTAAAGTCAGGGCATTAGGGGTCTGAGCATCTGTAAATGTATTGCTCAAATCCAGCCCAAACGGTTGTCCCTGTGTAGCAACCTGAGCGGCTACCGGATTAACCAGCGTCGGTGGTGTGTTTGTTGCCGAAGATTCCACGACTGTCAGTCTGAAACTAGTACTTACGCTAAGTCCTTGCGGATCGGTAGCCGTAACAGTCACACTACTTACACCACTCACAATGGGTACACCACCAATCTGAGCAGGCGGATTAAAACTGAGTCCAGCAGGCAACCCAACCACCGATATAACCAGACTTTGAGGTGATTCATTGTCGGTGAACGTAGTCTGTGGTATAGTATACCCAAAACCTTCACCCACCCGAGCCGTCTGGTCGGTCAGGGGTTGATTCACTCGTGGGGGTGTGTTTGGTACGGGGTTACTACAGGCGGCTAACCAATTGTAGGTAAAGCTGGCTTCACCCAACGTACCACCCTGTTGTGCTTTGAACACAATCACCGAATTATCAGTATAAAGCTGTAAGGTATAGGGGCCGGGTGCCGTAGTCGGAAACAACTCATTAACAACCGAAAAGCTGATCGGCTGCCCGTTTACACCACTATACTGTGGAGTAAAGCTTATGACGTAACGGTTTGCTGCGATCTGCTGACAGCTGTTAGTAGTAACTGCTGTAATGGCAAATGGCCCGGCTGGGCCAGTGGTCAGACTAACGACGACCGATGCAGTAGCCCGGCAACCTCCGGCAGAAATTCCCGTCACAGAAAAAGGTCCGCCTATACTGACGACAATGAAATTGGCAACTTCACCTGTTGACCATGTATAGGACGTAGCACCTGTGGCAGTTAGGGTAGTACTTTGTCCACTGGAGATGGTCAGCGACGGAGTAGCCGAGATGTTCACCGATGGCACCGAGTTATCGAGCAAGATCTGCGCCTGCGCTATAGCTGTACAGCCGTTGTTGGCCGTCAGCGTTACCGAATAAGCACCCGCCAACGTAGCACTGATGCTCTGCGTGGTTGCACCAGTGTTCCACAGATACGTACCGCTACTGCCTACCGCGCTCAAACTTACCGAAGTGGTCGAACAAGTCAACGTAGCACTTGACGGCGTAATGCTGACGCTTGCGGCCGTGTTATTCTGGAAGATCTGTGCCTGCGCCGTAGCTGTGCACCCATTGCCAGCCGTCACCGTTACTGAATACGTGCCCGTTGAACCAACACTAATTGTCTGAGATGTTGCCCCATTACTCCACAAATATGCCACTCCTGCAGTAGCTGTTAACGTAGTAGTTGGGGTGGAGCAAGACAACGTAGCACTCAAAGGTGATACACTTATAGAGGGAGCCGTATTGTCCTGAACAATCTGGGCAGATGCCGTCGCCGTACAGCCGTTACCAGACGTTATCGTTACCGAATACGTACCCGACGAGCTAACGTTGACCGTTTGAGAGATCGCGCCCGTACTCCACAAATACGTACCACTACCCACCGCACTTAAGCTCACTGTCGAGTTCGTGCAAGACAACGTAGCACTCGAAGGCGATACACTTACCGAAGGAGCCGTATTGTCCTGAAAGACCTGTGCCTGAGCCGTAGCCGTACAGCCATTGCCAGCCGTCACCGTTACCGAGTATGTACCTAATGAGCCAACACTAATTGTCTGAGAGGTCGCTCCTGTGTCCCATAAATATGCCACTCCTGCAGTAGCCGTTAATGTAGTGGTTGGGGTGGAGCAAGATAACGTAGCACTTGAAGGAGACACACTTACCGAAGGAGCCGTATTGTTCTGAAAGACCTGTGCCTGAGCCGTAGCCGTACAGCCATTAGTGCCGGTCAACGTAACCGAATAGGTACCCGCTGCCGTAGTGCTGATGCTCTGCGTTGTTTCATTAGTACTCCACAGATACGTACCACTACTTCCCACCGCACTCAAACTCGCCGAAGTAGTTGAACAGGTTAACGTAGCGCTCGAGGGGGTAATGCTTACAGTAGCGAGCGTAGTATTCTGACCAATTGTAATGTTAGTAGTACTGATGCAGCCAGACGATGACACAGTAACGGAATAAATACCACTCGCATTTACGATTGCCGTCCCCGACGTAGCATTCTGACTTATAACTCCAGGGCCGTTAAAGGTATATGTATCACCTCCCGATGCTGTCAGCGTCAGGGAAGTTTGCGCACAGGTAAGCGTACCGCCAAAATTAGCCAACAACGTAGCAACAGGTAGTGCATTGACCGTTACAGACGTAGTAAACGTTGCCTGCTGACCACCAGCTTCCACTGTTAATGTAAACGTCTGTGGGCCTGAGCCGGAAGCGACTAAACTCTGACCGAAGGACGTAGTACCACTGTTACCCGTTGTGGTACTACTGCCGTTTGTCAAGGTAAAATTATATGCACCTGTTACATTACCGATAGTTGCAGTAAACGTAACGGGGCTTCCCACACACGTTGTGGCCGAACTAGCTGCAAGACCGGAAATAGTGGGCGCTAATGCCTGAACTCCTAGCGTAAACGCACCGAAATTGGCCGTACTACCATTTGTCAACACTAGACCAGAAGCTGTTCCACCATTAGCCGAACAGGAAATAGGTTCCCATAAACTGCCGTTATACCGGGCAACACGCAGTAATGGCGAATTGGCTATAGCTGGGCTGGTTGCTACGTTCTGATACGCTAAACCAACTGTAGCCACACCACTTCCTGCCGTGCGATCAATCTGCCAATATTCGTTACCAGAAATAGCGGATAAGCAGGATGCCAAACTGATCGAATTGGCAGGAGCCGACTCCACATACTGCGCTGTATACGCATCAGAAGCCGTTCCTTGCGGAGCAATTGACGCTGGTCGGTACGTAGTACCATTACCGAGCGGAAATGTAAAATTATCGTCACCAATTTTCTGAACGGGGCCAACTACGTGCGACGCATCTCCTGCACCTACTGCCAGTGCATTATCGCCCAGTATCAACTGATTTGTTGTATTGGTTTTCAGAATACCATCGGCAAAATTCACCAACTGGTTAACCGTCAATGGTACGTTCAGCACAATTGACTCTCCTGCCGCCGAGTTTTGTAACGTGAGTGTTCGCGATGTAATACCCGTTGAGCCATCAAGCGTTTGCATAGCTCCACCTACCAGTTTTAGTTCACCCTGCGTAGCATCGAACGTACCATTGTTCGTAACGTTTGCTCCAAGCGACATGATGCCGCTATTGGTTACCGTACCCGTATTGGTAAACGATGCGGGTGTCGATACCAGAGAGCCGGGACTAACCGAAAATACGCCCTGATTGACAAACTGTGCCGTACTTCGTGAAGTCAGCAATGTCAATAGGCTGATAATAAATAGACTATATTTCATAAAGATTGGTCTAAGAAACTTGGAATTCGGCATGCTAGGCAGGTGGTATACGTAGCAGCTAAGTTCTGATACGTAGCAAACCAGCGTGCGTGCCTACACGCATCCCAACATCAATTAATTGATACTTACACCTGCGCTGGCATGTCCGACTACTGTAATGGGCAACGTAATTCCAGAAGCCGTTACTGAATACACAAGCATTACTCGAGTTCCTGCTGTTACTGGTATATTCAGCCCATTTGTAATTCCATTCCTAGTTGTACCAATTGATATAGTACTCGTAAATGGAGGAAATACTACTGTTGCTCCAGGAATAGGAGAAAAAGTATTGTTGGGTGTAGTGGATTGATAGAGCTGAGCCGTAACCGTAGCACTACCAGAGGAGACGAGCGTCAGGAGAGATGCACTAAAGTAGGCAGAGAGGGAAGTAATGGTACCATTACGCGGTATCGAAAATGCACTATTTGCCTGAATACTTAAAACGATGTTGCCACCTATGGGTACAAGCGCTGAGACAGAGCTTCCAAAACCTAATGAGGCAACCGTTCCAACTGACCCTCCAGGCAGCGTAGCAATAGTTATAGGAAGACCTGATGCATATGGAATTATTGTTCCGCCACTGCTAGGCGGATTACTCCAAACCACATTACTTCCATCATAGGTAAGCACCTGACCAGAAGTTGCGCCGGAAGAATTTATTTTAGCCGGTGTAACGGCGTTATTAGCGATTTTAAGCGTACTTACAGCTTCATCTGCCAACAGTGGTGTAATCACCGCTCCATTCACAATTTTGCTTGAACTGATAGCCCCTGCCGCTATTTTCGTACTCGTAACTACCTCATTAGCAATGGTCGGATTGGGGTAAGTTCCTGTCAAATCGCCACCAGCAACACCAGTAGGCCCCCCTGACGAATTTGTGCGTAATGGCAACCATACTGGAGAAGCGGGTGTACCACTATTGTAGTAAAAACCTTCACTACCCGATGTCTGATACACCAGCAACCCTTTGGCGGGATTCGCTACGTCGCCAGTACTATTGACACGGGGAATTAATAATCCTTTGGAAGTAGAACGAACCTCAAGTTCAGCACTAGCATCTGGAGTGTTAGTACCAACACCAACCTGCGCAAAGACAGTTGAGCCAATTAACGTAAAGAGGAAGACAGAAAATAAAGTTTTTTTCATTGTTGAAAATTGATTGAGGTAAAAAATGGAGGTAAAGCTTTTTTGTCTTACGTTTTTAACTCAACCAGTCTCTCATATCCTTCCACGTATCATGCACAGCTGAGCCTCATAAATGTTCGTCCTACTGAATTAACAGCAACATTACATTTACTTATCTTTGATGTTAAAAACAAATTACATCTTTTACTACTCTTATTTACCTATTTAATAACTATACGGTACCATACATTCTTTTTAGCTTATCGCGGGTGCGATTCAGACGTACTTTAATATTTCCTTCCGACAATTGATATTGTTCACTAATCGTCTTTATCGACAAGCCATGTTCATAGCGAAGCCGGAGTAATGTGGCTTCTTCAACCGATAGTTTTTTTAGCAGGGTATCCAGCACATAGAAATGCCATTCGGGCGGGTTGGTCCCGTATTCATCCGTATCGTCAGGAATCTCTTCTTGAGTTACAGGATATACTAATGGCTCAAAAATCAGGTGTTTGCTGATGCGAATTTGCTCAAGACAATAATTCCGGGTGATAGCGTACAACCACGTAGAAAAGGAAGATCGATTATGAAATGAGTCCAGTCGCTCATATACTTTAATGAAAATATCCTGAGTATAATCTTCGGCTGTCGACATGTTGTTCGTCAGTGAAAAACACGTCCTGTATACTTTGCTGACGTAGCGATTATAAAGAACCCCAAAATGGTTCGTCGATTCATTTCCCCGAAAAGCGTCAATCAATTCTTCGTCCTCAAGTCTGTTTCTCTTCATAGCGATATTCGCAGGTATCCATATCTTTTGTCACTAAAAACAGCACATGCAAATACCGAATACGCTTCTCTATTTGCTAACGCTCTCGTCGCATTTATTAACACTCTCGTTGCATTTAGCAGAAAATCGATACTTCACTCCATTTTCTTCCCCAAACCAATAAGAACACTATGAATTATAGGGAATGATTTAGCGATGGATGAAATCCAACGTTGAGGTATAATTTGAGCAAGACCGACAAATTATGACGGAATTAAAGCAACTTTGCCCCTTTACTTGTTGTACGTAATAGAAGAAACTACGGCAGGTACCCTTCAAAACCAATCCATTATGATAATTTCAAAAGATGCAGTCGTTGCCATCCATTATACACTTCGCGATGGCAGTGGCACAGTTTTAGACAGCAGCCAGGGCCGCGACCCACTGTATTATTTACATGGGGCACATAATCTGATTCCAGGAATGGAAGACAGTCTGGAAGGCCGCCAAACCGGCGATCATTTTCAGGTTGAAATCGCTCCTGAAAAAGGCTACGGCAAACGTGATCCAAACCTGACAGAGCGTGTACCCCGTAAAGCTTTTGGTGGTCAAAACGTTGAAGTTGGTATGCAATTTCAGGCCAACGACGGACAGGTTATCTCGGTTGTAGGTGTTGAACCCGAATTCATTATTGTTGATGGAAACCACCCATTAGCCGACCAAACTCTCCATTTTGACGTAGAAGTTATAGCTGTTCGTGAAGCTACCCCCGATGAGCTTGCCCATGGGCACGTTCATGGCCCCGGCGGAGCGCACCATTAATAGGCAGGGGTAGCAAAGGGCATGGGGCAAAGGGTAAATTAACCACTACTCTACTGCCCTTTGTCTCACCTTGCTTTCCCATAAACCGTTATCTTTGTGCCACAAAATCATGGCACAAATCGGTACTGACTGGCAAACAGCAAAAACATTTCTGGAAGCCGGCAACGTAGTAGGTATTCCAACAGAAACAGTTTACGGGCTCGCTGGAAACGCGCTCAACCCCGACGCAGTTCTGTCTATTTTTCGGGTCAAAAATCGACCCTCCTTCGACCCCCTCATTATACATACCGATTCGCTCGAAAAACTCGACCGTTACGTTACGTATATTCCCGAAGCGGCCCGAAAACTGGCTGAAACGTTTTGGCCGGGTCCGCTTACGTTATTACTGCCGAAACAGGATTTGATTCCAGATCTTGTTACGTCTGGTCTTTCGCGCGTGGCGGTTCGGATTCCAAATCACCCGCTTACGCTTTCCCTGCTACGTTCGCTCGATTTTCCGCTAGCGGCTCCAAGTGCGAATCCGTTTGGCTATATCAGTCCTACAACAGCCCAGCACGTAGCCGATCAGTTAGGAAACCAAATACCTTATATTCTGGATGGAGGCCCGGCCGGTATTGGTCTGGAGTCGACCATTGTAGGATTTGAAGATGACAAGGCAACCGTGTTTCGGCTCGGAGGTATGGCACTTGATCAGATTGAACAGGTTATCGGTCCAGTTTCGGTACGTACACATTCTACATCAAACCCGAAAGCACCCGGTATGTTGAGCAGTCACTACGCTCCCCGGAAACCGTTGGTCTTGCTGTCTCCGGGCGAAACTCCACAGCCAAACGTATCGGCTGGCGCATTGGTTTTTCGTCAACCATTCGGCGGAATTAACCCTGACAATCAGCTCGTTCTTTCGCCCACTGGCAATTTAAATGAAGCGGCTAAAAACCTGTTTGCTTACCTGCGTGCGTTAGATACGTTGTCCGTCAACATTATCTACGCCGAACCGTTGCCCAACCAGGGACTCGGTTTCGCTATGAACGACCGACTTCGCCGAGCCAGCGTGCAGGGGAATGATTGATGTACAATGAAAAATGTATAATGAAGCGTCGCGTATTTTGTTAGTACGACAATCAGCCCGCATTATACTTTACCCTGCTCTATTGCGTTAACGGCTTTGTTGGCGAGTTCGATAATCATGGGAAGCAAATAGCCAAATCGAGCATCCTGGCTGTGGCCCTGTTTCCAGCGAGCGTAAATCTGTTGCGCAATTACGGCGTTTTTATAGAGCCCGAACACGTAGTAAAACAGGATAGCCGACACATCGCGTCCGCTACGTTCGGCATAACACTTCACTACCTCCTGACGTTTAAGATTTCCGGGCAACCAGGTGAGGTTAAAATTTCGATACGCCGGACTATCGTCAATTTCAGACCAATAGGCTAACGTAGCACCCAGATCCATCAGCGGGTCGCCAACGGTTGCCATTTCCCAATCCAATACACCAGTAATCAATGGGTTAGGTTCGAAGTTACTGAAATCAGGCGCAAATAATACGTTGTCGAACTTGTAATCGTTATGCAATAATGTCGGTTTTTGGGTGGGAGGATAATTTTGCGGTAGCCACTCCCCTACACGATTCATAGCCGGAATCAAATCGGTTTCGGCATTCTGATATCGTTGTTTCCAGCCCTCCACCTGACGTTGTACATAACCATCGGGTTTACCGAGCTGAGCCAGGCCGGTTTTAGTAATATCTAATGCATGAATTGCTACCAGATTGTCGATTAGTGCTTCCGAGAGTTGGCGCATACGCGCTTCAGGAAGAGCAAGTTTCGACGCCATCGAAGCCCGTAAAATAATTCCCGAAACGCGCGTCATTACGTAGAATGGTGCCCCTACTACGTCCGGTGATTCGCAGTATACAACCGGCTGCGGAATCTGGTCATAATTTCCTTTCAGAAATGACAACACCCGAAATTCGCGACCCATGTCATGACCACCTTTTATATTGGCTCCGAACGGGGGGCGACGTAGTACGTATTCCTGATCGGTGGTTTTCAGGCAATACGTCAGGTTCGAGAATCCGCCGGGAAATTGCGTTACGGCTAGCACTTCACCAACCGCCGGAGCATTTTCATGTAGGTAATTATTGAGGGCCACTAAGTCAAGTTCTTCGCCGGGTCGAACAGTAGTGGTGTTGTTTGAAATGTTCATAAAAGCGCAGACAGCTTATAAAACAAAAACTATTTCTAGCGTTTTGGCACTCTTTCACTCTTTCTCTCTTTCACTCATTATCAATTTTGCCCTTTCTTTTAACTGCCGAAGCTCTTTTGCTTTCTGTTTAATATCCAGTCCGTATTTTTTTAAAATACTGATTGCCAGATTCTGTTTATGAACTTCGTCGGCACCATCCCAGATTCGGGCACCACGCTCGTGCCTGTACATCGCCGACAATACCGTATCGTCGGTAACGCCCAAAGCTCCATGCACCTGAATGGCCCGATCAAGAACACGCAGAAAGGCATTCGCTACGTAAAACTTAATAGCCGAAACCGCTTCGCGGACATTACTCACGCCCACCGTATCGATCATGTGAGCCGTGTTTAATACGTAAAGCCGACTGGCATCTATCTCGGCTCGGCTTTCGGCGATGAAATCCTGAATAAACTGCTTTTCGCCCAGCATTACGTCATCTTCGATTTCGCGCGTGGCGGCTCGTTTACACAGTAAATCCAGTGCTTTTTCGGCATTACCGATCCAGCGCATACAATGGTGTACACGGCCCGGCCCCAGTCTTTCCTGCGCCAGCCGAAATCCCATCCCTTCGCCCCCAATCAGGTTCGAAACGGGCACACGACAATCGGAATACAGCACTTCGGAATGACTGAACCAGCCTTCGCCAGCTTCGCCAAATACAGGAATGTTACGTTCAATCGTAAAGCCGGGCGTATCAGTCGGGACCACAATCATACTGGCGCGCTGGTGAGGTGCCGCATCAGGATTAGTGACGGCCATGACTACAGCAAAAGCGGCTCCATCGGCCGAAGAAGTAAACCATTTACGGCCATTAATAACATACTCACCTCCTTCCCGAACAGCCGTTGTAGCCATACGAGTCGGGTTTGAGCCTGCAAATTCAGGCTCAGTCATCGAAAAACAGGAACGTATTTTCCCTGCCATCAGCGGCTTTAGGTATCGCTCTTTTAGCTCGGCAGAAGCAAATTTGTGTAGCAATTCTGTATTGCCAATGTCGGGCGCCTGACAGCCAAATACGTAGTGGCCGAAAAACGGGGCATAGGCTAACACTTCGCTAATCTGCCCAAATTCACACAAAGTCAAGCCGTGGCCATCCTGTTCTTCAGGCAGGTGTAATCCCCACAAACCTGCGACTTTTACCATATTCCGTTTTTGGTCGAGAATGGGAATGACTGCGGCCAGATTATGATGCGAGAAACCTGCCTCCATCGGAATCAACTCAGAATCAACAAATTCGCGAACTTTCGCCAGAAGTGGCCGTATGCGTTCGGTGGTAAAAATCGTTTCCATGCGAGCAAGTTATTGAATTTCCGATGTAACGTAGCGGAATCACGATGTCAGGTAATTCACATTTTGTCAAGTATCCAGTTGCGAACTTCTACCTTGTAATCCACCAGTATGGATAGCTACCACTATTGAATCGGGCAAAAAATATCCGTTACGGGCCAAATCATAGATTCCATAAAGCATTTTGCCGGTATAAACCTGCTCTAGCTGAATGTTGGTCTTTTGCTCAAATGACCGAATAAAATCCAAAAGTGCCGGTGTCGTTTTGGCATATCCGCCAAAGTGATAATTATAGATAAATTTCAGCTTTCGCGATTCCAATTCGCTCGGGCTTGCTGACGTAGCATCAGAAAGCTGAAGTTTAAACTCCTTATCAGCCACTTTAAGCGCCATAAACCCCATCACTTCTGTCTCTTTTTCAGCCGTTTGCGCCAATCCAGCCACCGTACCGCCCGTTCCGACAGGACAACAGACGTAGCGAGGTTCATCACCCAGTTGCGCCGTAATTTCAGGCATAATTTCGGACGTACCACGTATGGCCAATGCGTTGGTTCCCCCTTCCGGTACTACGTAGCACGAACCAAATTGTGTCATTGATGAAGCCAAAAATTCGGGCGATTCTTTACGCTGGTAATCCACCCGGCTCACAAAATGCAGTTGCATACCGAAATTTTCACAGGCGGCTAACGTAGCATTACGTGGTTGCGTTGCCAGTTCATCGCCCCTAACAATGCCAATAGTCTGGAAACCAAAATGCTGTCCGGCTGCGGCTGTTGCATACAAATGATTGGAAAAAGCCCCACCGAATGTCAGCACCGTAGTAAATCCCTGTTCGCGGGCAGCCAGCAGGTTGTACTTGAGCTTACGCCACTTATTTCCGGAAATGAATGGATGCAGCAAATCATCGCGCTTTAGATACAGGCGAATCGCTGTCCGTTCTGGAAACGGATCTTCAAGGTATTGTAATGGTGATTGACTGGGTAAATTCACTACGTGTTTTTGAGCTGCGAAATACAGATAGAACGTTCACTTTGCTAGTCAATATCTAGTCAGATTGTAAGCGTTACGTCTGAGCCTGTAAATTTGCAAACTTATTGAGATAGCCATTACAATGACAGAAGCCGTCGAAGAATTTTCGGAAGAGGAAGAATTATACGAACACCACCGAATTGTGGTCGATAAAGGTCAGGGGTTGTTACGTGTCGACCGATTTTTGATGGACCGGCTGCAAAATGCTACCCGCACTAAAATTCAGGCCGCCATCGACGTAGAGTCGGTACGTGTTAATGGCAACGTAACAAAAGCCAGTTATAAAGTTAAACCGTTGGATATCATCACGGTTTCGTTGCCTCACCCACCCCGCGATACCGATATTAAACCCGAAAACATTCCGCTCAATATTGTTTTCGAAGATGATGAGTTACTGGTGCTGAATAAGCCAGCGGGCATGGTGGTTCACCCGGCCCATGGCAACTGGGATGGTACGCTGGTCAATGCGCTCGTTTACCATTTTCAAAATCTGCCTACTTCCCGTAACGGCGACATACGGCCGGGGTTGGTACACCGAATCGACAAAGACACATCTGGCCTGATGGTAATTGCCAAAACCGAATACGCCATGACGCATTTGGCCCGGCAATTTTTCGAGCATACCATTGAGCGAACGTATTACGCGCTGGCGTGGGGTGTTCCAGCGTCTGCCGATGGTACAATTACGGGTTATATCGGCCGGTCGGTACGTGACCGTAAAGTGCAGGCTATCTACGACGACGAAACCAAAGGCAAATGGGCCGTTACGCATTACAAAACGCTGGAGGATTTACGCTACGTTGCATTGGTTCAGTGTAATCTGGAAACTGGCCGCACCCATCAGATTCGGGCGCATATGAAACACATTGGCCATCCTCTTTTCAACGATGCCATGTATGGTGGCGACCGGATTTTGCGGGGCAATCCAGTGGGTAGTTACAAAGCGTTTGTTGAGAACGCGTTCAAATTACTTCCCCGACAGGCATTGCATGCAAAATCGTTGGGCTTTATACACCCTAAAACCAAACAATGGCTTCAATTCGACTCCGAGTTGTCCGACGATTTTCAGGCTGCTTTAAATAAATGGCGGAAATTTATTACAGAGTGAGTCAAGTTCGTTAATTCAGTATCTTGCAGCCTATTTTACTGTAACTTGATCAACTTATTCCCGGAATTTCTATATGATTATTATCCGTCCCGGCACTCTTACTGATGTACCCGAAGCTTTTGAATTAGTTATGGAACTGGCCATTTATGAACGGGCCGCCGATCAGGTTTCAAACACGGTCGAGCAAATGGCGCTAGATGGTTTTGGTCCTAATCCGCTGTTCGGTATGATTATGGCCGAAGATTCTGAAAGCAAAAAGATTGTCGGGATGGCGTTGTACTTTTTTCGTTACTCGACCTGGAAAGGGAAACGGCTTTATCTTGAGGACATTATCGTTACCGAAGCCTTTCGGGGTTATGGCGTCGGAAAACTACTGCTGGATGCTACAATCGAAACAGCCCGCGAAACCAATTGTACGGGCATGATGTGGCAGGTTCTCGACTGGAATGAACCCGCCATTGGTTTCTATAAACAATTTGGCACCCGTTTCGACGACGGCTGGACAAACTGCCATTTAGATTTTTAAACTAGTATTAGGAGCGAGGAATAAGGAGTGAGACTATCCCAAGCAACAAAAAATACGTGTTAGCCAGCCTCAATCCCATTTTCCAACACTGCATAATAACCATTCTCACTCCTCACTTCTCACTCCTAATACTACCTATAATTCCCTATATTTGTGCTTCGCGAATAGTGACAAAGCATGACATATAGTCAACAAAAAGCCATCCGAATTGCGGGGTGGGTATTTTTAAGTATTTTCTTAATAGCCTGTGTGGGGGCTGGCATTGCCTACTCAAAACGGGAGAAACTCCTACAGTCCACCCTCGAACGCGCCATTCGGAAGGCCAAGCGCGATTACAATCTCGACGTACATATTGGTTCTGCTAAATTTACGGGACTCACTTCGGTTGCTTTCTCAAACATTTCGGTTGTGCCCGAAAAACGCGACAGCCTGGCCCGTATCCAGCAGGTCGAAGTTTCTGTACGTTTCTGGCCCTTACTGGCCGGAAAAGTCGGCTTGTCAGGTATGACCCTTGAAAATGGTCTGATTCAAGTCGTTAAGCGCGATTCGCTGACCAATATCGACTTTCTGTTACGTAAAAAACGTGACTCTACGTCTGTTTCCAGCGCACCCAGCGAATCTAGGCGACGTACTGATTTGTCGGAAGTAGCTGAAAATCTGATCGAAAATATTCTTTCTAAAATTCCGGACGATCTGAACGTTAATAATCTGGAATTTCGGGCGATGGATAGTAACGATACGTTAAGTCTGTTAACCCAATCAGCCGTTATCGACAACGAAGCGGTTACGTCTACCATCAAAGTAAACGGCAATCAGGCAACCTGGCACGTAGCAGGTACAGCAGATCCTAGTGCCCGCGAATATGATCTGGCTTTATACGCTGATGGGAAACCCATTGAACTTCCTTTTATCCAGAAAAAATACAAACTCAAACTTCAAGTCGATACGTTACGTGCCCAACTCAATGAAGTAGACCGCTCGGGTGGAGAGTTCCGGATGGCCGGCGCTGGTTCGGTACAAAATTTACGTATCAATCATCCGGCTATTGCCCGTACCGATGTGCTGGTGAAACGGGCCGCCATGGATGCAAATCTGTTTGTTGGCGAAAACTACGTAGGTATCGATAGTTCATCGACGTTACATCTGGGTCAGGTTAGTGCCCATCCGTTTCTAAAATATACCATTTCGAAAGATAGCCAGCAGACGCCCGTTAAAACGGTACGTAACGAATCGTCGGAACAGGCACCAACGTCGAACAAAGTGTATGAATTACAGCTACATAGTGAACCGATGGATGCGCAGGCATTATTCAACTCGTTTCCACAAGGGCTGTTCGAATCGCTGGAAGGAATGCAGGTAGCGGGCAAGTTGAAATATGACATGAACTTTCAGCTCGACACGGCTTTACCCGATTCGGTTAAGTTTAATTCAGGAATGACGTCGGAAGGATTTCGGATTCTTCGCATGGGCCGTACTGATTTTGCAGCTATCAATCGTCCATTTACCTATACGCCTTACGAAAAAGAAAAACCCGTTCGTGATATTATTGTTGGCCCCGGAAATCCGGATTATACTCCGTTAAACCAGATTTCGCCCGACCTGCGCAACGCCCTGTTGACCTCGGAAGATTACAATTTTTTTACCCACAAAGGTTTCAACGAAAAAGCCTTCCGCGTATCCATCGCGACTAACTTCAAAGAGAAATCGTTCAAGCGTGGAGCCAGCACTATTTCGATGCAGTTGGTGAAGAACGTATTCCTCAACCGCAACAAAACGCTTTCGCGTAAAGTAGAAGAAATTCTAATTGTATGGCTTATTGAAAATGAGCGAATTATCCCCAAAGAGCGGATGTATGAGGTTTACCTGAACATCATCGAATGGGGACGTAACATTTATGGTATTGGTGAAGCATCACGCTATTATTTCGCCAAAAGTCCGGCTAATCTGGATTTAGGCGAAAGTATCTTTCTAGCCTTTGTAGTTCCTCGACCCAAACGGGCGCTTGATTGGTTTGTGCCCGATGGTACGTTGCAGGTACGTAACGTACGCGGTTATTTCAAACTTATCGGTCGAATCATGGCCCGACGCGGCCTGACCGCTCCTGATTCTGGTGCTTATGGGTTTTATAATGTCCGGCTTCGCGAAGGTTTACGACGTCAGGTAGCCCCTGTTGATTCACTCTTCCAACCGGATATGTTGTTTCCCGATCCTAATGGAGACGACGTTGACGATGATGAAGGCACAGGCATCGGCAATTTTTTTCGTCGTTTGTTCAAAGGGAAAAAAAGCGAAGAAAAACGCGATGATGAACCTGTGGCCGAACCTCAACAAAATAATTCGTTCGCAAATGAAGCTGTGGCAACTGATACTGTTAAAACGCGAAAACAGCTTCGGCAGGAACGACGGGAACAAAAAAGACGGGAGCGTGAGGCAAAGGAATTACAGGAAAAGTCAGGTAATCAGTAACTGATGGGGCTGGCTTTATTATATAACCTATTACAGATCAGATATATATTCGGCTTTACAAATGCGAGCACTAATAAGATTACTATTAATTATTCTTGTTGTGGGTGGTGTAATTCTTTACTTCGTTACACAACGTAACAATACATCTTTTTCACCCAAAACCATCGACCTAAGTGTTGACTGTTCGGAACTGGATAACGTACTGGTTACGTCGACGGTTAACGTAGTAGTTCGCAATTTTTCGTCAAGAACGCATTCCGATATATCCGTAAAACTGGTGGCTTATGATGCTTCTGATAAGGTAATCAAGGAGAAGTTTACTACGTTTTCGCGTACCCTATCTCCAAATAGCACTTTCGATAAACCTGTTACGTTGCCCGCTGAAACCAAACGTTGTGACTGTAAAATCGTTAGTTCGCATCCGCATTAAGCTTTTCATCAATCAGAACAAGTTAAAGAATACTCTCTACTTTCATTCCTCAAACCTTAGCGTCACATGAAAAAAATACTTCTATTACCTGGCCTCTTCCTTACTACGTTGGTCCATGCACAGTCGGTCGATTTAAAGCCCGTTTGGGAAACTGACACTACAGTACGTACTCCTGAAAGCGTTCTATTTGAACCGAAGCAGAAAGTACTGTATGTTGCCTGTATCAACGGTGGTCCAAGTCTGGACAACAAGGGTAGTTACATTGCCAAAGTTGGTCTTGACGGCAAAGTGATTCAGATGAAATTTGCGGATAATCTGAATTCAACCAAGGGAATGGGCATTCTTGGCGATAAGCTATATGTGACCGAGATGACACAGGTTGCCGAAATAGCGCTGGCTACGGGAAAAATTCTGAATCGTTACCCAATTGAAGGTGCTAAATTTCTAAATGATATTGCCGTCGATACTAAAAAAGGTATCATATATATTACTGACTCAAATGATCATAAAGTGTGGTCTATAACCAACGGGAAAGCCAGTCTTGTTCTAAGTGGTGATCCACTTAAAGGCACAAATGGACTCTTGTTTGAAAACAATCAATTGCTGATTGGTAACGGCGATGGCTCACTGTTCAGTATGAATCCAGATACGAAGCAACTCACAACGATTGCTAAAGTTTCGGGCGGTATTGACGGCATTATTGCACTGGGAAATAAGAGTTACATCGTTACAGAATGGCGGGGAAAAGTTTGGCACGTAAGTTCTGACGGAAAGACTGACTTAAAAATTGACACCTCGGCGGAGAAGATCAATTCGGCTGATCTTGGGTATGATCCTCAATCCAAGACATTGTTTATTCCCACTTTTTTCCATAACACAGTCAAAGCTTACTCGGTCAAATAAGTCGGATTTGTCGCCGAAAGAATCGGGCAAAAAAAAGGGGTTAATCTGAAATGTACTCAGATTAACCCCTTTTTTTATATAAGACTATTTTCAATTTCACTCCAGCAAATCCGGGCGTCGTGCCCGTGTCCGGGCCAACGCCTGTTCATGACGCCACTCGTCAATTTTTGCTTCGTGACCGGAAAGCAGAATATCGGGAACACGGTGTCCTTCAAATTCGGCAGGTCGTGTGTATACGGGCGGAGCCAGCAAATTATCCTGAAAAGAATCGGTCAACGCCGAGGTTTCGTCATTCAGTACGCCCGGTAACAACCGAATAATTGCATCCGACACCACACAGGCCGCGAGTTCTCCACCACTCAATACGTAGTCGCCAATGCTGATTTCTTTGGTGATAAACAATTCGCGAACCCGTTCGTCCACACCTTTGTAGTGGCCACAAAGAATAATCAGATTCTGACGTAACGACAACGTATTGGCCGTTTTCTGGTTCAGCCGTTCGCCATCGGGCGTCATATAAATAATCTCATCGTAGCTACGTTCCGCTTGTAAGGAGCGAATACAACGGGCAATGGGTTCAATCTGCATCACCATACCGGCTGCCCCGCCAAACGCATAATCATCTACACGCCGATGCTTATCGAGCGTATAATCGCGCAGGTCATGAACCACAACCGTTACGTAACCTCCCTGCTGCGCCCGTTGCAGAATCGAATGCGCGAAAAAGCTTTCCAGCAGCTTTGGCAGGCAGGTAATAATGTCAATCCTCATCGGTATCGTCAGCTTCGTCGCCGTGGGTTTCGGGAGTTTCCTTACTGGCATCATCCATGTAAATTTCCAGTAAACCATCGGGCAGCACAACGTTCAGCTTCTTATTTGTTCGATCAACTGTATGAACGATTTCGCTGTTAATTGGGATCAATACTTCGTTTCCCTCATACTCCATCGAAATCAAATCCTGAGCATTCATAGCATATACGCCTTTTACAATACCCAGTTCGCCCGCGTTGGAATCAATGATTTGATAACCAACGATTTCATGAAAATAAAATCGGGTTTCGTCTGTTATAGGCTCCAATTCATCGAGCGGCAGAAATGCTCCACAATTGATAAGCCGTTCGGCCTGTTCAATTGTGTCAACATCTTCAAACGCAACAATAGCCCGACTACCTTTCACGATTGCGATGGATTCGATAAAATACGGAATCAGTTCCCCTTTTACTTCCAGCAATACCGATTCGAGGTCGGCATATTCAGTAGGCTCGTCTACATCCAGAAAAAGCACCAGTTCCCCGCTTACGCCGTGGGTTTTGGTTATGTGGCCGAGCTGATAGCAGTCGTCTTTTGTCATACGTAGTGCTTTGTTTATAAAAAGAGCCTGCCCTTTTATGGACAGGCTCTCACTTAACCAATTTTTCGATTCGCTGGTGCGACCAGAAAATTATTCTGCAGCAGGAGTTTCTTCAGCGGCTTCAGCAACCGGTGCCTCTTCAGTTGCTGGAGCTTCTTCAGCAGCAGCCTCTACTACAGGCTCTTCTACTTTGTTTTTCTTAGCAATCGCTTCAGCGCGAGCGTCACTTACTTTTTTCTCAGCATCCAAACGAGCGGCACGAGCCTCTTCTTTGGTTTGGGCTTTGGTATCAGCAGCACCAGCTTTGCGATTTTCTTTGTCAGCTTTCCAGCCTTCAAATTTCTCGTCGGCCTGATCTTGCGAAATAGCGCCTTTGTTCACACCTACCTGTAGGTGCTTTTTGTACATAATACCTTCGTGCGACAGTACGGCCCGAGCGGTATCGGTTGGCTGAGCACCAACCATGAGCCAATGCAATGCACGCTCTGATTTTAATACGACCGTCGACGGGTCAGTGTTGGGATTGTACGAACCGATTTTTTCGATAAACCGGCCATCACGTGGAGCAACTGATTCAGCTACTACGATGTCGTAAATCGCCTTTTTTTTGCGTCCGCGACGCGCTAAACGAATTTTAACAGCCATTTGTGCTTGTTTAGTTTTGATGGGAGACGCATCCCCCTTGTAAAACGTGGCCGCAAAGGTACAAAAAAAATTACTACGTAGTTATCAAAACTACTAATAAATAGTAGCTTTTTAAGAGAGCTTTATGCTTGTCTGTACAAAATACCAGATCTAAACCTACCGAATCGCGCTACGTATCTGCTCATGCTCGACTAATACGTCTATCAGATGCTGCTCGCATAGCGACAACGTAGCATACTGGTTAAATTCACCCGCAAGCTGTGCTACGTTATTCCGATACTCCGACTGATTTAGCACTTCTTCAACACTCTGGCGTATCCGATTGGCTTTCGGTGTTTCGGTGTTCAACCGCACAGCTAAGCCAAAGTAGCTTAAACGAGCCGCGATTTCGTTTTTACCTTCGTGAACACCCGCAACAACCATCGGCAACCCATTTTTAATACTCAGAAGCACACCACCATAACCGCCATTGGTTACGAACACATTGGCATAGGGCATCACCGCATTGAAGTCAATAAAATCTTCGATAACAATATTTGCCTGTGGATATTGCTTCCGAAGCTCGTCGGTTTGTGCGCCCCCCGTTGTGGCAATCACCAGCGTTTTTTCATCATTTTTAAACGCTTCGATGGTCGGAATAATAATTTTCGATGGGTCGCGCTCAACAGTACCTTGCGTTACCAGTACAACGCGCCGATACCTACAGGCCAATTCGGCATGACGGAACGGATTTTTAACCCGTGAACTGTGCGGTAATAAGGGGCCGACAAAATGGACGTTATCACTCAAATCAGAGCGTTTATACTCAAAACCGGGCGTACCACTTTGCAGATAACGGCTCGCTTTTGTAACAGCGATATCGAAAAGAAGTGCTTTCTCAGGCGGCAAGCCAAACGGTGCCGTAATTTCATTATAGACATTGGTACATTCCCGCATCATTCGCCCAACCACACTACGTAGCAAACGTTGCACGTTACGTCCCAGCCATGATTTGGCGGGGGTCATGCCAATTCCATTCGGCGGCAAATCGCGGGAACTTTGCGGGAGCGGCACAATTCCCATTACCACTACAGGTACGCCAAAAACATGTTGTATGACCGATATAGCCGAAAAACCAATATCGCACACAACCAGATCGTATGGAAATACCTGATAAATATGCCGCAGGTCGACCATATAATCGGCAATGGGTCTCACAAATACATTGTTTATATCGAACCGAATGCGAGCCAGCGAGCTTTTCAACTGCGTCCGTTCAGGAAATACGTCATCCAGATTTTCCTGATTAATAACCTGAGCTTTGCGAAATGGATACGCGGGTATTCCCAGCCGTTCGGCCCGGTCGGCATACGTACCGCCCGTATACCAGCGCACATCATGGCCCTTCTGCTTCAAATGAACCGCCAGCCCTGTCAGCGGATTAAAATGCCCGTCCATAGGCATGGTTGCAAAAAGTATTTTTCGGGATGTCATCACCAGTTGTTGCTTAGTTGTTCGAGAAAGGTTTTAGCAAAAGTGGCGTTTACCTGACTTGTTTATCAATGGTGATTCATCCGAAGCGGTATTTGTGTATGCTGAAATGGATGAAGGCAGGAGTCAACTGGCAGTATCATTCCACTTTGATAAACAGGCAGTGTTCAGATTTTCAACTTACATTATGATTCTTTAAGATTCCCTCATAATTCCTTCTAAAATCCGTGTTCTATACACTGGTTTAGCAAAATCAGCTCGTATCAAACAGCTTGACTACACTTGATTAACCATTTGCCACACTTCGGCGGTTACTTCTTCCGATTCGTCCGTAAGTCTGTTTCCAAACAATGTTTCAAAGGCCAATTTTGAATCGGCAATACGGTAATACGTAGCCCAAACCATCCTCTTTTTTTTACCAGAAACAACACATACAATGAACACATCTTCTTTTACATCCCGCCTGCTTAGCCTTTGCGTGCTTGGCCTTCTGTTATCGATGTCATCCTGCAAGAAGGAAAACGACCCGGTTAACCCCATCACTGGTAATTTACCAGCTTTTGCCGATAAAAACCTACGTATCACCGCTGTTACGTCCGACCCGCTTATTGACATCGACGGCGATGGTAAAGTCGACAAAGATTTGTTACCCTTCCTACGCCCCTGCGACATGGACAATACGATTCGCTTTGAGAAAAACGGCCGTCTGTCAGGAAATAGTGGTTCTCTCGATTGCAACGACGGTTCAGAAACATCTACTGACGCCAATCCGGGTACGTGGACGTATGACAGTAAAACTCACATTCTTCGTCTGATTACTATTGTCGACTCAAAGCAGAACGTATCGGAATGGGAAATTCTGGAAGAATCGGCAAGTGGCCTGAAAGCAAAAGTTGGTGCTGACGGCAGTGGCGAAGCATTCCGGCTCATTATGACATGGAAAGCCCAATAAACTCAATTTCAAACGATTAACTACTAGTAAAAAGCAAATTCGACGGATCAAAAACCTCGTCGGGTTTGCTTTTTTAGTGTTCCTCCCCTTCTCTCAGGCTACACAGTACGTAGAAGCTGCTTACTTTTATGGAGCGAAAATTGCCGCACTACTAACCGACTTACCAATAATCACAGAAACGGCAACGTTCTTTCGAATATGCCCACAACAGCCCAACCCGCCAATACGGCTACCAAACTTGATCCAAAGCCGCGTTTCGATGATATTTTCATGGAACTCGCGATTAACCTGGCTCGCCGATCGCACTGCATTAAAGCCCAGGTAGGAGCCGTATTAACGCGCGATACCCGAATTATTTCTATAGGATACAATGGCCCTCCTGCCGGTACGCACAATTGCGACGAAGAATTTCCGGAAGTAGGCTGCCCCCGCGACTCGAAGGGGTCATGTTCACTGGCACTCCATGCCGAACAGAACGCCATTTTATATGCCGCCAAAAACGGCTCAGAAATTGAAGGAGCTACAATTTACGTAACGCTTTCGCCGTGCATCGCCTGTGCCCGTATTATTTATAGTATGAAAATTGAACGGGTTGTTTACCTGAACTCATACGCCGAATATAAAGGTATTGGTACGGACGAAGGAGTAGATTTTTTACAGCGATTTGGCGTTACAGTCGAACGCTACGTACGATTACAAAATTCATGAACATTCTGGCACACAGCTATTTGTCTGGACGAGACAAGGGCCTGATTATCGGCAATTTTATTGGCGATTTCATTAAGGGCGACCCCGTGCATCCTCGTCATCAACTCAGCCCCAGCGAAATAAGAGGCATACGGCTGCACCGTGCCATTGATTCATTTACCGATAGCCACCCCGCCGTCGACGTAGTACGGGACTTGCTCCATCCTCGTTGCCATAAGTATGCGGGTGCTGCTGTCGATGTATTTTTCGATCATTTTCTGGCCACCAATTTCGAGACGTTTAGCGGCCAAAAACTTTCGTCCTTCATCAAGGAGTTTTATCAGACAATAGAGACACACCAGACTCGTTTGCCTACAGCCGCTGCCCGAATGGCCGAGTACATGATACGTCAGGATTGGCTCAGCAGTTATCAGTTTACCGAAGGCATCGACCGTTCGCTTAAAGGCATTTCCAGACGCACGGCTTACCCATCGGGTCTTGACACGGCGATAGAGGATTTTACTACGTATTACGATCTGATTGGCAAACAGTTTTCCACTTTCTGGCCCGAATTAGTAGCCCACACTCAGCCATTCCGTTCGGAATTATGGTAAAATTTCGCCCGGTAACGTAGCAACATGACACTGAACCACATTCGTAGCTCATTTACGATAAACTGAGTTGGTTTATTTAAATTCAGATGAAACGTAGCATTTATATAGCTATGCTACGTCTGATAAATTTACCCAATATTCTATAGAGTAGTACTAATTTAACTTCACCGGGCTTCAAAAAAACCGTAAGCGGTGTATACCTTTGGGCATCGAAAAGCAAACATTAACCATTTATTTCTTCAATTCTGTATTATGAAGAGTTCAACACTCTCAACACTTGCCGTAGCTAGTTTATTGACATTCAGCACTCTTTCGATTGCACAGGCTCAGCTCAAAATACCGGCCGCCAGTCCAGCTCAAACCACCAAACAAAGTTTCGCGTTAGGCGAAATAACGCTTGAGTATTCTAGACCGGCGATAAAAGAACGTACCGTTTTCGGTGATTTGGTACCATATGATAAAGTATGGCGCACTGGTGCGAACGCTACGTCTAAAATTACTTTTTCATCGGATGTTAAGCTGGAAGGTAAAGAGGTGAAAGCAGGTACCTATGGCTTGTTCACCATTCCAGGCAAGAACAGTTGGGAGGTGATGTTATCTAAAGATCTCGCGCTGGGTGCAAACGTTGGCGATTATAAGAAAGAGAACGAAGTAGTACGTGTTCAGGTGAAACCGACTACACTAGCCAATAAAATTGAGAATTTCACAATCAATATCGCTGATATCAAACCTAATTCGGCTGTGCTCGAAATTATGTGGGACAAAACCCGCGTTCCGGTTGCCATTACAGCCGATATTGATCAGACAATTCTGAAAAATATCGAGGCTTCGCTAGCCTCAGACAAACCCGCTTATTTTGAGGCAGCCAGCTATTACTATGAAACGAACCGTGATTTAAAACAGGCTCTCGGCTGGGTGACCAAAGCAACTGAGCAAAATCCGAAAGCTTTCTGGATCATGTTACTCAAAGCCCGGATTGAACTGAAATTAAAAGAAAAAGCCAGTGCGATAGCCAGCGCCGAAAAAACGGTTGAATTGGCAACTGCCGCCAAAAACGCCGATTATGTAAAAATGGCTAACGACCTGATCGCTTCAGCGAAAAAATAACAAGGGATTGATTTGTATTCTCCAAACGGCTGGTTCGATCAGGATCAGCCGTTTTTTATTCGGCACACTACGCTCACCTGTTTGGCAAAAGCAAGTGACTTGTTATACTATTCTAAAATGGTATTAATTGTTCGTATTATTAAATTGTATACTCAACCACCCATTTCGGGTTTAGGTTACTCGGTTTAGAAAGACATGGAGATTTGTAGGAGGCAATTCTTTGGCATTTCTGGCCGATGTAATCCAAGTTTATGAACAAGGAATTTCTGCCATTTTTTTGCCATTAACACTCCGCCTAAAAACAAAAACGCCCAAATCAGACTGATTTGAGCATTATTTTCAGTGACCACGGGGAGACTCGAACTCCCATGCCGTGAAGCACCACCCCCTCAAGATGGCGTGTCTACCAGTTTCACCACGTGGCCATTTCTGAATCGCGGTGCAAATATAACTGGTTCATTTTTGATTCCCAAACAAGGCTCAACTCTTTTCATTTTTTTTGTCAATTTCATTCAAAATCTGGCCGAATTTCCGTATTTTAGCTTTTTAAAATAACACAAAAATGGCACTCGAAATCGTCGGGAAACTTATAAAAGTATTACCGGAAGTTACAGGTCAAGGGAAAAACGGCCCTTGGAATAAACAGGAATTTGTTCTTGAAACCCTTGATAGTCAATACCCCAAAAAAGTTTGTATGTCTATCTGGGGTGAAAAGACCGGTGATTTGAAGCAATTTGCTGATGGTGATATGCTAAAAGCAACCTTTAGCGCTGAATCAAGAGAATATAACGACCGCTGGTATACCGAATTACGTGCTTTTCGTCTCGAGTTAGCCGAAGGTGGTAACGATAGTAGCCCTATTTCTTCTCCACGCCCAGCAGCTCAGCCGCAGACACGGCCAGCTCAACCAGCACATCCAGCCAACGCAGCATTCAATGCTGCTTTTGATGAAGAAAGCAACGATTTACCGTTTTAATTTTATTACAACTCAGCAGAAGCAAAACAACATTTTCTCCTGCTGAGTTGTGATCCTTTATATCTCCTTCTGGCAACCTATATGGCCTCTTTTTCTCCTGTAAAAGCCATTTGCCTGAAAATTAGCCTGTTACTTAGTTTTCTGGCTACGGCTACGTTTTCGCAGGTTAGCCCAACACAGACAATCCATAAAGCGGATTCACTATTTCGAACTGGTGATCAGACCCAGGCTGTTCAGTTGTATAAAAAAGCATTAGCCGAAGGCCATGCCCTGACCGATCCGATGCTTTTGAAACTCGCCAATGCCTATGAACGTCAGAACGACGTACCGCGTTTGCTGTATTACCTCGGTGTTTATTTTGATCGCCATCCCGACGATACCGTGCTACGTCGGTTGAGCGATATCGCTAAAGCCAATAATTTAAGTGGATATGAGACAGATGACCTTAACTATTTTTATCTGTTTTACCGAAAATATGGTATATACCTTCTGCTTTTTCTTCTGATTCCGGCAGTTTATGTGTTCAGCGTATTGATGGTTAAGTTAATTCGTAAACAGCCCATTTCCGGTCGACAAAAAGGAGCTGTATTTACGTACCTACTTTTGTTGCTCGTTTTTACGAATCTTCCACAAGGAGTGCAATCAGGGATTACCAGTCACGACCAGGTTTTACTACGTACAGACCCATCTGCAGCGGCTCCAGTAGTTGAAATCATCGGTAAAGGTCACAAAATCAATATAATCGGACGTAAAGACATCTATCTTCGCGTACTCTGGCATAATGAGCTATATTTCATCCGTCAGGATAATGTTTGGCTAATTTAATCTCTACGTCCGTCCTGTTTGTTATTTCTGCTTTAACGGCGAATCTTTCTCCTTAGCTAACGTATTGTAAACCAGCTTATCAGCAATAGACGGCAACCACTTGTTGATAAAAACCGTCAGTTTCCCCTGCGACGTCAGAATAAGTTCACGCTTGCGCTTTTTAACAGCTTTCAGAATGTGATCTGCACACTCTTCGGCACTCATCATCGACGATTCATCCCGCATGGTTTCTCCTTTCGTCTGTCCTTGTGCATCTAGTGCCGAAAAACGAATATTTGAAGCCGTAAATCCGGGACAAGCCGTTAATACGTGTACTCCCGTATGCAACAATTCGGTACGTACAGCCTCCAGAAAACCATTTAAAGCAAATTTAGACGCTGAGTATCCGCTACGTACCGGCAGGCCGCGATAGCCTGCAATGGACGATATGCCGACAATAGAACCTTTCGACTTTAATAGATAAGGCAATGCATAACGGGTGGCATAGACGGAACCCATAAAATTGATATCCATCACCTTCTGAATAACAGCCGGATCTGTATCGATCAACATCGATCGCATCGATATTCCCGCATTATTAATCAGTATATCTAACCGACCGTAATGCGCAATTGTCTGATTGATTAGTTGCTTTACGTCATGTTCTATGCTAACATCAGCGATCACGGCCAGCACGTCAATGTGCGCTTGTTGAAGTTCATCGCGCACAATATAGAGTGCATCTGCTTTACGACCGCAAATTACGATCCGGGCACCTTCGCGACCAAAAGCGAACGCCAACGCCCGACCAATACCCGACGACGCACCGGTAATTACTACAATTTTATCTTTCATTAATGGCAAAGGTAGCCGAATTCAACGAGAGTAAATATCCTTTCTGCGCTTCAGTCAATCTACTTAGTCAGAAGAACAAACGTATCAGACAATTGTGTCGGAATGCGGAATAACGTTAAGAAACGAATGTGTCATTTTCCGATATCTGGCTATGTCGACTTTATAATAATAAGCTCCTTTTTTTGAATAGCCTTTCTGTTTCTCATTAAGCTTGATTAAAAGCTTGGTTGAAAGAATTTTTCGGCTAAAATTTCGCTTGTCGAAGTCAGTATGATAAATGGCATCATACAACTTCTTCAACTGCGGAATCGTAAATTTATCGGGAAGTAACTCAAAACCAATTGGATGCTGCGATGCTTTGTAGCGCAACCGATTGATAGCCAGGGTTACCATCTCTCCATGATCAAATAACAGCGTGGGCATATTATATATCGAAAACCAGCGCGCCTGAAAGGTTTCTGTAATTTTTGATGCGTAATCGGCAACACGTACCAACGAAAAGTAAGCAACCGAAATAGTGCGTACAACAGGGTCGCGGTTAGGCTCACCGAAGGCATGAAGCTGTTCCAGATATACTTTTTTTAGGCCAGTAAGTTCATATAGAATACGGGCAGCCGCTTGTTCCAGCCCTTCGTCTGGTTGGAGCCAGCCCCCTACCAACGACCATGTTCCCTGCCCTATTCCTCGTTCAACAAGAAGAACATTTAATCCTTCGCCGTCGAACCCGAAGATTATCGAGTCCAATGCCAATAAGTATGGTTGCTGCTGTTTGTATTGCGCTAACATATTGGATATAGTTCCGGCATTACACTTTTACCAAAACAGTAACATTTTTCATACCAATCTATCAATATTACTAGAAGCATTACATTCTGTAACTCATTGTCCTTACCTCTTCCTTGAAAAAAACGCTGTAGTACTTCTTCCAGAACACCTAAAAACAAATCAGACCGCCTTAAACTAAAGCGGCCTGACAGAAAATCCACTAATATTTTTGTCACAAAAATAACTTCTGATATTCAAGATTAAAAATTTGCTTTACTAGCGGCATAAAACATCAAGGTACCCAAGTAATGAATCCTTATTGGTTACAGTATGATTTTCCGAAACTCCTGTAAATCCACGTCAATCAAAACAATAGTCAAACTAATAGTAAACTGCTTCGACCATAAACAGGTGGCATCTGTAAACGGTTAACGATTAGATATATAGCCGTAAGAAAGATGAAACTAAAACCAGTATTCATCCTGATCGCAATTAGCCTCGTAGTCAGTTACCTTGTTGTGGTTTATCTGACTGGCGACTGGAAAGCCTATAGTTGGAAAAAAACAGAAGCTCAGGCATGGTCGTTTCTGGGCGAAATAATGCTGGTAGTGCTCTTTTTCATTTTCTGGAAGAAAATCAGAAAGCCATAGTTCAAAACAGAAATCTAGTATTATGCTACGTTACCTTTTTGAGAGCTCTCCGTCATAGAAACAACATCAACAAATCTAACCCATAAAGCAAAAAAGCCTGACGTTTAACGTTGGGCTTTTTTACTTTATGACAAACTCCTCAAAACAATTCGCTGACAAAGAAAATTACCCCAGCCGAAAGCCGAAAAGCCGCCACATCAGCGCGATCCGCAGAGGTAAAGCCGTTTATGATAACTGGCGATTTAGCGCCGGCCTGAAGACTAGCGTTTAGGGTAATGGCAACTGGTAACGCAACAAAGTAATTTAACCCGGCTCCAACATGTAACGCCCCACCTTTAAACAGTAGATTATCGCGAGCGCCATTGTAGCCAAGTACCTGATCGGCCTTCCCTGTTTGATACGTATAACCGAGTTCAGCAAACGGTCGTAGTGCGCGGGTCGTAGCCGAAAAATTGAACCGTAAACCGCCTGTCATGTGCGAAAAATCAAACGATTTGGCGGCAATATTATCAGCATTTAACGTAGTCCAGTCGTACTGCGCAAAAAGCTCATAGCGTTGGTTGAAACCATATCCGATACGTCCGCTGAAACCGGGACCGCTGCCTGAATTTTCGTCTAAAAACTGAAAATAGTCAGACGACCAGCCCATGTATGTCCCCTGAATACCTATACTAAGTCCCTCTGTTGTTGATCGTTGGCGAATAGTCTGCGCCCGAGAATTAGTCAGAACGAGTAGGGTTGCGAAAAATGTTAGTAGAGTAAATCGAAAAAATTTCATAGCGAATTGGTTTCTAGTAAGAATATTTGAGTAGTGCTAATTAGGGGATCAGAACGTAATAACATCGTCGGCGGTACGTACTTCGAACGTCTGCCCCGACCGAAACTGAACAGGCTGCCCTTTTGCTTCTTCGCTGATTGTGGCCGAACGTAACAAAACCCGTTTGCCGTTGGCGGCTTCAACGCTATTGATACGAAATTCGAGCAGGTTCTTTTTCCGAAATACATCTCCATCTGCCCGTTTAATACGGCTCACTTCGCCGTAGGCTGTAGCACCACTCTGAATCACCACTTCGCCTTCACTTACAACTGGTTCCGTAACCCGGAATCGAATCGATTGACCTTCATGTGCTACGTCGGATGAAAGCCCATCGACCAGACTTAAGTTTACCCGCAATCGGCGAATGGCAACCGTTTTACGACCAGTTGTTTTTGGGGTTACAACCTCAGGTGCTGGCTCTGTTTTTACAGGCTCAGGTGTTAACGTAGTGGGTGTTTCAGTAGGAGTTGTTGTCGGTACTGTGGCAACCACTTCTGCTTTTTTAACGCTACCAGGAGTATTGTACGAACGCGGAGTTTCGGTTTTAGGCTTTTTTACCGCTAGTTTATTTTCGATAGGAGTAGCCGTTACGTTTCTGACATCGGGAGTTGAGACAGGCGTTACGTTATCGCCAGTTGAAGGAACTGCCTGAGCAGGTTGGTTTTCTGCTACGTAGGATTCACTACGCTCCGTTTTAGGAGTTAGCTGACTAACTGTGGATTCCGGTTTTCTAGTTTGAATCGGTCTATCATCCGTTCGGTCAACTAAAATCAACCCAATAAAGAGCAGCGCCATAAGTGTTAGACCTCCTCCTAGTAATGTTTGCCAATTATCGGAAGCCCAATCCATGAACGTAGTACTACGTGTCGGTTCTATTAGGTCTGATACCAGTTTGGTTTCAGCCAGCATTGTCCGACGAACAGGCTGCATATTTAATACGTCGGTTGTCGGAATAGCTGGAATCAGTTGTGATGGGTCTAGTACGCTGAGTTGCGAAAAATAGGGTTGTAAGGCTTTCTGGAATTCTTTTGCGTCAGCGAATCGTTTGGCGGGATTTTTATCAAGTGCCTTGTTTACAATCGCTTCGAGTTCTTTCGGTACATTGTTGTTCAGTTTTCGAAGCGCAATCGGTTTTTCCTGAATAATGGCCTGCATCAGCGCAAAATCGGTTCGGCTGGCAAAGGGCAATTTTCCCGAAAGCAGTTCATATAGTAAGATACCAATGGCATACAGATCGGAAGCGGTTGAGGGAGCTTCACCCCGCACCAGTTCGGGAGCCATGTATTCGAGTGTGCCCACTAATCGATTTGCCTGTGTCATCCGTTGGTTTCCAACAACGCGGGCGATTCCAAAATCCATCAGTTTTACGTTTCCATCGGGCGTTAGCATCAAGTTCGCGGGTTTGATATCGCGGTGCAAAACGCCTTTTCGGTGCGCATGGGTTAACCCCTCAAGTGCCTGCCTCACAATTTCGGCGGCTACCGATGCCGATAACGCCCCCGTTTTCCGGACGATGGTTTCCAGACTATCGCCCGCTACGTATTCCATCGCCATAAAATAGTCGCCACCATCCTGCAAAAAATTGTAAACGACGGCAATATTTGGATGGTTGAGCCGCGCCAGAATCATGGCTTCATTCCGAAACCGTTCGGTAAATGAAGCCTGATTAACCAGATGGGTGTGCAGCATTTTTACGGCTACAGGCCGTTCGAGATGTGTGTCAGTTGCCTGATAAACAGTACCCATGCCGCCTTCGCCCAGCAGTGATTCAACGCGATAATGATGGATTAGTCGGCCGTGCATTGATGATTGCATGGTAGTGGTCATTGAGGAAGTTCGCTGTCACGGGTGAAAGGAGAATCTATTTCGCGCGTTTCTTTCGCCGATGGGTTCGGGTCTGGATTGATTCGTTGGGCCAGTACAATCGTGATGTTATCATGTCCGCCCCGGGTTTTCGCCAGATTAACCAGTTCATCTGCCGCATCGTGCAAACTATTTTCCTGTAATATCCGAACAAAATCGGCTTCAACGCAATACTCATACAAGCCATCGGAACACAACATCAATCGGTCGTTGATATCGAACGGAAGAATGCACCGACCAATGTCTACCTGTACGTTTGCTTTCGTTCCCATTGCCTGCGTCAATACGTTACGTTCCGGGTGAATGGCAGCCGCTTCGGGAGTGATGCTTCCGGTTCGGAGCAACTCCTGAATGTAGGTGTGATCACGGGTTAATTGGATAAGCTGTCCAGATTTGAACAGATACGCCCGACTGTCGCCAACGTGCGCGAAATAAAGCTGCTGTTCGTGAACGATGATGGCCGTGCAGGTTGTCCCCATTCCCCGGAACGTATCATGCTGCCGGGCTTCTTCGTATATCTGACGATTTGCTAGCTGAAAAGCTAGCAACAGACATTTTTCGATACTGTCGTTATGCTGAAAATATTCTCGATTTACAATTTCGGCCGCCATCTGACTGGCCACTTCACCCGCCAGATGCCCGCCCATACCGTCGGCCACCAATAGTAAATAGCCTTTTGTTCGGCGAATACCTTCATCGGCCAGACGGACAAACAATCCGGTATCTTCGTTATTCTGGCGCACATTGCCCAGGTCAGACACCACAACAGCATTTACTTCACTCAGGAATGATGATTCTTCAGAGCTAACCGTCGATAACGTAGTGGGTATGATTAACGAATCGGCAGTTTCAGGGAACGTAGCGGGGTTATTTTGCCCGAATATCCGTTTAATGATATTTTTCATATGGTTTTATTGCTATCGGTCAAAATAACATTGGTACAATTTCTGGACTTCGGGTTCAATCATAAACTGCTGCTCAACTCCCTGATGTCGGATGGTAATCGGTAATGCCTGCCCCGGTGTTCGTTTCACAAGAAAGGGTTCTTTCGATTGAACCGAACCATCGGGCATAACCAGCTCAATATCATAGTCGGCATTCAGTACCTCAACCTGAATCTGCTCATACTGAGTAGCTGGCGTTTCGGTCGTAATCAGCGATTGCTCAACCTTTGTCGGCGTATCTGGCATTTGATTAGCGCGCCAGACAAATAAGCAACCAACCAGAAGAAGAACCAATAGGACGTAACGAAATGGGCGGATAGAAGTAGACCAGTTAAGTAAAGGAGCCGCAACTTGCAACAACGTATTGCTGGTAATAAATGACTGACCGGCCGATTTCACCAGCATTGGCTCCATATCGACGGCAGCAGGTCGCTTCGTCGGATTCATGTGCAAACAACTGGTTATCAACGTAGCCAATTCTGGAGAAATGGCCGGATTCAGTACTTGCGGGCGTGTAAACTGCGCCCGCTCGATTTGGTGGCGTAGGAGAAGCGGATTAGCCGCATCAAATGGTAAATGGCCCGTTGTCATTTCATAGAGCAGGACACCCAGTGCCCACACGTCTGATTTGGCATCAACCTGTCCGCGAAACTGCTCCGGGGCCATAAACTCGGCAGTTCCAACGGCATGCCCAACTTTTGTTAATTGTGGTGTGTACTGACCTTTTGCAATGCCAAAATCAAGAACTTTTACCTGACCGTTGGGTTGAATCCGAACGTTCGACGGCTTCAGATCCCGATGAATAATTCCCTTCTGGTGCAGATAAGCCATTGCATTGGCTATCTGTTTTATGATTTTGGTAGCCTCTTCGTTGTTCAGCCGCTCTCTTCGCCGAATCACCTCATCCAACGATTGTCCGTCAACCCATTCAATCACCAACGCTGGCCGTTCGTCGATCATGCAGAATTCATAAAGAGCCGCTATATTCTGATGGGAAACCGATGCCTGAACCATCGCTTCGTTCTGAAACCGGGCCGCAAACTCCGGACGATACAACACTTTCACCGCAGCCAGCCGACCCGTTTCAATATGGGCCGCCTTAAACACTTCGCCCATTCCACCCGCTCCGACATAATCCGTCAGGCGATAGCCAGCAACAATATGGTTGAGTAGAGAATGAGCGTGTGACATGACAAGTTGGAGATGATGGTTCAAGTTCAGAATTGCGTTTTCAGGCTCCAGTTGCGTTCGATCTGAAGCCTGAAACAACCCTACTCAACTACTTGCCGACGGCCCATTAATTCGAGACCATATTTGATGGGTACGGCGAATGTGATGCGGGTTGCATCGTCGCGGCTGGTGCTGGCGGAGAATATTCCGATGGCATTTCCATCTTTGTCGAAAACAGGGCCACCGCTGTTGCCAGAACCGGTTGCATTGGCCGTAAGCTGGTAGTAATCACCGAATTCACTGTAGTATGCGGCAGCTTTACCAACCGCCTGACCACGTAGTATTTTACCTACATTACCGGGCGTAACCGTTACGTCGGGCACTTTCACAATCTGCGGATTCCGATTGGCGAAATCGCCCGAATATTCACCAACATATACATCGGGCGAAATGCCGGGGTATCCCATAACCGTAATTGGCTGACCCGGAGCTATTGATTTGTCGGCATCACGCAGTTTAACAGGCGTCAATGTTTCGGCGAGGCCAATTTTGATCAGTGCTACGTCGTGTTTGCTCGAAACAATTGGTTTACCTTCGGCGGGGAAACGTTGCTCGTTTTTATTGAACGTTACGTCCATATAGGTATTGACACCTTCAATCAACTTGCCCGACATTGGTTTGCGGCCAAAGAACTGCGTTTCGGAAGGTACCCAACGGAATTCCTGAACGGGTTGGGCACTAATTTCCCAGCCTTTAGCACCTTCAACCAATAAAATACCGGGAAAAGCATCCTGCGGAAAATCATAGTACGCATTCCAGGCAGCCGCTACGTGCCGATTGGTCATGATGTGCCCCTGTGGCGAAACTACAAACCCTGTTCCGCTTGCTCCTGCCATAGCAATGGGTTTCCCAACTGCTACGTTCCGTTTCAGGCCCAACAGCGGTTCAATTTTTCCCGGTGCCGTTTCGATATAAACCGCTTTGTTAACGGTCCGTCCGTCCGACAGCCGAATTGGCATGTATTCATGGTAAATATCATCGCCAGTGCTGGTATTGATCAGTTTATAGCCAAATTCAATGAAGACAACTTTACTCGTGTTGACCGAAGCGATTTGTTCGGCAGAAAGTCCGTTTTCAGCAGCTTTTACTACTTCCGTTTTTTCGTGATGATGCACATGAACGGTGTCGGCTTTTAGCTTATCCTTAAACAGAAACCCTACGCCCGAAAGCACCACCAACAGAGCTGAAACACTCAGGAATACCGACTTATTGGTTTTCCGACGCTCGGTATTCATCATCCGTTCAACGGTTTGTTTGCCCAAACCAACTTTGGGCGGCCCAGCGAATTCGTTTTCGGCCGAAGACTGGACAGGCTCTGTTAATAGAAGCTCGGTAGTTGGTTTGATCGATACCGGAATATCGACAACCCGCGTACTCATCATCAGTTCGGCAGGCCGTGGGTTCAGATCGAACTGGAAAACGGGACCACCCTGACCGAGTTGAATTTCATCGCCCGGTTGAATCTGGGCTGAACCGGCAATGCGGCTTTTATTGACGAAAATGCCGTTGCGCGAATTGTTATCGAACAACGTAAAGACGAACGACTTATCCGACTCCCGAACAATTTTCCCGTGTTCACGCGAAACAGCCGCGTCACGTTCGGGATCGAACCGCACTACGTTGGTTGCGGCCCGGCCAAAGGTCAGTTCATTGTATTTCTTATAATCGAACTCTTCAACCTGATTGGCTTTCGTGCCGGTCAGGTGACGAATAACGTAGCGGTTAACGAGGGTTGCCATGAGCTTTTATCTATGTCTTGAGGTGAAAAGTTGTTGTCGTTTTGACTGATACAAAGTTGGCGGATGCTATGTCGGTGAGAAATCGGGGAATGCCCGGATTTAAGGTCTGGAAAACCTATATTTTTCATCTATAGGAAAACCTATATTTTTCGGCTAACGCTTGTGAGTGACTACGTTATATGGCTATTTTGGAAAGGTAATGAGTAGAAAGAGCGAATACTTGATTGAATTGATCGCTCTTTCGCTCTCTCATTCTTTCGCTCTTTATTTTCTCATGCGTTACGTATTCCTCTTCTGGTTGATAGCTAACGTAGCCGCAGCCCAGAATCCAACGATAGATTCACTACGTACCCAGCTCACCAAACTACCTGTCGATAGCAATCGGGTGAAAACCATGCATGAACTGTCGACAAATCTCTGGTGGAATGGCTATGATTCAGTGGCTCGCCAAACACTCTATCAAATCATGCCCATCGCCAAACGTATTAAGTACCCAGAAGGCGAAATTCGGGCGCGACTAGCTTTGGCACGTATCGAAGCAGATTATTTATCAGACACAAAATCAGCTCATACACAGCTCGATACAGCCTATAAAATGGCGGTTGCCATTCACAATTTATCGCTGGAGGGACAGGTCTATTTTCGACGGGCGCAGTTGTACGAAAATTTGGAAAGCAAGATGCCTGAATCCAGAAAATTACTGGACAAAGCCTTACAGACACTAAAAAAAGCTGGCGACCGCCGTTGGGAAGCGCAGGTATATAACGACATGGCCATCATGCAAATGGGCGAAGGCAAGTACGTCGATGCCATTAACCTCTGGCTCGATGCCCGACGTATTCAGGAGTCGATGCAGGATTGGAAAAGTCTTCGCAGTACGTTGCCGAATCTGGGGGCCGTTTACCTGAAGCTGAACCGTTATACTGATGCGATGGCCTGTTTCAACGAAGCCGAAAAAATTGCCGACCGTCTGAATGACAATACGGTCAAGAGCTTCATTGTGCGCAGAAAGGCCGAAGTGCTCGAAAAAGAAGGCAAGTATCAGCAGGCGTTAGACATCTATCTGAAAGACGCTAAACAATGGGCCAAAGCCGAACAGTCGAATTCGCTTTGTCGCCTTTATGGTGCTATCGGTCGAATGTACATTAAGCTAAATCAATACGACAAGGCACTTTATTATAGCAATCTAGCCCAAGACCTCAACCGAAAGATTGTGGCTGAAGATATCGAAACGCTCGACCACAGTGCACAATCTAATTTTGGCCAGATATATCTGGCCAAAAAGCAATACGCCAAGGCCGTAGAATCTGCTAAAGTTGGCCTTGCCTGGACGAAAGACGTTCGAGAAATGCGCCCCGAACGTACTGAATACCTCCATCAACTAGCTGAAGCTTACGATCATTTAGGGCAACCAGCACAGGCACTACGTTATTTTAAATGGTATAAAGCCGAAGCCGATACCATGCTAAATGAAGAAGCATTGCAAAAGGCTACGGTTGCCAGCATGACATTCGATTTTGAGAAAAAACAACAAGGAACACGCCTGAAACAGGCTCAACAGGAAACTCGCATCCAATCATTGGAAAACGACAAGCTCGAACAACTCCGTAATTTTCTGATTGCTACACTCGTTGTCGGCGCGGGGGCACTTGGTTACGTATTCTGGACCAATCGACAGTTAAAGAATAAAAATGCAGAATTATCAGAGAAAAACGCCGAAATCGAAGCAGCACTTTATCGCGGACAAACCATTGAGCGCAAGCGAGTTGCCAGCGAGCTGCACGACAGCGTAGCCGCTAAAGTATCGGCCCTAAAATGGCGATTCGAAGCATTCGATATGGCCCGGTTCGATGAAGGCCAGTTACGGGAGCATGCTCGCTTGCTCGATCATATGGGAGAAGTTTACGATGATATACGCGCCATCTCGCACAACCTGATGCCCGAAATTCTGGAGAAACAGGGGTTGCAGGCTGCACTTATTAAATTAACCGATACGTTGAATGTTCAAAATCGAACCCGGTTCTTGCTCGAAGTAGAGCAATCGGGCGAGGATGTACGGGGCAAAACGGCTTATGAAATCTATGCCATTACGCTCGAATTGGTCAATAACATTCTCAAACACGCTAAAGCACGTCAGGCTGATATTTCCCTGCTACGTCGGAATGGCTTCCTCGCTTTAACCGTTCAGGACGACGGTCAGGGCATACCCAATGGGAAAACCCAGAATGGTATAGGTTTACAAAATATCCAGTCGCGGTTAGAACGGCTGGGCGGTACGTGTCGAATTTCAAATCGGGAACAGGGTGGTACGCAGGTCAATATTCAGATTCCGATTGCTGCGTAAGCCATATTTCCTTACAACAACCCATGTTTCACAGCATATTTAATTATACCGATTGAATTTTTGACACCTAGCTTCCGAAGGATATTGTGTCGGTGCGTCTCAACAGTTCCAGGGCTGATAAATAGCTTTTCGGCAATGGCGTTGGTCGATAATTCCTGAGCAATCAGTTTGATAATTTCAATTTCGCGGTCGGTGAGTGGAACCAGCGGAGCAGGCGCTTCGTCGGTCGGACGTGCCGATTCAACGGGTAATGCCATCAGTTGCGTCATTACAGATTCCGAGAAATATTTTTCGCCCCTGGCCAGTGTTTTCAGCGCACGTTCCAGCTCGGCTTTACCGGCCTTTTTCATCACGTACCCTGAAATACCAGCCCGAAAAGCTTCCCGAATTTTGTCGGCATCTTCCGAAACGGTTAGCATCAACACTCTAAGTTGCGGATACTGCTGGCGGATTTGTAAGGTCAGATTGATGCCATTAAGATCGGGCATATCCAGATCGGTCAGCAGAATATCGGCCTCATTCTCTTCCAGAAAACCAGCTACGTCCCGGCTGTCATTGAACGTACCAACCACTTCGATTCCATCAATACGGCTCAGCAACAGCGACAAACTGTCTAAAATAATTTCATGATCATCGGTTAAAACAACGCGAATGGGTGTGGACATACGTACGTGGATCAGTGTAGAGGAACGGGATAACCCAAAGATAGGATGTGTTTCAGCGATTGGCAATTATCTGGCGAATCAGGTTCACAGTAATTGTTCAAAATAGGCTGGCATATCTGTTACGTTACTCGCTACGTTTGAAAGTTGCACATTCTTCGTATTTTGAGGGCATGAATTCATTTATTTCTGTGGCTGTTGTGGCCTTCTTTCTACTATCCATGTCGGCTTGCGCTCCACGATATAAAGGTCCGGTAACGGATCATTTCAATGGTAAGAAATTTTTTAATCCGGGAATGCCAGAACGTAGTGAAGGCGGAGTCTTGAAATGGATGTTCAACCGGGATAAAGGCCCCTGGCCCGAACAACCCGACGCTTATGTTGGCTCAAAACCCGCCACCCGAATCGAAGGCGATAGTCTGGTCCTTACCTTCGTCAATCATTCAACGTTTCTGATTCAAACCAATGGCCTGAATATCCTGACCGACCCGGTCTGGTCGAAACGGGTTGGTCCTACATCGTGGTTAGGCATTAAGCGCAAACGCCCACCGGGGCTTAAACTCGACGAACTTCCTCCTATCGACGTAGTGCTACTGAGCCATAATCACTACGATCATCTTGATTTACCCACAATTAAAAAATTAGCAAAGACCCATAACCCACTGTTTGTTACGCCGTTGGGTGTATCTTATCTTCCTAAATCGGTAGATGGACGTACCACGCGTGAACTCGATTGGAACGATACGTTACGTATCAATGATAAACTCTCGCTGACTTGTACTCAGGCGCAGCATTTCAGCAACCGGGGCATGGGCGACCGTGACGAAACGCTCTGGTGTGGCTATCTGCTTCATACTAGTTTCGGCACTACGTATTTCTGCGGAGACAGCGGCTATGGCCCTCATTTCAAGAAGATTGCCGCACTGGCCGAACGTAGCACAACTGGCCCTATCAAACTCGCTCTGTTGCCCATCGGTTCGTACCGCCCCGAATGGTTTATGGCTCCCGTACACGTATCACCCGCCGGTGCCGTACAAGCCTTTATCGACCTTAATCCGCAACAGGCCGTTGGTATTCACTTTGGCACGTTTCAACAGGGCGACGACGGATTGTTTGAACCCGCCGATGATTTAAAAAAGGCACTTCAGGAAAAGAACGTAGCCCCCGATCGTTTTGTGGTTCCGAAAGAAGGACATCCGATGGTTTTCGGTAAGAGTTCGCTTAGTCAGAATCAGCGTTGACGTAGCACGTCAAATGCTACGTTACTGTTTATCAGTCAGTTTGAAACCCCGTCCTAAATTCCTCCCTACGGGGGAGGAATTTAGGACGGCCGCTGCCGTGGGGTAATTTCATCAACATTCACGCTTTATTAATACGTTCAGATCAAGTTCGTCTGTGGCTGTTGTATCAGCCTGAAGTACGCGTTTCACAAACGCTAGTGCATCGCTAGTGTGCGTGAGTTTCATGGCAGCTACACAGTCTGACGGTATGCTTAAAGTAAGGTCGCGCATAAATGCATCATTGGCTGTAAATAGCACACAGGAATCGGCACGTAGACCCGTCAGAATGAGGTGTTTCGCTTTTAAATAAGTCAGTAACGTATCTAACGTAGTGGCGTAAAAAGCAGAGTTTTTTGGCTTTAGCACAAAATAATCGTCTTCTTCAGGCTCTAAAACTTCCGCCAGCAACTGCCCCCGAACGCCGTCTTTTAATACGTGGTCGATAACTTCCCTAAAATCGGAACGCCAGCGGCCAAAATTGTCATTGGCGTATATGACTGGGATACGTAGTGATTTAGCCTTTCGTTTTAGCGCAGCGATGCGCTCGGCAATAATGCAGGCTGGTTCCAATAATTCTTCTCCTCCCGGAAATTCCAGGTCATTAATCATGTCAATAATCAGTAATACCACCGACGATACGTCTGGTACGTTACCGTGTAAATCACTCTCATTATTTTCCATAAACGTTACGTATAACGGAGCAGTTGAAGGTAAAATCGCTACAAACCCGAATCACGTCAAGCGTTTTTTTGTACTTAGGGTTTTCCCTAAATTTATCCAAAGTCGGGTTTTCACTATTCCCAAACCACTACACCAAATCCTAATTTTGCTAAACAAAATTCTATTTACTAATTGTTCGTTCGTGCGTTGCACGTTTAAATTGGTTGATTGGTTAACTGTAAATTAACAATGAGTATGTACGAATGGCGGCAATTATTAGTAGTGAAGGTATGATACGGGTATTAATAGCAGATGACCATAATGTGTTTGTCGAAGGCATCGAATCGCTTATTTCCGGTTCTCCTGAAATTGAAGTGACGCAGCGTTGTTATAGCGTATCGTCTGTTATCGGTCAGTTGGCTATAACACCTATCGACGTAGTGTTACTGGATATTTCGTTTCCACAAATCGACGATGGCCTTGGGCTCTGCGAATACATCACCCGCACGTATCCGCAAACAAGCGTAATTGCCCTAACCATGCACGACGACGCCAGTTTGATTAAACGAATGGTCAAAAAAGGGGCAAAAGGTTATTTACTAAAGAATACCACCAAAATGGAGCTTCTTCAGGCCATCAGGATGGTGCATCAGGGAAAACAATATTTCAACGAAGCCATTACGTCGATTCTCCTGCACGATGGCCCACGTAGTAAAAAACCTACGGCTGCAGCCGGTGTGCGGCCCAGCCTGACTCCGCGTGAATCAGAAGTTCTTACGCTCATTGCCCAGGGACTTACCACTCAACAAATGGCGACCCAACTCTTTGTTAGTGCCAAAGCGGTTGAATTTCACCGTAGTAGCTTACTCATGAAATTTAGCGTACCAAACACGGCTCTGCTTATTAAAACGGCCATGGAAATGCAGTATATCGATTAATACGTTTTTACTAAATTATGATTGCACTACGTATGTTCATGCACCAGACAAGCTTAGGAGTTTTGCTACTCCTGAGTGTGAATCTGTTTGGGCAGTCGGTACGTAGTGAAACAGATACGCCTACTATCGACAGTCTAAAACGGGAAATCAGGCAGTTAATTCAGAAGAAAAAATACGGGCCAGCCGCTGACGCCTATGACCGTTTAGGGCGGTTATATCATCAATTGTATGGATACAACAAGTATACCATGGATTCGTATTTCAACAGTTTGAAATACTACAATCTGATGGGCGATTCGACAGGATACTATACTCAGCATCTGGTAATCGGCGATTATTATACGCATGATGACTTTATGCAACCCCACGCCGAAAAATATCTGAACAAAGCAAAGTCATTTTTTGAACGAACCCAGAACATTCCTAAACTGATTGAGTGCCGGCTCGGATTGGCTAACATCGCCCAACAAAAAGACCCGCTTCCGGCTAATCTGCTGACGGAATTACGAAATACAGAACGCCTGAGTGCCCAGTATAAGCAGGCATTTTCGCAGGCTTACGCGTTGAATCTGCTGGCCAATTCGTATTCCCGACTCAAAAACCCCGACTCGGCTCAGTATTTCGCCAGTCGCAGCCTGACAATTGCCGAACGCCTGAATGTCAAGTGGTTAATTAGCCTCAACTATTTTTATCTGGGTATTGTAGAGCAGTTCAGAAATGAGTCGAAGAAAGCGATTGGCACCTATCAAAAGAGTTATCAACTGGCCGAAGTCGAGCATAACGTAGCTATGCTACGTGAATTGTCGAAGCATTCGGCAGATAGCTACTTTCATATGGGCGATTACAAACGTGCCTATGAATCGTCGCTGAAAACGCTCGATTTTGCCAATCAGTTTTATCAGTCAGAGCAAACCAAAAGCATTCGTTTGCAGGAGCTTGACAGTCAGATCAAAACGCTGGCCGTTGAAAAGCAACTAGCCGAAGAACAGAACCAGAGCGAGCGTTTTTTAAACTCTGTGCTTGTCGGTATTCTGATAATCAGCATTGTAGGCGTAGCGGCTCTAGTTTTTCTACGTCGTCAGCAGAAATTGATTGCCCGGCAGCAGGCGGTAATTGCCCAGCAACAAATCCGACAACTGGAACTAAAATCGCTACGTGCCATGATTGAAGGACAGGAAGGCGAACGTAGCCGGATTGCACGCGATCTGCACGACGGGCTGGGTATTCAATTATCCCGAATCAAGCTGTTTGTTGAGGCTCATCAGGAGCAGTTGCCCTACTCGGTGAAAGAGCCACTCAACCAGTTCCTGGACGAAGCCTGCAACGAAACTCGCCTGATTTCCAACGATTTACGCCCTTACGCTTTATCGACTTTTGGTCTGATTCCTGCGCTGGAAGATTTAGTACAGAAGCTCAATCTGGTCAACGAAACAACGCTGGTCATGGAGCATTACGGCGAGTTACCTCCTTTGGGCGAAGAAGCGTCGGCTATGTTGTACAGGGTGGTGCAGGAGTTATTGAACAATGCTTTAAAACACGCTCATGCTCAGACCATTACAATACAAATTGTTACCAATGACGAAACCGCGCTTATCAGTGTAGACGACGACGGTCAGGGCGGAAATTTTGCGGATGAAGCAACACAGGGCAACGGTATTGCAAACATAAAATCCCGGATTTCGTATCTGGGCGGTCAGGTGATGTGGCAAAGCGAAGTAGGCAAAGGTACGTCGGTCATGATTTCTCTACCGATGCAGAAACTCATCAAATCCGCAGCCATTCCACTAGAATAATCCCGAAAATGACATCAGGCCAATCAACAGTCAGAAACCAAAATACCCTACTTTTTCTATAAAACAAGTTAACTATCAAATTTATAGTCTATGATTAAACATGTGCTTTCTGGGGCCTTCGTCCTGAGCAGTTGGATAAGCATCCACGCACAGGAGCGAGCCATGAACAGCGCAGCCGAGGCCCAAAACCCGTCTGTACTAGCCACTATAAAACGACCCAAATCAACTGCCAGCGCATCTTCCGATGTAAAAGCACTGGTACGTGGTGTCGTTTCCGACGAGAAAGGGAATACCCTTCCCGGTGCCACCGTTTCGGTAAAAGGCACGCAATTGGGTACCACCACCGACGTAGAAGGCCGCTTCTCGATCACTATGCCCGACGGTGCCAAGGTATTGGTGATCTCCTTTATTGGCATGAAAACGCAGGAGGTTGTGGTTGGCACACGTACTACGCTGAATATCACCCTCCAAACGGGCGATCAATCGCTGGATGAAGTGGTGGTAATTGGTTATGGAACGGCCAAACGTGCAGACGTTACGTCGTCTATAACGACTGTAAAAACGACGGATTTAAAAGATATTCCTGCCGCCGGTATCGACCAATTGTTACAGGGTAAAGCCGCAGGTGTAACCGTTACCAGCAACGGCGGTCAGCCGGGCGGTGGCGTATCGGTTCAGGTACGTGGCGTTACGTCGATCAACAGCAATGACCCGCTTTTTGTAATCGACGGCGTTCCATTTGTTCGTGGCAATACGTCGAACAGTACAGGTTATGCTGGTCTGGGCGGTGGCGACGGTCAAACCGGGAACAGCGTTATGGCGATGCTAAACCCCAATGATATTGAGAGTATCGACGTACTGAAAGACGCATCGGCGCAGGCTATTTATGGCTCACAAGCGGCTAATGGTGTAATCTTGGTCACGACCAAGAAAGGCAAATCGGGCGAAGGTAAGGTCAATTACGAAATGTATACGGGCGTTTCGGAAGTGGCTAAGCGGCTGGATTTGATGGACCTTCGGGATTTTGCCCGTTACCAGAACGAGGTGTTGCCCATTATCGGCAACCCCGTAGCCGACGAGTTCAAAAATCCGGATTTGTTAGGTACCGGTACCGACTGGCAGGAGGCTATGTTTCAGCACGGACGTATCAACAACCATCAGTTGAGTTTCTCGGGCGGAAAAGATCGTACTACGTATTATCTGTCGCTGAACTATTTCGACCAGAAAGGTATTCTGCTTGGCTCCGATTTCAAACGGTACTCCAGCCGTTTCAGCCTCGACAATCAGCTCAAAAGCTGGATTAAAGTAGGCTTGAGTGCCAACGTTTCACGTAGCATTCAGAACGTATCACTGGCCGATGCTGCCGAAGGAACCATTTGGTGGGGTGCTTCGACCAGTCCGCTCACGCCCGTAAAAAATCTGGACGGTAGCTGGGGAGGTGGACAGACAGTGGGTGGTGTACAATATTTCGGAGCCAATCTGGTGGGTAACAGCCAGTTCCGGGGAAACACCAAAACCTCCAACAACGTATTTGGTAGCCTTTACGCCGAAGTACAACTTTTAAAAGACCTCTCGCTACGTAACGAACTATCGTATTCGCTTGGCCAGGACAACAACGTAGCGTATCAAAAAGCGGGGAACGTGGGCAGTACGTCGTTTCGGAGTAAATTGATCGATTCGCGTTCGGATAGCTATTACTGGTCGCTAACAAACTACCTGACCTATAACAAGTACATCAAGAAACACGGTGTTCAGGTAACGGTGGGTCATCAGGCTCAAAATTCTTACTATCAGTCGATTTCGGGTACGAAAGTTGATTTACAAGCCAATATTTTCGACCTCAACACGGGTAGTTCCGACCAGACAACCTGGGGCTTGAGCGGTGGAAAAGGTCAGTGGGCTATGGAATCGTTTTTCGCCCGCGCCAACTACACTTTCGACGATCGGTTCTCGTTGTCGGCAAGTTTCCGTGCTGATGGTTCGTCCAACTTTGGCCCGAACAACCGTTGGGGCTACTTCCCCGGCGTATCGGCTGGCTGGACTCTTTCGAACGAGAAATTCATGAAAGGTTCCGTTTCGAAAGTGCTCAATTACGCGAAACTCCGGGTTGGTTACGGTGCTGTTGGTAACCAGAACTTTCCAGGTGGTGCGCCAAACCCTGCCTACGTAGGTGCTGTTCAGTTCTTCACCGGTCCGGTGGGTTTCGGTTCGTCGAACATGATCAACGGTATTCCAAACCCGAATTTGAAATGGGAATCGGTTAAAACGACCAACGCAGGTGTTGATCTCGGCTTCCTGAACGGACGTATCGACGCAACGATTGACGTATACAAAAAAGTAACGTCTGACATGATTATCTTCCTGACTGGCCCCAACCTGATTGGCGTGGGTGACCAATGGGATGACCTGAAAGCACCACTAGGCAACGCCGGACAAATGACCAACACCGGGGTTGATATTGGTCTGACCAGCACCAACATCAAGAAAGGCAATTTCAGTTGGAAGACCAACGTAGTAGTAACCCAGTTTACCAACCGCTACGACCGGGCCGCCAGTGCAGCCTCTGCTTTGGATGGAAAAGTATATTACAACAACTACTTGATTACGCACACCACACCGGGCCGCCCTGTCGGTTCGTTCTGGGGACTGGTTACGGATGGATTATTCCGCACACAGGCCGAATTGGATGCCAGTCTGCCTCAATTTGGTTATAAGGTAAATCAAACCGAAACATGGCTGGGCGACATTCGTTACAAAGACATTAACGGTGATAAGAAAATCGACGCATCAGACTACACCTTCATCGGAAGTCCGCTGCCAAAATTCACCTGGGGTTTCACCAACACTCTAAACTTCGGTGACCTCGATTTCTCGCTGTTCCTGCAAGGCAGTCAGGGTGCTAAAGCCTATAACTTCCTGCGCTGGCAATTGGAAGGGCTTAACAATGCCTATACCAATCAGTTGAAAACCGTTAACGATCGGTACACAGCCAATAATACTGATGGAGCGTTGCCACGCTTTACGAATACGAACAAAAACAATACGGCCATGTCGGACCGCTACGTAGAGGACGCATCGTATGCTCGTATTCAGAACATTACGTTGGGGTATCGGCTTCCGAAAACGCTGTTGAACAAGGTTAAAATTTCGAATCTACGGATTTACGGATCGATCCAGAACCTGAAAACGTTCACTAACTACTCAGGCTATGACCCCGAAATCGGCGCGTTCAACAACAGTATCAAACTCATGAACGTAGACACGGGCCACTATCCGAACCCACGGACGTTTACGGTAGGCGCGAATTTGCAATTCTAAAACTAAAGAGCGAAAGTGCGAATGAGTGAAAGACCGGGCTGGCGTTCCAGCGGATTGCTGACGCATGCCCCTGACACTTCATTTCTCTTTCCGGGAAGCGGTAATCGCTCTTTCGCTCATTCACTCTTTCGCTTATTAAAAAATGAAAATCAAGCCATTATATACATTGATTCTTCCGGCAGTGCTTTTATCGGCCTGTTCGAAGGACTTTATCGAACGTCCGTCGCTGTCGGGAACAACCACGGGCAACTATTACAACAATGCCGACGAAGTTCGGGCGGCTACCAGTACGTTATATAGCGGTCTGCCCTGGCGCAATTACGAAAGCCGAGCACAAGACGCCATTGGCGACGTAATGTCGGGTAATATGTTCACCTATACCGACGTCGAATACCTGAATTTCTCGGTGTCGTCGGCCTCCGAACGGATTGGAGCGGCCTGGGGCGCGTTTTACAAAATCATTGGTTATGCCAACGTAATGATTAAAACGTTCGAGGAAAAGAAAGCCGCTGGTGGTGGAGCCGCTTACCTCGACCCAGCCATTGCCGAATGCCATTTCATTCGCGGTACGTTGTATTTCTACATCGCCCGGACCTGGGGAGCCGCTCCCATTATCACCGATCCGGGTGCTACGGCGCTGTCGGGCAACTTCAACATTCCGCGTTATCTCCAGAAAGACGTACTACGTTTCGCGCTCGAAGAATTGAAAATGGCCGAAGCGGGTCTGCCTGAATCGGACGTACCGGGTCGGCTGACGAAGTACTCCGCGAAAGGCATGATGTCGAAGCTGTATTTGTACAGCAAAGACTACGCAAATGCCAAAATAAAAGCCGAAGAGGTTATCAATTCGGGCAAGTACCGGCTAGTAGAAGACTACACGGGCATGTTCACCAAAATGAGCATGAACAACAACGCCGAATCAATTTTCTCGATTCAGCATCAGTTTGCGCAGGACCCCTGGGGCACGGGCAACATCAAAAATCCTGATCGGGGCGCGGGTTCACTACGTACTGCCGAAGCCGATGCCTGGGAAATGTACGTTCCTTCGCTCGATATGCTGAAAGAGTATGAATTTGGTGATTTACGCCGGAAATGGTCGGTTATGGAACACGGCTGGACGAACCCGACCTGGAAACCCCAACGTACCAACGCAGCCAAATACAATGCGTTTATGGCCAACGGTTTCAAGTACGATACGTTGCAGCCAGCAGACGACGGCGGTAACAAAAACGCCACCCGTTCCAACATTGTCAAGTACTTCGCCGGTCCGGGTAAAAGCTTTGGTGGCGATCCGGTTCTGGGCCAGAATTCGGGCAATAACGTAGTACTGCTACGTTATGCTGATATTCTGCTGATCTATGCAGAAGCAGTATTGGCAGGTGGCGCTTCGACTAACGATGCCAAAGCACTCGATGCGCTGAATCAAGTACGACGCCGGGCTGGACTGACGCCAAAAACGTCGATTACAAACGATGACATTCTGCACGAACGTCGGGTTGAGTTTGCGTTCGAAGGTGATTACTGGTACGACATTCAGCGGCAGGGTTTCGCGAAGGCCAAAGCTATCATCGAAAAACAGAATCGTGGTACGGTTACGGGCGCTACGTATCTAACCAATTTCACGGAAGACAAAATGTTTCTTCCAATTCCAGCGGGCGAGATCGTACAGGACCCCGAATTAGGAAAAGATCCGGTTCCGTATTACAACTAAACCTTACTGAGCAACATCCATGAAAATCAATAAAATAAACCAACTAACAGGGCTTTTTCTCCTGACCGTAATCAGCGGTTTCTGGATGAGTTCCTGCACGAAAGATACTGACGGGCGACCACAGATTTCGCCGGGGAATCCCGTTGCCACTAAGATCATGCCGGACTCAGCCGCCGGAGGCTCTATGGTTACGCTAACCGGAACCGGACTTGGCGACATGCGAACCATCGTTTTCGAGAAACAGAACGTACCGGCCGGTTTTCAGCCTACGCTCAACACCGACAACGTACTGATTTTCCGGATACCGACCGAAGTACTGGGCGGCCAACAGAACATCATTTTTACCAACAGCGCGGGTAATACGTTAAAAGTAGCTTTTAAAGCACTGGCTTATCCAAGCGTTACGTCGGTATCGAACTACAATTTCACGAAAGGAACCGTCATTACGTTGACCGGCAACAACTTCGACGACGTAACAGCCGTGGCCATTGCCGACTCGGTGAAAGGCATTTCTGACGCGGCTACGGTGGTATCGAAAAGCAAAACGCAACTGGTGGTTCAGATGCCCACCTCTACGCTTGATCGCGGAAAATTGGTGATTACAAACGGAACGGGCCGTTTGCGGACGCAGCAGGAGTTTATTAACGTCGACAAAGCGTACAAGATTTTCACCGATACGTATGGAACGGGTTTCCAGGATGGTTCGTGGGGTGATGCGGGTGCTATATCGACAAAAGAATTTATTTCGGGAACCGCTTCGGCTGGCAAAAATTACCAGAAAGGCAACTGGCACATGGTTGTGTTTGCCAACTGGTCTTCGTCGGCCATTGCTTACTCACCGGATTACACCTACGTAACGGGCTGGATTAAAGGTGCTTCGGCCGATTATTCGCTCTATTTAACGACCGATGCCGGTAAAGCTGGTTTTGGTGATTTCGTGGAAGCAAACAAGATTGATGTCAAAGCGGGCGTCTGGAATTACTTCAAGATTAAGCTGTCGGACATGGATTTCTGGCTGGCTGGCAAAACGCTGAAGCAAGTCGGTTTCCGCATCAAAGGTCCCGATGCAAAAGACGAAACATTCTATTTCGACGACATTATGCTGGTCAAATAAGTAACTCGGTCGGACTGGCGTACCAGGATTCTAACCACACTGATAAGTGTTTAATCAGTGCGGACAGAATGCTGGTACGCCAGTCCGACCGAGTTACAAAGACTCTCCTATATTATGCATTTATTTATACGGACAGGAACCAAATTAGTTCGTAGGAAACTGCCCGCTTTGTTACTCGCATGGTGCATTTTCGGCAGTTTATCAGGCTGTAAAGCTGCTGAATCCGTTACGTTATCCGATAGCGTGCAAAAGGCTACCAAATCGTCGCTTCCACTTGCACCTAAAAATCACCTTTCAGATAATCAAGCCACTACGTCAACAAAAGGGCTTTACAGTTTTCTGGTGAGTCAATACGGTCAAAAAGTAATTTCGGGGCAGCAGGATGATATTGAATACGTAGTGGAGAAAACGGGCAGAGAGCCCGCTATTGGCGCATTCGATTTGATGGACTATTCGCCCAGTCGGGTTCCATTTGGGAGCAAGCCACTACGTAGCACAGAAGATTGTATAAAGTGGGCAAAACAGGGGAATGGGCGGGGAATTGTTAGCCTATGCTGGCATTGGAACGCTCCAACCGACCTACTCAATCAGGCACCGGATAAACTCTGGTGGAGTGGTTTTTATACAAGAGCTACAACCTTCGACCTAGCCAATACGCTGGCAGACAAACAGGGCGAACGGTACAAACTTTTGCTACGTGATATAGACGCCATTGCCGAACAGTTGAAGAAATTTCAGGCCGCCGATGTACCTGTGCTCTGGCGACCACTCCATGAAGCGGCTGGTGGTTGGTTCTGGTGGGGTGCCAAAGGTGCAGAGCCATTAAAGGAACTCTGGCAAATTTTACATGACCGTCTGACAAATCATCATCAACTCCATAACCTCATCTGGGTGTATACAGGTACGGACAAGCTGGCTCAGGAATGGTATCCCGGCGATCAATACGTTGACATCGTAAGTCTTGATATTTACAGTGATCCAACTGCTACGTTAAACAATAACTGGAGTGACACACAGACTCGTTTCAACGGCAAAAAACTGGTTGCTCTTTCCGAGACAGGCCACCTCCCCCAACCCGATCAGATTCGCGGACTCAATACGTGGTGGTCGTGGTTTGCTGTCTGGAATGGCTCCGACTGGATTAAAAAACAACCTATCGACCGGCTAAAATCCGTTTACTTTGACAATGATGTAATTACTCGCGATGAATTACCAGACTGGCGTAATTACTGAGTCAATTAGCAACTATTTTTTTAAAGCGATGACCAAACTGGTTGTCGCTTTTTCCATGCAACTGACAGTCAACAAATTAACGTTAATACCTACAACTATTTCGTGCTATAGTGGGTCTTGGTAGCATGAAAAAGTTATTCTTTACACTGGTAGCTGTCGGTAGTTTTTGGAGTTGTCAGACTGCGTCTGAAACGGCAACCCCTACTCCATTAATGGCTTCATCGCAAGAGTTGCCCGCCACCATCCTACGATTCAACGCATCGAAGCACTATTGTGGATTTAGCTGGCTTATTCAGATTGACAAAGAAGAATACCGAGTGTACGGCTTAGAAAATAGTGTACCAAAGGATTACCAGAAAGAGAACCTACCCGTTTGGATAACCTATCAGGGCGATCCATCGCGGCAAGGTTGTAATACTATTATTCTTTCATCGATTCGAGCGCGCTAAACCTGCTATAACAGGTTATTTTATTCTTCATTACAGCAATGTTTTTTGTGTAATTGGAAACGAATTTTCAGCTAAATATCACATTTCCATAAAACGGAATTTGTTGTATTGTGCACTCTTTTTAAAGTCTTTTCCTGTACGTTTTGGCACAATTTTAAAATTCCTGCGTTACTTTCTCTAAAGCGTCGGTTTCATAACGCTATCAAGAGTCAATGACCCTATCACTTAAAGACCTTACTCCCCGGCAGATTGTTGCCGAACTAGACCAGTACATTATTGGTCAGGGCGATGCCAAACGTAACGTAGCGATTGCGTTGCGAAATCGCTGGCGCCGGATGAACAGTGCGGCAGACATGCAGCGCGAAATAACTCCTAACAACATTCTGATGATTGGTGCAACGGGCGTCGGTAAAACCGAAATTGCCCGACGGCTCGCTAAAATTGCCAATGCGCCTTTTGTTAAAGTTGAAGCCTCTAAATTCACCGAAGTTGGCTACGTCGGTCGCGATGTCGAAAGCATGGTTCGCGATCTGGTTGAGCAATCAGTAAACCTGGTTCGTGCGGCCCGCAAAGAAGCCGTTCGTGAACAGGCTCAGCAATTAGTTGAAGATGCGATACTGGACATTCTTATTCCCCCCGTTAAATCGGCAAATGGCCATTTAGGCTTCGAGAACGAGAAAAAAAATGATCCGGACGCCGAATTGAACGAACGGACGCGCGAACGGTTCCGCGAAAAAATCCGCTCCGGCGAAATGGACGACCGCAAAATCGATATTGACGTTCAACAAAGTCAGACGCCAAATATTGGAGTTATGGGCGGTGCTGTTGACGATCTTTCGATGATGAATATTCAGGAAATGCTTGGCAATATGATGCCCAAACGCGGTAAAAAGCGCAAGGTAAGTATTGCCGAAGCCCGAAAAATTCTGCTCGAAGAAGAAGCCGCTAAACTCATCGATATGGATGAGGTAAAAGAAGAAGCGATTCGAAAAGCGGAAGATGCGGGTATTATTTTTATCGATGAAATCGACAAAGTAGCGTCGGCCCGTTCGGGCAACGGAAGTGGCCCCGACGTAAGCCGCGAAGGTGTTCAGCGCGATTTACTGCCCATTGTTGAAGGCAGCGCCGTAAATACAAAGTACGGCGTTATTCATACCGATCATATTCTGTTTATCGCTGCAGGTGCCTTCCACGTAGCAAAACCCAGCGATTTAATCCCTGAGTTACAGGGTCGTTTCCCGATTCGGGTAGAACTTCAAAGCTTGTCGGAAAATGATTTTTACCATATTCTGAAAGAGCCACGTAACGCGTTAACGAAGCAATACGAAGCGATGCTCGCTGCTGAGGATGTGGAATTGACGTTTCAGGATGAAGCCCTGCGCGAACTGGCACGTATTGCCTTCGAAGTCAACGGCGAAGTCGAGAATATTGGTGCCCGTCGATTACAAACCGTACTCAGTCATCTGATGAACGACTTCATGTTCGACATTCCCGACGTAATAGGTGCCAACGCAAAAGTGGTTGTAACCCGCGAACTGGTCAGCGAAAAACTGAGCGGGCTAGTCAAAAATCGGGATTTGAGCCAGTATATATTATGATGTAGGAAATAGGAAATAGGAAGTATGATATATGATGTTTTTCAATTACAGTTTATACATCCTATATCATACTTCATACATCTTTACCAGTTCTGTTGTTTGCTCGATTGCCCGGTCTATGTCGCTACGTTTGCGTTCGGGCGAATCGAAACGGTTGAAGGGACGTAGTTCGAGTACGAACGTTTCTTCAACCGTTTTTTCGTCGATGGGTGTATAGAGTTTGTAGCCGCTGATTTTTACCGGAATCAAACCATGTTTTGCTTTAAATCGCGTCAGTACAAAAGCCAGTAGTTGTTCTACCGTAGATAATGCTACATTAGGAGCGGGTACGAATCGAACTTCAGCGTGGCTCCGATCAACGAGTGACGTAGTGGAACCATCGCTACGTAACGTATCAAAGTGTCCCTCACAGCTCGAAAAAGTTTGAATGATACCAATCTGATTCAAGACATCGACAAGGGGTCTGATTTTGGGTTCCAGATCATTCATGAGGGATCATTATCAAGCAAAGCCACTTCATCGGCATCGTTCATTACGTGTTTTCCGGATTTTGGGTCTTTGCGCCAGAACCAGGCCAGATACGCCACAGCTACTAACGCCATCAAGCCCGAAGCACCAAACGACGCTTCAATACCGACTTCACCTACATGATTTAGCATCCAGCCAGCCCCAACCGCACCCAGCCCGATACCAGCTTCCAGCGCAATATACATGGTTGCCATAGCACGACCTCGCGTATGTTCATCGCTTAAATCGGCTGTCCAGGCTTGTACCGTTGGCGAGTTCATTCCCCATGACATTCCGTAGAAAATAGCCGCCGTCCAGAACAGAAACGTAGTATCGGTTATCACTAAGATTCCCATCGACACCGCCAGTACGGCCGTTGAAATAGCCAATACCGGCACACGTCCATACTGGTCGGAAGTGCGGCTGAAAACGAGTCGAACCGCCAGTGAGGCAACAGTGTAGACGGTAAAAAACAACCCTTTGTTGGCAATGCCCAACGTAGCACTCAGGTCAGAAATAACCGTCAGCACTACGCCCGAAGAAAACGATTGCAGTAGCAGAACAATGAAAGGCGGAAGTGCCTGCTTATCAAAAATTTCCGCTTTTTTCAGACGTAGTAAACCGAACCGAAATGGTTGCTTATTGATCAGTGTTTCGGGCATTCTAAGCAGAATACCAATGGAAAGAAGCGCGAAAGCCGACGACGTCCAGAACATGACATTCATCGAAAAATCGGTTGCCAGCCAACTCCCGATAGCTGGTCCCAGCGACATACCCATGGCCGTAAACAAACCCAGCATACCCATCGCTTCGCCCCGTCGGTTGGCTGGTACTACGTCGGCAACGTAGGCTGCGGTTGCCGTTGGTTTTGTGCCTGTCGAAAAACCGTGAATGAGCCGGAGCGTCAGAAATCCCCACACCGTAATCAGATAGGGATAAAGCAGACCGCAGACAAAGCAGACCAGTGAGCCAAAGGCCATTACCGGCACCCGCCCAATGGTATCGGTAAGTTTACCGCTAAACGGTCTCGATACGCCTGCCGTCAATGTAAAAAGTGCAATTATCAACCCGACATATTCCCGACCACCCAGTTTTGTCAGGTAGTTGGGCAACTCAGGAATCATCATCGAAAAACTAGCCGAAAACAGGAAGTTGCTGACCGACAATAACCAGAAAGACAGCGTGTAAAGAGAGGGGCCGCGTGAAACCGGGCGAGTAAACAAGGAACGAACTATCAAAACGAGTTGATTTGGTTCACCCAAAAATACATTACTTTTCGCAAACAATAGGTGTCTACGGGTACCTGCTCCGTATTTCGCGTAGTGATTCCGTTGTTTTCTTATTGAACGTCCAATTTTACAGTAAACCCAGCGATATAGTTAACGCTGTTGATAAAGTTCTATTCAGGCAAGAATTCCTTTTACCAGTTTTCCTGCTACGTCGGTCAGCCGGAACCGACGACCCTGAAATTCATAGGTTAGTTTTTCATGTTCGATACCAAGCAAGTGGAGCAACGTGGCCTGAAAATCATGAACATGTACTGGATTCCTAGCAACGTTGTAGCCAAATTCGTCGGTTTCGCCATACGTAATACCCGATTTTACTCCTCCCCCGGTCATCCACATCGTGAAGCAACGCGGATGATGGTCGCGACCGTAATTGTCTTTGGTAAGTTTTCCCTGTGAGTAGTTTGTCCGGCCAAACTCACCACCCCAAACAACTACGGTATCATCTAATAAACCACGCTGTTTGAGGTCGAGAACCAGTGCAGCCGATGCCCGATCGGTGGCTTTACACTGCTTGGTTAAGCCCGACGGCAGGTTTCCATGCTGATCCCAGCCCTGATGATATAACTGAACAAACCGTACATCACGCTCCAGCAATCGACGGGCCATCAGGCAGTTAGATGCATACGTACCGGGATTTCTGGCATCGGGGCCGTAAAGATCAAATACCCAATCAGGTTCTTTCGACAAGTCTGTTACGTCGGGCACCGATGTTTGCATTCGATACGCCATTTCATATTGGGCAATCCGGTTGGCTATTTCAGGATCTCCGAATCGGTCGGCCTGCACCTGATTTAGTTGCTTCAGTGCATCGAGCATGGCCCGCCGGTCGTTACCAGCGTACCCTCCCGGATTGTTGAGATAAAGAACCGGGTCGGCACCGGATCGAAACTGCACGCCCTGATGTTTGGACGGCAAAAAACCATTTCCCCACAACCGGGCATACAATGGCTGATCTTGCGGGGCATTTTTCGAGACAAGCACAATAAACGTAGGCAAATTCTGATTGGCCGAACCAAGTCCGTAGCTCACCCACGAGCCAATACTGGGCCGCCCTGCCAGTTGATTACCCGTTTGAAAAAACGTTAACGCCGGGTCATGATTGATCTGCTCGGTGTACATCGACTTGATGATACACAACTCATCGGCAACCCGACTCGTATACGGCAACAATTCACTCATCCAGGCTCCGCTTTTACCGTGTTGCTGAAAAGCATAGGGCGAACGTACCAGCGGCAACGCCGATTGCTGGGCGCTCATGCTGGTCAGTCGCTGGCCTTTCCGTACCGATGCTGGCAAATCCTGCCCATGCATTTTCGTAAGCATCGGCTTGTAATCAAACATTTCCAGTTGCGATGGCCCGCCACTCTGAAACAGATAAACTACCCGTTTGGCCTTTGGAGCCCGGTGTGGAGAAGTTCCATCACTCAATGGAGCCGAACGTAGTGTTTCGGGCAAGAGCGAACCCAACGCCATAGCGCCCAGACCCAACGATGTTTTTTGAAGAAAAGCCCGTCGGTTGAACGTATCGGCAATGACCTGATCCAGTTGTTCTTTCATTTCACTATTGCGTAAAAAAGCTAACGTCGGGTGATAAATGCGTCCGAATTCATTATTGCACTGGCCACTACCGTTGTAGCCGCCAAAGCAGGTAAATCAGTCTGTTTCTGAGCATGATACGTACCGGCCTTGAGCCAACCTGCCATTTTCGCGGGTGATTGTTTAAACTTCTTATATTCAGACTGATACAACTGCATTAATACGTCCATCTCACGGGCAATTGGTTGATGCGCTGTAAGCAGTCGATAGCTATACTGAATCTGTTCTTTAGGAGTTGAATAACGTATCGCGCTACGTTCGGCAACCCGTCGGGCGGCCTCCACAAATTGCGGGTCATTCAGCAATACGAGCGCCTGCAACGGTGTACTGGTTTTCTGACGTTGTACTACGCAATAGCTACGAGAAGGCCCGTCGAACGTATTCATTGACGGCGGAGGATTGGTACGTCGCCAGAAGGTGTACAAGCTCCGTCGGTACAAACCAGAACCCGTATCAGGTTCATAAACAGCATTATTGACCGCCCAAAGTCCTTCAGGCTGATAGGGTTTTACACTCGGCCCACCAATCCGACGTACCAGCAATCCACTGGCAGCGAGTGCATTGTCACGTACCATTTCAGCCGTCAGCCGAAACGACGGGCCGCGAGCCAGCAACGTATTATCGGGATCTTTTCGGAGTAATTCGGGCGATGCCTGCGATGACTGGCGATACGTTGCCGACAGTACAATCAGTTTTTGTAACGCTTTTACGTTCCAGCCATGCGACTGTCCTGCTGCCGGTTCCCGGAACGTAACGGCCAGCCAGTCGAGCAGTTCGGGATGCGATGGTAAACCACCCTGATTCCCGAAATTATTGGCATTTTTCTGAAGTCCAGCCCCAAAATAGTTTTGCCAATACCGATTCACAATAACCCGCGCCGTCAATGGATTATCGGGATGAAGCAGCCACTGCGCCAGGCCGACACGGTTCTTCGGAAACGTTTGAAATGACAACACGCTCGCTGGAACATCAGGCTGAACCTCTGGGCCTTGCGCATCATAAACGCCCCGTTTGAGCAGGTAGGTATGACGGCGCGTTTTCATTTCGTCCATCACCATAATTTCAGGAATGTCCTCAACGTAGCGATTTCGACGGGTACGTAGTTGCTGTAACGTAGCAGTTTGCTCCTGATACGTCTTCGAATGATTTGCTACGTAGTATTTTGTTAAATCACTGGCAGAAAAGGTCGGCAAAGGATTCGTATTACCCTGTATTCGAACCAGTTGTGCCACTTCGGGTGCGGTAAGTTCGCGGGTGTAAATGACCAGTTCATCCATCAGCCCATTTTTGAATCCAGCTCCGCGCATATCGGCCCCGAGTTGCAAACCCGGTTGTTCATTGCCAATCAGATTTTCCTTGCTGAGCAGAATGTCTTTATAGAGATTATCTTTTTCAGTAACCATTTGCGTCTCTCGCCCATCCACAAAAAGCCGGAGGCCACTGGCTTTGCTGGAACCGTCATAAGTCATCATCAGATGCACCCATTTCTGTTTCGGGAGTACCTGACGACTTACGCGAACAATACTGTTATAGGGCCACGTGTGCGCCATCAGCAATTCGGCCCGACCATCGCGCAGATTCAGAAAATAGCCCCGGAAATTATACAGAATATCGCCCATCCCTTTGTGAGCAATTACGCCTTTATTTAGCTCTTTCGGAATATTCACCCACAGCCCGACCGAAAACGGTTGCGCCCGGTCGAAAATGCCAACTTTGCCCAGTTTTAATACGTCGTCACCGTTCGATTGAAACGCCTTACCTACCTTTCCAGCTACCAATTTAGGCTCTTCGACTACGCCTTTGTCCTTCGCCGAAGCCTTGTTCACAAACTGCCCATTCACCAGTCCATCAAACGTATAATGCGCCTGTAAACCTTTCTGTAAATCAAACGTCGGGTTTTTACCTCCCGAAATCTGCCAGTTTTCAAAAGCAGCTTTTTCCTGTTCGGCAGTACTACGTAGTGCGGCCTCACTAACCCGAATCTGACCATCCAGAAAGTTCAACAAACTATCCTGTTTAGACTCAGTCAGCAGCATGGTGGGCACGGGCATCGAATTATCCCAGGAAATCTGTCCGGCTTCGTCAACGTTATTAAAAAAGGCAAAGAGCGAGTAATAATCCTTCTGCGAAATCGGATCGAATTTATGGTCATGACAGCGGGCGCATTCTACGGTCAACCCCAGAAATGCCGTCCCTACAGTGTTGGTCCGATCAGCAACATATTCTACCCTAAACTCCTCATTCACAATACCCCCTTCCATATTTTGCGCATGATTCCGGTTGAACGCCGTCGCCAGTCGCTGTTCTTTTGTGGCTTTGGGTAACATATCGCCCGCCAGTTGCCAGGTCGTGAACTGGTCGAACGGCATATTCTGATTAAACGCCTTTATGACCCAGTCGCGCCAGGGCCACATAGGTCTGTACCGATCAACGGTATAGCCGTGCGTATCGGCAAAGCGGGATACGTCGAGCCAGTCGACGGCCATTTTTTCGCCGTAATGCGGAGAATTAAGCAATCGGTTTACTACGTTCTCATAGGCTTTGGGCGAACGGTCGGCCAGAAACGCGTCGATCCCCTCAACGGTTGGCGGTAAGCCTGTTAGGTCAAGCGTAACCCGACGTAGCAACGTTTCTTTATCGGCTTCGGGCGATGGTTTAAGGCCAGCTTTTTCCAGCGAACTCAACACAAAAAAATCGATAGGATTTTTGGGCCAGCTTGTGTTTTTCACCGTGGGTAACGTAGCAATTTCGGGTTTGATAAGTGCCCAGTGCGGTTTATACGTAGCGCCCTGTTCAATCCATTTCATCAACACCGCTTTTTCGTAAGGCGTCAGAAAACGGTTCGACGATGGCGGGGGCATCATCACATCGGGTTCGGTAGCAATGAGCCGATGATATACTTCACTTTCGCCCAGATCGCCGGGCACGATGGCGTGCTTACCCTTCGACTTTTTCAGAGCGGCATACGCTCCTTCGGCCGTTGCCAGTTCCAACCCGCCTTTCTGGCTGGCTTTATCAGGTCCATGACAGAAAAAGCACTTGTCCGATAAAATTGGCTTTACATGTCGATTAAAGTCGATAGATTCCGGCAGTTGATCGTCGAGTTGCGCAATTTCGGCGGGTTTGTCAACGCTCGTACATCCCTGCACCAACAGAAAAAGTCCGATACACCAGCCTATTAAATTCCCGTATGTTCGATGTTGCCAGATGCGCATGTCGACTAATTAACTAGTTTCCTTAAAAACGCTACGTATTGTACGTTTTCAGGAATATATTGACACAAATATAGGCAGTAGGGCTAAAAAAGTCGGTCTACACCGCCAATCTTCCACCTGATCAGTACCAAAAGAATAGAGATTCAACCCACTACTTTATTGATCACGATCTTCTTTAGAAGCTGTTTGCATTATTCTGGTAAAGGTCAACCTATTGCCTTACACAGGTGATCTAATGAAAAACGCTTTGGAATGAGTATTCTTTCATCCATTTTCATCAAAACGACAATGATTTGACGGAAAAAGCGACACAATTGACGGAAAAAGTCCCTTGAGCTGGCGGATGTTTGCAGCGTTGTTGACAAGCCCACCAGATCAACAACGGGAGAAAGCTGAAAATCCCGAATCAGAGTAAGCACTAATTTTTATTTAACTTATTCCCTCAATGAAATTTTCCCGATTGCTCCTCGCTCCTCTTTTTGTAGCAATTAGTCTTTCAAATTTACAAGCACAGTTCGATCCTAATTACAAAGGATATTATCTGCTGAAAACCCAGTTTCGGGGCGATGGCGAATCATTAGAAGGCAATGGATCTGCTAGCCCAACCATGAACGGATCAGCGTTTATGTCGCCACAAAAAGGAGCAACGGGCCAACGCTGGAAGGTTGTAGCAGAACCGGGAAAGCAGGGCTACTACCGCTTAAAAACAATGGATCGTGGTGAAAACGAATGCCTTGAAGGCAATCAAAAATCCAGCAACGTAAAAGACGGAGTTGCGTTTATGATGCCTTGTAAGAATGTTACCGGGCAACTTTGGAAGCTGGAACCTTCAGGAAATTTTTACCGCTTAAGTACGCTGTTTCAAGGTAAGGATCACTGCCTGGAAGGTAACCAAATGAAGGGTATTAAAAACGGCAATGCTTTTTTGAATACGTGCCAAAACGTTTCGGGCCAGCTCTGGAAGTTTGAGCGCATTCAATAGTTAGTTGCTACGTTCCTGCTCCTGCCTGCTTAAATAAATACATTTAATCAGGCAGGATTTGTTTAGGTCGCAAGCAGTTCAGAGGGTAGTTTGCCAAACCGAGTTCGAAAGCTGCGAGAAAACGAACGAACATCATCGTAGCCTACCTGAGCCGCAAGTTGAGTAACTGACTGATAGGTACGTTTTTCCAGCAAACGTCGAGCACTCTCGAGCCTGACAGTTTGCACGTATTGCATAGGCGAAAGTCCTGTAAGACGTTTCAACTGACGTAGTAAAGTCGATTCGCTCATGGCAAATCGATACGCTAATCCCGGCACTGTAAGTGTAGGGTCGGCAAGATGGATCTGTACATACTCCTCAAAGGTTTCCAGCCATTCCCGGTCTGCTTGTGACATCTGAGGACGTAGCGGCTCAGCTTGTGATGCTTCGGCAACGGCCTGTAAACGAGCCGAGCGATTAATTAGCAGATTTTCGATACGAGCCAGCAGTTCTTCCTCCTCAAAGGGTTTCAGCAAATAATCGTCAACTCCAATACGTAGCGCCCGCAATTTATCCTGCACATCAGCTCTGGCAGTGAGCATAATAATGGGAATATGACGAGTGGCATCTTCTGATTTGAGTTGTTCAAGCAGTTGGTAGCCATCCATCACAGGCATCATCAAATCGGAGAGAATGAGCGAGACTTCCGTTTTTTCGGCCCGTAAATATTCCAATGCAGCTTTTCCATTTTCGGCAGTTACTACCCGATATTTCTCTGACAAAATCAGATTGATATAGCCCTGTAGATCGGTATTATCCTCAACAACGAGAATGGTGGGTTTTGTGGTTTGCGGCAAAGCTCCCCCCGTTTTACCTTCGGCTAAGTCGCGTAATGGGTCTTCTTTGCCGAAGGCACTAACGGTTTGCAGGAAAATTTCTTTATCAATTTCAGGAAGGTCGGCATCAGCAATGAGCACAACCGGAAAAACCAGATGAAAAGTTGAGCCATTTCCAACGGTACTTGTCGCAGCGATTTTACCATCCATTAACTGAATATATTCGCGACAAAGTGCCAGCCCGATACCTGTACCTCCTTCAGCCGACCTATCGGGCCGCATGGTTTGGTAATAACGGTCGAAAATATGGGGTAAATCGTCGGGATGGATACCCAAGCCAGTATCGGCAATGTCCAGTTGCAGCATACCATCCGACAATGCTAAATGAGTGGTGATGTGCCCTCCTGCCGTTGTAAACTTGAACGCATTACTGAGCAGATTATTCAGGATTTGACGACATTTAATCTGATCAAGATTGACCCATGCATCGTCCGGCACATTTATAACAAACGAGTAATGCAGGTTTCGGCTTTCGGCCAATGACTCAAACTGGGCGAAATGACTGCAAAAAAATGGGGCGATATGGGTAGGTTTCTTGTCCAGCTCCATTTTACCCATTTCTATTTTGCCCAGATCCAGTATATCGGTAACCAACTGTTCGAGCTGTTTACCGCTCCGGTGGGCGAACTGCAACAGACTGGTTTGTTTTGCCGTAAGTCGATTCTCGTTCAACAATGTACTAACCGGGCCAAGCATTAACGCAAGTGGCGTACGCAACTCATGCGAAACATTGGCAAAAAAGCGGGACTTGGTTGCATCAAGTGCCTTGAGTTTGGTTGCCTGATTATGAATAAGCGTGTTTTGTTCGATCAGTTTACGTTTGTCCTGCCGTTGTTTTCGATACCCGAACAATAAGACCATAGCCGAAACAGAAACCAGAAACACGATTATAATAGAAAATCGGAGCTGGTTGCTCTTTAGTCGCAACGCCAATTGATTTTCCTCCAGCAGTTGTTCTTTATATTTAGTCTGATAGCGTGCATCGATCTCGGCTATCTTATCCCTAACATCTTTTTCTTTTAAATCCAGCTCCATCTTATACCCTTTTTGAAGGTTTATCATAGCTGAATCTAACAAGCCCATCTGTTTGTAAATCTCGCTGCGAAATCGATATACTCCCGCAATGCTTACATGCTGTTCATTCCCTTCGGCAATGGCCCGATTGGCCGAAATAATAGTGGAATCATTATAGGCCAGAGCCTGCCTAACGTGCTTTTGTTGAAAATAAAGGCTGGCAATGGCGCCAAACATATAACTCGTGCCCGTGTGATCGCCCAATTGCTGATAAAGTTTAACACCAGCCTGACTGTGGCGCATCCGTTCAGCTAAGGCCGATTTAGGCAATAACATATTCAGAAGCATATGACTAACTGCTTCCTCAAAAACTAACTTGTATTTCGTTGCTGAATTCAGCGCCGACCAGGCAAAATAAAGGGCGGTAGCGTTGGTCCCAAACAAACGTTCCCATGAAGCCTTTCGGATAGCGTAATACGGAAATATCGAATCTAACCCGTAGCGATCAATGTCGGCCTTAGCCAACTTCAGTTGGTCATTACTGCTTGCTTTCCGGCCATTCTTTTCATATAATAAAGCCAGTGCCAGACAGGTTCTGGCATGGATCTCTCTAAGACCTTTTTTCTTGCTCTGCTGCTCTACACGTAGCAATTTATTCAAAGCGAGGTCGCCCTTTTCATCGTTTTCGTAGGCCATCGCTTCGATCAACTCTGTCTGAATCCCAAAAGGACTATCAACCCGATTTCTCGCGTTTATTGTTTTCAGCAACTTTCCCGTGATGGCAATTGCGCTATCATTCCTAAATGCCAGCAAGTGAGCCTCAGCAACACGCAACTGTTGTTTCAGTTCTTGCGGAATAGGGACATTTTGAGCTTTTACGGAGGAACAGATAAAACAAATAACTATAGCTACTATGGGCAGCACCCTACTTATGATTACTCCCATAGCATATAGCTTAGTTAACCACACGACCGAGTCCACCAATCCGTTTGATGAACTCGTTGGTTTACTTTCGAAGCAGGCCAAATGGCTTGTCTGTTATAAAAAATAGATACAAGTTCAAAAAAATAGAAAATCAGCCCTTCAATAAAGTGTCTAAAAAAACACAAAGTGACTACCTGTAGTACCTATAAAATGAACTAGGTTTCATCGGGCAAATACGTATTTATCGCCCATGAAACCTAGTTCAATTAATTATAATATGAGTTCTAACTACGGAAATTTTGGAAACTTACTGAAATCAGGTTTCCGTTTTTCCAGAAAGGCATCTTTTCCTTCTTTCGCTTCTTCCGACAGATAATACAATAACGTAGCATCGCCCGCCAGTTGCTGAATACCAGCTTGTCCATCAAGTTCGGCGTTGAACGATGCTTTGAGCATACGTAGCGCAATAGGACTCTTTTCCAGCATTTTCCGACACCACGCAATTGTTGTCTCTTCGAGCTGTTCGAGCGGTACAACTTTATTGACCAGTCCCATATCCAGAGCTTCCCGAGCATCATATTGATCGCAGAGGAACCAGATTTCGCGGGCTTTTTTCTGACCAACAACCCGCGCCAGATAGCTGGCACCAAATCCACCGTCGAACGAACCCACTTTAGGGCCAGTCTGACCGAAACGAGCGTTTTCAGCAGCAATCGACAGGTCGCATACTACGTGTAATACGTGTCCGCCACCAATGGCATAACCGGCTACCATCGCCACCACTGGCTTCGGAATCCGCCGAATCTGCATTTGTAAATCCAGTACGTTCAAACGGGGCACTTTATCTTCGCCAACGTAACCGCCATGGCCACGCACCGATTGATCGCCACCGGAGCAGAACGCTTCGCCACCTTCGCCAGTCAGAATAACAACGCCAACGCGCTCGTCTTGCCGGGCAATTTCCATTGCTTCCGACATTTCCTTTACGGTCTGGGGCGTAAAGGCATTTCGTTTATGAGGTCGATTGATACTGATTTTGGCAATACCGTCGTAATAACTAAACAGGATTTCCTGATATTCTTTAATGGTTTGCCAGGGGTAATTACTTTGCATATTTTAAAGAAAGAAAGTGCGAAAGAGTGAAAGAGTGAAAGAGCCTCTCATTCAACGCGCTCTTTTGCTCTTTCACTCTTTCACTCATTATATGAAACTTCGTGATACTGCACATCCCAGGTGTGGTCGGCCATCATCCGGACGGTGGCAAGACAACGTTCGAACGGAAATATGCGTCCCCATTCGGTTGGCCCAACCATCGACAGTACGTCCTGACCATTTTTGCGGGTATAAAAATGATACGTGTGACCTACTACGGGTTCAAAACTCATCTGTGCGGCATAAATCCGCTCCGATATTTCGACCCGGTGCCGTATTGCCGTGGCTTGCTCGGCCAGCAACTGCATCTGCTTATAAAGCTGGCTAAGCTGCATATCCGTTTGCTCACGCATGGCGGCAACCGCACGACCCGTAATTTTACCTTTATCTTCGGGCCGGATTACAGCCCCACCGGCTGTGTGCGCATATTCCAGTAATCCCGGCGCATCCGCTACTTTATCTGGCGAAATCGGGTTGATAAAAACTTTCGCTTCTTCCATAACTGTTAATTGGGGTAACCGCCCGGCGAACGTAGTGGTTCACTGTCGTTGAATGACAAAAAATAACGCATATTTATACCGAGTTTCGGTACAGAGCCACAAAAATACGCGAAAACCGCCATGGAAACCATATATTCCTCCAACGAACAGCCGGTTATGCCCCGGCATACCTTTTTCCGCCTTCTTGGCACCAGCATCGGCGCTTTTCTATTAACGCAATCTGCCTCTGGTTGCGCCTGGGAAGAAAATCCGACGGTAGAAGGTGAGGCTATCCAGAAAGTTGACTTTACACTACGTCTCGACGACAACGCCAACCAGAATTTAGCAACCAAAGGCGGCTATGTGGTGGTTAATAACGTGTTGGTTGCCCAAACGAACGATGGCAAATTTTTGGCCGTTTCGTCTAAATGTACGCACGAAGGAACCCGGCTCGTTTACCGGGCAGCCCAGAATGAATTTTACTGCGCACTTGACTTATCCCGTTTTGATGCTTCGGGTAAAGTCATAGCTGGTCCGGCCGCAAAACCGCTTTCTGTTTACACCATCGATTCTAATCTGACCGCCGGTACGTTGCGCATACATAACTAGGCATGGGACAAAGGGCAGGGATGACGCGTGGTATTCATTCAATCCTTGCACTCTATGCCATCCCTGCCCCAAACCCATGTTACTTTTACCTTCTTCGCCCGATAAGTGGCCTTTACCCCAAACTCCGTATGAAGCCGATGCGCTGGCGTTTTGCCATGCCTGGCTAAGCAAGCAATCAACTTTTACACTTCATACGTCTGGCTCAACCGGCACACCCAAGCCAATTCTGCTTTCCCGTGCGCAGATGAAAGCCAGTGCTCACTTAACCGGCCAAACCCTTGGTTTACAAGCCAATGATACGTCACTGGTTTGCCTCAATATTCACTACGTAGCAGGTGTTATGATGCTTGTTCGAGGGCTTGAACTAGGCTTGCCAATGGTCATAATTGAACCAGCCAGTAATCCATTGGTGAGTTTTGATGTGGCGGATACCTTATTTCGATTTACAGCACTGGTTCCGCTTCAGTTGCAAACCATTCTGAACGATTCTCCCGAAAAAGTACCGATTCTGAACGGTATGCGTGCGATTATCGTGGGTGGTGCGGCCACAAGTCCGGCACTTGAAGAAGCGTTACAGGTGATTACATCGCCTGTTTATGCTACATACGGTATGACCGAAACGGTGTCACATATTGCACTACGTCGGCTAAACGGCCCTTCTGCAACAAACATATTTACCGCTCTCAACGGAGTTGAACTGGGCACCGACGAACGTAGCTGTCTGCACATCCGGTCGGCAGCTACAAATTTGGAGCTTGTTCAGACCAACGACGTAGTGGAATTAATCGACAATACGCACTTTCGATTGCTGGGTCGTGCCGATACAATTATTAATAGTGGTGGCGTAAAAATCCAGCCAGAACAGGTTGAACAGATCATCAGCGACGTACTACGTCAGGCCGGTTTATCGTGGCGGGTGCTGATTCTTGGTCGACCAGACAACGTACTGGGCCAACGGATTACGGCTGTTTACGAAGTTCCGTCCTCATCCACAATTGACCATATTGACAAGGCCAGTATTGCCAACGTCATACGAAATCGCATCGGTCCGTATGCCGTTCCGAAAGAAACCATTTTGTTACGTAGTACCTTTGTAGAAACGGCTACGGGAAAAATCGACCGAAAAGCTACCGAAGCTGCTATTTTTACGTAGTTCCGATTTTGCACTGCACATAACGTATGGCATTTAAACGTCTCCAGATTCGCTACCAGACAGCTCGCTCATTGCCAGCACCTTACGCTTATTTCTACACACTTGCAATGACACCTTCGGGTTCGTCTGCCATACAGGTAGATTTAGCCATTACGTATCCCGACCGCGACGATATTGATGATGACGAGCTGATTGCCGAAGGATACACCCGCGACGATGATTTCAGTTGGTCGGGCGTATTACCCAAAACATGGCTGGACACAATCACTACGTTAGTTACGAAAACCCGCCTTCAATCGCTCAATGAAGATGAACTGGGCGAAGACGATGATTTCTGGGAAATTACGCTCGATAGTTCGGGCAAAGATGAGCAGCAGGGAACGCCTGCCAATGCTGATCAATGGCAATATCTGACGCAGGAATTAATACAGGCGTCCTATGAAGCCATTGGGCGCGAGCACCCTTTTCGGTTAACATTTCTGGATTTAAACAGTCGCCGGACTGATACCGAACTTCATTTGACAGCTTCTTTTGCCGAACGTAGTGTCACGCTCAACACGACCTTAAATCGTCAGGAGCGTACACGAACAGTGCCCTGGTCGTCATTACAACAGATTATGTCTCAAGTTTATAAGTACGATTACGATCCGGAGGAAGCACTTTCCAAACGACCCCGTCGCGATGGTCAGTGGCTGAATATTGGCAGCGAAGAATGGTATGATGTGAGCGACAAACCCGCCTTGCAAAAAGCACTACGTCGCCTTATTGAAGGCTAACAATCTCCGTCCACACTATGCGTTATCTGCTTATTGCTCTGCTTTTTAACGTATCAACTGGTATAGCGCAACCCAAAAAATCGAGAGCGCGTGACTTAGGCGTTCCTTTTAATGGGGAGCCGGGTAAATTCAACGCAATTACTGATATACCAGGCGTGCTGGTTGGGTATACGACGCTAATTGAGGGCGAAGGCGTTTGGAAGGTAGGTAATGGGCCTATCCGAACAGGAGTTACGGTGGTGATGCCTACAGGAAAGACGGATAAAACTTACCCGGCAGGTTATTTCATTTTCAATGGCGATGGTGAAATGACCGGAATTTCTTACGTCCATGATTATGGATCGGGATTTGGCCCTATTGGCATTACCAATACCAACAGTGTGGGTGTAGTTCGTGATGCTATTGGAGCCTGGTGCTATCAGCAGTTCAAGTCAAAAAGTGCGCTTGACTTTTCGTTTGGCCTTCCTCTTGTCGGCGAAACCTGGGATGGTGCACTGAATGACATCAACGGTTTACATATCCAGAAAGACCACGTTACGTCGGCGCTGAACGGTGCTACGTCGGGCTCGGTTCAGGAGGGTAATGTTGGTGGCGGAACGGGGATGATCTGTTATGGTTTCAAGGGAGGTACTGGTACGTCGTCGCGCATTTTCAAAATTGGTAATCAGTCGTATACAGTGGGCGTATTGGTTCAGGCGAACTTTGGGCGACGTGCTGATCTTCTCATTGCGGGTTCACCCATAGGGCAGGAAATCAGCGATTTGACGCCGGTGGTTAATGAAAAAGATGGGTCGATAATTGCCATTGTAGGTACAGATGCACCACTTGTTTCGTCGCAATTGAATCTAGTTGCCAAACGCGTTACGATGGGCATTGCCCGCACCGGTACGTATGGTACCAATAGCTCCGGCGATATTTTCCTAGCTTTTTCAACACAATCAACTCAAACAGACCCCATTACAAAAGTTACTACGTATAAAGCCTTCGACAAATCGAGCCTTGATCCAGTATTTAAGGTAACTGTTGAAGCCACCGAAGAGGCCATTATCAATGCGCTAGTTTCTGCCGAAACAATGGAAGGTATTGATCATAACAAAGTTTATGCCCTGCCTCACGACCGATTGCGTTACGTATTAAAAAAATACAATCGCTTAAATAAGTAGGATGACTAAACTGGGGTTTCACTCTGTAAAATCCATACTTCGGACGAAACCATGCCGCTCACCTGTGCGCTACGTAGTAGTAACTTTAGTTCTGTTTCAGTAAGTAGTTTTTGCCAGTCGGCCAGTTGCTTTGCTTCGATATGGGCCGTTGTACGAAAGAATCGCAGCATCAACCAGAGCAATAGTTTCTGCCACCAAACCAGAGGCCGCACAAAATCTGTTACGAACCAATAGCTATCCGTTTTCAGTACATTCCTGAGTTGAGGAATGAACCGACTACGTAGCGTATTCTCCGTAAACAGGTCGAGTACAAACGGGGTCATTACTACGTTAAAACGTTCATCTGCGCTGAGCAACAACTCATCTCCTACCCTAAATTCAACCCGGCCAAGCAACTTACGTTTCGCCATCCGTTGCGTGGCCAGATCAATCATTTTTTGTGATTTTTCGAGGTATACAACCCGTTTAGGCTGGCAGCGTTTCAGCACCTGTTCCAGCAACCAACCAGTTCCTCCGCCAACAATAAGCACCGATGCATTGGCCGGAATTTGAGTAAGCCATACAACCTGTGCCCGCAGCAGCCGTCGGCCAAAAACAAGCGTCGCCAATATGTCATAAACCGGGGCAATCAGGTCAAAATTCATGTAAGTACGAAAAGCATTTAACGTTTAAAGCTGCAAAGAGTGCTACGTTTTTCGCAGAATTTGTCAGGTAAATTCACTTCGTGAGCTTTGTAGTAAACATAGAACCTGTTTGAACAAAATTGACAGTTTTAAATATTGCTCATAGTCATCTGGCTAGGCAAAATAGAAATAGATCGTTACCCACATAAGACCGTCTCATATTCCACTTTTTCCATCAAACTATATGTTGGGTGTTACCAAAAAGCCGTGCTTGTGAGCTGGGTTCCGTGCGATAGGTTGTAAGTCTCCGACAGGCAGCTTTATGGCTCATTAGTCGACTTCGATTGACAAGTCAAAAACTCCTGCCTTTGAGCTTAGGTTTCTATTTTTCGGATTTTGGTTGATATATTGCCCATCTTACAATGCATGTCTAAGCTTGAATTAGCAGGTGTAGTTGACAAAGGAAACGCCCGGTTAGACGGGTCTGATGTACGTTTACCAGCCTTCTACCACAAGTCAAACATTCCTTAAGCTAACTTTTGCTTGCTAAGTACAATCTTAATTTTAATTATGAAAACCACAATTGTGGGATTAATGACTCTTTTTTCTTCGACTTCGCTTGCTTAAATCTGATTTAGCTATTTGTAATGCGAATGGACAAAAAATTCAAGCAGAAAATGATTATCGGAGAAAATCTATCAATGTTTTAAAACCAATAAAATTACTGGAGCAGGATGACATTGGAGTTCGCTTAGTAAAATGTGAAGGGAACATAAAAGAGCAGACTATCACTGTAATTTTAGCTTTAATAAATCATGAAGCAAATAGTGAATTCCTATTCAGTTAGAGCCAAATTATTGATTTACGGGGAAAAGATTTTAAAACCTTTGAGAGGGATCTTGGAAAAGAAAGCAATAGAAATAAATAACTCATTTCAAATATCCTACCAATTCTTTCCAATTAGATAGCACATCGATATACTGATCTTTACTAACGGTTAGCTATGCTTCTGTATAATGTAAAGGGTTGGTATATGTATCGAATTTGATCTGTATACTAACTTGTTCAAAACTCCCCAAAATTCGTCTATACTACGTATCCACTACACCGTAATCGATGCTCGTTACGTTCATGTCGTTATGCTGGTTCGTGTTAGTTTCGGTTCATATACAAAGCCTATACGTGATCGAAACGATTGATAAAAACCGTAAACAACACATACCAATACTATAAGTTCCAATTCAAAAATCGAACTTTCTTGATAGAAAAACATAAAAATAAAAAAGTAAAAGAAACAAATAGAAATTAAATAACAGAAAATACAGGAGAGTACAGGAGAGCTAGGATCAGCAGAAATACGTACATTTACGTATATTTTTTAGCAATTTTTCGTGATTCCCATCTTTGTTTACGAATAAATCTACCTGTATGTATCCAATTCTAACTTTACAGCGATTGCGGCTATTTTCTATAGCCTTCCTTTTGCTTTGTTTTTCTTTTGCTCAGGCAATTGGGCAAGGAAGATCAGTTTCGATAAGCGGTAAAATTACCGATGAGGCAGGCAAACCCTTACCGGGCGCATCAGTGGTGGTGAAGTCGGCAACAACCGGAACGATATCGAATCAGGATGGCCAATTCACGATTTCGGCTCCTGAAAATGCGGTGTTAGTATTTAGCTCCATTAGTTTCGAAACACAGGAAGTTCCGGTTAGCAATCGGTCTGTAATTGACGTAGCGATGCAGCCCTCCAACAAAACGCTGAATGAAGTAGTGGTAGTTGGTTACGGTACGCAAAGTAAACGCGCCATCACCGGAGCCGTTTCTTCGATTGGTTTTGGTGAATTTAAAGACCGCTCGTTTAGCAACGTAGCACAATCGCTGGCGGGTAAAGTAGCTGGCGTAAACATTACACAAGGACAAGGTGCACCGGGTGTTTCGCCCATAATCAGAATTCGGGGAGTAAGCTCGATTACGGCAGGAACGACTCCCCTATTCGTTGTGGATGGCGTTCCGCTTGAAAACTTTAACCTCAATCTGATTAACCCACAGGATATTGAGTCGGTCGACGTATTGAAAGATGCATCGTCGGCAGCTATTTATGGTTCGCGGGGTGCCAACGGGGTTGTGCTGGTAACAACTAAGCTGGGTAAAGTTGGTAAAACAAACATCAGTGCAGGATATGAATATGGTATTCAGGAAGTTACTCGAAAAGTGCCTCTCATGAATGCCCAGCAGTGGATTAATTACTACGTCGATGCACACAACAACGCCTGGGTCGATCTGAATCCAGCCGTAAATAAAGCAACGGACCCCAACAGTGTTCGTACAGCCGCTTACCGGATTCCCGACGAGTTCATTACCAACCCGCAACAGTTTGGCAATGGCACTGACTGGCAGGATGTTATGTTTCGCGTAGCGCCCTCACATAATGCGCAATTGTCGGTTTCGGGAGGCACGGAAAAAACACAATTCCTCTTTTCAGGCGCTTACCTCGATCAGCAGGCAGTTCTGGATCAGAACTACTACAAACGACTATCGCTACGTACCAATATCAAGCATAAAGTGTCGGATAAATTCAGCCTTGGCTTGAATCTGGGCGCAACAACCATCTTCGACCGTACTGAAGGTACGCAGGGAAAAAGCGACGTAATTAGCCTTGCTCAACAAAGTGACCCAATTTTTCCGGTCTACAACGAAAACGGTAATCTCGGTTATCGCGACCCCAATTCAGTCTGGAATAAATACCTCGCCTACAATGACTTAAATCTCTGGCATCCGTATTCGCTCACTCGTTTTTATCATAAGCAGAATAAATCATTCAATACGTTGGCAACGGCTTTTGCCGAGTACTATATCACCGACGACCTGAAGTTTCGGACAAGCATCAGCGGCAACCTGTTCAATACCCGTCTGAACTCGTATCGGGTTAAAAATCAAGGCTATGGCTACTCGAGTTTACTACCAGCCGAAGGAAATGTTCAAACATCGTACATGCTGAACTGGCTGTCGGAAAATACGCTGACGTATGACAAGCAGTTTGGCGACCATAATCTGAACGTATTGGCCGGTTATTCGGTACAACAACAGCGCGACGAATTTGCTACTGTTACGTCGGGAAGTTTCCCTAATGATCTGGTTGAAACCCTCAACGCGGGTGTGGTAACAAGCGGCTCCAGTACGGCTTCTGAATGGGCTATGATTTCGTATCTGGCTCGTGCTCAGTACAATTTCCAGAACAAATATTTCCTGACCGGTGCCATTCGTCGGGATGGTAGCTCTCGCTTCGGAACCGACACACGCTGGGGTTATTTCCCGTCGGTATCGGCAGGCTGGTTGATTTCAGACGAGAATTTCATGAAGAATATCAAACTGATTAACAGCCTAAAAATACGGGCCAGCTATGGTATTGCCGGAAATAATCAGATTCCAAACTACGGGGCAATTAGTCTACTGAATGCATCAAATTACGTATCAGGCGCAACCCTCGCATCGGGGCTGGCAATTGGCAATATTGCGAATACGGGCTTGAAATGGGAACGTACTGGACAATTGAATATTGGCCTGGATGTCAGATTGCTGGGCGACCGGATTGGGCTGTCGGCTGAATATTACAGTTCCATTACCCGCGACATGCTGTTGAATGTACCAGTGCCCGACATTTCCGGTTTCTCGACTCAGTTGACCAACATCGGCCGGATGCGGAATCAGGGTATCGAGTTGAATCTGAACACGAAAAATACAACGGGCAAACTCGTCTGGACCACCGATTTCAATTTCAGTCTCAACCGCAACAAAGTACTCCAGTTAGGCCCCGGCAATGCGCCGATTATTTATACGGATTACGTAGTAGCAGTGAAAACCGAAGTAGGTCAGCCAATTTCGAACTACTTTGGCTACGTAGTGGATGGCGTATTTAAAAATCAGGCTGCCGTTGATGCCTATCCGCACTACAGCACTACCAAACCCGGCGATCCAATTATCCGCGATGTGAACGGCGACGGTAAAATTACGGTCGATGATCGTACCAGTCTCGGCAATTTTCAGCCTGATTTTATGGCCGGTATTACAAACTCATTTTCCTGGAAAGGCTTCGATTTTTCGTTCTTCCTGCAAGGTGCCTACGGTGGCGAAATTGTGAATCAGAATTTCCGTTATCTGGGCTTCTGGAACAACGGACGTAACATGTTTACCAGCGTCGATAATCGTTGGCGGTCAGAAGCTAATCCGGGCGATGGCAAGCACTTCCGCGCTACGTTGGGCCTGACCGGTTTGCAGGATCAGTTTCATAGCATGTGGGTTGAAGACGCATCCTTTACCCGCCTGAAAAACATCCGCATTTCGTATACGCTTCCAACGAGTCTGATGAGCAAAACACCCTTCAAAATTGCCCGTGTGTATGTGAATGCCGAGAACGTGTATCTGTGGAGTTCGTATACCAATTATGACCCAGAAAATACGACCTATGGCGCAAGTAGTTTCAGCAGTGGCGGCAATGGGTTGAATGCATCAGGGAACGCGCCAAACGGAGCTTTCATCGGTGTGGATTACGGTTCGTATCCGTTACCTCGCGTTGTTACGATGGGCTTAAAGCTTGATTTTTAACGATCTGATACGCTTAGAAAAACTTGAATTAACGTAGTGAATTTAGTCGTATTTGTCCATTATGGCACTCTTTCGCTCATTCACTCATTCGCTCTTTAATCCGATGAAAACCATAAAATCACTTCTTACACTTCTTTGCGTTGGCCTGTTAGCAACGGGTTGCAAAGAATCATTTCTGGAACTGAAGCCCCTCTCTAACCCAACGGCCGATAACTTCCGGTCGAGAGACGATTTCGAGCTGGCCGTCAACGCAGCCTATGCGTCGCTCTACACAATTTATCATCCCGAAGGTGCGGTTTCGTACGCCAACGAGCAAATGAGCGATAACGCCATTATGTTCAACATTTCGGGAATTCAGGCCGATAAATGGCAATTTAAAGATTACAGCCTCGCTACGTCGAATACGATGGTGTATCAGTTCTGGCAGGAATATTACAAAGCCATTTTCAACGCCAACATTGTACTCGATAAAATTGAAGGCGCAACCCTCGACGCTACGTATAAAGACGGCGTGAAAGCGCAGATGATGTTCCTTCGTGGATTATACTATTTTAACATGGTTCAGCTCTGGGGCGATGTGCCGCTCGTAACCACTCCGTTAACTGGTGAGCAGAGTTATGCGGTGCTACGTTCGCCACAAACTGCCATCTATGATCAGATCAAAAAAGACCTCCAGTTTGCCGTTGATAAGCTTCCACTGGCATCGGCGGTTACAATGGCGGGTCGGGCATCGAAAGGGGCCGCTCAACTGCTTTTGGGAAAGGTTTACCTTACTCTGGGCGACAAAACATCGGCGGCTACAGTACTAAAAAGTCTGTATGATAGTAATCAATATTCGTTGCTCCCTAACTATGCCGATTTGTGGGGGCCAAGTGTGAAAAATACGAAAGAATCGATTTTTGAGGTTCAGTTTCTGGGCGGAAATGCGTCGGCACCCTATAGCCGTTACTATCAATTCTTTTACCCAAATACCAATACGCTGGGCTTCTACGGCGGTGGTATGAATCAGGTAACCGACGATCTGTTTAACGAATACGAAGCGAACGACCCTCGTCGGGATTTGTCAATTGCACCGGGCTACAACAACGCTGGTACGTATGTTGCGCAGAAATATACCATCAAATGGACCGATACAAAAGCGACACAGGTTGGCGGCAACCCATTGTCTAACAACAACTTCATGATACTACGTTATGCCGACGCGCTACTGCTTCTGACTGAAGCGACCGGCGACGCTACGTACCTAAATCTGGTTCGGACTCGTTCTAAACTTCCTAAATTCGGCGACGCTACGTATCCATCAGCCAAATATGCTACACTCGATTTAGCCATCGAACACGAACGTCGGGTAGAGTTGGCAATTGAGTTCAATCGCTGGTTCGATCTGAAGCGTACGAACCGCGCCATTACCGTACTGACGGCAAAAGGCAAAGCTATCAGCCAGACGAAATTGCTGTGGCCCATTCCGCAAATTGTACGGACTCAAAACGAAGCTATCACGCAAAATCCGGGGTATTAGGCTGTGTACAGATAGTTTTCACACACGAACACCCCTAAATCCCCTGAAGGGAACTTTGCTCGCATTTGAACAAAGTCCCCTTCAGGGGATTTAGGGGTAAATAAGCTGAGAACCTATCCGAATGACCATAACTATGGGCCATTTCAGAAAAATACATGGCTGATAAAATCATACAATCCATCGAAAAAATCATACAGAATGCAACACTAAAAAAACGCATTCTTTGTACATGCGAATTTGTAGTTTTTACCGAGCCTTAAGCTTTGTCTTCTTTCTAGCTACTTTTTGGGCTTGTACATCCGAAAAAAAGGCTGACGAAACCGATCCAAACCAATTGAAGGTTTCCGATAATAATCGCTTTGTGGCGCAGGGCGACAACAAACCATTTTTCTGGCTGGGTGATACGGGCTGGCTGTTATTTACTCGATTAAACCGTGAAGAAGCCGAAACGTATCTGGAAAACCGGAAGCAAAAAGGCTTCAATGTGGTTCAGGTAATGGTGCTTCATACGTTAGGTGCCACTAACGTTTACGGCGATTCTGCATTGGTTGGTAAAAATATTGCCACGCCCAAACTAACGGAGGGGAGTTCGTTTACCGATTCAACGCAGTACGATTTCTGGGATCACGTTGATTTTGTGGTCGATAAAGCGGCCGAAAAAGGGATTTACATGGCACTTGTACCACTTTGGGGCAACAATGTAAAAAGTAAGCGCGTCAATCAGGAGCGCGCCAAAGCTTATGCCGATTTCATTGCCAATCGCTACAAGAACCGGCCAAACATCATCTGGCTGGACGGGGGCGACATCAAAGGCAACGACTCGCTGGAAGTCTGGAAAACGATTGGCAACACCATTAATCAACTTGATTCAACCCATCTCATTACGTTCCATCCGCGCGGACGTTCTTCCTCTACGGAGTGGTTCCATAATGAGCCGTGGCTAGATTTCAACATGGTGCAATCGGGTCATAAATCGTACGCACAAGACACGTCGGCAAAAGACAAACAGCATTACGGTGAAGACAACTGGCGGCATATCCAATACGATTTAGCCTTGAAACCAACCAAACCAACTATCGACGGCGAGCCGTCTTATGAGCAGATTCCACACGGTTTGCACAATCCTGAAGACCCGCGCTGGACAGCCGATGATGTGCGTCGATATGGATACTGGTCCGTTCTGTCAGGTGCATTCGGTTACACCTACGGGCATAATTCGATCATGCAGTTTTATAGAAAAGGCGACAAAAAGAGTTCGTTTGGAGCCATCGACGACTGGACAAAAGCACTTGATTCGCCGGGAGCGAATCAGATGGTTCACCTAAAAAATCTAATGCTGGCTCACTCCTTTTTCGACCGCGTCCCTGATCAATCGCTCATCGCCAATCAGGGCGAACGATACGATTATCTGGTCGCCAGTCGCGGCCCGGATCACGCGCTGATTTACACATATACCGGACGTAACATCAAACTGAATATGGGCCAACTTCCCGGCGACAACGTAGCAGCGTCGTGGTTCAGCCCGCGCGATGGCAAAACAACCGCCATTGGCGACGTAGCAAACACAGGTATTAAGGAGTTCAACCCACCCGCCGAACCCAAAAATGGCAACGACTGGGTATTAGTTATTCAGAAGAAATGAAGACCATAAGTCAATCCCGCTCCAACCGGACCGCCGGACCGCCCTCTCCTGAAAAACAAGGGAGGGACTTGCCCTCAGTCGTTTTAAAGTCCCTCCCCTTATTTCAAGGGGAAGGATTTAGGGTGGGGTATATCGCTACGGTTCTCCTTTTCCTCCTCACGTCCTGCTCCAAAGATGTGTACATGTTCACGTCCTTCCATGAGCCTGCAAACGAAGGACTTCGGATGCTCTATAGCTACGATGGCTACAAATGGACCGATCTAAATCGCACGTTTCTGAAACCCGAAATCGGCAGTCAGAAAGTGATGCGAGACCCGTCGATGGCAAAGGGGAAAGACGGTACGTTTCATCTGGTCTGGACGAGTAGTTGGAAAGGCGACAAAGGCTTTGGTTATGCCAGCTCTAAAGACCTGATTCACTGGTCGCCGGAGCGATTTCTTCCGGTAATGGAACACGAGCCTACAACCGTGAATGTCTGGGCACCCGAACTGTTTTACGACGACGAAGCCAACGAATTTGTGATCATCTGGGCATCAACGATCCCCAACCGCTTTGAACGGGGTGTTGAAGACGAGAACAACAACCACCGGATGTACTACACGACGACCAAAGATTTCACTACGTTCGCACCGACTAAACTCTTTCTCGATCCAAAATTCAGCGTGATCGACGCCGTGATTGTGAAGCGCAAATCGTCTGATTACGTACTGGTTCTGAAAGATAATACCCGCCCGGAACGTAACATCAAAGTAGCCTTCGGCAATAAACCAACCGGTCCATTTACGAACGTATCGGCGCCCTTCACGAAGAAATTTACCGAAGGCCCATCCGTGGCTAAAGTCGGTAACGAGTGGCTGATCTATTTCGATTCGTATCAGGATAAAACCTACGATGCTGTCAGAACCCGCGACTTCAAAACCTTTACCGATGTGAAGTCAGAAATAGCCATTCCGGAAGGCCACAAACACGGTACGATTTTCAAAGCGAAGAAAACGATTTTGAAGGGATTGTTGAAAGAGTAACAATATCATTTTTAATGAATTTCAGACCAATACACTTAGAAGCCCCACCCCAACCCCTGCCCCTGAAAACAGGGGAGGGGCTTTGCCTCCGGGTTGTTTTAAGCCCCTCCCCTGTTTTCAGGGGCAGGGGTTGGGGTGGGGTCATAATCTTACTGCTTTCCCTCGCTCAGTTCGCTCAAGCCCAGCAAACGGAAAAACGCTACCTGTCAGGAACGGGGAACGACAACACCGTGAACTGGCAATTCTACTGCACGGCCGGACAAAATTCGGGCAGGTGGACGACCATTCCTGTACCGTCGAACTGGGAGTTGCAGGGCTTCGGAAAATACAATTATGGCTTTGCGAAAGACAGCGCGAAGGGCAAGGAACAGGGACTTTATAAATACGACTTTCAGGCTCCCACTACGTGGAAAGGCAAACGCATAAACCTTGTTTTTGAGGGCGTTATGACCGACGTCGACGTAAAAATAAACGGTAAGTCAGCCGGGCCAATTCATCAGGGAGCGTACTACGCCTTCAACTACGACGTAACGGATTTACTCAATTATGGCGCAAGTAATTTGCTCGAAGCGACCGTATCGAAACACTCCGCCAACGCATCGGTCAACGAAGCCGAACGCAAGGGCGATTTCTGGATTTTCGGCGGCATCTTCCGGCCCGTTTATCTCGAAATTCTTCCCGCCGATCACGTAGCGAACGTAGCAATTGACGCCAAAGCGAACGGTACGTTTATGGCCCAGCTTCAACTGAACACAAGCAGCAAAGCGACCGACGTAGCGGCCCAGCTATTCACTACGTCCGGGCAAAAGGTCGGTACACCGTTTACCGAAAAAATCGGTGCCGGAACCAAGTCTGTTACGTTGACAAAAATGATTCACAACCCGCTGTTATGGACTTCCGAAACACCGAATCGTTACAAAGTTGAGTTCCAGTTACGGCAGGCTGGCAAGCCCGTTCATGTTGTAACAAAGACGTTCGGTTTTCGGACGGTGGAGATCAGACAGCGAGACGGTATTTACGTCAATGGTACAAAAATCAAGCTTAAGGGTGTAAACCGGCATTCGTTCTGGCCAACATCGGGCCGGGCGCTGAGCAAAAAAATCAGCGTGCTGGACGTGAATCTGATGAAAGACATGAACATGAACGCCGTCCGAATGTCGCACTACCCGCCCGACGATCATTTTCTGGACGTTTGCGATTCGCTGGGCCTGTTCGTATTCGATGAACTGGCGGGTTGGCACGGCCATTACGACACGCCCACCGGAACGAAACTGCTCAACGAACTCATTACGCACGACGTCAATCATCCGTCGGTGATTGGCTGGATCAACGGCAACGAGGGGGGTCATAATCGCGAGCTCGACGCGCTTTTCGCCCAGGATATTCAGAAACGGCACGTACTGCATGCCTGGGAAGATTTCAACGGTTTTGATACGCAGCATTACCGCGAATTCAACTACGGAATTGGCAACTACAACCTGGGCCATTCCATTACGTTACCCACCGAGTTTCTGCATGGTATGTACGATGGCGGTCACGGCGCGGGGCTGGATGATTACTGGGAAACGATGTGGCACGAACCCCTGGCGGCCGGTGGTTTCCTCTGGGATTTTGCCGATCAGGGCGTAGTACGTACCGATCTGAACAATGGAAAAGGCCCGCTCGATACGGACAAAAATCGCGGGGCCGATGGCATCGTAGGGCCGTATCGGGAAAAGGAAGGCAGTTTCTTTACGATCAAGGAAGTCTGGTCGCCCATAAAGCTGGCACGCCGGGAAATTACGCCCTCGTTCGACGGTACGTTCCCGATTGAGAACCGCTATCATTATACTAACGTAGCGCAGTGCTCGTTTACCGGAAAACTGGTAAAAGTCTCCAGGCCATACAACGTAGCGAAGCCCGTTGAAAAGACATTTGCCGTTACGTCGCCGAATCTGAAACCGCTGGAGAAAGGGTTGCTAAAAGCCAATCTGCCAACGGATTGGAAGGGTTACGATTTTCTGTACATCACCGCCATCGACCCACACAAACGCGAGCTGTTCACGTGGAGTTTCGCGATTTCGCTGCCAACCAACGTAGCGGCATCACTGGTAAAAACCGAAGACGCGGGCAACGTAGCACTCACCGAAACCGATTCTCTGTATAACGTAGTAGCAAACGGCATTCAGGTATCAATCAGCAGGCGGAACGGCGCGTTACGTCAGGTTTCGAATGCCAATGGAAACGTGTTGCTGACCAACGGACCAATTTTGCAGGAAGCCGCCAACAATTTCAGCAACTTCACACAACGTAGCGACGGTAAAAATCTTATCATCGAATCGACCTTCGACCGAAAAACGGCTTTCAATACGTTACAATGGACTATTTATCCGTCGGGTTGGGTAAAAATGAAGGTGCGCTATTTCCCGAATGCCTATTTCACGTTTATGAACGGGGTCAATTTTTCGTTTCCCGAAAAAGAGATGAAAGCCGTTACGTGGATGGGCAAAGGGCCTTACCGCGTCTGGAAAAATCGGCTGAAAGGTGGTGCCCTGGGCGTCTGGAACAAAACCTATAACAACACCGAAACCGGCGAACAACCGCTGGTTTACCCTGAATTTAAAGGCTATCACGCCAATATGTACTGGTGTCGATTTGAAGCCAATGGCAATCCGTTTACCGTAGCGACCGAGAACGAGGATGTATTTTTCCGACTCTTCACACCCGCCTGGAAAACCGACCAGTGGCACAACTACGAACCCATTTTTCCGTCGGGCGACATTTCGTTCATGCAGGGAATTCCCAGCATCGGAACGAAAACCCAACGGAACGAAACCACCGGACCAATGGGCCAGAAATATGCGTTTTACGATTACGAAAAAGAACCCGCCCGCGCTATCGAAATGACGTTGTATTTTGACTTTTCGGGGAAGTGATGGAACGCTGATTTTTATGATGATTATGATTTACACAGATCATAATCATCATAAAAATCAGCGTTCTATTAATTCTAACAGTCTTATGAAATTTGTCTTTATCATACTCTATCTCTTTCCTTCACTTCTTCTGGCGCAACAGGCTGAAATCTGGGTCGCGCCGGATGGGTCGGATGCGAATGCGGGAACGAAAGAAAAGCCGATGGCGAGTTTGCAACTGGCGATTCGTAAGGTTCGCGAATTACGACGGCTGAATGATGCAAGCGTAGCGAACGGCGCGCACATTTACCTACGTAACGGTTTGTATGCGTTGAGCGAACCCGTTTTCATTCGACCAGAGGATTCGGGAACGTCTGCCAGCCCCACGATTATTGAAGCGGCTCCGAATGAGAAGCCGGTTTTGAGTGGTGGCGTAGCGATCAAAAACTGGCAAAAACTGACAGGTAACGTAGCGGGTTTGCCGAAAGAAGCGGCTGGGAAAGTCTGGGTGGCTGATGCGCCGAAAGTAGGTGGACGACTCTTGGAATTTCGGCAGTTGTGGGTGAACGGCGACAAAGCGATACGTGCCAAAGACACGCCGTACCCGCTCATGAACCGGATTCTGTCGTGGAATAAACAGGAGCAAACCTGCTGGATTCCGGTCCCAAAATTCAACGATCTGTCGAAGGCCGACGGACTGGAAATGCTCATTCATCAGTGGTGGGCAATTGCGAATCTGCGCGTCAAACGGATTGACGTACAGGGAGATAGTGCCAAACTATGGTTTCATCAGCCCGAAAGCCGGATTCAATCGGAGCATCCGTGGCCCGCGCCCTGGATTTCCAAAGAAACGGGTAACTCCGCCTTTTATCTGACCAACGCCATTCAGTTTCTGAACCAGCCGGGCGAGTGGTTTCTGGACAGTAAAGCCGAAAAAATCTATTACATCCCGCGTCCGAACGAAAATATCGTCACTGCTCAGGTCATTGCTCCCGCGCTCGAAACGCTGGTACGTATCGCCGGAACGATTGATTATCCCGTAACCAACGTAGCGTTCAAAGGAGTTTCTTTTCAGCACACGAGTTGGCTACGTCCATCGCAGCAGGGGCACGTACCGCATCAGGCCGGTTTGCCGATGCTCGATGCCTACAAACTGAAAATTCCCGGAACGGCCGATAAAAAAACGCTCGAAAATCAGGCGTGGGTAGGTCGCCCGTCTGCGGGGGTCGATGTCAATTTTGCGCAGCACACTACGTTCGAAAACTGCCGATTTGAACACCTGGCCGCTACGGGTCTGGATTATCACAAAGGCGTTCAGCACAATCTGATTCGCGGAAATCTGTTCAGCGACATTGGCGGAACGGGCATTCAAGTGGGTGTTTTTGCCGACGAAGCCACGGAGATTCACTTACCTTACAATCCCAGCGATGAGCGGGAAGTGTGTACGAATCTGGTCATCAGCAACAACCTGATTACCAACGTAACGAATGAAGATTGGGGAGCGGTAGGCATCGGGGCGGGTTACGTTCGCAGTATCAACATTGAACACAACGACATCAGCGAAGTCGGTTATAGCGGGATTAGTATGGGATGGGGCTGGACACGCACCATCAACGCCATGCGCAATAACAAGGTCGTGGCAAACAAAATACATCGCTACGCCAAACACATGTACGATGCAGCCGCCATTTATACGCTCTCCGCGCAACCCGGTTCGATCATCGCCGAAAACTACATCGACAGCGTCTATAAAGCGCCTTACGCACATTTGCCTGCGCATTGGTTTTATCTCTATACCGACGAAGGTTCGTCGTATTTCACGATCAGAGACAACTGGACGCCTTCGGAAAAATACCTGCAAAACGCCAACGGCCCCAACAATGTCTGGGAACGTAACGGCCCGACCGTAGCCGACAGCATCCGAACGAAAGCGGGTTTACAGCCAACGTATCAGTATTTGCTACGTGAAAAAGCGCCGATGGATGCCAACTGGCGCATTAACAAAGAAAATCCGGTCATTGTGGAGTTGACCACGAAGGATAACCAATCGCTTGACAGACAGAAATTAAACGCGGTTCTGGTGAAAAGCAAGGTCAATCCAAATGCGGTGTATCAGTGGCAAAATCATTACGTTATTTTCGACAAAGTGCCCGATGTTTTCGTACTCAGCGAGCGATTGAAGGCCACGTTTCCCACCGCAAACGTCAAAACGTATTACGACCTGTTCTACGAATTCAACCGCAGTCACTGCGCCAACGGACCCGCTTCCGGTGACTGGGAACACACGATTTTAACCGCCAATCTGGTTGCCGATCCGAAGCTTCAGCAGGAATATCTGGACTACCACGCAACACAGTTTGAGAAGTGGCCAGAAGTATCGAAAGGCTTTTGCAATGCTCAGTTTCAGCAACTGCTTCTGTACCGAAACGGTCGGCAACTGATGCTGGTAATCAGCATTCCGAAAGGCGAAAGTCTGGATAAACTCAATCCCAAAACCACCGAAAACAACCCGCGCGTCGATGAGTGGAACGCCCGAATGAAAAAATATCAGGAAGGGATTCCGGGTACAAAGCTGGGCGAGGTTTGGGTGGAATTGAAAGTGGTTAATTAATTACCCCTCCCCAACCCCTCCCCTTGAAATAAGGGGAGGGGCTTTGTCTTCGGACTCTGTGAAGTCCCTCTCCTTTTTTCAAGGGAAGGGATTTAGGGAGGGGTGAATTGGAGAAATGATAAAACCAAAACTATGTTACGATTAGGTATTTTAGGATTAGGCGAGGGACGTAGCACGATGTCGGCGGCATTGTCGAGCCCGAATTATGAACTGGTCAGAGTCTGCGATCAGAAACTGGAAATGTGCCAGCAACGTGAAAAAGAGTTTGATTTTCACAGCTATACAACGAATTATCAGGACTTGCTCGATGATCCAACCATCGACGTCATCGCCATTTATACGCCCGATCATCTTCACGCCGAACATACCAAACAGGCTATGCTGCACGGTAAGCACGTCGTGTGTACAAAGCCATTTATTGATGATTTATCAAAAGCGAAAGAGCTAATCGACATCAGTGAAAAAACTGGTAAAAAGGTGTTCGTCGGGCAGAGTTCCCGTTTTTTCGAGCCAATGAAAAAGCAACGTAGTGATTTCGAAGCCGGCCTGATTGGCGAACTGATCACGATTGAAGGGTATTACCACGCCGATCATCGCTGGTTTCTGGCCAAAGGCTGGTCGCTGGAAAATGCGTTCAAGTGGCTGTACGGCGGACTGAGCCACCCGGTCGATTTTATCCGCTGGTATTTGCCGAACATTGAAGAGGTGATGGGCTACGGAATGCTCAGCGCCAACGGGTTAAAAGGCGGACTGAAAAACGCCGATACCATGCACTTCATTTTCAAAGCCACCGACGGACGTATCGCTCGGGTGAGTGGCGCGTACACAGGTCCTGTCCAGCCCGTCGTGCGCGACTCAGAAATGAGTTGTATACTACGTGGTACGGAAGGGTGTAGTCAGGCCGATTACATGGATTTGCGCTATGCCATCACAACCAACACGGGCGAAGAAATTGTACAGACCTGGGAGCATAAATTGAAGCATTATTTCCGGTTTGAGGGCAAAAGCCACCACGCGGGCGAGTACCAGAATTACCTCGATTATTTCGCTACGTGTCTCGAAACCAACCAAACCGCTTACCCCGACATTCGCGAAGGCATCGGCACCGTAGCACTTTTGCAGGCGATGGACAAATCACTGCAAACCGGTCAGCCCATAAAGGTGCAGGACGTATTGAGCGAACACGGTTTGTAAAAAGCAACGGGTAAGGGGCGTAGGGCAGACTAGCACGCGTTTACGTGTTCTGTTTCTCACTCTTTTTCAGGCGCGATGTGTTGGTTTTCTGTTTCGCATTTCTGGCTTTAATCTGCTGCATGATCTCGCGGAATTCAGCCAGCTCCTGCTCAGTCCAGGGTTCCGACTTAGTTGACATATCTATTTCCAGCGGTTCTTTTATAAGTCCCATAACGTTAGCTTTTAAAATAGTGAGCAATCAAGCGTAAAGCTGCACGAGTTTCAATAAACATTCTTAACCCACGAAAATGAGTAGCCTGAAGCGATTCCTGATAATGTTTGATCAAAGCCGATTTAGCATCAAAGGCCACAAAGCCTTCATACCCCTTGTCGACCGATACTTTACAGGCATAGGCTACAAGGTTTCCCGGAACGCCAACGTAAACCTTTTCGGCTCCTTTATTGAAAATAAGATGCATAAAAACGTGATCCTGCTTGTCTTCAATGCTAATAAGCCCTTGAATGATAGACGGATTATTAACCGTTGTGAGCTTATAGACCTCTTTGGTTTTATCCCGAAGTTCTTTATGCCAGTTAAACAACCAATTTACTTGTTTAATCTGTTGCGTGTCCTTATCAGTCAGCCTAATAACCTCCGTATCGAAAACTTCGCCAGTACGTACATTTTCAATCGAGTTGGTTAATCTATCAACTTCAAAATCAAGGGCTAAGATTTTAACTTTTTTCACTTAACGAAAGAATTTATAAGGGCTTTTCAAATGTATCGTTACCTGCCAGCATTTCCTAAACCATGAACAACATCACCGACCGGTTAACCCTACTCGACTACGGTATCGTACTGGCTTACCTGATCATTCTGGCAATCATCGGGTATCGAGCCAGCCGTCCGAAACAAGGGCAGGGAGACGAAACGCTGTTTCTGGCCAATAAATCGCTGGGGTGGACGAGTATTGGGTTCAATATGTGGGGCACCAACGTCGGGCCGTCGATGCTACTGGCATTTGCGAGTATCGGCTACAGCACAGGAATCGTCGCCATTAATTTCGACTGGTACGCCTTTGTGTTTCTATTTTTACTGGCTATCGTGTTTGCTCCCAAATACCTGGCTGCCAACGTAATGACCATGCCCGAGTTTATGGGAAAACGCTACGGCGAATCGACCCAAACGATTCTGGCGTGGTACGCGCTGATCAAAATCCTGATTTCGTGGCTATCGCTCGGATTGTTTGCGGGCGGATTTCTGGTCCGTCAGATTCTGGGCATTTCGATGTGGCAGTCAGTAATTGTGCTGGTACTATTTGCCGGATTATTTGCGTATACCGGCGGTCTGAAAGCCATTGCGCGCGTCAACGTATTTCAGATGCTGTTGCTTATTGGCGTATCGCTGACATTAACTATTCTGGGCATCAATAAAGTGGGTGGTTTAGATGCCGTTTTTCAGAAAGCGCCAACTGATTACTGGAGTCTGATTCACCCGGCCAGCGATACAAAATACCCTTGGCCTGCCATTCTGCTCGGCTATCCGGTGGCCGCCATTGCGTTTTTCTGCACCGATCAGGCCATGGTGCAGTCGGTGCTAGGCGCGCGAAATCTGGAACAGGGGCAACTGGGCGTCAGCTTTATCGGCTGGCTCAAAATTCTGTCGCTGCCGCTGTTCATCCTGCCCGGTATTCTGTGTTTTATTCTGTTCCCAAATCTTAAAAACCCCGACGAAGCCTACATGACGATGGTGACAAACCTGTTTCCACCGGGTATGAACGGACTCGTTATTGTGGTGCTGATTGCGGTGCTAGTGGGTACTATTGGCTCGTCATTGAATTCGCTGAGTACGGTGTTTACAATGGACGTATACGCCAAGAAAATAAATCCAAAGGCAACTAATAAGGATTTGATACGTGTCGGGAAGCTGACGGTGTTGGCAGGTTGCGTATTTGCCATTGGCATGGCGCTGGCAATAGACAGTATCAAAGGCCTGAATCTATTCGACGTTTTTCAGTCGGTACTGGGGTTCATCGCTCCGCCCCTATCTGTTGTTTTTCTGCTAACCGTTTTCTGGAAACGCACTACACGAACGGCTGTAAACGCCATATTATCACTTGGTTCAGTATTTAGTCTGGGCATTGGCATTCTGTATTTATGGGTCTTCCCTGCTGCCCAACACAGCTTCTGGCCGCATTACCTGCTGTTGTCGTTCAGCATTTTTGCTACGTTATTCCTGAGCGCCATACTGGTTTCGTTGCTCGATAAGAATCCATCTGTATACATAGCCGATGAAACGGAACGTAGCACAATGGCAAAGCCCACTCAAACCGTCTGGATTGTCTGGATTTTGCTGGCTATCGTGATGGTGGGGTTATACGTAGCATTTCATTAAAATAGTATACTGAGTATCAGATTGTCGGGTTTGAGAACGCCTACGGGCGACCGTCCGACACCACAGTAAACCGACAAACCATGTTTCGATTAAGCGTCTTAGTACTACTAACTATCCAGACTGCCCAGGCTCAACCACCGGCTAAAAAGTCGCTTGTACTCTGGTATAAACAGCCAGCCAGCCAGTGGGTTGAGGCTCTGCCAATTGGGAATGGGCGATTAGGCGGAATGGTGTTTGGTGGCCTTGAAACCGATCATATTCAGTTTAATGAAGCAACGCTCTGGACGGGCGAACCACGTGAGTATCAGCGCGAAGGAGCCGCTACGTATCTGCCTCAAATCCGTCAGTTGATTGCCGAAGGGAAACAGGCAGAAGCCGAAAAACTGGCGCAGGAAAAGTTTATGGGCAAACAAAGCAATGAAGACGGGTATGCGCATAAAAAAGAGGCCTGGTTCTCCAGCGTTCGAAACCTGAACAACGTAACGACCAATCCGACGTCTGCTACGTTTGATGATCGGGCCTGGAAAACGATGCCCATTCCCACACCAGACGGCTGGGAAAAAGCAGGATTTGAGGGACTAGACGGAGCGGTTTGGTTTCGTACTACGTTCGAATTGCCCGAAACCTGGGCTGGCAAGGATGTAGTGCTCGACATGGGTCGGATTCGCGATCAGGATTTTACATATCTGAACGGCGAACTCATTGGTTCTGAAGAAGGGATAGCCAAAAATCGGCGCTACAAAATACCGGCGAGTAAACTACGTATCGGAAAAAATCAATTGGCGATTCAGGTGATCAATCTGTTCGATAAAGGCGGGTTCATTGGCGTAAAAACCAGTCAGCCAACGTTTGTAGTCTATCAGGATGGCCAGCAACCAGCCAATGGCATTCCCCTTGCTCGGCCATTCAAGTATTGGATTCAGGATGATAATCCGCCTGCATCACCTCGCTATCAGGCCGACTATCAGCCATTTGGCGATTTGTGGCTCAATTTTAAAAACCAGAATAACGTAACGAATTATCGGCGTGAACTGGATTTGGCTACGGCACTCTCCCGCGTTACGTATCAGGCAAACGGTGTCAGCTTTACACGCGAGTATCTGGCCAGCGCTCCTTCACAAACCATTGCCATTCATCTCACGGCCAGCCAGCCGGGTAAAATCAGCTTTGACGCTACGTTAACAAGCCCACACCAAAAATCGTTGATACGTATCGTTGATAATCAAACCATCGCCTTGACCGTTGAGGTAAAAAATGGCGCACTGAAAGGCGAAAGTCTACTACGTATCCAGACCAAAAAAGGGAAGATAAACGTATCAAATGGGAAGCTCGTCGTAACTGGTGCTGACGACGCTACGTTGTATTTGACGGCGGGTACGAACTTCAAAAATTATAAAGACGTATCAGGCGACCCATCGGTATTGAGTCAGAAACCGTTGCAGGCGTTACGTACTCAATCATTCGCTACGGTCAAGACCGAGCACGTACGAGATTATCAATCGTATTTCAATACGTTGTCACTCGATCTGGGGCATTCACCGAATGAAGTGCTTCCAACCGACGAACGACTTCAACGTTTTGAACAATCGGCCGACCCGGATTTGGCAGCTTTATACGTCCAATACGGTCGATATTTGCTGATCTCAGCTTCACGACCTAACCGCAACGGTATATCGGCGCAACCAGCCAATTTACAGGGTATCTGGAACGATCTGCTGACACCGCCCTGGGGCAGTAAATACACCACGAACATCAATATGGAAATGAATTACTGGCCCACCGAAATACTGAACCTGTCGGCTTGTCACGAACCGCTTTTCAACGCCATTGACGAGTTGGTTGAATCGGGGCGAAAAACGGCGAAAGCACACTACAACGCACGCGGTTGGGTATTACACCATAATACGGATTTGTGGCGTGGAACGGCTCCAATCAATGCATCCAATCACGGTATCTGGGTGACAGGTGGCGCGTGGGTATCCAGGCATTTATGGGAACATTATCGGTACTCACAGGACCGGGGTTTTCTGCAAAAACGAGCGTATCCGATCATGAAAGAGGCTGCTCAGTTTTTCGTCGATTTTCTGGTAAAAGACCCAAAAACTGGTTGGTTAATCAGCACGCCATCTAATTCGCCTGAGCATGGTGGTCTGGTGGCTGGCCCAACAATGGACCATCAGATTATTCGTGATTTGTTCAAAAATTGTATAGCAGCCAGTGAAGTCCTAAACACCGATGCTACGTTTCGCGATACGTTAAAAACGATGTATAGACAGATTGCGCCAAATCAGATTGGCAAACACGGTCAATTACAGGAGTGGCTTCAGGACATAGACGATCCGAACGACCATCACCGACACGTATCGCACCTCTGGGGAGTGCATCCCGGCACTGACATTACGTGGAATGATACGCCCGACCTGATGAAAGCCGCTAAACAATCGTTGCTGGAACGTGGTGACGACGGAACCGGCTGGAGCCTTGCCTGGAAAATCAATTTCTGGGCACGTTTTCGCGATGGAAATCATGCCTACAACATGCTCAAATTGCTCTTTCGTCCGGCTATTTCGCCCGAAGGAACAACAGGTGGCGGCTCCTATCCGAATCTGTTCGATGCACATCCGCCGTTTCAGATTGACGGCAACTTCGGCGGAGCGAGCGGAATTGGCGAAATGCTGCTTCAAAGTCAAGGCCAAACGATTGATTTACTACCGGCTCTACCATCTGATTTGCCAACGGGATATATCAACGGTATCTGCGCAAACGGTGGTTTTGTATTGAACATCCGCTGGCAAAACGGAAAATTAAGCGGGGTTGATATTACGTCGAAAGCAGGACAGCCTTGCGTGCTACGTTACGGCGAAAGACAAATTCAGCTCACCACCCAAAAAGGCAAAACGTATCGGCTCGATGAAATGTTACTGTTACAATTAGATTAACGTAAACTCAAGATTAAGAACGAAAGATCTACGTAAACGAGAGAATGTACTCTTATAAAGATAGTAGCCCACTAAGGCTCCCAATATTTAGATGCGCTTTGCTATCGAGTTCGCTCTAAACGGTTTTGTTTTTTGTAACGCACTTTTGTCACCTACCAATTCGCACTATCGTGGTCTTTCTCGAAGAGAGTGCGAATTGGTAGGTGACAAAAGTCTATATAACGGATTTACTTAGTCAACAAGTGTCGATCTGGCTCCATCGTTAATCATCCCATATCGACGCAAGGGACTCATCAGACACCAGCAAAATATCTCAATCTTTACAGAATTAGTACTAGGTTCTGATGGGGAATATTCAAGCTTTTCTAACTATGACAATATCTTGAAATGACGTAAATGATTTCCGGCCGCACCAAGCTCCAGGATAGACTTGAACTTCCATACCATTCTTATTAAATATCTCTTTCACAAGCGATTCGTCAAAACCAACGCATATTTCGGGATCATCGGGATATGCGATATAACGGCCATTGTCAGGATATTGAATATTATGCGTACTGTCACTAGTTTTCATCAGTTCCCGCGATTCATCATTCAGGAGAAAGAAAGTGATCAGTGCCCGGCCATTAGGAGCTAATACCCGACTGATTTCACTTATATAATGTTCAACCTCCAGTTTTGGCATGTGGGTAAAAACTGATGTTAAAAAAGCGAAATCAAAACTACCATCAGGATACGGAAATTTATATTCCTTTGCCTGATAGCGGCCTTTAGGGTTATAATGGTCATTATGGATATCTGCTAGCTGAAATCGGAAATTTGGGTGTCGAGAAGTAATATTTTTCTGAGCCCACTCAATACCATACGGAACAATATCAAATCCTTCGTAGGAGCCTTTATTACTTAAATAGCTAGTTAATGGTACAGCGATTCGCCCGATTCCGCAACCAATATCCAATACTCGTTCGTCGGGTTTTAATCCTGCCAGCTTTATAAAATGGCTTTTGAATTCAATTCCAGTCTGTTTAAAATCACCGTGACCAACAAAGATCATAGTACGGGGTGGAATTAGCGGATCGCGTAGATTAAGAAGGCTTTCAACACCATCTAGAAAACTGAAATACCCTTTTTGTATAGATTTAGAGATGGGTTTAAGTATATTGTAGACAGAAGATGGTAAAATTTTTCTGAGTCTAACCAGAGCTGAAACGTACATAATCTTTTAAAAATTTAGGCAAATGTAAAAAAAAACAGATGCCCCCCAAACCGATTACACGTTTATTAATCGACATATTTGAGGAGTCTCTCTTATTTGAAGAGAGAAATAGAAGTTATGCAAAATGAGGTTTAGCCTGGGTTGGATAACAATTTGACATCTATTTGATAGTAGTATTGATTCAATTCAGGATGCTATTAGTTACGTTTTTGCAGAATACCGCTTTCAACGCTGTCATTAATCAGTTGTTCGGCATAGTCCCATATCGAAGTAGAACCGTGTTTTATGACTTGCTTTTTCTGATAAACTTTATCGAAATCGATTCCAAATTCCAGCCAGGTTCCTCCATTATTGGACACATTTTGAAGTAACGGTTCGAGTCGATCCATGGCGCGGGCAAACTTGGCTTCGTTGGTCTGCTGTGCTTCAAATTCCTCCCAAACGTCTATAAAGTCAGCGGCTTGTTCCGCAGGCAACAGGCCAAAAATACGGTTAGCCGCCAAGCGTTCCTCTTCCGTGTTATCATGGCTTTTTTGGGTATTATAAATGAACGTATCGCCCGCATCGATTTCAACAATATCATGAATCAGCAGCATCTTCACAACTTTCAACGTATCAACGGGGAAATTGGCGTGTTGGGCCAGTACAATCGCCATCACGGCCAGATGCCAGCTATGTTCAGCATCATTTTCGTTTCGATCACTATTAAATAGCTTAGTCTTTCGCTGGATATATTTGAGTTTATCAATCTCTTTGATGAACTCAATCTGCTTTAGTAATACGTCTGTTTGCATACTATACAACCCTTTTTGTTTGGGTAGTTACAAATATACTACCAGTTCTTTTTTTGACAGGATTAACATGATTTACAAGATTGGTCCGGTGTAAAAATCTTGTAAATCATGTTAATCCTGTCGAAAAACCGTTTTATCTAACTCAGGATATTCTTGCAGTAGTTCACGCATTTTTTCACCTCCGCCACTGACGTTGAGCCTTCTGGCACTTTGTATTCCAGTTCAACCGTAGCGGGGAACGTGTATTTTTGATCGCTCATCAATTTCAGTACTTCGGTCAATGGCGTATCGCCTTGCCCCCACGGAAGGTTGCCTTTGCCGTGCGCGGCTGTCTGCCGGTCTTTGATATGCATACTCGAAATACGGGTATGCTTCTGCTTGATCAGGCCAATCGGATCGGGCTGACCAGCTGCTACGTAGTGACCCAGATCAAAATTCATGGCATTTCCGGGTGATTGTGCCAGTGCCGTATCCCAGAAAGTTGGCGTTTGCTGCTCGTGACCATGATAGCCGACACGGATACCATTCTTTTCGGCCATTTTACCCAGCTTCAACGTATGCGCGTCGTTAGCAGGATGCTCGAGCGTAACCTGATTGGCTCCTAATGTTTTAGCCGCTTTCATACCGTAATTAATTTCGGCATCTGAATTCTGCATACCAAAGGCATCGGGTTTAAAGCCGTAAATCTGGATACCTGCCTGATTATACATTTTCTTAAGCTGCTCAAATTTGCTCATCGACGCCGACTCACGCCATTTGGCCACTTCCTGCCGATACGCTTTCTGCTGCGTTTCCAGTTCGGATAACGTCTTTTGCTCGTCTTCAGTTAAGGTCTGATTTTCGCGTTTTTTACGCATCAACGGAAACATAACCTTCATATCGACCGTATTTTTTGGCGCACCCGCAAATGATTCGGCTGGGCCGCCCATTAGCTCAATAGCGCTTATGCCACTGTCGAGAATATATTGCAACGTAGCTTCGGCGCTTTGATCGGGCATGTCGCGATACGAATACGTAATGACGCCAATTTGCACACCTTTCAATAGCGAGTTGGGTTTATCGCCCAGGCTACGGATCAGAGCAGGCATACCAAAAACTTTGCTGTTGCTGACAACTATGCCTGAAATAAGCGCTGCCGTAGTTCCTAAAAACTGACGGCGTGATGATTGATTTTCCATGTTTTGTTTGATTAAAGGGTCTTCAGTTTAATGTTTCGAAACCAAACGCTTGTGTTCCAATCCTGTAAGCCAATCCGTCCGGTAAATTTACCATTGGCAAACGGTACGCCTTTTTGCGCCTTGGCAGCCACACGTTTTTTCCAATCAGCACTAGTTACGTCATGTTCCTGCACTACGTAGCCATTGATAGTAACGATGAGCTTATTTTTTTTCAACGAAACGTCAACTTTATTCCAGCTTCCGAGCGGCTGTGGCTCCTGAATACGCACATCGGCAATACCGAACAGATCGCCCGAACTATGTGGATGCTCAACGGCTTTCTGATAGAGTTTATCATCACCGACCTGAACCTCAAGAGCTGTCGTATAAATCTTCTCATTTTTAGGTGCTTCTTCCACAAAGAAAAAGAAGCCACTATTGGTATACTTTTCGATCTTAAATTCAGCCTTAAATTCAAAATCGCCCGACACCACGGCATCGGTTGCCAGATCGCCTGAATCGCGTGGTTTATCAGTAGCAGTTTTCGGTACGTCCAGATGCAATACGCCCTGTTCCACCTTCCAGGACGACGGTACGTCTTTACCATTGTAGCGGTGCCAGCCTGTCAGATCACGGCCATTGAACAACAGTTTCCAGCCTTCCTTCTTCTCCTGAGCCGACAACGTATTGAGGGATTGTGCCTGAGCGATTACACCACAAAGACACATAAAAAAACTAAACGCAGATAGTCTGAGAACCATATAAAGTAGAGATTGAGTCTATATAAGACAAATGCCTTTATAAACTAACTCCTTCACTCCTAAATAGCCCACAGAGTGTAAATACAATTGAGCAGGAAACGCTTCTGGATTGAGGTTGGGCACCTGAAAATCAATTTTGCCCTAACTTTCATGTTCATTTAATCGTTTACGTTAAAAATTGCGCAATTTAGCCCAGTCATGGGTGGCCGAACCTTTGTTATGTAATCAATTTCTATGACCGACCATCTACCGTTCTTCAGTTTACTTAATACACACACCAGTCGATCTGATACGGTTAATGCTCGTCAATTATCAGATTATAGTAGTCAAAAAACAGGTTTTCCTACTTTTCGCCTGTTCACATTGAATCAAGTCATTTGTCATGTCTGAATTTAGTCCGGAACCGTATCCATTTTTACAGGACGGTGGGGAAATGGGGGAACTCACCCGAACCTACGACTGGTCGAAAACTGCTTTAGGCACGCCCGATCAATGGCCCCGGAGCCTGCAAACTACACTAGGACTTATTTTGCATTCTGCATTTCCTATGTTCCTGTTCTGGGGTAGCGATTTGCTTTGTTTTTATAACGACGCTTATCGGCCCAGCCTCGGCACCAACGGCAAACATCCAGCTCTCGGTAAATCCGCAAAGACGGTATGGCCTGAAACCTGGGACTTTATCGGCCCAATTATTAAGCAGGTGATGGCTACCGGCCAACCAGTCTGGTATGAAGACCAACTGGTGCCTATCTACCGCAATGGCAAACTGGAAGATGTATATTGGACGTTTAGCTACAGCCCGGCCTATGACGATGCTGGCCAGATTGCTGGCGTGTTTGTGACCTGCACAGAAACTACATCCATTGTTATTAGTCAGCAACGTTTACAGGAATCTGAGCAGCGTTTTCGAACTATGATAGATCAGACTCCGGTTGCCATGGCTGTATTTCGTGGATCTGACCATATTATCGAAATGGCCAATGAAGCGTATCAACAACTGGTAGGACGGAAGGCAAACGATTTGCTGGGTAAGCCGATGTTTGATGCGATGCCTGAAATAAAAGGCTATGGCTATGAAGAGTTACTGGCCAACGTACTGGCAACTGGCCAGCCATACTATGCGCTGGAATTAAGCGCTCCATTGCTCCGTAAAGGTCAGATGGAAAAGGTCTATCTAAACTTTACCTATCATCCACTACGTAGTGAAGACGGTTCCATCATCGGCGTAACCGTAGTAGCTAACGAAATCACCGATCAGGTAATAGCCCGGCAAAAAATTGAGGAGAGTGAAGCGGAATTAACTTTTGCCATTAATGCAGCAGAACTGGGCGTGTGGGATTTAGACCCGCTGACGAATCGCTTCAAAGGCAATGCCCGTCTGAAAGATTGGTTTGGACTACGTCCCCACGAAGAAATTCCACTAACGCTGGCACTTCAAACTATTGCCGACAAAGATCGTCAGCGTGTGGCAGACGCTATAGAACACGCGCTACGTTTTGAATCGGGCGGAGTGTATGATTCAGAATATAGCATTATTCACCCACACACAGGGCAGGAACGGCGTGTACGCGCTAAAGGCAAAACACAATTTAGCAGTGACCAGACGGCACTTCGCCTGAATGGTACACTTCAGGATATTACAGATCAAAAACGAGCTGAAGAATTTCTACGGGCCAGCGAAGCCAAATTCCGAACACTGATTCAGGAAGCACCCATGGCCACAATGCTCATGGTTGGCCCCAATCATACAATTGAGATCGCCAACGAAACGATGGTTCAAATGTTGGGTAAAGGGTCGTCACTTGTAGGGCAGCCCGCTACTGCAGCCGTACCGGAATTAGCCTCTCAACGCTATCTGCAACTGCTTGACAAGGTATACTCCTCGGGTGTTGCCCATGAAGCCAAAGCGATGCCGGGCGAATTGTGGGCCGATGGTATAGCATCCATTCATTATTTCGATTTCACGTACAAACCCGTACGCAATCAGACTGGTGAAGTATACGGAATCATCAGCATGGCTGTCGACGTAACAGAGCAGGTGCTTTCGCGGCAAGCACTGGAAGAATCAACCAATCAGATGCGCAGCATGGTTGAAAGTGCGCCATTTCCAATTGGGGTTTATATTGGTAGAGAAATGCGTATCCAGTTCGCTAATCAGGCTATCATAGACGTATATGGCAAAGGCAATGATGTTATTGGCAAACTCTATACGGAAATATTGCCGGAACTGGCAACTCAGGAAATCTTTGAACAACTCAGAGCCGTTTACGATACGGGTATACCCTTCGACAGCGGCACTCGCCGGGTCGATATTGAACATAACGGAGCACTCGTCCCCTACTATTTCAACTACAACTTCACCCCGTTATTTGATGCCAGCGGAAAGGTGTATGGGGTAATGAATACGGCAGCAGATGTAACACCACTGGAAACGGCACGTCAGACAATTCAGGAAAATGAATCTACCCTACGTAACGCCATTGAGCTGGCCGAATTAGGTACCTGGAAAATGGATGTAGCCACCGGTCAAATGACCTATTCAGAACGCATGCAAAGCTGGCTGGGTGTTCAGGGCGCTGTGTTGGGAAAAGAAGCTTCTCCCCGCGTGCACCCAAAAGACCGGGAACGTATCAAACTTGCACTAGATAAATCCCTGGAAAAAAGTGGGACCGGACGTTATGATGAAATATATACCATTACACATGCCATTACTGGCCAGGAACGTATCATTCATGCTAATGGGCAGGTTTTATTTGACAACGACGGTAACGCTCTTTCACTGTCTGGTACAGCACAGGACGTAACCATACAACAGGAACTAAAACTGGCACTAGAGTATGAGGTACAAAACAGAACCGAAGAACTAGCCTCTACCAATGAAGAACTGGCCTCTACCAACGAAGAACTGGCAGCTATCAACGAAGAACTATCAGCCAGTAATGAAGAATATGAAGCCCTCAACGAAGAGTTGCAGGAAGCTAATGAGCTACTAAGCCGCTCCAATGAAAACCTGCAAACGTTTGCCTACGTTGCCAGCCATGATTTGCAGGAACCCCTCCGTAAAATTCAGCAATTCGGTGATCTTTTAAAAACACAACTTGCCGATTCGACTACAGATCAACTGAATTATCTGGAGCGAATGCAGTCGGCAGCTCGCCGAATGTCAATGCTCATTAAAGATTTGCTCAACTTTTCGCGTATCTCCACCCGCCCTGATGAAAGCCGCCTTCTTTCGCTCGATGACGTACTACGTAGCGTATTAACTGATTTAGAACTGGTCATTTCCGAAACGGGTGCGCAGATTCACGTCGATCCATTGCCGAAGATTTCAGGTGATTCCTCTCAATTGGGTCAGCTTTTCCAGAACCTGCTCAGCAACGCCCTGAAGTTTAGCCGGGTCAATACGTCAGGTAATCCGGCCATCCCGCAAATAACTGTTCGTCATCAACTGGTTGACGCAGGCGACTTACCCTCTATTATAAAATCGAACCGTTCCTCAGCACAATTCCATCAGATCGACGTAACGGATAATGGCATTGGTTTTGATGAAAAGTATCTGGATCGGATTTTTCAGGTATTTCAGCGATTACATGGACGTAGTGAATTTGCCGGAACAGGCATTGGACTGGCCATCTGCGAAAAAGTAGTAACCAATCACGGTGGGGCTATTTCCGCTACCAGCAAACCAGGACAGGGCGCTACGTTCAGCGTGTATTTACCTGCGTAAACGTAACGTAGCTATCTCTTTTACAGATTCACTCTGGCACGTAGTCATGCTACGTGCCACCCTGCTCATTCCATCGCTTTTATCGATAAAAAATCAATTCAGGCCGAGGGTACTACCTGACGATTAGTGCTATTCTTGCGTAGGAATTTACACTACGTAGTTATGAATGTTTCAGAACTGATTCAAGCCGTTGAAGATCAACTCATGAACGCTCAATTGATTAGCGACGTCGATACGTTAGATGCTCTTTTAGCCGACGATCTCATTGCAGTTGGGCCAGATGGACAATTGTTGGGAAAAGCGGACGATCTGGCTGCGCATCGCGCAAAGGTGTTTCGGATTGAAACTATAAATCGGCAGGATTTAACCATAAAACCCATTCAGGATGGGATTGTGGTTACGTTTGTGCTGATGGATATTCAAGGCTCCATTAACAACCAACCAGCTTCTGGCCGGTTTCGGTATACGCGCGTCTGGACACAACAACAGGGGCGCTGGCGAGTAACCGCAGCGCATATTAGTCAGGTGCCGGTGTAAATGCATTGCTCGTACCTGATCATCACGAGCGAGCAACAACGAACAGGTCTTTTCCACAAATTAGTCAATTTTTTGCTTCGTATCATTTACACGTAGTAAACCTGGTATCGGGTTACTTCGGGCGGCATATTGTGTCTGATTGGTAAATAGTAAAATGTCGGAAAACACCCCATTATTGCCGTTTTCAACCCCTATTTACACTCTCAAAAGTGGTAATTTTGATAGGTAATCAATTAGACAACAACTACTATAATGGCACGTATTCGTTCGTTAAACGCAAACCCCAAAACCATGAAAAAGATAAAAATCACCTATTGGATTCTGACTGGTTTATTTGCTTTCGTCATGATTGGCTCGGCCATTCCAAATATTATGGTCAACCCGATGTCGGTGCAGGGTTTTAAGGAAATGGGCTACCCCGTTTATATCATTCCGTTTCTGGGCTGGGCCAAGTTGCTGGGTGGCATTACCATTCTGGTTCCGGGTTTTCCGAGGCTTAAAGAGTGGGCCTATGCCGGACTTATGTTTGATTTATTGGGCGCTACGTATTCCGTCGCGAATAGCGGTAAAACTATCGACCAGTGGGCGCCTATTTTTATTTTTGTGGCGTTGGGTTTTGCTTCGTATTACTTCTATCACAAGAAGGTGAACGCCAGTGTTGAAGCCGAACGTACCATTCAGCGAAGCCTCGGAATAGCCGCCTAAATCATACCTGATTTCAAGAGTACAACCTGATTCAACCTCCCTATTCTAATTGACAACAGCCCGATACCTTCAACGTATCGGGCTGTTTTTGTTTCAGCCAAGCTCTGGCTTGGCTCCTTCAGAACAAATACCACCAAACTGGAGTGTAGGTCTTCTCTAGTCAATCTTCAGGCTTTCCAGTTTGCCTTCTTTCTGAATGGGCGTTTTAACGTGCCGAAAATTATTGCCGCTTACCGTAATGTTTTGGGTTTGTTCCCCATCCAGTTTCAGAAATACATCGGTTCCTGCCTTCGGGAAACAATCGTAGACAAACACATCTTCGGCATTGGTCAGCTCAACAACTGGTACGTTGGCGTGTGGAGTTCGGGTTGTTACGCCATCAATTTCCAGATCACGTACCGTATTGGCCTTGATGCTCGCACCAGTCGACGTATTGACAGTTACGTTGTGAAACGCAATTTGCCGCGCCTGATTGATCACAAAGCCGGTTTTCGCCCGAAACTCCAGACCACTAAAACTAACATTTTCAATCGGCATTTCTTCCAGTCCGTTCAGGAACCCAGCCTGATTGGTTTCGGCGGTGATATTGCTGAAATGAATATTCCGGAAAGCGGGCGTGCGTTCCGAAACCGGTTCAGGCTGCGTTTTGGCGTATTGCATATCCAGCACAATTGCCTGATCCCGAATGTTTTTCATGATAACATTATCGACCCGAATATCTTCGACAACCCCTCCCCGACCGCGAGCCGTTTTGATACGTATTCCCCGGTCGGTGCCATCAAATATGCAGTTCGAAATAGCAATCTTTTTCACTCCACCCGACATTTCACTCCCGATTACTACACCACCGTGTCCCGATAGCATCGTGCAGTTTGTGATGGTATAATTCTCTGCCGGTACGTTCATTTTTCGACCAGCCCGATCTTTGCCCGATTTGATCGTAATACAATCGTCGCCCACGCTGATATGGCAGTTTGAAATATGAACGTAGCGGCACGATTCGGGATTGATGCCATCAGTATTTGGCGATTGTGGATTGTTGATCGTTACGCCCGTAATCGTTACGTTCTCGCAAAATTCCGGATTTACGGTCCAGAACGGCGAATTACGAATGGTAATGCCCTCAATCAATACGTTCTTGCAATGCATAGGCTGAATAAATGGCGGACGCAAAAAACCTTTTTCGACCCAGCCGGGCAAATCGGGCCGGAGTATGTCTTTGTTTACCCGATGAAACTCATCCTGCCATTTCGAATTCGGTGTTTTTTTAACGGTTACTTCCGAATACTTCCACCAATTTTTGCCATGTCCATCAATTAACCCACGCCCTCTGATAGCTATATTTTCGGCTTTGTAGGCATAGAACAACGGAGAAAAATTCGTTACGTCGGTACCTTCCCAGCGCGACGCTACCATTGGCAAATAATCATCGAAGTTGTCACTAAAATGTAATTCGGCACCGGCATCAATCAGGATGGTAATATTGCTTTTGAGGTGAATTGCCCCGGTCAGATATTTGCCGGGCGGGAAATAAATTGTGCCCCCGCCTGCCTTACTGGCCGCGTCGATGGCTTTTTTAATCGCCGTTGTTGCCAATTGGCTACTATCGTTTTTAGCGCCGTATTGCACTACGTTGTGGTAAATACCCGATTGCTGCGCCGACGTAGTAAAACAAGCCGGAATGCAGAAAAGAAATAACAGAAGTTGTCTCATACGATTGAAAAAAATCAACCCTGCCAACAGCTAGCAAAGTGCCATGCGGGCAGGGTGAATGCAAACCTACTTACTCTCTGTATAAAACTGAACGAGTGTTCCAGACGCTCGGGCAGTAAAAACTCCAACCTATATTTATTTTAAAGGGTCAAATGCCCCACCCCACGTATTGTTTTGAATCAATTTGGGGTTGTTATCTATGGCGCTTTGCGGAATTGGGAAGAAATAATACTCAGGTTTCCAAGCAATTGCATAACGTGTATCCAACTGTTTGAACGTGAGCGTGAAATAATTGGTATACGCCTGATCCAGATTCACATTGTCGCGGGTGGTAGCGAAATCGGCAGGTACGCCCGTCGTTTTCAGATTGATGGTTACACCCGTTCTGCGTGTGCCGTTTAGGGTTTTTTCGATGAGTTTCCAACGACGTAGATCCCAGAAACGCTTGCCTTCGAACGCAAATTCGATCTGACGTTCGTACAGAATGGCATCAAACAATTCAGCGCGGGTCATATTGGCTTTCAGACCATACAAACCGTCAGTTCCGGCTTCGATTCCGGCCCGTTTGCGAACGGCTTTCAACTGCGTATACGCTTCATCTAACTTGCTGACACCTACAGCACTTTCGGCCAGATTGAGCAGCACTTCGGCAAACCGAAGTTCAATCCAGTCGGTACCCGAAAACTGTGCATCACCAATTGAAGGCATTGGATTAACGGCTTTCCGAGCATAAAAACCTGTGTTTGTTGCCTTTGGTTCGATAGTTTTGCCACCAACGAAATACGTCCAGAGTTTATACGAGTTATTGCCGTTCAATGGCCACGTGACGCCGTTATAAGCGATAGTTTTGTCGAAACGAGGATCGCGGTTTTTATAGAAAAGCTGATCGGAATAGGTGTACTTGGTCGATTCACCGGGTTTCTTACCGTCGAGCATCGGGAACGCTTTCACCATTTCCCAGGATGGCTGGTTCGAGCCGCCAGCGGTTCCGGTATACGATGGGCGCGTTGCGTTATCGTAGCCGTTGTTTTTTCTGGTCTGATCACCCGTAGCGGTGTTATAGCCAGTTATGAGTACCGCTTCCGGGTTATTGACCTCCTGAAACCAAAGCTGATCGAATGATGTATTTAGGCCGAATCCGTTGGCAGTCAGCAAGTCAAGAGCCTGTTTGTTGGCATCGTACGAAGCCTGCCATTTCGTTACGTCATCGGTTGGGTTAAACTGCGGGCTGGCAGCCGTGAGCAGAACCCGACCTTTAAATGCTGCGGCCGAACCTTTGGTGATACGTCCCCAATCGCTCGCCGACGTCCAGCGGCCCGGTACATACATCATCGTAGAATCCAGATCTTTCACAATCTGCGCAAAACTTTCGGCGGTGGTGTTACGTGGTAAAAACGCTTTATCCCGTGCTTCAACGCCTACGGCAGCCAGTGGCGATAACACCAACGGCACACCGCCATACAAACGTACCAGTTCGAAATAGCGCCACGCCCGGAAAAACTGGGCCTGCGAACGTAGTTTGTTTTTGGTCGACTGGAGCAACGTACCGGCGTTCACATCGTTCAGGAACATGTTAATTACCCGTATTTTACCGTAGTTGTTGGTGGCACTCAAGGCTGTACCAAAATCGCCCACTTCATTGACCAGCAACGACCCTTCAAGCAGTTTACTTTCCCCAAATGATTCATCTGTCAGGGTTGTAATGCTGGGCGTATTGGGCCCAAGCGTCGGAATTCCGGCGGGTAGATTCTGGTCGTAGATATAATCCAGATTCATCTGCGCCAGCGACGAATCCTTGAAGATCAACTCACCGTTGGTCGAATTGAGGTCGGTTTTGTCGAGTACTTTCATGCAGCCCGTCAGGCTCAGCGCGGTGCAGCAGGTAAGGAGATATTTATAAGATCGTTTCATTGGTATCGGCTGGAATTTAGAGACCAAGGTTTAAACCAAGCGAGAAAGAACGTAGTACCGGATAAGCATCGTAGCTACCCGAATACGATTTATAATCGTAAGGATTATACAGGTTTAGCGGGTTAGTTGCCACCAGATAAACCCGTACGTTGCTCATACCCAGCTTGCTGGAAATACGAGAGGGAATGCCGTATGAGACGTTGATATTACGGACGGCCACCTGCGTTGAGCTGCGGAACCAGTAATCCGACACTACCTGATACGTGTCTTTGTAGAACGGGCTCGGATACGTAGCATTCGGATTTTCGGGTGTCCAGTGATCGGCCCAGAAAGCCGGACGGTTCGCCGTCAACGTGGCCTGATTCCGGGCTGTCGACTCCACTACGTCCTGTCCGCCAAACGAACCACTGATCACAGCCGCTACCGACAGATTCTTGTATGACGTACTGAAATTGAAACCAAATCCGTAATGGTTGTTCGCCTTGCGGGTCAGAAACTGCATATCGGCGTCGGTAATTTTTCCGTCTGGTGCCGTGTACTGACCCGAAGCATCTTTCGGTCCGCGTACGTCTTCATAGTACAACATACCCGGTTTCGGTACAGCACCGAACAGCGTGTAGCCCGGATTTGCGGCCAGATACGTTTCTACTTCCTGTTGCGAGCGGAACATCCCGGCGTATTTGTAGCCCTGCACGCCCATATCCGACGATTTGCCAATCGGGTCTTCATACGTACCGATTTTACCTCTCTCGACGTCTATTTTAACTTGCTTGTTGTCGCTCCAGCTCAGGAAGGCGTTCACTTTATACGACCAGTCGTTAGTAATCTTATCGCTCCATCCCAGCGAAATTTCTGTTCCAAATCCATCGACCGTAGCGTAGTTTTCAGATGGTAACGTAGCACCTACCACCAGTGGAACCGAAGAAGTTAGCGCCGTCAGCATGTTGTATCGGTGATCGTAAAACCAGTCGAAACCAAACGACAGACGATTTTTCAGGAATTGTGCGTCGATACCGATGTTGTATTTCGTGTTATCATCCCAACGAGCCTGGCGGTTTGCCATTGCATTGTTTGGGGTAACCACCAGTGGTCGGTCGGTATTACCGCCAAATACAGCGCCTTTACCCGTCTGAATCGAATAGCTGGTCAGCCAGTTATATGGTTTGGTAGCATCTCCACCCAAGAAACCTAGCGAACCACGCAGTTTCAGGAAGTCGACAAAGCGTACGTTGTTCCGGAAAAATGGTTCTTCCGACATTACCCAACCCGCTGAGAACGAAGGGAAAAGGCCCCAACGATATTCAGGTGCAAATTTGGTCGAGGCATCATAGCGGATAGCCGTTTCGAACAGGTATTTGTTGGCGTAGTTGTAATTGATACGTCCGGCATACGACAAAAATCCGGCTTCGGTTTCGGTTTCGTTGGCGGTTTGCGTACCAATCGCGTAGCGCATATTATCCAAACCACCGATAATTACACCTTCTGCCATAGCCGCCACCTGATCGGAATGCATTTCTGACTGCTCGAAGAACGCAATCGCCGATAGCTGATGCTTCCCAAACTGACGGTCATAGTTCAGATACCCGTTTAACTGATACGTATCGGTATAACCCGGATTGATACGTACACGGTCGCCGTTGTTGAGCGTAACCAATCTTAGTACGTCGCCACCGTAGATATGTTTATGGTCTCCCAGCATCGAAAAGCTGTATACGTTGTATTTGGTACCATATTGTTTTCCGAAGCTGTTATCATACGTCCGACTATATAAAAGTCTGGCTTTCAACCCTTTTACAAATGGCACTTCGTAATCCAGATTAGCTGTTACGTTTATACCGCTGTTACGTGTCTGGGTGTAGTTGTTTGAGTTTTGAATCTCAAAAAAGTGAAACGCATCAACGGTGTTGACATTGCTGTTATTCGACAACAAAACAGGCAACCCGTTTACGTAAGGCGGATTGAATTGGGGCGTATAAAGCAGGCTCTTCATGTCGTTTTCGGCATTTTCGCCCCCCTGTTTGAGATAATACATCCGCTTACTCGACAAATCACCGCTCAACGAGAGAGCTGCCTTCAGGCTTTTGGTCACCTGCATATCGACACTGGCGCGGAACGTCCATTTATCGAAATTGATATTATCGAAATTGGCATTCTGTGCATTGTACGAGGCACCAGCGAAGTATGTTGCTTTCTCATTACCACCGCTCACGTTGAGCGCATGACGCTGTACTGTCGAAGGTTTCCACGCCATCCGTAACCAGTCGGTATTGTTATTCTGGAAATGAGCCAGCTCGTCGGGTGTATAAATAAGCGGATCAGTAGCAGGCCGGCCAGCCGCGTAGTTGAGGTCGTTCATGTACGTAGCGTGCTGAACCCCGTTCATCATGTTTGGCAACGTAGCGGTTGACGTACCTGTTGAGCCACTGTAGCTGAACTTCGGTGCGCCTGCTTTACCGCGTTTGGTGCTGATTACCACTACGCCCTGGTTCGAGCGAGCACCGTAAATGGCAGCAGCGGCATCTTTCAGCACCGAAATATTTTCAACTTCCGATACGTCGAGCGCGTTGAAATCATCTTCCGAACGAATTACGTTGTCGATAACGTAGAGCGGACGTAGCGTTCCGCCGTCTTTCGAAAGAACAATTGGGTTACGTACCGTAATCTGGGCATTTTCACCCGGACGGCTCGTTCCACCCGAAACGCCCACACCCGGCAACTGGCCAGTTAATGCCGCCGACAGGCTGTTTACGGGTAAATCCTGAATGGATTTCATATCAACAGTTGCAACGGCTCCGGTCAGGCTCACTTTTTTCTGGACGCCATAACCAACCACCACAACCTCACCCAATGCAGCCGCATCTTCCTCAAGCTGAACGCTGATTGATTTACGTCCACCAACTGCAACTTCCTGAGGCTTAAACCCAATGTAGCTGAAAATCAGCGTCTCATTGCCAGTTGGCAGATTGATACGGAAGTTTCCTTTTATATCGGTCACCGTACCGGTTTTGGTACCCTTGATCAATACGTTTACGCCCGGTAGAGGCTGTCCTTTATCGTCGTTTACGGTTCCGGTGATGTTTTCAAGCGGAGCCGCTACGTTTACCGAATGCCGATACGTAGTACGGGTTCCGGTTTCGGCATAAGCAGACTCTTCGGCGAGGCCACTGATCACCAGCGCACAAACCAGCTTCACGGTGCTGGTGAACAGGTGTTGTTTCTGCGTTCGCAAAGCCAATTTCATGTTAAATAAGGTCTGGTAAAAAAGGTGTCTATAGATTACTAAGGTTGTTATTTCGAGGATTTTCCGGCTTCTCGTGCAATACGTGCCTCCCACTCTTTGCTGGCCTTTTTCATGTCGATACCAGCCGCCGACAGGTAATTATTGATACGTCCTTTGTATTTGCCGAACATGGCGTGTTTTTTATCCGACGTGCCTTCGTCCATAGCACGTTCACGCGCTTCAGTCAGCCAGGCCAGAATCTGCTTTTTCTGTTCGTCGGTCAAATCAGGCAGCATTTGCTGGTAGCCTTTATACGTAATAGGTACTACACCGTAGGTCATGCCGTCTTTTACCTGTTCAATCTGCTCAGGGGTAAGATCGACAGCGAGGCTCTTCAGGTAAGCTGTATGCAGAGTTGCGATTTTGCTAGCCGTTTCTTTCTCCAGTTTCTCTTTTTGTGCCTGTTCTGTAAGATTGCTCAGGGCCGCTTTCCGGTTTTCGTGAATAGCATTGAGATTCCAGTATTGTTGTGCAATTGTATTTTTAACCCGCTCCGCTTTTTGTGAATCGGAAAGCCCCATTGCTGTTATGATTTTTCCGGCTCGTTCGTTGGTGACACGCGTATAAGCAGCTTCTTTACTCTCCGAAGCTACTTCCTGACCAAACACCAAAGTCATACTGATTAAGCCCAACAGAGCAGTCTGGAATACGTATTTCAGGCGATAATTCATGGATAAATTCGGCTATGTTGAACGGAATATGTACTTCTATTTTCTTCCTGACGGTGGATATTTGGAAGTGGCTCAGGCAATGCTGTCAATGCTACTTCTACTAGCTAACAATCTTCACTAAAAGCAGACGAAAACAGGAATAAACAATACTTTTCTATAATACGACACAAAAATATAGTACATTTTATGGCTACAAATGCATTTTTTTACCAATTCATTATAGGAAATTATCATAGAGAAAATATGAATTATCTACGATATTTCGTTTAGGTTTGTATTAGAAAATGATTTACTGTTTCGGTTTTCAAATTTCTGGGTTCGTGTACGCATCGGTCAACATGTAGCCGGAAACAACAAAACCAAAATACCCACTTCTACTATGAAACCTCTTTTTCGGAAAGTAACTGCCAGTTCAGCCAGCTCGTATAGCGCGCGGCACGACGTATTACCTCATTTCAAAAACATCTGGCATTACCACCCTGAACTTGAGCTGCACTATATTATTAAGGGAGAAGGTGTCCGGTTTATCGGTGACAAAATCAGCAATTTTTCACCTGGAGAGATTGTTTTAGTGGGCGAAAATCTGCCGCATACGTGGCGTAGCAGTGACGAATATTTTCAGAACGATCCCGACCGGAACATCGAGATTATCGTTGTTCATTTTCTGCCAAACTGTCTGGGAGATCATTTATTGAAACTTCCCGAAGCTTACCTGCTACCCCGGCTTTTCGAGAAGGCGAAAAGCGGGCTGGTTTTCACTGGCAAAACCAGCGAGAAACTGGCAGAACTGATGCACCGGGCTATCGACGCAACCAATCTTGATAAAATACTGATTCTGTTCTCGATTCTTAAGATGCTGGCCGAAACCGATGAATATGAAACCATTGTGAACGGGCAAACAGCTTTCTACCAATCGAACGAATCCGATACGTTACGTCTGAATAAGGTTTGTAATTACACACTCACGAATTACAAACAGGACATTACCTTAGAGGATATTGCCGCCGTTAGTAACCTCAGTGTTACGTCGTTTTGCCGTTATTTTAAATTGATGACGAACAAAACGTATTACGATTTTCTGATTGAGATACGTATCAGTCACGCGTGTAGGGCGTTGATCGAAGACAAAATTCCGACGGAAGTGATTTGTTTCGACTGTGGATTCAACAACGTATCGAATTTCTACCGTCATTTCAAAAAAGTAACGGGCCTAACTCCACTCGAATACAAACGGCAGTATCTGAAAAAAGGCCGAACGGTTGTAATGGCCTGAACCCATCCTCGAGTCTCCTACGTATTATAAAAGTTGTTTGACGATAGAAAATAGCTTTTGCTGTTAGGATTTTACCACCCCCTGCCCCCTCCTGTTTTAGGAGGGGCTTATAAACAGTGAATCCTGCTGTGTAGCCCCTTCTAAAAGTTTATCTACTTTTGGCTGATTTAACCAGTTCTTACCCCTCAATGGACGTAGCAATTCCGTCAGTACGTATTACAAAGGCACGTATCGCCACTCAATTAATTTTTCTCGTCTGTGGTCTGGGCATGGCCAGTTGGGCACCGATGGTTCCGTATGCCAAAGATCGGCTGGCACTTAATGATGCAGATCTCGGCTTATTACTACTGTTGTTAGGCGCTGGGGCTATGGTGATGATGCCTACGTCGGGCTGGCTCGTGAGTCGATACGGGAGCCGCGTCGTTATGGGCTGTTCGGTGCTGATGCTGGCTATTACCCTGCCGTTACTACTTACATTATCGTCTGTCACGGCGATGGCTGTTACGTTGTTTCTGTTCGGGTCAGGTGTGGGTGCTATCGACGTAGCGATGAATTCGCATGGCGTTCAGGTGCAAAACTTGTACGATAAACCCATCATGTCGTCGTTGCATGGTCTTTTTAGCGTGGGCGGCCTGTTTGGTTCATTAGGTTTGGGCTTTCTTATCAAGCTGGGTTTGAATCCGGTCTACGCCATCATCAGCATTGCCGCGTTAATGCTCATTATCACGTTCACTCAGTACAACAATTTATTCCCCGCCGATGAAGAAAAAAAGATCATAGCAAGTTTTTCAGCAACAACCGATGAGCCTGCCGAACGTAGCACGCGGTTTAGCTGGTTGAACGGCAGCGTTTTATTTCTGGGTGTGATGTGTTTCGCCGTTTTTCTGGCCGAAGGTGCCGTTCTCGACTGGAGCGCCATTTTTCTGCGCGACACGAAAGGAATAGAACCCGAATTGGCCGGTACAGGCTATGCCGCTTTTTCTATCGCTATGGCAACGATGCGGCTTATTGGCGACAAAATCGTTTCTCGACTGAACGGGAGAACGGTAGTAGTAGGCGGTAGTTTGCTGGGTGCAGCGGGCTTGTTCATAGCGATCTTGAGTCCGTGGGCATACGGGTCGCTGGCGGGTTTTATATTGCTTGGTTTGGGCGCAGCCAACATTGTTCCAATCTTTTTCAGTGCAGCCGGACGACTGCCCGGTATTGCGCCCACGGTAAGTCTATCGGCCATCACAACCATGGGCTATACAGGTATGCTGGCTGGTCCGGCATTGCTAGGATTTATCGCCCAGCGTTCTTCCTTGACTACGGCTTTAGGGCTTTTAGCATTGCTATTAGTGGTAGTCGCCCTAAGTTATATTCTAAAAGGAAACAAGAACTAGACAGAACGCTCATTCTTATTCGCAGTTACCCCACCCTAAGTCTCTCCCCCGTAGGGACTTCAAAAATTACCCCGCCCAAAGTCCTCCCCCGTAGGGACTTTGGGCGGGGTAATTTTATTTATTGCAGATTTTTGAATTAACCCAGATCGTAAATCTTCTGGATATTCTTCATCACAGCAGTAGAATCGATATTCAGGTCAACAATTTTTCCACTGCGAATATCAAATACCCATCCGCTTACGGTCAGTCCTCTTTCTTTAAAAGCTTCCTGTACTTCGGCCGTTTTCAGTACGTTGATGCACTGCTCCTGCACGTTTAGTTCAACTAACCGATCGAACCGTTTTTGTCTTTCTTCGATAGCGTCCAGTTCGTCCATGTGAATCCGGTATACATCCCGAATATTCCGCAACCAGGGATTCAGAATACCCAAATCGGCAGCTTCCAGCGATGCTTTCACACCTCCGCATTCATAATGTCCGCAAACAACGATATGGTTAACCTTCAGGTGCCGAACCGCGTAGTTGATCACCGACATAGAGCTTAAATCAATAGAAATCACCATGTTGGCAATGTTTCTATGAATAAACACCTCGCCGGGTTTTGCCCCCATCAGTTCTTCGGCCGTAACGCGGCTATCTGAACAGCCAATGTACAGTATTTCAGGCTTTTGCCCCTTAGACAGTGTATTGAAATACTCTGGATCAAGCGATAATTGTCGTTTTATCCAATCCCCGTTATTTTTGAATATTGTCTCGAAATTCATACCTAGTCTTTTAATCGAATTTTAAGAGTTGGCTTCCAAATTACGGGGAATATCCAAAAAATCCAGCATACACTACTAAAATCTACTTAGTGCATCAATAGCTCGCTCTACTACCTATAAGCAGTCACATTACGCTATTTCCAACTCCAGTTCTTCCTGCAATTGGCGATACGTAGCAAACAATTCTTCCACCTGTTTCGCAACGGCGGGTGCGAATGTACCAACGTTACGTCGGGTAAACGTCGACATCTCGAAGCCGCGCAATTGCAGGAAGTACTTCGATACGGTAGGATATACGTTATGTATTACGTCCATACTATCGATCAGGAATTGCTGCACTTTTGCTACGTTGCCCTGCAAATCAGTGTTGTTATAATTCTGACAAAGCCACACGATGAGTTCAGGGAAGAAGTTACCCTGAATGCACGAAAGCCCCGCCGAACCCGCTTTCAACGACTCAACGGCGTGTACCATGTAGGCATCGTAAAGGCCAAAACCGGGACGGCTTGCTAACCGAAGTTTTTCCTTGATCTGCTCAATATCAAGGCAGGTATCTTTATGATAAATCACCCGTCCTGTATCAACAAAAAGCTTCAGTTGGTCAGGTGAAATCAGTCGTTTGTAAGGAACCGGGCATTCGTAAAACCCAACTGGAACGTTCTCCGTACGATCCAGCAATTGAAGAACTCGCTCATTGAAAACCGCATCTGAATCGCTTTCCTCAGCCAGCAAACCCGTAATCAGAATTACGGCGTCGGTACCTGTAGCGTGTACGCGTTTCACAAAATCAGCCTGTGTATCGATAGGTCCACCGAAGGTTCCGGTAGCCACCACCGGCACGGCTCCATTCGTTACCTTAATTACATGTTCGATAATCTGAATCCGTTCGGCTTCGCTTAACTCGAACATTTCACTCGATAAACAATTGGCAAACAGACCAGCCGCTCCGGCTTGCAAATACAGCTCGGTGAGTCGGGTCAGTGCATCGAAATCAATAGCGCCACTGTCGGTAAATGGCGTAAGCATTACAGGAATAAATCCTTTTTGGGCGGAATGTGGGTTATTCATTGGAGAGTAGCGTAGCTTCCTTTGTTTGTTCAAGAGAACGACCTTTTAGTTTTGTAAGCAGCACACCAACCAGAAAAATGGTGAGCGTACCGATCACGATAATCATATTGCTGTGTAGCGGATTGCGGAGATAGCCATATTCGTCGGGTAGTTTGCTCGAAAATGTCATCCAGACAATCACCAGCACGCCAATGGTAGTTGCGAGAATAGCTTCGCGGTTTTGCGTTTGTCGGCTGATGAGACCAAGTAAAAACAGACCAAGCATACCAGCCGCAAAAATGCCCGACAGTGTCCACCAGGCATCCAGAATGCTTTTTACCCCAATCATGGCCAATCCTGCTCCCAATCCCATCACGCCAACAATAACGGTGGCAATGTGTAAAAGCCGAAGCTGTTTTTTGGCCGATGGATTCGGGTTAACGTAGCGTTTGTAAATATCTTCGGTAAAGACCGTTGCTGATGCGTTCATGCCCGAGCTAATTGTGCTCATGGCCGCTGACAGAATGGCCGAAATAATTAGCCCCATCAAGCCAGCCGGTACGTTGGTCACCATAAAATTCGGCATCACTTTATCGCCATAATCAGCGGGCTGCAACGTAGCAGCCAGTCGCGAAATCTCCGCAGCCGATGCCGAAGCGGGTAAGCGTTCGAGTGCTACGTTCCGTCGGATAGTTTCAAGTAATTCGGGGTGTTGCTGATAGTACGCAAACAGACAGGCACCAATAATAAAAAACAACAACGACGCCGGTACGTAGAGCCAGACACACAACCACAACGATTTCCGCGCTTCTTCCGCCGATGCCGTAGTATGATACCGTTGAATGTAATTCTGGTCCATCCCGAAATTGTTCAGGTTAATAAAGAAACCATACAACAACACGACCCAAAACGTCGATTGTGTAAAATCGGGCGATAAACTTCCCAGACTAAACTTATCGTTCGCGTTGCCAATATCGACAATGGTAGAAACGCCCCCCGGCATAGCTTCAACAATCAGGTATAGAATCAGAAGGGCCCCGAACGTTTTGATAACGCCCTGCACCACTTCGGTCCAGATAACGGCTTCAATCCCGCCCATTACGGTGTAAATGATAATACAAACGCCCATCACCAGCATAATCGTTTGCATCGAGTAGCCTGTGAGTGCCTGTAAACTCAGCGCGATTCCAAGAAAAATCGACCCCATACGGGCCAATTGCGTTAACAGAAAACAGACGACGGCGTAGGTTCTGGCCCAGGGACCAAACCGATGTTCGAAATGGGTATAGGCCGACACTTCGCCCGTACTCCGGTAAAATGGCACAAAAAACCGCGACGCTACGTAGGCAGCAATCGGCATCGACAAGCTGAACACAAACGAGTTCCAGTTTCCGCCAAATGCCTTACCCGGAACGCCCAGAAACGTATTGCTACTCAGGAACGTAGCATAAATCGACAGGCCCGTAGCCCAGCCCGGAATCAGGCCTGAAGCCGTCGTAAACTGATCGGCATTTTTGTTTTTTCGGGAAAAGTACACGCCCACCAGCACCATTGCCACCAGATAAGCGGCAATAATACTTAGGTCGAATAAGGGTAGGTTTTTCATGGAAGGCTAAAACTTACGAATCGTTACGTTCTGCAACGTATTTCCTTTAAATACTTGCTTTCCGTTCGAAAAGACTATGAACCCCTTTCCTTTACCGTAATGTTTTCCGGTTTTATCGTAAAGAATGGTCAGGGTTTTGCCGTGATACAGTACGTTGTCCAGACAAAACCAACCCCATTTATTATCGGGAACGAGTGGCTGAATTTCCAGTACGTTGTCGGCGCGCGGCTTCAGGCCAATCAGGTCATTAATGATCAGATCCGCAAAACCGGAATGATTGTAAAACTTGCTACGTGGGTTATCACCCTTCAGCCATTCACCCGTTTTTTCATCCTGATATTCACCCAGATACAACTTTCCGTTCATGGTATGCGAACGACTGTATTTCAATAACTCTCTGTAAAACACATCCTTCGTCATACCGCTCTGATGCGTATAATTCGTGAGCAGATTCGATAACGCTTTCAACGTTTGGGTAGTGGCAAATGGCCATAATGCACCATCCCATTCACAACTGTGCCCTGATCCATGCGTGCGAAACTGCGGATGCCGACGTTCGGCGGTGGTAATGCCCCAAGGCGCGCAGAAACCCGTTGTATCAGTCAGTTGCGCCCATTGTTTGGCGTATTCGGGCGTATCGTTGGGCAGGTTGAAATACCAGGGAATGAAGCCAATCGCTTCGCGGACGTTAGCGAACGTACCGTTGGGATGTTTTACCTCAAAAAACTGATTCGTCGTATTCCACAAACTATCCTGCGTCAGTTTTTTCAGATTAACCGCAAGTTGTTCATAGCGACGTTTTAACGTATCGTTTTTCGCCAGTTCGGCCATTGCCACCAGTGCTTTGGCATTGCCGTACATATAGCTGTTGATCGTTGGCCGACGATTTTTATCCTTCCGCGACCCGCTGATGGATTCCTCCATGGCATCTTTCACATCGAACTGCCAGAACAAACCGCTCGGCAGTTGTTTTTCCTCCTGCCATTTCCGGTAATCGGCATCAAGTGCAGGCAGATTTTTCTGAATAAATGTCTTGTCGAGATTAACAAGGTAGCGATTGTAAACGGCATCATCGACCCAGCTACTGAATCCATGAAACCGTTGCGCCGTATGCTTCGGATCGACATAGAGCCAGAACGAAATATAGTCGTCTATGAACTTAGGATTGTGCAGCCAGCGACCTTCGTAGATATGATGACCGAGCGCACTGCTGACGGCATTGTATTTTCCGGCGTGTTTGACGGGCGTAATAAATTCGGTAAAAATAAAGCCCTCCGGCGTTTCTTTCAGGTGTTTCCGAAACGCCCACCAACGGTAATAGTACATCTCCCGCAGCGACGTATCAGGGCAATCGAACAACGGAATATTGTTAGACAACCACGCAAACGACTGATCATTAGGCACGTAATTCTTCACCGCTTCTTCCTGATCCAGCACATTGAAGTACATAACGTACTGTTTCAGAGGTTCCGTCGATAACACCTTCGCCGACTGCGACCAGCCCAGCGTGGTTTGGAGTAAGCAAATCAGTAAACAATAATTTTTCAGCATCTCAGGTCAAAACTATCAACGCATAAAGGCTCTTCACAAAGCTACTTCCTAAATTTGTCCTCAATCTCTACTATTTTCCCTTTTAATTATACCATATTAGCCTTGACACGCATCACTAACCGCCAGCCAACGTATCAAAATATACTACGTTTATTACTGGTTATCTCATTAATTATAAACGTATTAACGAACGGTTTTGCGCAAGTAAATCCAATCGATCAGTATAACGTAGCGTGGACGAGTCAAAGCAAAAATTCGTCAGAATCAATGCCTTGCGGTGGTGGCGATATTGGTCTGAATGTCTGGGTTGAAAACGGCGACTTGCTGTTCTACGTAGCAAAAAGCGGTACGTTCGATCACAATAATACGGTCCTGAAACTCGGACGTGTTCGGTTGAAACTTTCACCCAATCCGTTTGCCGACGGTGCTACGTTCCGGCAGGAATTAATGTTGAACAAAGGACACATTGAAATCAAGGGTGCTACGTCGGGGCTGTCGGCTAACGTAACGGTTTGGGTCGATGTGTTCCGGCCGGTTGTTCACGTTGACGTAGCGAGCAATAGAGCGATCAAGGCGGAAGCCGCTTTTGAAAGCTGGCGCTATGTCGACCACGTAACGAAAGGCAAAGAAAACAATGCCAATTCGTACAAATTTGCCCCACAGGGAGAGGTAAAAACGCTGAAAGATTCGATTGACTTTGACAATAACACCGTTTTGTTTTTCCATCGAAACGGCTCAGAACGCTCCGCTTTCGACGCAACAGTAGAGCAACAAGGCTTGGATAGCATTAAGAATCATCTATATAACCCCATCAAGAATTTGACCTTTGGCGGAGGTTTATCAGGAAACGGGATGAAGTCCGCCGGAACGTATCAGGGTCGGTATCTGGACGCTGATTTTCAGGGTTGGAAACTCGCCAGTACGTCACCCGCCCGAAATCATTCGCTTGTTCTTACGGTGCATACCGCTCAATCGGCCAACGTAGCCGACTGGAAACAGGGGCTGGAGGAGGTTCAAAAAGAAGTCGTTACGTCGGCGAAAACGGCTCAGTTGAAAACGCAAAAGTGGTGGCAGGATTTCTGGTCGAAAAGTTATATCTACATCAACGCATCACCAAACTCACCCGAATGGGAAATCGCACGTAATTATCAGTTATTTCGCTACATGCTCGGCTGCAACGCGTTTGGCAACTACCCGACTAAATTCAACGGTGGCTTGTTTACCTACGATCCGTCGACAATTGACTCTACGATGCGGTTTACGCCCGATTTCCGCAACTGGGGTGGTGGCATTCATACGGCTCAGAATCAACGACTCGTTTATTGGCCGATGCTCAAAAGTGGCGACTGGCAACTGATGAAACCACAGTTCGATTTTTACCTGAACATGCTCAAAAATGCGGAGTTACGAACTGAGTTTTATTGGAAACACAAAGGAGCGAGTTTTACCGAACAGATCGAAAACTTTGGCCTGCCCAATTTTGCTGAATACGGCACCAAACGTCCAGCAGGTTACGACAAAGGCATGGAATACAACGCCTGGCTCGAATATGAATGGGATACGGTACTGGAGTTTTGCCTGATGATGCTCGAAACTGAACGTTACGCCGGTCAGAACGTAGCGGAATACGTACCGTTCATTGAAAGCTGTCTGACGTTCTTTGATGAACATTACCAGTATCTGGCCAGGAAACGCGGCAGCAAAGCATTGGATGGCGATAAAAAGCTGATTCTGTATCCCGGTTCGGCCGCCGAAACGTACAAAATGACCTATAATTCGACCTCAACCGTTTCGGCGCTACGTACTGTTTTAACCCGATTACTGGAACTTCCTGATACGTATCTGACAACCGAAAAACGAGTGAATTGGAAGGCCATGCTCGACCGGATTCCAGCCATTTCGTTCCGGTCGTTCGATGGGCATCCGACCATTGCGCCCGCCAAACTTTGGGAACGTATCAACAATGTAGAATCGCCCCAACTCTATCCGGTTTATCCGTGGGGTATTTACGGCATCGGCAAACCAGGTTTGGATACGGCCATCAATACGTATCGGTACGACAAAGACGCGTTGAAATTTCGGAGTCATGTTGGCTGGAAGCAGGACAATATTTTCGCGGCTCGCTTGGGCCTGACCGATGAAGCGGCCCGCCTGACACTCCTCAAATTAGGAAACGCCCCCCGCCGATTTCCTACCTTCTGGGGCCCCGGTTTCGACTGGACGCCCGATCATAACTGGGGTGGTTCGGGTATGATTGGCCTTCAGGAGATGCTCTTGCAAACCGACGGCAAAAAAATCTATCTGTTTCCGGCCTGGCCCAAAAACTGGGATGTACATGTCAAACTGCACGCGCCATACAACACTACCGTTGAAGCTGTTCTCAAAAACGGCAAGCTCGAATCGCTGAACGTAACACCTGAATCGAGACGTAGCGACGTAGTGAATTTGTTAAAGTAGGGTGCTCGTCCGCGATTGCATCACGGATGCTCGAGAACCGCGTCTATGACGCGATGTATTGGCTTGTCCTGTGCGTCGCAGACGCGAACCTCAAGCATCCGCGATGCAATCGCGGGCGAGAACTGTCAATTATTGCGCTGTCACAATCCGGACTCACCCCAGCAAACCGGCTTCCAGCAGAGTATCTGGTGAAACGAAGCTTACATTCAATCAAATATATCTCACTATTTCAGTTTTTAGTTACTATTGCAATGCAAATCAGAATAGGGATTTAGTTGAGAATTAACCGCCATTTTTACGACCCATTTTTACATGAGAAGCCTATTTTTAGCGTTCAGTTTTTTACCATTATTCACCTCAAGTTATTCGCTTGCTCAAACACACACACATAACGAAATTGAAATTGATAGCTTGACTTTCGCAAAAACAAGACAGGCAGTTAATGCCATCCCAACTGATAAATTTCAAAAAAGAATTTTCAATAAAAACAGCGTAGAAATCCCTTACCGTTTGTTGCTCCCTAGCGATTATTCACCTAACGAGACATACCCATTAGTCATTACGTTGCATAATTCGACCAGGCTGGGTTCTGATAATGAAAACCAACTAGAACCTCTGTCCAGAATCTGGTTGAGAGCCGATATTTACACAAACTATAAGTGTTTTGTTGTAGCACCACAGTTCAAAGAACGCTCCTCGAATTATAAACCAAACGCTGAAAATATCCTTGTTTCCACACCGTCTTCCGACGTTCCAAACGTATTAGAACTTATAAAAGATCTCAAAAAAGAATACCCCGCTATTGATCGTAGACGGGTTTATCTTGTAGGCTATTCTATGGGAGGGTCAACTGCACAAAATTTACTCAATCGTGAGCCAGAAACATTTGCGGCTGTGGTGTCGATGGCTGGAGTTCCCGACGTTTCCAATATTGACGAGATGAGCAAGAAAAAAATATGGTTGATTCACGGCAAACGGGATGATGAAAATCCATATGCGGGAAGTGTCGCTTTATTCGATAAACTCAATAAGAACAAAAAACTACTTTTTACAACGTATTCGAACCTAGATCACAACAACATTACTATACCTTTCCTGCTTTCTTCCGACATTCCGAAATGGTTGTTTAACAAATAGCCTGCTCATACGCAATTGTCTCGCAAACGAGCATTTGAATCAATTAGTCCACCGTCACAATCCGAACTGGGCCCAGTAAACCGGCTTCAAGCAAAGGCTTTCCCTGCAACCGAAACGGTGCTGTTGTTCGGGTAATCCGTTTTGTTTCGGGCAGAAACTGATCGCCAATCAGCCGATTAGCCCACGTATTACTAACGTTGATCGTTAACTGATTCTGGCCCGATTTCAGGAATTTGGTAATATCGATTCGATAAGGGGCCGTCCAGACGGTACCGCAGGAATGACCGTTTAGTGTTACGTTCGCGATGTTGGCGATACGTCCCAAATCCAGCCAAATTTGTTCCGACGTAGCACCCGACCATGTAAAGGTATTTGTATACGTAGCAGTACCAGAATAATACCGAATCGACGAATCGGTGGATTTACCCCAATTGGTCAACTGAGCGAATAACTGTTTTTCTTTTGGCCCACCGTAAGCCGTATCAAACTGCACCTGCCACGTAGCATCAAGCGTTTGTGCCGTCGGCAAAGTAGTTTTGTTTTTAAGTACCTGGCTGATTTGGCGGGTCGGTTTTCGAAAAATCACAAACAGCGATTCGTTCGGTTCCAGCCGAATTGGTAGGTGTGTATGAGACCCCCGCAAGTTCCATTCCCGTGCATCGGTCAAGTCGTCGGTAACGGCATTGTAAAGTTCAGGCGTTTTACCAATCACCCGAAAAGCGGCCATCAGATTGCGTGGTTTATTCTGCTGATTGGCAATGAAATAAATATCTGTTTCGCCATCACTACGGTGTGTCCAGGCCATATCGCGAACGTATTGCCCCGCCGAATCTGTAAATGCGACATCACGTATTACTCCTAGCTTATCAAACGTATTTCCGGCAAAAGGTGTCCGAATTACTTTGCCTTGCCCCAAGCGTTTCTGCTGATACGTAGCGTCTCCTTCTGTTACGCTCTGAAATAATCCACCCCATAGTTCGTCGGCCAACGACTTGATTTTATCCTGACTGCCAGCCGTCTTTCCTGCCGTATAGAGTGGCTTTTCACCGATCAAAACCGTTGCACCATCTTTCACCAACCTAGTCAATTTTTCCAATGTTTCGGGTGTGGCAAACGTAGTATTCACTTGCAGCGGATTTCGACGGGGCAGTACCAGCAGCGAATAATCCGTACCCGGCGCAAACGAGACTTTGCCATTCTGCACCTTCGCCAACGTAGTAAGTGCATCGGGGCTAAACGAATCATAGGCATACCCACGTAGCGGATCGACCCAGTTTTCGGGATCAGCCATATTGGCCGAATGCGTTACGCCAGCCGGTTTCTGACGTAGTGGCTCGCTCTGATTAGCCAACCGTTTTGCTTCCTTTTCTACTACGTCTTTTCCAAAAATTCCGGGTAACGTAGCAACCAATCGGTCGGGCAATACGGCACGGCGTGGGATGTCTTCGCCCGTAAAAACCGCTACGTCGGCAACGGGTTTTCCCCATTGCAATAGCGTCTGACAACGTTGCGCATAATCGACCCACGCTTTGGCCGATTTCCACCAGGTCTGGTCTCGCTGGAAATACAGCCCTACCCCATCCAATGTCATCCCCGGCTTACGGTCGGTCCACGGGTTATGCGTAAAGACGTGATACACCAGTTTGTTGATTCCCAGTGCATAGTTCCGATCCTGAAGTGTTTTTAACATACCCGGATGCTCGCTCCAGTCCATTCGAACTGTCGTAAACCCTTCGGCATGAATAATATTTTTTCCGTAGATATGAGCCGCCGACGTAGCATCGAGCATGTCGTTGGGTTTGTCGTGTGTGGGGCTGTTGAGCCAGAATTCGCCCATCGGTACGTCAACCAGCTTGTAATGAGCTAATCCATCACTGGTCATTGTTGGGGCAACACTTTCAGCCGTGAACGTAGCACCTTTCTGATGTGCCAGATCGGCCAGCGTTTTGTAGAAAACATCCACAATCAGTTCGGCCACCGTCCGGCGAATATCGTACAGCACCTGCTCCGAAACGGTCATGCTCTCCACCGGAATTCCTGCCATGACGGGCAAATACGGCATCAGATCATAACCTCGCCGTTTTTTGAACTCCGCCGGGAACGTAGCAGACCAGTTCTGGCTCCCACACTCCCAACTATCGACGTGAAAAACTTTCAATACGTCTTTTCTCAATTCTGGCCCAATCTGTTTTACCGCTTCGCCGAACCAGCTATTAAATTGTAACGTAACAGCCGCCGGATTGAATTTATCACATTCGAGTCCCTTACCTGCTCCAGCCGTTGCGTTGGTATGCCCCGTCGACGTATATCCGATACGTAGTATAGTCCACTCACCCGCAGGCACTTCCCAGTTTAGTTGCCCGTCGTTGGTCAGCTTGTCGGTCAGATTAATGATTTTGTTAGCTGGGATCGCCAGATTTTCAGTTCCACCCGGCAAATCGCGCTTTCCAACTCGCCAGACAGCCGCTGATTTTCCTTCAAACTGATTGATACGCGGTTCCGACGACAATTCCAGCCCGATCAATTTCAAACTGGATTTCCATTTGGCCGCATCCAGATCTTCGGCACCCGGTTCCGACCCGGCTTTGTCATACACAAACCGAAAATAACGTGCTGTCGTAGCCGGAATCGCGTGTGTTACGTCGGCATCGGTGTCCTGCCAGCCGTGCCGGGGTGGTTCTAGTCTGCCAACTGAACGAAAGGTTTTACCATCGTCGCTCACCTCAATTTTCAGCCGATGCGCCTGATAATTATTGCCACCCGTTCGAATTAGAATGGATCGGCACGTAAACGGCTGATCGAACGCGTATTGAATCCAGCAAGCTGTATCACTTCGAAAACTTTCTTTTTTATTTGTCGGATCGGCCAGAAATTGCGGATTTGTGCCCGTTTTGCTGGACGTTATTTTAGGCAACTGCTTGGCTGATAGCTGTCCCGGTACCAGCGACGGAAACGCCAGTATCGCAATGTCTTTGTAATAGCCTTCGTTGGTTACAGGCTGCGGTATTTTCGGCGAAATACGCTGGCTACCAGACACTTTTACTGACGAATAAACAACTTTCTGCATCGACAATTCGGGCGTAATCCACGGGCCACCCGCCAGCGCAAAACCATCGCTTACGTGCATACCCATTTCCAATCCTAGCCTCTTGGCCTCCTGCATCGAAAACCGAACCATCTCCCACCAGCGTGGACTCAGTTGCTCGGTTGCAGGCGTATAAACAGGTGGGTTTGGAACACCTTTAATTGGCATCAGATACGCCCCGCCAATCCCCACCTCTTTCATGGCTTCCAGATCGGCGGTAATGCCTTCTTTCGACACACCGCCCTGCATCCAGTACCAGAACACCCACGGCTTGGCATCTTTCGATTGCTTTTCAATAGAGATTATTTTTGATAATCCGCCCGACGATTGAGCAAACGTATTAGCCGTTACAAATAAGAGTACCCCTACAATTCCAAGCTTAAAACGGATTTTCATAAACGGTATTTATGGAACACAGATTTTTATGATGGTTATGATCATGACCATCATAAAAATCTGTGTTCTATTTATCTATTTACTAACCAGCTCAACCACAGCGTTCTGTAACCCTTCCGACGTTGCTTTCAAGACAATCTTTCCCGCCTTTTCAGTTGTCTGAATAATGGCTAGTGCTTTTCCATTGTAAGCGCGTCGGTAATTGGCTTTGAAGGGTTCCAGACTGGCTTGATAGCCATTATCGACACCAACGATCTCGCCTTCTCCTTCCAGCTTGAACGTAACGAGATGGCTCGCGTCGGGAATAAGATTTCCCTGTTCATCCACTACGTTAACCGTTACAAACGACAAGTCTTTACCAGTTGCTTTTAACGTAGTGCGGTCGGCAATCAATTGAATTTTGGCAGGTTTTCCGGCGGTTTGAATGGTCTGGGTTAGCACCGTTTTTCCATCTTTTCGCGAGATGGCTTTCAACGTACCGGCTTCGTACGTAACACGCCATAGTACGTGCATATCGTCGCCCGATTTCTTTCTGACGCCCAGTGATTTATCATTTAAAAATAACTCTACTTCATCGGCCTGGCTGTAATACGCCCACACATCTACGGTCTGCCCTTTTTTCCAATTCCAGTGTGGCAAAATTTGCAGAACCGGTTCGTTTGTCCACTCCGACTTATAGAGGTAATACGCATCTTTCGGAAATCCGGCCAGATCGAAAATACCGAAATACGAGCTTCGGGCAGGCCACGGATACGGATGCGGTTCGCCCAGATAATCGAAGCCAGTCCAGACATAAATACCAGCCATGTGTGGGTATTTTTTCACTGTTTTCCAAACGGCTTCGTGCGTCGAACCCCAGTAAGCCGCTTCGTTGTCATAGGCCGAAGCTGTCCAATCGGGATTCCCATCTTTGAAATTTGCCGGGCCGCCTTTTCCCCAGAACCGTACCGAATCGGACGGCATATCGTAATGACCGCGTGTTTGCAGCGACGAGCCTGTTTCTGAAGCAATTATCGGAATATTGGGAAACTGTTTGGGCAAATCGGCATAGGCTTCGTGTTTGTAATTGAACCCCAGCAAATCCAACGCTCCCGACTTATAAATGAAGTTTTTCTCGACAATGTTCTCAGTCAACGCCGACGTAACGGGGCGCGTAGCATCAAGTTTTTTAACGATACTAGCAAGTTCTTTCGTGATTGTAATACCCGTAGAATCAAACTGTTCGCGAATTTCGTTGCCGATGCTCCACATAAAAATCGACGGATGGTTGCGGTCGCGACGTAGCATAGCTTCCAGGTCGGTTTTGTGCCACGCATCCCAGTTCAGGCCGTAATCCTGCTTCGTTTTCTTTTTCTTCCACATATCGAAGGCTTCATCCATCACGATAAAACCCATCTGATCGCAGAGATCGAGAAACTCGGGAGCGGGTGGATTGTGCGCCGTTCGGATGCCGTTGCAACCCATTGTTTTCAGCAATTCGAGTTGCCGTTGCATGGCCCGAAGATTGACAGCCGCGCCCAAGGCTCCCAGATCATGATGTAGACAAACACCCAGAATTTTCGTCGGTTTACCATTCAGCGAAAAACCCGTTGCAGCATCGAAGTTGAAATAGCGAATCCCCAACGGCGTTACGTAGCTGTCTTCCAGTTGATTCTGGTTATAAATCCGGGTTACGATCTGGTAGAGATACGGTTTTTCGATGGTCCATAACATCGGATTTTTCACGGTGAACGACTGCGAAACGGTAGCTAACGTATCGACTAATCGAACCGACGACGTAGCAGCCGTGGCTACTTCTTGCCCTGCTACGTCCTGAATCACACTCACCACCCGAACCGTTTGCGATTTCCCATCGGAGCGCCGACCGACAGCATTACGTATCTGCGTTTCCAGCAACACCGTAGCCTGCTGATCTGTCACGTTTGGCGTTGTTACAAAAGTACCCCACTGCGCAACGCTTACGGGCGACGTAGTGACCAGCCGCACATTCCGATAAATACCTGATCCTGAATACCAGCGTGAATTAGGTTGCGCCGAATTATCGACCCGAACAGACACTACGTTCGGAGCCTTACCAAATTTCAGATACTTGGTTAACTCATACCGAAACGAACTATAGCCATACGGACGAACACCCAGCGATTGGCCATTAATCCAGACTTCGCTATTCCGGTAAACGCCATCAAATTCGATAAAAACGCTTTTGTTTTTGGACGTAGCGGGTACGGTAAACGTTTTCCGATACCAGCCAATGCCCGTTGGTAATGCGCCTTCCTGCGTTGTGCCGAGGTGATGTTCACTGAATTGGCCTTCGATGCTCCAGTCGTGCGGTAAAGTCAGCTTTCGCCAGTCAGCGTCGGCAAACGTAGCATTTTTTGCGTTCGGCTCATCACCCAGATAAAACCGCCAGTTTTTGTTGAAATCCTGAACGCTACGTGGTTGAGCAAACGTAGCGGTTGTGATAAATGACAGGAGTAAAATTATTTTCTGACATGATTTTTTTCCTACTAAACTCTTCATGTTTTTCCTGTCAAAAAGAAAGCCAAATACGTTTCTCATTTCTTCGGTGGAGCGGGTACAAAATTCTTTTTACTTTTTCCTAAATCGGCGGACGTAGCAACAGCGATACCGCGCTGATCGTGCTTATTTACAGCACAATAGAAGTGATAAACGACACCTTTATGTTTCAGTACGTACGACTTATGGGCGTAAAGATTATCGTATTCTTCCGATGGTTCGATGAGGTTTTCGCCCGTCCAATCGGTCCAGTTTACTAAATCATTCGACACCGCGAACCGGTTAAAAGCGCCTTTGCGATCCTGCCAGAACGCACCGAAATAGAACATAACGTAGCGGTCGCCTATTTGCTGAATTACGGCATCGCCCGTAATGCCAACGGGATGCATCATAACCGGCTCTTTCTGAAAACGTTGCCAATGAATCATATCGTCAGAAACGGCCATTCCGATCCGTTCGAACCAGCGCGTTTTTGGTACGCCCGTCGTGTCGCCGTTGGCGTTGTAGTACATCACAAACGGGTGACCCGTTAGCTTTTTTGGATCGCGAATAACGGTGCTTTTGTAGAGTTTCCGGTTTTCCCACCAACGCGTATCGGTGTCTTTGGCTGTTAATACGGGCTTCGGCTGTCGCTGCCATTCGTGGGGTGTTGCCGGGTCTTTTGTTGTGCTGGCTATACCAATCGACAGATCGCCCGCTTCGTAGCCTTTGGCCGAACCGCCGAAATACGACATCCAGTATTTATTCTGGAATTTCTCCAGTTCATAGGAACCGCCCCACTTGTAATTCTGCAAGGCATTATAACCCGCTTTCTGATTGGCATCCCACAATGTTGTATCGCTCGAAAACGACATGATACGTCCCTGCGTTTCCCAGTTCAGCAGGTCTTTACTTTTCGCCAGCCAGGTTTCGTAACCACGCCCATTGTAGAGCAGATAGGTCATGTACCACTGTTTCCCCTTCCGAAATACCGTTGGGCAATCCATTTTGTGGTCGTTATCGGCGGGCGTCATCACCAATCCGTACTTGAACGGCGTTTTGACTTCCTCATAAACACGCTGCATCTCCGCGTCAGAAATGGGGAGATGTTGCGCGAAACCGGATATGGATACAAGGCAAAGAAGTACAATTCGCAGGAACCGGGAAATCATTACGCGGGCTGGTTAAAGCATCTGACAACTTCAGAATACAAAACTATCCGCGATAAAGAACATACCTCTCTACCATTTTCCCGAAATATTGTATAATGTTAGCGTGGCAGGACTTACCACCCCTAGCCCCTCCTAAAACAGGAGGGGAACATACAGAAGCGGCCCTTTTCTCTCACCCCCTACTGTTTTAGGAGGGGGCAGGGGGTGTTAAAATCAAAACCCCGACAAGATTAGCCTGTAGGCAGAGATTTAGGACGGTCGGCCGTTGCCGTGGGGTTTTCAGAACTTATGATTGTAGCCCAGACGTACTACCTGTGTCTCGTAATAATCGGTGCTAACGTAGCGGAAACCGTCGCCTTGCACATTCCGTCGGATACGTAGCGTATTAGCAATGTCGGTGGCATTCAGGAACCACTCCCCTTTTCGAACGCTTTTTTTCAGCCCCACATCAATCGAAAATCGTGAGTCGATTCGGCCCTGCGGAACCAGATCGGGAGCCAGATAGATCATGGTAAGCTGCGCGTCGAACTGGCGGGGAAGCTGGAACACGCCATTCAGTTTCACATTTCCCGAAATCAATTGCTGGCGCTCGGCCGAAAACGTATTTACGACCGGATACAGATTAACAACCGAAAACGCATCAATTGTAGTCTGATATCCGTTCAGGTTCAGGTTCAGCGTCGTCCATTTCCCTACTTTCTGCGAGAAAACCAGTTCGGCACCCGAATTTCGGCTGTTGCCCGCGTTTTGGAAGATATTGTAAATCAGCGTGCTGCCGGGAACGATACTGGCAATCCGCGTGATGGTTGCCTGCATTTCCTTGTGGTAAGCAGCTAGATAGAGATAGCCCGCTTTCCAGTTTTGTTTGAACCCTAACTCATACGACGTCGTGAATTGCGGACGCAGACCGGGGTTACCCACTTTAATAATTTCGGCATCGTCATACTTCGGGAAAATGCGAATATCCACCTCATTAGGGCGGTCTACGCGTCGGTTGTAGAAGAGCGATAGCTGAGCACGGTCGTTGAGTTTGTACGCCATCCGCACATTCGGAAACGGCTGACCGTAGTGATAGCCATCGCTGCGATACGTATTATGATTCGGGTTTACGTTATAACGCAGGTCTACGTATTCTGTTCGCAGGCCCGCTTCCACCTCAAGCCGACGGGTTTCCAGTACGTAGGTTCCATACAGAGCCGGAATGGTTTCGCTGTACGTTGCCCAGCCGCCCGCATTCACGTCAATGGGCGAATTCAGGCCCGGAAAAAACTGCATATTAGTCGGAATGTAGCGACGGCGAAATTTAGTACCCAACTCCAGACGACCGTATTTTAGTGGCTGAACATAATCGACCGTTAAATCCGCTACGTTCTCATCCGACAGCAATTTAAACGAATCGGTGCCGGTATAGGTCGGCAGGATATTAGTGAAGAAATACTTCTCATCTTCCCGATGAAAGGTATAATTCAGTCCCACGTTAAGCAGTCGGCCGGGTTGTTTAAATCGGTGTTGCCAGCTAGCGGTAGCGGTTACGGTCGTTTTTAACTCATCTTCCAGAAACTGCCACAGCCGCAGCCGCTCCGACAACGTAGCATTAAAGAACGGTTCATCGCCCCGATCAATGATTTTTTCGCTGCTGAAAAGCCCCGAAACGGTAATCGTATTATCGGGATCGATATACCAGTCAAGCCCCGCTTTCGACGTAACAATATTGGTATTTCGGTTCCGTTTTGTTTGCTGACGCACTACCTCGCCCGTATCGTAAAATCGGTCGGCAAATTCATTTTTGTTCAACGTTTGTGTGTAGAGATTGTCGGCCTGTAAAAACAGATTGACTTTGTTTTTGCGGTAATTGAGCGAAAGTGAGGGATTTATTTTGGGCGTTCGCTGATACTGTGGACGAATGGTTGGGTAATTTTCCTGTTTTATCCAGAGTGCGCCCAGCCCTCCAGCCAGCCCAATCTTCCCATTGAAACCTTCTTTTTTCTCTTTTTTATAGATGATGTTGATAATCCCGGCATTGCCATTGGCGTCATATTTAGCCGACGGATTGTTGATGATTTCGATTCGTTCGATGGCCGATGCCGGAATATTGTCCAACCCCGATTGGCTACCAAAACCCGTTAATGCCGTCTGCTTCCCATCGATGAGCACCATTACGTTTGTGCTGCCGCGCAATTGAAGCTTGCCATCGTCGGCTACGGTAACCCCCGGCAAATTTTTCATGGCTTCCAGCGCCGAACCACCCGCCTGACTGAGATTTTCGGCCAGCGTAAACGTCTTTTTATCCATCGCATTCGCAATGGCTTCGTGCTGAGCTGTTACAACCACTTCTCCCAACTGAGCCTCTTCCTCCGTCAGTTCAATGGTTCCCAGATTCAGAAATGCGTTCAACTGGCCCACCAACACGGGCTGGATCTGGGTTCGGTAGCCGATGTACGTAACTTTCAACAGATAGTCGCCCGGTTTTACACCCGTGATTGAAAAAATACCCGCTTCGTTCGTGATTGCTCCCGTCACAAACGCGCTGTCGGCTGGTGTCAGCAGTGTTACGTTCACAAACGGAAGCAGGGCTTTGTTTTTGGCTTCTTTAACAGTACCCGACAAGGTTACGCTGGGCATCTGGGCCATCGCAACAGGCATCGACATAAGAAACAGGATAACAATATGAGCTATTTTCATCGGCGTATTCGGTTAACTTGACCCACGAAATAACCGCTAGATTCCGAAGCAAATCTGAAGTATGGATACAGATTTGCTTCAGATTTCAGCCGTATTATTGGTAAATTATCAAGACAATGAAACTCCTGTTGGTTGAAGACGAACCCGATTTACTGAAGGCCATGCAATCTTTTCTGGAGTCGGAGAAGTACGTTGTTACGGCCACGTCGACCTACGCGCAGGCAAGTCGGGCCATTCACGACTATGATTATGATTGCATTGTGGTCGATATTGGATTGCCCGATGGCAACGGCCTCAATTTGATTCAGCAGGTACGTACTACGCAACAGCAGAGTCAGTCAAATGCTACGTCGATTTCCGGTTCAGCAGCTTCCGAAATAGCGACTCCCGGCCTGATTATTATTTCTGCCAAAAATTCACTAGACGACAAACTAATGGGGCTGGAACTCGGCTCCGACGACTACCTGACCAAGCCGTTTCACCTGCCCGAACTCAATGCTCGTATCAAATCCGTGCTACGTCGGCGTTCGTTCAATGGTCATTTACAGCTTACGGCGGGTGTTATCGGTATCAACACCCAGGCGCACAGTGTAAGCGTTCAGGGAAACCGAGTGGAACTGACTGAAAAAGAGTATCAATTGCTTTTGTTTTTTATTGCGAACGTCAATAGGTTATTGACCAAATCGGCCATAGCCGAGTCGGTTTGGGGCGATTATATGGACGGAGCCGATTCCCACGAATTTCTCTATACACACATTCGGAATTTGCGACGAAAATTGATGGATCAGGGTTGTCCGGATTACATTAAAACCCGGTATGGAGCGGGCTATATCTTCAGCACTCTCGCATGAGCCTACTCCATAAAACCCTGTTATACTTACTATTAGCATCCATACCGGTTGTGGTTGGGGGTGGCTGGCTGTTTCATCTGCTCATCGACAGAGGTATTCAGTACGAAATTGATGAACAACTCAGCAGCGATCTGGCCTTTATTCACCAGCAACTAAAACAGGGACACTCATTAAACGGGCAATTCCCGTTAGACAATCCGCAAATTGAACCCATTTCTGCAACAACGCCTGTTTCACCCGTATTCTCCAACACACAGGAATTTGATTGGCGAGAAAATCAACAAATACCTGTTCGCAAGCTCGTGGCAACGATTCTTGTCAACAACAAAGCCTATCGAATCACAGTCCGCCATGCGATGGGCGAGTTGAACGAAATTGCGCGATTGTTATCGCTGATCGTTACGGTTGGACTGGTGCTTTTGCTAGGGTTACTGGTTCTGCTCAACGGCTGGGTATCGCGTAAGCTTTGGCAACCTTTTTATCAGCTCATTGAAGAATTAGGCCGCTATCGGCTCGATGATCCGGTGCCTACAACATTCACACCGAGTACGATTCGTGAGTTCAACCAGTTGAGCAACGTACTGAACAGCATGAGCAGCAATGTTTATCATCAATACAAAGCGCAGAAAGAGTTTGCCGATAATGCCGCGCACGAGATGCAGACACCACTTGCTTTACTCACGACACAGATCGACAACTTACTGGCAACAGAACCGCTTACGGGCGAGCAGGTAGAATTAATGGAGCTTTCTCAACACGCCATCCGTCGACTGGCAAACCTGAACAAAGGGCTTCTTTTATTAACGAAGCTCGACAATCAGCAGTTTTCGGAACGAGAAACGGTCAATCTTAGCGATATGGTCCAGCATCAGTTTCGCCAGTTTATGCCGTATGCCGACTATCGCAACATCAACTGGCACAGTCAGATCAGCCCGGCTATCTACCGAAATCTAAGCCCGTATCTGGTCGATATTCTACTTGTTAATCTGTTGAAAAATACGCTAATGCATGCCGATAAATCTACCAATGCAGAAGTGATTCTGACCGAAACTAATTTAATTACCCGGAACGTAGCACCTGCTTTACCATTTCCGGCAGATCAGCTTTTTCAGCGCTTCGTAAAAAATCCGGGTAAGCCCGAATCAACTGGTTTGGGCTTAGCACTGGTTAAACAAATTGCTGAACAACATGGTAGTACGGCTACGTATACATATGACGCCATAACCCGAACCCATGAATTCCGCTGGTTTTTGCCTCCCGTTTAACAAACCGATACGTCCTAAAACTGACTAAAATTTCGATCTATCCTTCTCATAATCAACGAAATACAAATCGCTACTTTACAAAAACGTGAAGACTAATAGACCAATCGTGTTCAATTCACTGAGCCTAAATCAACTCACCTGAAACACTGATTTCAGATACGTAGCGTTGGCACCAAAATTCTTCTTGACATTACGTGGGTCGTTGGCGTCGCGCGACCGTTCAATGACCAGCCAGCCTGTCCAGCCCATATCGTCGAGGGTTTGCTTCACTTTTTTCAGGTCGATACGTGGGTTGTTCTGAAGCCAGACACCATCTTCATCGGTGCAGTGAATTTGACAAATTCGTTTTTTACCGAGTATCCGTAACTCTTCGTGTAGATCGCGACCAGCTTTGAGTGGATTCGAGAAATTGAAGTAAATCTGAATGTTTTTTGAGCCGATTTCACGTAGCAATTCCACCTCTCCTTTGGCATCCAGCGACGTTTCAATACCCACGACGACACCCGCTTTTTTCGCCATCTTGCCCACCACTTTCAACCGTTCAACAATAGCCGGGCGCAGTTCGGGATTTTTCACCAGATCGCCCTGCGTGCCTAATGGCAGAAACGCTACGTTCACGTTCATGGCCTTCATGGTATCGAAACAGTCCTGAATCATGCGCTGATACGTTGGTCGCGTTGCAAATGACTGGGCATAGAAACCCGTCATGGCCAGCGAACAGATTTGCAGATTCAGTTCTTTCGCTTTGTCCAGAAACTGCTGCCTGATTTCGGGGTTGGCGAGTTGATTATCAAACGTTTCGCGCTGACCTAAACCGCCCATATCGAGTTCCAGCCCATCGGCACCAATGTCTTTTGTCAGTTGAAATGCACCTAATTTCTGCCGTTTCAGAATCATCAAATCGACTACGGCGATTTTATAGGGTTGCTTATCGGCAGATTTTGCCAGAAGCCATTCATCGGGCAATAATAAGCCAGCAGCAAGTAGCGATCCAGACGTAATGAATTGACGGCGAGTGAATTTCAGCATTTCTTTCGGGATTACTGTACTAACTTTTCTAAATCCTCAAATTTGCGAATGGCGTTGGCAGGCAGGTTTTCGCCTTTCTCGCCGAAGACGTACATCATGGGGTATTTCTCAATCGTACATTTCGATTCGTCGATAGTTCCGGCGCTGTCTTTTACTTTTTTCAGATCGAGCGAGAAGTTTTGCGCCAGAAAATCATATAAAGCGAGTCGTTTGTTTTTGCCATAATCGTGGCCTTCCTGCGGCAGATGTACGTTTTTCAGTACGTCCGTTTTTCCGTAGAAACCATAAACGCGTTGCAGAAACGGGAATTCGGTTTCCGGTACGTGCTGCGTCCAGTCTTTTCCGTCAGAAATCACCAGTTGCGGACGCGGAGCGGCCATAGCCGCAATCTCTACGTTGTTGGTGCCACTGCCGCACAGATGAACGCCCATACCACTCTCGCAAGGGCAACCGCCACTATGATACGACGACAGCATCACGACGGGCACACTCAACGTAATACGTTCATCCAGCGCCGTGAGCAACATTGTCTGACTGCCCCCGCCCGAACCGCCACTAATGGCTACCCGTTTGGAATCGGCATTTTTTTGCGTCAATAGCCAATCGAGAATACGCATTCCGTTCAGAATCTGAACCGTTTGAGCCAGGCTTTTTCGGTGATCGGCAGAAGAAAACTGCAATTCTGATTCGCCCCATGCAAAGAGATCATAGCTGAATGCCATCGCGCCCATCCGTGCCTGCATCGCGCAACGATATTGGCTGTCGGCCCGGTAACGTCCATCGCCGAAATGGCCGTCGGGATTCAGAATCACCGGCATCAGACTTTTTGTATTCAGCGGTTTGTAAAGCGAACCCGCTACGTATAGACCCGGCAATGTTTCAATCGCTACGTTTTCAACAGTATAACCATCGTATGTACGTTTGTTGGTAACGATAGGCTGGCTGTTTGGTTTGGCGGGCAGGTGCGAGAGTTTTAACGCATCCGAAATGCAGTTACGTAGTTCGGTTTTGCGTTTCTCCCAACTCGCTACGTCCTGATACAACGTAGCTAGATAGTCGAGTTGTAGTTTGCCTTCCTCGGGCGTTTTCAGGTGATATTGAAACGGCTGAAGCTTGTATTTTTTATCGCCCTCTTTGGCAAACGTAATGTCCTGCGACGACAGAATATTCGTCATCGTTTTCTCGACATCGGCCGGACGAAAACGCCAGTCGGCATACGTAACGAATTTGTCTTTTACCAGTTCTTCGGGATAACGAATCTTCACCGAATAACGGTTTTCAATCTGAGTAATTACGTCTTTTAGTGGTTTTTTAAACTGCTCGTCAGCCGTTTGTGCAAACGTAGTAAGACTGCTAACAAGCAGAAGCAGAGCGGTAATCTTTCCTGCCTTTCCAACTGTTTCGAGCTTTGACGAATTTTCTTTGGACGAATTTCGCCAGCCGCTGTAGAGCAGATTTTGATCTAGTTCAGGTTTCGGAAAAAACAAACTCGCTACGTAACCCACGCCAATCACAACCAAGTGACTATAAACGCCCAGCATCAGTTTATGATGCGTGAAATTGTAATTACCCAGATCAAGTAGAAGTTTTTTACTATCGCCTATACCAATTTGCGTCGAGGTCAGGAAGGCGTAGGACGTGAATAAAATACAGACGATAATGGCGATGTTGACGCCCTGCCGATTGGCTCGTGCACTGAAAATCCCCAACAAAAAAATCCCGACAATACCACCCGAAAAAATGGCGTACAGCGTAAAGACAATCCCCAAAACACCCTCATTTCCAGCCTGTAAGTAAATTGCACCAATTCCAATGGCAATCAGCCCAGAGATAACCACAATCGTTTTGCTGACGGTCAGGTATTCTTTATCAGCGCGTGCCGGGCGGAATTTTTTATAGAAATCTTCCAGACCAACAGCCGCCAGTGAATTCAGGTCAGCACTCAGACTGCAAATTGCCGCCGAAATCATAGCCGCCAGAATGAAACCAACTACGCCCGTCGGGAATTTGGTCATGATGAAATACGGGAAAACCGCATCAGGACGAATATTTTCGGGTAGTGGTTGCTGTTTGTAATACACGAACAGGGCCGTTCCGATAAACATAAATAATGCCCAAACTGGCACCGTCAGCGAAATGCCCAGAATCGATGCTTTGATGGCGGCTTTGTCGGTTTTGGCGGTTAGATACCGTTGTACTACGGTCTGGTCGGTACCGTATTTCTGGATTGCGTAAAACGCGCCGTTAATTACCATAACGACGAACGTGAGCTTCGTAAAGTCCATGTCATACGGCCCAAAACCCGTTCGATTGTTGGCTGATGCGATATTGAAAATTTCAGGCAGACCGCCTTCTACTGAGAAAATAATAACCGTTACGCAGAGTATTCCACTGGCAAAAAGCATGAATCCCTGAAACACATCGAGCCAGATAACGGCCTCAATACCACCCAATAAATTAACGGTAATGATTATCAGCCCGACCACAAGAATGATGTAGAACGTATCGGCTCCGGTCATGTTGGTAAGCGCAACCGAAAGCAAAAAGAAGACAGTCCCCATGGATGAAAACTGTCTGAGAACGAAGGCAATAGAGCTATAGTAACGAGCAAAGCCACCAAACCGTTTTTCAAAATATTCGTACGTACTCAGGCCAATCACCTTGCGATACAGCGGCACAATAAACCAGATCGTTCCAAGCAACACAATGGGCACCATCAGCCCCTGCACCAGCAAAATCCAGTTCGAGGAATAGCCTTCGCTTGGGTAACCCAGAAATGTAACACTGCTGATCAACGTAGCCAGCAACGACATGCCAATAGCCCAGGCAGGAACCCGGCCTTTCGCGGCAAAATACGTTTCGGTGGTACGTTGGTTTTTAGCGTACCGTAGTCCGAAAAATAGATTGATAATCAATACCGTAACGATTATCAGATAATCAATTACGCTCAAGGTTGGGTCTGACATGTAGTCTAGGATTATTTTTGACAGGATTACAGCAAAATAAATCCTATCAAAAAAGAGAATCAAAATGTCCACAAATCCGTCGGCCATTGATAGCTTCCGGGTTTTACGGTAATGTGTAATTCCGGTTTTTCAAGGGCTCGGCTTCGCACAGCTCCAGCCGCCAGTTCCTGTGCCACGGCAAGCCGCGTTACATCAATTTCACGTAGTACTGCCGACGCCGTCGAGCCGCCTTCAATGATCAGTTCATCAACAGAAACCTGATCGAGAACCTGCTTCACCGCTTTTGCCATCAATGTACGTAGACAAACGGCAGGCTTACAGGAATCTACGACCGATTCGGCAGGAACAGCCATAATAACTTGTTCATTTCGCTGAAAACAGCTAACAATTTGAGCGACCCAATTCGCCAGTTCGACGGGTTCCTGATCGTCAGATTGCATCAAAGCTTTCGGCATGTAGCAAACGAAATTGCCGGTCATAGCCGCTTTTTTCACTAAATCAACGCTGTACCCGAACGCACTTCCACACACAAACAGCTTGCAGCTACCAAACGAAGGTACCGACGAGCATCTGGCGGTATAAGCTGTACTCAGGATTGCGGTAAAAAAACCAGCTCCGCCCCCCGGTAACGTCTGCTCATCAACTCGACTAGCCCAGGCTTTCAAATCGCCCTGTGTTCCCACTTCACCAATCACAATTCCGGACTGGAGCGAAGGTACCGTAGGGGGTTGTACACTCAGTGAAGCATCGTTGACAGCCAGCCGTTTCAGTACGTTCGATTCGGTGATCGGGAATTCCGGATCTTTCGAAAAGTGGGTTTCGTGAATGAGCTCGCCCTGAACGTAATAATGTCCGTCGATCAGAATTCTACCCAGCGCCGGGTTTGCCGGAACGATAAGTGCTTTGGCTAAACCTAGAACCTTTAGTTGCGCTTTGGTTTCGGCAACAACGTGACCACGTAGCACAGAATCGACTTTTTTGAAAATCAATTGGGGCTTCATGGTACGTAGCATTTCGCTCACGGCGGTCATTTCCTGTACCGCTTCTGCTTCCGAAACCGACCGGGCATCGGTAGCAATAACGAGCAAATCGGCCGTTGATTGTTGATTGACTGACGCGGAGTGCCGCCCAATAGCAAGCTCAACGGTCAAACCATACGTTTTGCCAATACCCGCCAGTTCAGCGGCTCCCGTTAAATCGTCTGCAATGACGGCGATCATGGTTGAATGAGTGAAAGAGCGAAAGAATGAATGAACGAAGATGCTTAGGCGAACTGCCGCTCTTTCGCTCTTTTGCCCTTTCGCTCTTTTGATAATTGAACGGCTGATTCTATCGCCAGAATCATTGCATCGGGGCTGGCGACGCCTTTTCCGGCAATCTCAAACGCCGTTCCGTGATCGACTGATGTACGGATGATGGGCAGACCCATCGTGATGTTTACGCCTTTTACGCTATCCATTTGTTTTTTCTCGGCGTTCCATTTGAAACCCGTAAGCTTGAATGGAATATGACCCTGATCGTGATACATCGCCACTACACCACCGTAATAACCCGTTGCTGCTTTCGAAAACAACGTATCAGCCGGAACTGGGCCCTCTACATCGAAACCACGCCGTTTGGCTTCTTCTACGGCTGGCGCAATCTCCTGATCATCTTCTGTACCGAAAAGGCCCGAATCACCAGCATGTGGATTTAGTCCAGCAATGCCAATTTTCAGGTTCGTTTCACCCAGCGAAATCAAGCCGTTGTGCAATAACTCGGTAACTTCCAGAATCCGGTCTTTTTTCACCAGATCGCAGGCCTGACGTAATGATACGTGCGTCGATACGTGAATAACTTTGAGATTGTCCTCAACGAGCAACATACCATACTTTTTTGTGTTGGTATAATGCGCGTAGATTTCGGTATGACCCGCAAAATGGTGACCCGCTTCGTTAATGGATTTCTTGTTGATCGGCCCCGTTACGGTCGCGTCGACTTCATCGGCCAACGCCAGATCAATAACGGTTTTTACCGACGCAAAAGCCGCTTCGCCCGCCATCGCCGAAATTTCGCCAAACTTCAATTGACTCAGATCAACGTTGTTAAGATCATATACGTCAACTACCCCAAACTGGAACGTAGCGTCGGCCACTGATTGAACCGTATTGAACGTAACGTTCAGGTTCAATCGGGAGGAAATATCCTGAAAAACACCAGCATCGCCCACCAGAATCGGGTTACAGATATCGTAAATGGCCGGATTCAATAACGCTTTGACGGCGATTTCAGGCCCGATACTAGCCGGATCGCCCATCGTAATACCGACGATTGGTTTGTTGTTCGTATTCATAGTCAAACAGTCTTCGGTTCTCAGTTCAAAGTTGTATTTCTTCTTTTTGTAATGCTTCGGCAAAGTTTGCTTTAAGCTGTATTTCTTCCTCGTCCGAAAGCATTTGCAACGGCGGCATCATGGTTGGTCCACACAAACCATGTTCCTGCATCAGCACTTTCAAGGCCCATAACGACTCGCCCAGCGTTCGACCCGATTGATAAACAGAGCCGAACACATCGGACTGATTCTGGTAGAAAAACGCCTTTTCGGTATCCCCTTCTTCCACCGCTTTCACCATATCGCGGTAGATGCCGGGAAATAGATTGCCCGTACTTGGCACCAAGCCGTCGCTGCCTTCCAGCAATGCCTGCGCCGAACAAGCGGCCCATCCCATAAAATGGCTAAAATCGGGTCGATTTGCCCACAACGCCAGCGATTCGGTTAGCCGGTCGGTGCTACGTTCGGAATCTTTCACACCAACAATAGTTGGGTGATAGCTCAACTCATCAATCAACGGAATAGGAATCGACATCCGAGTGGTTGCCAGAATGTTATAGATAATCAGCGGACCATTCAGCTTGTCGGCCAACTGTTCAAAATAACGATGCATCTGACTCTCCGACAACGTATAATAGCTGGGCAACGTAGCACAAACCGCATCGACTCCGACATCGAAACAGTAGTTGGCAAAATCGACGGACTCCTCCAGACAGTTCGACGAAATTCCTGCGTAAAGAACCGTATTGGCCGTTTTCAGTCGGGCCGTTTCCTTCACATAAGCCTTTTTCACCGCTAATGGCAATGACGTCGCTTCTCCCGTTGTTCCTAACACAAATGGCTGGGCCTCATTCGATTGAAGGTTGGCAACCATCTTTTCGACAGCACCCACATCCAACCGATACGTTTCCGTTAAGGGCGTAACCAGCGGAACAACAACACCCCGGTATTTCTTTTTCATAGTCATAGCTAATATGCGGCTGTATAAATGGCAATGGCGTCTTCCCGGCTAATCTCACGCGGATTATTTTTCAATAATCGCGTGATTTTCAGAGCATCGTCGGCCATTTGTGGAATAGCTTCTTTTGGAATATTTACATCGCGCAAACGGGCCGGAATGCCACACTCACGAATCAACTCTCTAATTTTCAGTACGCCATTCATGGCTGTTTCCAGTGAATCGGCAGTACGTTCGCAACCTAATGCTACGGCCACCTGTGCATACCGATCGGTTGCGGATGGAATGTTGAACTCCATCACATAAGGCAGCAGCAACGCATTCGACAGGCCATGCGCTAAGTGAAACATGCTGCCCAGCGGATATGACAATGCATGCACACCCGCTGTATTGACTGGACCCAGACAAAAACCACCGAGCAAACTGCCCATTGCCACCTGCGACCGGGCTTCTTCGTTTGCTCCCTCGCGAACGGCCTGAACGATGTTACTAGCAATCAGGCGCATGCCTTCGTAGGCATACATGTCGATAAAGGGCTGAGCAAACTTGTTGGTATACGCTTCCAGACAATGCGTGAGCGCATCGATGCCGGTAGCGGCTGTAATGGCGGGCGGTACGCTGATAGTCAGCAGCGGATCGACGTAGACGATATCGGGCACCAGATATGGGCTAATAATACCTTTCTTCTGATTATCAGCATCATCGACCAGAATCGCGTTGGGCGATGCTTCACTACCCGTTCCCGACGTAGCGGGTACGCAAATGAGTTTCTTGCTACGTCCACTCAGATTGCCAATGCCCACCATATCGGCCAGCGTCTGGTCGTTTTCAAGTTGGGCCGCAACCAGTTTTGCTACGTCCAGCACACTTCCGCCACCGATGCCCAGCACTACGTCGGGATTGAACGGTGTAACGGTCTGCATCAACGTAGTGAAATCGGCAAACGTAGGCTCCTGTACAATGCTGGTGTCAATCTGAACAGCAATAGCGTTGGCTTCCAGTGTATTCACCAGATTTTTAAGCTGCTCCAGCAACGGACTAATCGTCACCAACAATAGCTTTTTGGGTGCTAGACGAATCACCTCATCGGCCAGATTCGCCAGCGAGCCGTTGCCAAAGACCAGTTTACCGGGAAAATGTATGTTTAGTAGTTGTGTCATTAGAATAAATGCTCAGCCACTTCTAAGCCGCTCGTCAATCTTTCGTTATTTCCTTTGCAATAGGTGCTGAGTAGCCATCGAGTTGTGGCCAGATGCCCTTTTCGATGGGTTTTAGTTTTAGCTTTTTCGGGTCAACAACCGCGTGCTTAATTTTTTGTCGACGCCAGGTATAAATCACGTGAATCATGCCATCACTGGTCTGAATAATAGACGGATAGGAATACTGACTGATAGGCGAATCTTCCAGAATCACAGCCGCCGACCAGTTTTTACCATCGTTCGAAATAGCTAGATTTAACGGCGTGCGTGGCCCTTTCGCCAGATTGCCCGGTGGCAATACGTGGTTATACACCAGCGCTTGCCGGCCGTCTTTCAGTGTCACAGCATCGGTGCCGGAATTGTTGTTCGGCAAATTAGTTTTTGTCAAGGGCGACCATGTTTCGCCATTATCCGTCGACCACGATTCGAGAATGGCGCGGTCGCGGCTACGGGCCAGAATCTGGAGTTTTCCGTTTCCATACGACAAAATGCTTGGCTGGATGGCATTAAGCGATTTACCGTCGTTTAGTGGCCCTATTTTTCGCCAGGTTTTGCCGAAATCAGGCGTTACTTCGAAGTGTATTTTCCAGCCGTCACCTTCCGTACTGGTCGGGCAAAACAGGTTGCCATTCGACAGTAGAACCGGTTTGTTTTTAATCGGTCCGAGATAGCCTTCCGGTAATTTTTTCGCTTCCGACCACGTTCGACCACCATCTGACGACGTTTTCAAAAGGCCCCACCATTTCGACGGACTTGGCCCGACTTTGTAGAACAGCATCAGGTCGCCTTTCGGAATCTGAAACAGAACCGGATTCCAGCAGGCATACCGTAACGTATCGTTGATGATACCATTCGCTACGTTCTGCGGGGGTAACCATTTGCCTTTTTCCTGCCGACTTACCCAGATACAGACATCTGGATTCCGCTCCTTTGTACCACCAAACCAGGACGATACGAGTCCAGTTGGGGTCTCAACAATGGTCGATGCGTGACTCTCCGGGAACGGCGGATTTTCGACCACAAATTCATCGACAACCAGCCCCGATTGCCATTTGGCTAACTGCGCAAAGGCAGTCCCAGACAGGGTCAGACTGATGAGTAGGGCAATCGGTATGAGTTTACGATTCATGCTGGTTATTGGGGTTTGGAATTTGTGGTAGCGGAGAGCGTTTGCCCTGAAACTTCGTCAGACAGCAAACTCGCTTTCAATGGATTATCGGTTCGAAATGGGCGCGCAGGCAATCCTTCTTTATTGAACAGATTCGGCTGGGCAGTTTCATCCCACGCAAAACGTACCGCCACCGGATGCGCTACGTCAGCCGACGACACTACGATACGTTTGCCCCGAATCTGGGCCTTCGCCGGAACAAAAACGCCATCGCTCCCCGCAATCGTAAAGCCTGTCAGTGGTTTGTCGTCTCGGCTCGTCAATCCGCTGCCGATATGCGTAAAATGCAGTTCTAGTGATCGGCCTTTGCGTTTCATTTTTTCGTAAACTGGCCCCTCGCCTACTACGTCGTTTTTCTGATACGTATCGACCAGAGCCAGCAACGCCAGCCGCTTACCAATCTCCCATTTAAAGGGCGGGTGAATATCGGACAGATCATCGGCTAAATCCGTCGTCACGATCATGCCCGTTTTCGGAAGCGTTAACACCAGTTCCTGCGCTTCCCGAAACTCCGGTAATGTTTGGGTGTTCAGCGCGACTTTTTGCTTCGATTCGGAATACTTGAACGGGGCCAGCGATACGTAGTAAAACGGCAGAGTCTGATTTTGCCAAGCACTTCGCCAACTGGTAATGAGCGTTTTGAGCTTGTGCGAATACGTAGTGGTTTCTTTCAGGAAGCAGTTAGATTCACCCTGATACCACAAGAAACCACTCAGCGCAAACGGCACCAGCGGACGTATCATTGGCTCGTAAAACTTACCCGGTTCACCGTCTATTTTTTGTCCAACGTAATACGTATCATCCTGAAAAGCAGTCTCCGAAACCCACGGCTCAATGCGGCTACCGGGAACCGCCGACGAAATCACACCAATCGGTACGTTCAGATTTTTGTGCAGTTCTTTCGCGAAAAAATAAGCCGGAGCCGAGAACGAACGTAGTGCCGAATCCTGTGCAACGTTCCAGCCACGATGCAGCGAATCGGGTTTGTTTAACTCTTTCCGATTGACCAGAAAGACTCGAATCTGCGGATTGTTGGCGAAGTTCAGTTCATCAACCGGGTTGTGCCCATCGATAGAATCGTTGGCCAGCGATGGTTTCACTTTGCTGTTTTTCCGCATCGTGTACTCCATATTCGACTGCCCCGAACAAAGCCAGACTTCTCCTACCAAAATGTTTTGCAGTCGGATAGTATTCGTCCCCGAAATCACTAATTCTGAAGGTGTAGCCGACGCTTTCAGCGGTTGTAACGTAACGCGCCAGTTGCCCGAAACATCGGCAGACGTTTGCTGCTTCTGACCGGCAAACTGTACCGTTACGGTTTCACCTACCGACGCCTTCCCCCAAATAACCAATGGTTTTCCCTGTTGCAGCACCATGTTATGCCCCAGAATCCGAGGCAACACAATCTCCGCTTTCAGTTGGGCTGAAAGGAGAAAGAGAGTGGTAGCTAACAGTTTATGGAACACAGATTTTTATGATGATTATGATTATCAGGGTATAGAAAGCAGCTCATTTAGAATCATAAACGATCATAATAATCCGCGTTCTATTATTTTAAGCTATCACTCCGCCCGATTTTGCAACGAACTCGTTTTAAATGACTTGATTACGTAGACGGCTTCGCTAGTTTCTAGTTCTCCACCTTTCGGCAGGTCGTAATTTTGATCAGTCGGCGTATCGGCATCGGGGAAACGACGAATGCCGCCAGTACGAAAAACCACTCGCTGAAACGAAGCTACAGGCGCAAAAAAGATTCGATTACCTCTCGACTGGCCGTTCACGAACGTTGTAAACATCCGTTTGTCGCGGTCCAGCTCAATACGAACATCGTATTGTTTCCCTGCTTCGTATTTCTGAATGGTTGCATCACGATAGCCCACTTTGGCTTTGAACAGGCTGTCGGCATCGAACATCAGCCGTACCGCTGCGTTGCCTTTCGCATCCTGAAATTCAATCTGCAACGTACCGTTATTGGCTTGCTGCGGCACTATCGAAAACTCGACGGTTAGCTTTTTTGAATCAGGAATTACGCGCTCAGCTTTGGCGTAATCGAACGGGTCTTTGTCACGTAGCACCAGTGCTTTGGCACCATTGCTGGATTCGATTTTGGCCGATGCGTAAACGGGACTATAGATGTTCCAGAATTTCAATTCCTCCCCCGCAGGCAACGTAGCAAAGGTTTCGTTCGAATGAGTCGTTACGTTGTCGGCGACTGGCACCGGAATTTTCGATACCCAGATATCTTCTTTATTCACACTGTAGGTCACCCAGAGATTATTGTCGGGTGGCGTACCATTTCCTTCTTCGATACCCCGAACGTACTGCGGGCCATATGATTTGTAAGCGCCACCGTAACGCATGGATGTAATCTCGCCATTGACCAACAACAGATTCGTATAATTCAGGCCGTCTTTACTGGTCGACAGCGCCAGCGGCCAGCGAAACTCCGATGGATTATAAACCGTAACGTACTGACCATCAGCGATACGTTGGCCCCATATTTTGGCGTTACTATTCACAAAACCCGGCGCCCGAACCGGCTTGTACGACCACGTTTTACCACCGTCGGGGCTAATACTGGTTAAGGCATGTTTCCACAAACCAACCACCCGATTGTCAGGCAAATGATAGTAACTAAATGCTTTGAATTCGCCTTTCAGATTTACAAGCGGGTCGTTGCGATCAGCTTCTTCGAGCCACTGTTGCATCATCAGCGGATTAGCCAGTAGTTCGTTACAGGCTTCCACGAATCCCTTGTCTTTCGAAGTCGTGTAAAATGGATATGCTAACTTGCTTTTGTCCCAGGACGTATTGTTTCGAATGAAGTAGATTGGTCCGAATTTGCCGTCGGGATATACTTCGCGAACAACCCGGCCAATGCCGTTTCCATCATTGGGGTCATCTTTCGGCCCCATCACAATACCGTAAAAGCCAAGGGTCAACAGACGTTTGTTTTTCGCTACGTAAAAACCCATCCGCTGGTGCATAACCGCCGATAAGTTTTTGGCAACTTCTGGCCGACCTTCCTTTTTCCAACCGTCGGGAATTTTATAAGGCGGAAAAACCACCGTCGGTTTCGACCAGGTCTGACCATCTTTCGAACTAAGCAGCAGCGTTTCGCCCGGAGGTTCGTGCTCGCCAACCGGATTGCTCAGAAACTGAACGTAGTAAGTACTATTCCAGTAAGCCAGCATGGGCGCGTGGTTGTACGTCCAGTTCAGACCACCCGCCAGTTCTGGATGCTCGCGATTGGCACGAAATACCTGAATGTTATGCACACCCACCGCCGGGCTCAACTGCCCATGATGATAATCAACGTTCGACAACGTAGTACCAACGTAGCGAACGGTGTCCTGGGCGTGGGTTTGGAGGGAATAGAATATGAACCCCAATAAAACCCCACCCCAACCCCGCAGGGAGGGGCTTGCCTTCAGTAGCTTTTTAAGCCCCTCCCTACGAGGGAGGGGTTGGGGTGGGGTTTCCTCTGAGTATTTTTTGCGGATAAACTTCATAATCCTTTAGTTTTTTTAACCCAAATTACCTCCGCACCGTCGCCCTGCTTTTTTAGGTTGACGACGCTTCCGCCTTTCAGGACTTCTTTCGATTTTGAAATCTGACCTGTTTTGGGATTGATATAACTTACCGTGAACGAACCAACTGATTTACTCAGGTCAAGTTCGGTCGGGTTGGGTGATTCGTTGTACAACACGTATCCTGTTTTTTCGCTACCCATTGCCCATTGATTGGCTGGTTTCTGTGACAATTCGAATGGCTGCATTTGAGCCATATCGGCCAGAAATTGCGGATCACTTATTGACGGAACATTGGGCATGGAACCGCCTGCCAGCAGCACCGCCCAGCCCATCAAATCGTAACTGTCGGCGGCATACGTAACGGCTTTGGCGGGAAATTTTTGCCGATATTCCTGCACCGCCCGATAGACTTGCTCAAACGAACTTTTCTTAGGTGGCGTCAGTCGGGCGTGCTGGCGTGGAGCAAGATTTTGTCCACCAGCGGGTGCATACGTAGTGCCATTAGCCTGATAATGCCAGTACCGAATATCGATCAGATCAACGATTGCGCTACGTTTGGCATCGGCCAGAATTGCGTCCTGCACATCTTTGGTCGTACTCAGGCCAACAATAGCGTTTTTACCCGTTTCCTTTTCCCACTCACCAATCGTATCAAGCCAGAATTGCACGAAAGCCAACGGCCCGGTATACTCGGCACTAATAAGCTGAATGACCCCCGAATTGCCAACAAAATTGTTGAGACACTGACGAATGTAAGCCCGATGCAACGCCCGACGAACCGGATGTGCTACGTCGTAAAACTGTTCGGCCATGAAAATTCGCTTGTCGCCCGCGTAGGGGACTGGTTCGGGGAAGCCGGTATTGTTGATGTTATTAGCGGGTCGCCATGGGAAATCGGCGTAGTGCGCGCCCGCTTCGATGATATTGTGCTGGAAATAATTTTCGTGAATCAACGCCAGCCCTTTCTGGTCGGCCAGATCAGCGTATTGCTTCAGGCGATTCCAGTACCAGTGATTGTATTTCGTTAAATCGTATTTACTGAGACCATCCCAAGCGGTTTCTTTGCCACTTCGGGCAAAAGGCAACTCATAAAACGGGGGCCAAACATCGCCATCCATCCGGCGAATTCGTTCGTGATCGTCGCGCCTACGGTCGTACCAAAGTCCGTAGTTATGATCGATGGCCAGTACGTTGTCGGCCTTCATAGAATCGGTCATTATGTCCAGATCATCGGTCAATCCGCGCCCCGTCATACCCGGCACGTAGCGTGTGATATGCGGTTTAGCATTGGCGAGTCCATGCGGGCGGGCGCTACCATTCCACCACTGAATTTCCTGCCGACGCCCCGTCAGCAACGTACCGCCACGAACCAGTTTCCCCTGCTGAATCAGCATTGGCTCAGATTTTTTAGCTAGCTGCTCTTTGGGTAATCCAATAACGTCGATTGGCTTTGCCGATGACGTAGCAGGAATGGGTTGACGCTGAGATGCGGCAGTGATAAAATCGTATAATGTCGGTGCGGACTTAACCGCCTGTTTTGTTAACTCGGCCGCTACGTCGATTTTCGGACTGCTCGACGCTTCTGACTCAACGGGCAACAGAATTGTTCTACCTGCAATCTGATCCCCCAGTCGGTCTTTCAACTGAGCGTAATACAAACTACGAGGTTGAATATGCTCGTTTGAGTTATCCCAATAGCCATCGCCCGCAAACTGCGCCCACGTACCGAACGCCCAGTTTTGCGCTGTAGGCGGCTGGTAACAATCGACGCGCGAAGCTGTACATTGCCAGAAAACGCTGTTCGCAGCATTCCATCCCGCACCTTGCTCGTCCTGCCCCCGATTGGCGAAACGTAGCGCATTGCCATCTATATTCACTACGTCGAACAACACGCCCGATGCCCAGCTATCAATACTACCACTAAAACTGAAAGGCAAATGCGATTCACACTGTACAAAGGCATTCGGCCCCGCACTACAATAGCCAACGGCAAAATCATGAATACCTGACTCAGCATAAACTCGCTGACAAAGAACTTGTTGCCCCCTCACAAAGAACGTATTACGTCGTTCTCCGCCGATCTCCGAAACCGGCTCTAGCGACTGACAATCTTCTATGGTAATTCGTTTTGCCGTTTCCTGTACGTTCACCGCCGAACCCGCAAAGTGCCGAAAAACTATCTGTCGAACCCACGCATCCTGCACATTATTAATCACAATGGCCATCCAGCGATGATCTTCGTCTTTGGGATTGGTTTTATCGTAAGTTGATTCAAGCATTAGATTTTCAATACCTGATTGATTGATACGTCCCTGCCATACGTAGCGCGAAACCGTTCCGCCACCATAGGCCGAATCCAGTGCCGTTGTCAATGGGGCATCGAGGGTAAGTTCGGAACCGTTGATGGCTGTAATCTGTCGATCCCAGAACAGGTCACGCTGGCCGGGTTTCCAGCCTAACGCCGAAATCCCTCCGCCAAACGTATCGGTATCGAGTTTCTGAATCCACTCTTTGGTCGATGGCCGCCGAATCTGAACGTAATCACCAACGTTAAAATCAGTTGAATTTGCTACGTTGATTTTAGTAGAATTGACTGGAACGTAGTGATCCGAAACCTTGATTGATGCAGAAAGCTGACGGTCGTTTTTGCCAGAAATAGTGATGAGATTATCACGGCTGAATCCGGTGCCAAGCAACGTAGTAGCATTGATCCCACTACCCTGTAGCACTACGCCTGAAGCTGTAATTCTTAAGCTGCCAGCCACTTCGTGCGTTCCTTTTTCGAGCAAAACAGCCCCACGAAAACCATCTTTATCCACGGGCAGCGATGCTACGTAGTCGATTGCGGCCTGAATCCGCCGAGTTGCGTCGCCTTTCCGAGCGGGTACAACAACTTTAATCGCTACGTTCGGAATAGTCTGTTCGCCAGCTTTGTAGCCACAGTACGAAAAATCAGGAATACGATTCCCTCGTTCATCAGGTGTGTACGTCAAGCGTCCATCTTTTCCCAACGCCACCGGTTTGGGCGGAACTGGCTTATTCTTTTGCGCATACGTTTCTTCAATTCGCAAAAAGGCGAAAAGTAACGTAGTGATTGCGGCAAAAAGAATAGGTTTAAGCACGGGTTTGGAAAGTTATGGTGTCGGGTTTGAGAACGGCAGTGGCCGACCGTCCGACATATTGCTAAGTATTGTATCGGGTTTGAGAACGGCAGCAGCCGACCGTCCGACACGATGACAATCTTTACTACGTTCTCGGTCTTACCTGTTGCACCGATACTACGCTGTTCAGGTAATCTTCGATGTTGGTATAACCATCTTTGTTCTTGTCCTGACTCGCATCAGAGGCATCTTTAGGATTCAGGCCGTTTTTGGTTTCCCACGCATCGGGCATGCCGTCTTTGTCTGAATCAACGTACGGCGTGCCTTTGTAGTCAGGGTAACCACCTACCTGAATCGGATCGGTGATGATTCCGTTTTTGTACGAATCAATTGGCAGACGACGATGCTTGAACTGAGTTTCGGGCAATTTCACACCTTCTTTATACGTAATCTTGCCAGTACGTACCTGCTCAATGACGCGCGTATCGACTGGGTCGCGTTTGGGAAGCGTCGCTCCAGCATTAGCCAGCACAAAATCGTAAGCCTGTTTGGCTGGCAAAATCGTCATTTTGGGCATCGGAAGCGGTTCTTTCCACTTAATATTGGCTGTGTACTGACCCGCATCGGCTAGATCTTCGACCTGAACACCACCTGCCCAGTTATCTTTCGTTACTTTTTCGTTGCCCTCCATAATATTGCCCGCAACGAAAGCTCGTCCGTAGACACGATACGGCAGTTTGCTACGTCCGGATTCGGGTTTCAAAATGCGGTATGCAAGGGGTGAATCTTTCGGGGTTAGCGGACCGGGCTTAAAGTAGTTATTGATAATATTGTACATAGCTGTGTAATCTCCGCCATCAATCGAGCGATGTACCCAGTTGAAGATTACGTTGTTGGTGAAATTGAAAATCCCATTCCAGCCAATCGACGGATTTCGGCCCGCGTTGTCGGCCCAGAGGTTGCGTGTAAACGTACAGTTTTCACCACCCAACGTACTGCCAAATGCGTGGTTCCACGTATCAAGCGCTTCCGAGAAAATCGAATTCTGAATCGTGATGTTCACCGTGGGCAGTTTCTCTTCTATCGTCTTGCCAGTGCTATCGTTGTACATGTGCCGGTACATCGACATATTCTCGTCTAAACCCCAGCTTGCCGATACGTGGTCGATCATGATGTTGCCAATCGGGTTACCACCAATCGAATCATCGCGACGGCCAACACCAGTTTCACCCCGCCGGAAACGCATGAACCGAATCAGTACGTCGTGGGTGTTGATCCAGACCGATTCACCGGCCACACAAACACCATCACCGGGGGCCGTCTGACCCGCAATGGTGATGTATGGTGCTCTGATTATCAGTGGAGTTTTCAGTTTAATAATACCTGCTACGTTGAAAACAATTGTGCGAGCACCGCCCTGTTCGCAGGCTTCGCGCAACGTACCGGGGCCGCTATCGGCCAGACTCGTTACTACAATAACTTTCCCACCGCGTCCGCCAAACGTATAAGCACCACCACCTTCGGCACCCGGAAATGCCGGAATGCTCGCCTGTGGTAGATCGACCGGACGCGCTGCCCAGGGAATGTACGGTTTTCCTTCCTTTGCTTCTTTTTCGATGATCGGTTTCGCTTTTTCCCAGGCGACATCTGACTGACGACGACTTTCTTTCAGAAGTTCATCGCTTTCTTTCTGCACATCCGCCGGAATGGTCGGGTATTGGGCCGAAGCCGAATATTGTATAAAAAGTAGAGCAGCAGCAAGGGCAACAGGAATAGTCAGCTTTTTCATAATCGCTAATTTCTAACGAAAAAATCTGCATGGGGCCAGTTTCTTGACTTAGGCGTCCGTTCAGATTGTATATCAAGTTCAAAATAAGGCTAAAAAATAGCGGAATATCTATATCATTTTTTCGCCAATGTATAGGATATTATCATTCACTATAGAATCCGTTCGTAAGCAGCTTTGAGAGTGTGGAATTGATACGTTTTTGCAAACCGATTCACGAGTATAAGGACGCTCATTTTTGACAAATGGCCTATATCTGGGCCGAATGGGGACAAGTATTTAGAACCATTCCGTTACTTTGCCAACTCGTAATCGCAATTTTTTCTTCCCTCGTGCTCACTATTACCAATCTTACCAAAGCCTATTCTGGGCGTACTGTTTTGACTGTTCCGCAGTTGCATCTGGCTGCTGGCGTTCATTATTTCCGGGGCGGCAATGGTTCTGGTAAAACAACGTTTTTTCGGACTGTGGCGGGCCTTCTGCCTTTTTCAGGAGAGGTCTTACTGAACAATCAGTATGAGATTAATCGGAATCCGGTAGATTATCGGATGTATGTAAACTATGCCGAAGCCGAACCGTTGTATCCGTCGTTTCTAACCCCTCGCGATCTGGTGGAGTTTGTCGGAAAAGCTAAACAGTCGCCAGCGGGCCAAATTGACTTATTGACCGGCGTATTGGGTGTAAATGCGTTCTGGACGCAACCTACGGGCACCTTTTCGAGTGGTATGCTTAAAAAGTTATCGCTGCTATTGGCACTGCTCGGTACGCCCAAATTGGTTTTACTCGACGAGCCGCTTACTACGCTGGACGTAGCAACGGCGGCAAAACTGTTCGGATACATTCAGCAACTACGCACTGAACAAAACGTTACGTTCTTTCTGACATCACATCAGGATGTTGCACTGACGGGCCTGGAATTAACAGGCATCTGGCAGGTTGGAAACGGCGTTATTTCACCTGTAACCATACAAGGCTAATGCTTACGTTTCTCAATCGGGTTTTCGTAGGGCCGTTTTATGCTCGCAACGCTGGTACGTTTCTCGTGCTGGTTTTGCTGGCTTTTGGTTTTTTAAGTGGCCGTGAGCATAAGGCATTGATTACGGCCGCACTGGGCTCGCCGTTTTTGCTGGCATTGGTGTTTGTGCTTTGGAGTTTATATCTACTAAAAACCGTTTCGTTTGTCTGGCAGGAATTATCGGCTCCCGAACACCTCTTTCTGCAAACCTTCTGGCTGGTTCCAACTTTTAAACGATGGACACTCTGGCTGACGATTCAAATCGGTTTGCTGGCACCTATTATTATTTACGCTGGCTGGATGGTTCAGTTGGCTACTACGTATCAGAAATGGGATTCGCTAAGTGCTATAATAAGCTATATTAGTTGCCTGATTCTGGGGGGAACATGGCTCAACGATTACCGACTTCGAAACCCAAGTCCCGAAGCCATTCGACTACCCCAACTACGTATTACGTTACCTTACGAGCTTTTCTTTCCGGCTTACTGGCTCCGCTATGAACCCCTTTCGCTGGTGCTGACAAAAGCGTTTTCGGGTTTGTTGCTCGCAGGTGTTTGCAGGTTATACCCGACCGATGATTATGATGAACGGCTTTTACTGATCGGGCTTTTATTAGCTGTTCTCGGGCACGCACAGGTGGGTGGGCAAGTGAGTTCGTTCGAACGAAAATATTTGCTTTTGCTACCCAACCTGCCGCTGTCATGGGCTCAACGTTTCGGACGATACGTAGTGACATATGGCCTGCTCTGGCTTCCCGAACTCCTTATTTTACTACGTAACTGCCCTGTTGACGTATCACTTTACTACGTTGTTCTGGCATGGCTAACAGGCTGGGGCTGGTTGCTGATGATGCACAGTCTCGCTTATCGATATGAGATTATGCCCGATAACTGGCTAACGGGTATTATTGCTGCCTTTGCCATTGGTTTACTCGTTATCATGTTTGGCCTGCCCGTTGGTGTTTGGTTTTTGTTAGGATGGAGTCTGGCTACACTCGTATGGTACTGAAGTGCTACGTTCAGGAAGGCGTAAAAAGGCAAATTTTCATTGGTCTGTGATGATAAATTCGACCCGTCGGTTGGCTTCGCAGGGAGGAGCGCAAATCGTTTTCATATCCCCATATCCTTTTATTGTGATGCGGGTAGCATTAATTCCTTTTCTGGTTAAATAACGCTTGACCTCCGCAACCCGATCATGCGACAGTTTGAGGTTACTGGCGGCATCCCCTATTCGGTCGGTATGGCCTTCCAGACGAACTTTCATTGTCGACTTCGATTGCATCAAATCGGCCAGTTTATCTAATTCAGGGAATGATTCTGACAGTAGAGTTGCCGTCGATAGCTTAAACAGTACGTTTTTCAGAACTACATGCTCATTAAGGATGGGTTCTTGTTCTTTCCTCGGTTCGGTTATAGCTGGCGACAGGAAAAAGTTCTTGATCTGACTGGCTTTATCAATAGAAACCGATTCACGTAGTGATTGGTAGCCGTCTTTTGTTATGGAAACGATATATGTGTCTTTCGTGGATGATGTAAGAGCGTAAGTACCATCACGATTCGTAGTAATCGTTTGCATGGGCGATTTATCACCAACAACAACCAGTGTGGCGTTTAGTGGTTTTAGCGTTTGCTTATCAAAAACCTGCCCCGATATTGTCGACTGCACCGTAGCGATTGCTGGAGTCGAATTTCCCTTTGTTATTTCTGGCACTAACGACAAATTATCGAAATAGCCATCATTGTTTGCGCCGTTTTTACGGTGACTCAACAACCTGATTTTAATCTGCTTCGTTTGAACAGGAGGAACAAACAACTTGGTTAACAACTTCCATTCACTGTATTGATCGTATACCCCTAAGTCGTACGAGATCAACACAGTCTCACGGTTATCGAGTAAGTCAATAATGATTTGAGACTGATCGGCAGGCCGTTGCGGCCACGACCGAACATACCCCGAAAAGCGAAAGCGAATACCATTTTGCGCTAGTAAATCAGCGTAATTTGCTACGTCAACGGTTTGCGCCAATTCGGCTTCGGGCACCGCCCAGGGGAAAAAATAATTCTTACCACTTTGAGGCAGCGGATCACGCGAACGAACTCCCCAACGGTTTCCCTGCACATTTGTCCAGTAAGGAATTTGTTTGTTTACCAGCGGTAGTTCACAATCGGGGTTTTTGATCAGGTTCTGTTCCGATTGACCTTTTGCCGGATGAAGCCACAGCCCGAAACATACTAACGTAGCACTGAGTGTGCTGTGTAATTTAAAATACATGGATAGAAGAGAAGCAGTGATGATGTATAACGTAGCGCTGATTTAGGCAATCCCAATAATACGATTCACGTCGGTTTGTAATCCTCGGGCCGTTACGTCGTCCATACCACCTGCCAGTTGATAGGCCTTCCCCCAGACTCCAGATTCAACGCATAACTTACTCTGGCTGATTCTTCGCGAACGCCTGCCCCCATTTGCTGATTACTAGTCATATAAGCCATATTAGGAGCATTATCGTTGTAGATATTTTGCGTCAGTATGGCATGAATGTCTGATTTGGCAAATCGCTTCCCATTTACGTCAACATAATCAGATGTTACCATAAACGTGCTGGGATTATGGTGGTTTTTGGGACGTCTGTCAGACAATGCCCATTTAAATACATACCATACCAGAGCCAATACGATTAACTTATAAATAATACTATTAGTCATGGAAAACACTAATGTAATTAGTACAAAGCTTGGTATGCCCACAACGAAAAGTAGAAAGATACTTTTGGGAACCGAAGCTGGCGTTACATAAAAAACGTATCCATTACCTTGCTGGGTTTTGGTGTACTGTGCCTGCGTTGTTGCCATTGCGTAGAATTTGAGAGTGGAAGGTGGGCGAACATAACTACTAAATCCGTCGAATATGGTGTTGAAAGCCGTTCGATAAAACGAAAATACAGGTACTCACATTAATGTAAGTTATTATTTACTATTCGGATGCATTTGCCAACATATACTCCCATTTGTATTCATACTGAAGATTTTGTACCATTTTAAACGAACTATTGCGCATTACCCCCACCGTTCCTCCGGAGAGTGGGGGTAATGCGCAATAGTAGTACTAATTGATAACTAGCTAATTAGGCTTGCGCAGATTTATAAATGAATCCGTTTTAAGTCCAATGCCCGTTCGCGATATGATTACGAACGGGCATTGGAGTATTTCTATAATTCTCAATTTGGCTTACTCGCTTTTTAATACGTTGGCCGGATTTTTACAGGCAGCACGTAGCGTTTGTGAACTAATCATCAAAATGGCCGGCAGCAGTACAATAATCACGCAGAGCAGCAGTTCAGTAAGGCCAACGGGTTGATGATAAGCAAATTTGGTCAGCAAAAATTGGTCGAAGAAGAGATAGGTTGCCGGAAGGGCTACCAGAGCGGCTAGCAACAATAAGCCCAAAAAGCCTTTGCTTAATAGAAAAATCAGGCCTTCTTCGCTCGCACCCAGCACTTTGCGAATACTAATTTCTTTCAATCTGGTTTCGGTAGTGAATACCACCATGCCGAGCAATCCAAGAAAGGCGATACAAACCGCCAGAAAAGCCACGAAGCCAATCACCTTAATCATAACCGAGAATTGACGATAGGCATGTTCAATCTGATCGTTATAGAATTTGGCTTCGAGCGGGTGTATTTTATCAATTTCCCGCCAGACATTCTCAATTTTAGCCATTGTAGCCGGTAAATCTGACGAGGCAATTTTAACATTCAGATAGCCACTGGGTTCCGCCGAATAACGTAGTATAACGGGCTCAATCTGCTTGTCCATAGTGCCGTAATGAAAATCTTTCAGCACCCCAATAATGGTCAGTTTTTTCTTATCCACAGTTACACGCTCGCCGATGGCTTTTTCGGGATTTCGTCTGGCTATATTGAACCGTTTCAAGACCTGCTCATTAACGATCACTTCACTCTCCTCCCCTTTCTGAGGACGTAATCGAAAATTGTTGCCCGCCAGCAGTTTATGTTTATGAATGGGTAAATACTGTTCATCAACCATATTGAGCCATACCATTGCCGAATCGTTCGGATTGGTGTATTTCATGGTGCTGCCATGCATACTGCCCAGGCTAGTTATCATCATTGATTTAGACAGTTCGGTTACTTCCGGAATTTCGGCCAGATGCTTTTTCAGTACGTCGCCCTTATTACCTTTCAAATTGATATTCAGAATATTATCGGTAGTAAACCCCAAATCGAACGACAGAAAACCCCGATACTGCGAGTAGCCAACCAACGTAGTAGCAATGAAGACCAGCGAAAAAGTATACTGAATCGTAATCAAGGCTTTACGCAACGTAACTCGTCGGAATACTTTCAGGGCCGATACGTCTTTGATGACCTGAAGTGCGTTGATTCGGGAAAAATACACGGCTGGCAGAAAGCCCGCTACCAAACCCACCCCAATAGCCAGCATGATAAAGTAAAGAATCATTTCTGGAGACATCTCCAGAGCAACCAGTTCGCTGAGCTTCGGATCGAGCGCAAGAAACTGGCCGCGTAAAAACAGAAACAGCACAAACGAAAAAACAAGCGCCATCAGGGCTATAAGTACCGATTCGGTCATAAACTGGCCCAGTACGTGACTTTTCAAAGCACCCATAATTTTACGAATGCCCACTTCGCGCGAGCGACGTAGCGACCGGGCAATGGACAGATTCATGTAATTAAAACAGGCCGACAGCATAATAATAAAGGCTAGTCCCGCCAGAATCCAGACTACTAAAGGAATCAGATTCGGTCCTATCTGATTTTCGAGCTTCGGGCCAAGTGCTATTTCCTTGAGCGGCTGCAACGTTACGTTCACCGATCTATGTCCGGTAAGCTGTGCATTTTCTGCTTTGCTTATGTTAGTTAAACTGGCCAACATCGGCTCGGGCGCGCTATTTTCTGGCAATGTCAGATACACATAATTCTGCCAGATGTTATCCCAACTATAAAAACTAGGGTCTTTTGCTCCATGCTGTGCATCGACAGTTGCAAACGAAACCAACGCTTCGAATTGCATGTGCGACAGTTTTGGAATATCTTTCAATAGTCCCGTCACTTTGTAAGCCAACGTATCGAACCGGACTGTTTTACCTACGGGATTTTCTTCGCCAAATAGCTTTTTCGCCGTTTTTTCGGTCAATACCAACGAATAAGGCTCTTTCAACGCCGTTGCCGGATTGCCTTCAATCATGGGAAATGTGAACACGTTGAAAAAGGAAGCATCGGCCCACAGAGCACCGAGCGGCAGGGTTGTTTCGCCTACCGTAGCATCACTCCAGAAACCACTACGTAGAATCGTTACATCTTCTACACCTGCTACGTTCTTACGAATGCTGGTTCCGATTTTTATTGACGTAGAAGCCAACTCTACAGGCGGTATTTCGGGCGTTTTATACGTAGTAATTACCCGATATGTTCGGTCTTTCTTTTCCTGAAAATCGTCGTAGGAACGTAAATCCGTAACAAAGCCAATAACCAGCAAACCAACTGACATACTGACAGCCAGCCCGATTATGTTGATAAATGAAAACAGTTTGTTACGTACCAGACTCCGTCGGGACGTTTTGAGATAGCTGCCTAGCATGATCCAGTGAATGAAAAGGTGAATGAAATTGAGTTTACGGACAGTATAGGGTCGAAAGAATTTCAGTACGTCGAGCCAGTAAATGAGCCGCGCCCGGCGAAGACTTTTTGTTTTCAGATTACGCTCAAAATATTCATTCAGGTCGCCCTGTAAATCTTCTGCAATCTCCGGCCGACAGTACCAGTTTAGCAGCCGCTGCGCCAACCGGGGTGGCTTACTAGTTTTGTCGATGGTGTGCCTCATTTCTGCGTTACGTTCGGATTTGGGCTGGTTTTGGGCGCTGGTTACCTGTTTCATATCGAGCCTTCCAGATTAAAACCGGGAATACTATTCCACAGCGATTCACGAGCTTCTCTGGCCTTTACCAGACCCACTTTGCCCGCATGCGTGACTTCGTAATAGCGTTTACGTTTGCCCCCTCGCGCACTGGTTGCTTCACCCATCCGACTTTTTGCCAGCCCCTTTTCTTCCAGTCGATTCAGAACGGCATGTACTACGCCCAGTTTAGCACCCCGGCCAGTATGTTTTTCCAGTTCATCGCAAATGGCTACGCTATACGCATCGTTCACCAGTGCGGCAATGGTTAGCAGAACCAGTTCCTCAAATTCACCCAGATTTTCTCCTTTCATTGGCTATAATTTTCAGACAATGCTATTAATTCATCAAATGTATGTAAAATAAAAATGATTAATTCAGTATTTGTATGTAAAATTTAGAATCATTGTTTTTGGTAATCACTACGATGAATTTATAGGCTGTTTTCAAGCGTCCGCGATGCAATCGCAGACGAGCGCGCTAACTCTGTTGATCAGAGATATTATAGAACTAGGTGAGCTAGTCTTATAAATATGAGTTAAAACTTCCCGTCCTGATGACAGTTTCAGAGATATAGGTTTAACCGGCTCATGCCAGTATACCACGCTGAGGAATAATTTCGAGCCGATAGCTCACCATCTATGAAGCCTGATTTTACGAAGTTGATCCCGCTGAGCCGAATTAATGCGGTTCTGGCATTTGCCGTCTTAAGTGTGCTCATTCTGTATGTTGGCCGTCCATTTCTGATACCGTTGGCCTTTGCAGGATTGCTGGCCTTGCTGCTTCTTCCGATTAGTCGGCGATTAGAGCGATGGGGTATCGGACGAATCTGGGCTACGTTCCTATGCGTTTTACTTTTCCTCTTGTTTATCGCTGTTTTTCTGGGAGTTCTCTACGCACAGGCAGCCAGTTTCGCCGAAGATATTCCCCGACTGGTTAAGGTATTCAATCAGTTACAAGCCCAGATTGAGCAACGTTTCGACATTAGTTCGGAAGAACAGTTGCAGTTTATAAAAAAGAAACTCGCTACGTTACTAGAGTCGTCAGGCCGTTCCATATCTGCCTTTATGGGTGTTCTGGGAACGATTATAACAGAACTGGTGCTTATCGTGCTTTATCTTTTCTTTCTGCTCTGGAAACGGGAAAAGTATAAAAATTTCATTCTCAAGCTTACTCCGGCAGAGAATAAAGCCGCTATGGCTGATGCACTCGGCCAGATTAGCCGCGTATCGGCCCGCTACCTGTCAGGGCGTATTTTCTCAATGGCTTTTCTAGGCATTTATTATAGCATTGGCCTTTCTATAGTAGGACTCGACAAAGCTATTTTGATGAGTATGGTTGCGGTTCTGCCCACGCTGATTCCGTATGTTGGCGCGTTTGTCGGTGGTTTTTTTCCGGTGCTTATGGCCTTGCTCACTGGTACGCCCGATTTGTTGATTCCAACAGTTGCCGTTCTGGTATCGGCTCAGGTGATCGACAATAATATTATCGAACCATTGGTGATGGGGGCCGAATTAGACCTAAGCCCCATATTCACCATCATTGCGGTTGTACTGGGCGAACTGATTTGGGGAGTTCCCGGCATGATTCTTTTCGAACCGCTTTTTGCTGTTACCCGTATTATATGCGCACACATACCAGAACTAAGCCCTTATCGATATTTACTGGAAAATGAACTTGAAGAGCCGGGTTGGGTAGCCAGACTCAAGAAAGTTTTTGCGCGCTGATACGCTTATTTCACTTCTGGTCGGCATTCATATTCTACTACGTCGTGGCCAAGGCTGATACGTGGAAAAATGTACTACGTAGCAGCATTAAAACTGTTAACAACGACAACTTTGTATTAATTTAAGGATACTTCTTACAAGCATTTTATCCATTTTAATCCTCTTAATTTTATAAAGAGAACCATTTGTGGTAGAAATTTTTATAATTTGCTATCCAAACTGGTCTTATTGACTCAACCACTACCACTACCCATCCTCTTCATGCGCATCCGAAGACGCCCAACCATTTTGCAGCATGACTCGGAAACGGCTCTTTCGCTACGCCTGAAAACAGGAGACGAAAAAGCGTTTGAGGAGATTTATTTTCGATACTTCACACATTTGCACTCAATTGGGGTGAAGTTTTTGAAAAGCCCCGATCTGGCCGACGATGCCGTGCAGGACGTTTTTCTGAAACTCTGGGATAACCGCCACACGCTGAACGAGGCATATTCAATCAAGAGTTTTTTATCGGTTACCATGAAAAACCATGTTCTGAATATTATTCGGGACAATCATGCCGCCATCTGGGAGTATTTATATAACGATTCAGCAGAGCTAGTCGGCGAAGATTCGACCAGCAATACGTATCAATTACAGGAGTATCGGTCCATTCTGGAGCAGGGTTTGAAGAAACTCCCACCTCAACGGGAGAAGATTTTCCGGCTCCGGGTGTTCAACGGGCTTAATAACGAACAGATAGCCCAACAATTAGCTATTTCGGTCAATACGGTAAAATTCCAGTTTTCGCAGGCTACCAAGTTTATCAAAGACTATCTGAGTAAGCACGCCGATCTGGAAAGTGCGCTGCTCTCGTTGTGCATCCTATTTATTTTTTAATTTTTTTTCTTCAACCAATCATACTTTCGCCTGCCTATTGTGTATCCATTTAGGAACAAGTTGAACTATTCCTAAATTCGAATGGATATAAAGCTTCTACAGAAGTATTTACAAAACAACTGCACACCCGAAGAATCGCGTATTGTTCTGCAATACCTGGCAACTGACGAAGGCCAACAGCAATTACAAACACTGCTGGAGAATGACCTCGCTACGTTACAGCCAAGTTCGCCAACAGCCGACGATCAGCAACGGGCAGAACAACTCTTCTCACAGATTCAGGCGCGCAAATCGGCAAAACTGTATGGGTCATTCTATGACGTAGCAACTCCAGATCATTCCAGAAACGTCTTCGGGCAACGATGGACGTGGCTGGTTGCAGCTACCGTAAGTCTGCTACTCTTGGCTACCGGAACCTGGTGGCTTACCCAACGTAACGAGGCCGATACGTGGTACACCGAACGTACCAAGTATGGACAGATACGCCGTATTGTTTTGCCCGATCAATCGGTAATTACGATGAACGGCAACTCGTCGATCCGCTACGTGAAAGACTGGCAGGCTACTACACCCCGTGAAGTATGGGTGGATGGAGAAGCCTTCTTCGAGGTGGTTCACACCAAAAACCACCAGCCCTTTCGGGTGCATTTGCCCGACCAGATGAATGTGGAAGTGTTAGGCACACGCTTCAATGTGTACACTCGTTCGAAGGCAACCAAAGTGGTCTTAAATGAAGGGCATATTCAGTTACAGGTAGCTGATAACCAGAACAATCACCTCGACATGAAGCCGGGAGAGATGTTCTTTGCCGATAAACAGAATAAGGTTTTTTATAAAAAGATCGTTAATGCGCAGGCTCATTCATCCTGGCGTACGGACAAGCTGATTTTCGACGGCACGACACTGGCCGAAATCGCTACGTTACTTCACGACACCTACGGCCTCGATGTTCAAATCCGGGATCAAAAGTTAAGCAATCAGAAATTCTCGGGTACTATTCCCAGTAAAAACGTAGCCACAATCCTGAAAGGCCTGTCAGGGCTTTTCAACCTAACTATTACCCAGCAAAATAACCAAGTAATAATCGAGTAAATCCAATTTATATGAAGCACTTACTATTCTGTATAATGGGCTTGATGCTGGTTGGTAACGTACCGACCCAGGCTCAGCTATTGGCGTTTAACGCGCGCCATAATGCTCAGCAACCCAAAGAGCGTAACGTATTGATGCTTAAGGATGCGTTGGCAGAATTAGAAAAACAATATAACGTATCGTTCCTTTACCGCCCCGATCAGGTCAACATTAAAGTCGTGTTGACGTCTCGTCGTAAATGGTCTTTAGAGAATGCGTTAACGAATTTGCTGGACGATACGGGCCTGAAATTCGCAAAAATCCAAAACAACTTTTACGTAATTACCAGCAAAGAATCTGACAAAAGCGTTTCGCCGAAAGTCAATCAAATTGAATCAAAAGGGCTTGACAAACAAGCTCCCGACGAACTGAGTTCTGGTACGGTAAACGTAGCCCGTCTGCAAAATGCCGGTTATTCGCTGCTATCGAGCGAACGCCCGCTGGCCGATATTAGGGGCAAAGTTTCGGATGCCAATGGGCAGGGCATTCCAGGCGTTAGCGTTGTCATTAAGGGAACAACCCGTGGCACTACGACTAACAGCGAAGGCGATTTTACACTCAGCGCCGATGCTAACGCTACGTTGGTTTTCAGCTTTGTTGGATACGTATCGCAGGAAATGCAAATTAACGGACGTAGCATCCTCAACGTAACGCTACAACAGGACGACCGGGCACTGGAAGAAGTAGTTGTGGTTGGTTATGGAACTCAGAAACGGGCATCCGTAACCGGAGCCGTATCATCAGTAACACCGAAAGATTTAACGGCATTACCTGTAGTTAGTGCAGAATCGGCTTTACAGGGGCGCGTGCCCGGTGTTCGGGTGGTTAACAATGGTAGCCCCGGTCAAGCACCTATCGTTCGTATCCGGGGGATTGGTTCCATCAACTTTGCGTCGGGGCCGCTTTACGTTATCGATGGCATTCCATCGGGTGATCTGAATAACTTAGATCCCAAAGACATCGAGTCGCTGGAGGTGTTGAAAGATGCCAGTTCAGCCGCTATTTACGGTTCGCGGGCATCGAACGGTGTGGTTATCATTACCACGAAGCGGGGCTCTAAAGACGGACAACTTCACGTTAATTTTGATTCATACGTTGGTTCACAGAGTGCCTGGAAACGCCTGGATCTACTCAATACGCAGCAATACGTTCAATACGCAACAGCCCTGAATGGCAATGCAGGAATCGCTCTTCCCGGTCGGCTTGGCAACCTGAATACGCCAATCTATGACGGTGCTTCGCAAACGTTTGCGCAAACCAATACCGACTGGCAGAGTGTTATGTTCCGCACCGCTCCGATTCAGCAGCATCAGGTTTCGGTGTCGGGCGGTGGTGCGAAATCGCGCTTTTTTGCGTCGGCAGGCTATTTCGATCAGGAAGGTATTCTAATTGGTACCAACTACAAGCGCGGCAACGTTCGGCTCAACTCTGATCATCAGATTACCAAAGCCATTTCGTTTGGTCAAACGCTGATGATTTCGTATGATAAAATGCGGGGTGAACAAGGTTTTGGCGGTGGTCGTACGGCTGTCATGCAAACCATCCGAAATCTCCCATACTGGCCTGTGAATGACCCAACCAAGCCCGGCGGTTACAGCTCGCCAACGGCAGCCGATGGTTCGGACCCCGACAATCCGGTACGTATCGCCCTGATGGACCAGAGCTATACGCAACGTATTAAACTACTGGGCTCGCTATACACCGAGATCAAGTTTACCGATTTCCTGAAGTATCGGTTTAGTTTTGGGGCAGATATTGTTTCGGCTCGCACCAACGATATATTCCCTATCTACAACGATGGCTATAAGAGCCGTCCGCAACAACAACTAAACGACAATCGGACGCTCTATTATTCGCCTATACTAACCAATCAGTTAACGTTTGATAAAACGTTTGGCAAGCACATTCTGAATGCAACCGTAATTGCGGAACAGCAAACATTCCGCAGTTCAAACCTTAACTCTACAGGTTATCGCCCAAATAATGACATTACTGTTTTACAGGGCATTACAAACCCCGGAACAACCAGTTCGCTTGATGAAAGTGCGCTCATTTCCTACGTAGCACGGGTTAACTACGAGTTTAGCGGCAAATACCTGTTAAGTGCATCGGTACGTCGCGATGGTTCATCGCGTTTTGCTCCTGGCAATAAATGGGGTACTTTCCCCTCCGCGTCGGTAGGCTGGCGGATCAGTGAAGAAAGCTTCCTGAAATCCGTTCCAAGCATTTCGGAACTGAAGCTACGGGCCAGTTATGGCGAAACCGGATTCAACGGTATTGGCAGCTACGCCTGGCAGTCGCTCGTGCAGGCCGATAATACCAACTACATCTTCGGAACCGACCGCAATCTGGGTTCTTACTTCAACGCTATTGGTAACACCGACTTAAAGTGGGAAACAACCAAAATGACGAATGTGGGTGTTGATCTGGGCTTGTTTAATAACAAAATCACCTTTACGGCTGAAGTTTATAATCGCCTAACTGACGGTCTGTTGCTTAACGTACCGATTCCAAGTTCGCTCGGGTATACGTCGGCCCCGCTGGCCAACATTGGCAGCATGAAAAACTGGGGTTATGAGTTTCAGGTGGGTTACAATCAGAATCAAGGGAATTTCCGCTGGAATGTTTCCGGCAACCTCGATATTACCCGGAACCGAATCTTAAGCCTGGCGACACCCAGCGCTACGATTTATTCGGGTCTAAATCAGGATTTTGGCGGATTCGATATTACCAAAACGGAAGCAGGACAGCCTATTCAGTCGTTCTATGGTTGGCAGGTCGATGGTATTTTCCAGTCGGTTGATCAGGTATATTCGTCACCTCGTCAGAATCCGGCCGCTACCCGTGATGCGCACGATCCGACCAAAAACACATCGGCGGGTGATATTCGCTTTAAAGATCTGAACGGCGACGGGGTTATTAATGCAAACGACCGGACGTATCTGGGCAGTTTCATTCCTAAATTCAGCTACGGCCTCAACTTCGGTGGAAACTATAAAAATTTCGACCTGACGCTTTATCTGCAAGGGGTGCAGGGCAACAAAATTTATAATGGTACGAAAGTGATTGAACAAGGTATGCTACGTTTGTTCAACGCTGGTACCGACGTATTAAACGCCTGGACACCAACCAATACGAACACCAACGTACCACGGGCCGTAAATGGCGATCCTAACAACAACAGCCGTACATCCGACCGGTTCATTGAAGATGGTTCGTATATGCGTCTGAAAAACCTGAGCATCGGCTACACTGTACCGACCGAATTGCTGAACCGTATATCGAAAAATACCCTGAGCAAACTACGTGTCTACGTATCAGCAACTAACCTGCTTACGTTCACGAAATACACAGGTCTAGACCCTGAGATAGGTGTAAATGGTTCCTCCGGGAATACCAGCACACTGCTGACCAATGGCATCGATTACGGGCAATATCCGCAGCCACGCACGATGCAGGTTGGGTTAAACTTTGGTTTTTAAGCGCATTCCGTTCTGGATAATAAATTTGAGAAGAACATGAAAAAAGGATTTTTAATAACTGGAATCTTATTTCTGGGCCTGATTTCCGGATGTAAAGACGACATTCTGGAGAAATCGAACCCGAATGGTGTAACGGTCGATAATTTCTATAAAAATGGTACCGAACTAACCAGCGCCGTAACTGCTATTTACGCGTCGGCCAAGTCCAACTTCCTGACCTCACGCGAATGGTTTTTCCTGCACGACCTGCGTAGCGACGACGTAACATCGGGCGGAGGGCAGTTGGAAACACCCCGCAACCAGTTGCTGCTCGGAAGCCATGATCCCGGCAATGCGGTAATGAGCAACGTTTGGGCAGGTTATTACCGGCTTATTCACCGGGCCAATTCGGTTCTCGACCTATCGACCAAAGTGACCGACATGGCAGCCGCAACTAAAAGCCGTTTGCTGGCCGAAGCCCGTTTTCTGCGTGCCTGGGCTTATTTCGATCTGGTTGCGATGTGGGGCGGTGTGCCTCTTTATAAAAACTACGTAACGTCGGTAGAAGGCTCGTTAGCCCGTTCTCCGGAGAAAGACGTGTATGATTTCATCATTGCCGACCTGAAGGCGGCTCAGGATGCCCTACCCGCTACGTATGAAGCCGCCAGTTTCGGTCGTGCCACCAAAGGAGCTGCCCAGATGCTACTGGCTAAAGTATACCTGCAACAAGCCGATTACACGAACGCTAAAACCGAACTTCAGAAAATCATTACGTCGGGCACTTATAGTCTGGTTGATGAATACAGCGACAATTTTCTGGAAGAAACCGAGTTCAACAAAGAGTCGATCTGGGAGATTAATTTTTATCCGTCGAATGGTACGTATAACTGGGATGCCGATGGTAACGGTGCCACAGCAGGTACAGAAACGGTACGTACGCAGGAGTATTCGGCCATCGGCTGGCGTAACGTCATTCCGTCGAATAGCATTCTGAACGAGTTCGAGAAAACGACCAAAGGCGATGCCAAAACCGACCCTCGCTACGCTAAGTCGTTCTATTTTACCGGCGACAAGTACAATAGTGACAAGAACACGCTGACCGATGCCGCGCAAAATGGCAACGCATCGCTGGTGGGTGGTGCTACGTTGAAAGTAAGCTGGCGGAAATTCTCGTTGATGTACAAAACCGACCAGTCGTTCATGACGGGCGGAATCAACCAACGGGTTATGCGTTACGCCGAAACCTTGCTGGCGATGGCTGAATGCGAAAATGAGCTTGGTAATATTGCATCGGCGGTTAATTACCTGAACATGACGCGTGCCCGTAAAAGTGTAGCCATGCCTGCATACCCAACGGCTACCTATCCGGTCAGTACCAAGGATCAGGTTTTTGCCGCTATCGTTCACGAACGCCGGGTTGAGTTAAGCGGTGAGCAAATTCGGAATCGCGACATTCTGCGCTGGCGGAAAGCGGGTAAACTAACGACCGAACCGTTCTCGTACTTCCAGAAAGGGAAACACGAATTGCTACCGATTCCGCAAACCGAAGTCGACAACAATCCGAAAATTGAACCTGCCGATCAGAACCCCGGCTATTAATCAGGAACAACCAACCTGTTGATTTGATAGAGTAGCGAAGGGAGTCCATTATAGTATGGCTCCTTTTCGCTTTTCTGACCAATACTTATCGTAACAAAAAGGAGTACTATGCGTCGATTTGTTGTCTCTGTTTTACTGGTGAGTTTAGGTTTATTCACTACGTCCTGTCGCCAGACCAACCCAACCCGGTTTGAATCGATGCCATCCAGCCAGACGAGCGTTACGTTTACCAACACACTTACACAAACCAATGCACTCAACGCTTTTACATTCACCAACTTTTACAGCGGTGGCGGAGTGGGTATTGGCGATGTGAACAGAGATGGAAAACCCGATATCTTTCTGGGTGGAAATCAGGTAAGCTGCCGGCTGTATATCAACCAGATAGACTCCACTACTCATCAGTGGAAATTTGAAGACATCACCGAATCGGCGGGCGTTTCAACCAATCGTTGGTGTACGGGAATTTCAATGATTGACCTCAATGGCGATGGCTGGCTTGATATTTACGTAAGTGTGGCCAAACATGCTGGAATGCCCAATTCGAAAAATCAGCTTTTTGTTAATCAGGGTCTAAAAAATGGAAAACCGTTTTTTCTCGACATGGCGGAAGCCTATGGATTGGCCGATGACGCTTATACGACTCAAACGGCTTTTTTTGATTATGACCTCGACGGCGATTTAGACGCTTACCTCCTCAATACAGGCCCCGATCTGCAAAACCCGAACATTCTCCGCCAAACCTACAACGATGGTACGTATCCCAGCACCGGCAAACTGTATCGGAACGATGGTTTTGGCTCCAAAGGTCATCCAACGTTTACCAACGTATCAAAACAGGCTGGCATTCGCTATGAAGGGCTGGGCCTTGGATTAGCCATTAGTGACCTGAATAAAGACGGCTACCCAGATATTTATTGTTCCAACGACTTCATTAGCAGCGATATACTTTACCTAAATCAGGGAAAATCATCAGCCGGTGGAAGTGAGCTCGCTTTTGCCAACGTAATTCACGACGCAACGGCTCATACTAGTTTATATGGTATGGGCGTAGACATTGCTGATTTCAATAACGATGGGCTACCCGATATTTTTCAGCTCGACATGCTGCCCGAAGAAAACGAACGACAGAAAAAGATGCTGGCCGGTCAGGATTACGACCGTAAAGAGTTAAGTATCAACCCTCCGTATAACTACCAGATGCAGTACATGCGGAATTCATTGCAATTGAATTTGGGGGTTGGGAAAAGGGCGTGGAGTATGGGGCATGGGGAATCTTCTAAGAACAGCCCTTCGCCCTCTGCTCTAAGCACTACGCCTTTGTTCTCTGAAATTGGCTTGCTGGCTGGCGTTGCCAAAACCGACTGGAGCTGGGCCGCGCTGTTTGCCGATTATGACAACGATGGAAATAAAGACCTGTTTATCACGAATGGCTATCGTCGGGACGTAACAGATCGTGATTTCATCCAGTATACCGAGGAGTTTTCGGGGTTCGGTACCACGGAAGTGCAGCAGGAAAAGCGGGAAGAGTTAATGAAGAAAGTCCCGGAAGTACAGGTACCAAACTATGCTTTTCGCAACACCAGCGATTTGTCGTTTACCAACGTAGCAAATGAGTGGGGGTTGAATTCTGTGGCGTATTCAAATGGCGCAGCCTACGCCGATCTGGACAATGATGGCGACCTTGATTTAGTAGTCAACACTATTGATTCTGAATCACTTATTTACCAGAATCACACCCGCCAGCAATCGAATTCGCACTACGTATCGATACGTGCTACCGGCCCTCAGGGAAATCGTCAGGGTATTGGCTTGAAAGCTACGTTGTGGGCGAATGGACAAATGCAATACGCCGAATTATCCGTAGTACGTGGTTTTCAATCGTCAGTTGAACCCATTCTTCATTTTGGCCTTGGAGAAACCAAACAGATTGACTCACTACGTATCGAATGGCCCGGTGGAAAAACCGAAACTCGTTATAAACTTCCTGTTGATCAGGCGCTACCATTTGACTACGAAAAGGCTAACGCCAACAACGTAACGCCCGAAAAATCGTTTCCACAACCGTTATTTACAAACGTAGCAACCCCGATCCAACCAGCTTTTCAGCATCAGCTATCTACCAGTTTTGTCGATTTCAAGCAGACGGCCGCTTTACATAAAATGCTGTCACGTAGTGGTTTTGCATTAGCAACGGGCGACATCAATGGCGATGGACTCGATGATTGTTTTGTAGGCGGTACGTATCAGGGTAGCCATGCCTGTTTTCTGGTACAAACAGAACAGGGGCGTTTTGTGCAAAAAGCTTTTCCTATTCAGGCCGATCACGACGATACGGCTGCTTTGCTTTTTGATGCGGATGGCGATCATGATCTGGATTTATACGTAGTACGTGGTGGCTGTCAGCGTCCTGCATCAGATAAAGCGTTTTATCAGGATGAACTATACCTCAACAACGGCAAAGGCAATTTTAGTCCGGCTCCGCCTAATTCTTTACCCGATTTGTCGGGCAGCGGTTCATGTGTGGTAGCACAGGATTTTGATAAAGATGGCGATATGGATCTGTTTGTGGGTAGTCGAATGATTCCCGGTCAATATCCACTTCCAGCCCGTAGCTATCTACTCCGAAACGATCAGCAAAACGGCATGGTCAAGTTTACCGACGTAACAAAAGAAGTATGTCCTTGGCTGATGCAGGCAGGTTTGGTTTGCAGTGCCCTCTGGACTGATACAAACCGCGATGGTCTGGCCGATCTGGTACTTGCGGGGGAATGGATGCCAATTACGATTTTGCAGGGAGCTGGAAAAAGTAAGGTTAATTATACCTTGCAACCCTCGCCATCTAAGCTATCCTTGCCTACTGGTTGGTGGCAGAGTCTGGCTCAGGGAGATTTCGACAATGATGGCGATATGGACTTTATTGTTGGAAATGAAGGGCTGAATACTCTTTATTCAGCATCGGAAAGGGAGCCTGTCAGAATGACTGCCAAGGATTTTAACAACGACGGTACGTTCGACCCAATTATGGGATATTATATAAAAGGAACTTCTTATCCAGCCGTGCCGCGCGATGCGCTTATCCAGCAAGTAATTCAGTATCGGCGGAAATACCAGCATTATGCCGACTACGCTACCGTTACGTATGCTGATCTTTTTTCGGACGACGACCTGAAAGGAGCTTATCAAACACAGGCAACTTATTTGCAAAGTGCTTACATCGAAAATCGGGGAAACGGACAATTCCGTATCAAACCCCTCCCCCGCCTTGCTCAACAATCGCCTATCTACGGCATCGTTCCCTACGACTTTAATCAGGACGGAAATTTAGACGTAATGTTAACAGGAAATTTTCACCCAAATGAAGTAAATATGGGCCGCCAGGATGCTTCGATTGGGATGCTGTTGCTGGGAGACGGACACGGCAATTTCAACGTTTCCCCCAATCGGGAAAATGGCTTGTTTATTCAAGGAGACGCCCGAACCTCTAAACTTATAGCGACTTCAGAAAACACTAAACTATTACTGACAGCCATCAATGGACAAGGTATTCAGGTAAATCGATATCACAAGAAGCCATAATTTATACGTAGCGTTTCTGTTCGTCCGCGATTGTATCGCGGACGAAACTTCGAGCTTCACCATGATGCATGCCTATCCTCAGCTTTTTTTCTGCTTACTGGCTGTCGCTTGTTTCTCTGCAATGGCCTTAATTGCTGTTACCAGCCGATCTAAATCTTTGGGCGAGTGATATACGTGTGTCGTCACCCGAACCCCGCGAATATTCTCCCACTCGATTCTCACCGTATGAATCTTGTATTTATTCATCAACTGCCCGTCAATCTCGGCCGGTTTCATACCACCGATGGAAAATAAACCAACAGCACCGGCATATTGCGGCTTGAGTGAAGTATGGATTTTCACGCCCGGTACGTTTCGAACCCGCTCCATCCAGTAGTTTTTAAGATAATGTGCACGAGCAAATTTACGGGCTGTACTACGGCTGTACCAAGAGTATTCTGAAAATCGACCGCCGTACCAATGGCTATTTCCGTTGCAAACGAACGTGTACCCAAACTTTCAAATTTGCGAATATCCGGCCCTTCGGGCTCATTGGTTGATCGGACGTAATAAGATCCCTCAGCAGCCCTGAAGCATTTTTTTTCAATCTGAAAAATGACTTTTTAATAACTTTTTAATCTAAAACTAATGTGATTAAATTTGCCCAACGGTTAAAATACTCGTGCTAGTAATCGAAAAATAAGGTTCTCATTATAGCTCAAGAATACAATTAACCTATTCTAGTAAACTTACTAAAATCAGTCTATTTGAATAAACACCTCTACTTACCTATGCTACTGCTTCACAAAATCGTCATCATTCTTATTCTATTGGGTTTGCTGTTTATAGCCGTAATTTACATAGCACTACGTACCCGAAAAAAGGATGTAACCGGAAAAGCTCCATTTGCTGGAATCAAGGGAAAAACGATGGTCTTAAAACGGAAAATGTGGCTGGTCAGAAATCACCAGAACGACGTTAAAATAAACCCGTATACCCTAACAGAGCCCGGCATCCCGCTTAATGATGAAGCAAAACACATTCGTACACTTGCGGTTGGAACTAACCTTCAGATTGAGAAAGTATTACTCTTCAAGAACGGTATGAGCAGCGTACAAACGACGCTGGTAACCGGCACCCTTCTTACCCCCAACGAAAACGCCATTCCATTCGAATATGAGTGGGGCGATTGCCATTTTCTGAACGACGATCAACCTTACTGGACCTTTCCGGTTGCGCCCTGGCAGACCGAAAAAGATACCCATAAATATTCCTTTCCAGAATTCATGTTTTAACGACAACCAACGTACTGATTATAAATTTTGGCAGACCGAATTCCAATCAGCGGTTGCTACGTAGTAATTTGCGCAGATTACTACGTAGCAACCGCTGATTGTTTATGAATGCACCCGAAGTAAATGCTACGTTCCGATCAACGTTACTCGGTATTGCGTATCGTATGACGGGCGAAGTGATGACGAGCGAAGACATTGTTCAGGACGTATTATTGAAATGGCTCAATCATTCGCAAACCGATATTCAGGACTCGAACGCGTATCTCGCCAAAAGCGTTACCAATGCCGCGCTGAATCATCTGGCTCAGATGAAACGACAGCGCGACGCCTATAAGGGCATTTGGCTTGCCGAACCCGTTCTGGAAAGTCATCGCGCTGTTGATGCCAGACTTGACATTTCCTATGGTTTCATGCTCCTGCTCGAAAAACTCTCGCCACTGGAACGGGCGGTGTTTGTTCTCAAAGAAAGTTTCGACATTCCCTATACCGAGATAGCTCAATTATTCGACACCAACGAAGCAAATTGCCGACAGCTCTATCGACGGGCAAAAGAAAAAATAGCCAGCGAAAAACGACGCTTCTCTCTTGATAATCAACAAAAAGCGTTTCTGCTAGAGGCATTTACAAATGCCAGTAAAGAGGGAGACGTTTCTGAACTGGTTCAATTGCTCAAAAACGACGTAGTGCTTTATTCCGATGGTGGCGGAAAAGCAATTGCGGCTGTTCGTCCGCTCATTGGTGCTCAGGCAGTTGGTCAGTTCCTTCGCTCAATTTCTCAAAAATATGGGCATGCATTGACCGTTGAGCCAACCCTGATCAATGGGGAAATAGCTCTTTTATTTACTCAAAAAGAGACCGGACAAGTAGATACAGTTATGGTCTTTGAGATTGATGATGCAGGTATTAGTCAGATTTTTACGGTTCGCAATCCTGACAAACTTGTCCATGTTCAGTAATTTTTTTTTATAGCGTTCTGTCACAAAAGTTCGAGTTGGTTTGTCTAGCACAAAACTTTCTCGTGTTTTATGCAGACCAAACAAACTCGCCAAATACAGTTTCTATTACTGTACTTTGCCATCACCAATAGCGTTCCGGGCATTTGGGCTTTATTTTTTCCGTATGAGTTTTATGCTCATTTCCCTGGCTTCGGCCACACGTGGGTTTCTGTAGATGGCCCTTACAATGAGCATCTTATTCGAGATGTAGGCGCATTCTTTATGGCTATAACTACACTCTGTGTTCTAGCCTTGCGTCAGCCTCTGCTGATAAAAGCTACGGCAATTTGCCTGCTGGTATTCAACGTACCGCATCTGCTCTATCATCTTCAACACCTGCACATGCTTCCGCCAATCGATCAGGTGGGCAACGTAGTGGTTCTATCACTCGCGGCTTTGCTCCCAATTCCTCTCTTGCTAACTCAACTGACCTCTCACCAATCATCTGTAAATCAGTAGTACGTCATGAAAAAAGTTTTAGTCATTGGCGGAACGGGCGTATTAGGTACGTCGATTGTCAATACGTTGCAACAGCATACTATTGATTTTGTCATTGGCAGTCGAAATCCGATCAAAACGGGTGCTTTTAGCCAGTTGATTCAGTCTCAACAGGTAGCCTGGACACGTATTGATCTGACCACTGGCGAAGGGTTGGCCCAAGCGCTAACAAATGTCGATACGGTTTTTCATCTGGCCAGTGCTCCTACAAAAATTGGTAAAGAATCCTTCGAGGTCGTAACAACGCGAAATCTGTTGAACGCGCTAAAGAAATCGGAGGTCAAGCACCTGATTTATAGTTCTATTGTGGGTGTCGACAAAATACCATTTAGCTATCATCGGTCTAAGCTGGACGCTGAAAAATTGATTCAGCAAAGTGGGTTTCCATTCAGCATTTTACGCGCCACTCAGTTTCACAACCTGATCGATTTTGTTATCAGTAAGCTGCTTTCTCTACCCATCGGATTCGTGCCGAAGAAGCTGCTGGTACAACCGATACACGTAGAAGCTGTTACGATTGAATTATATCGATTGGCTCAGGCGGGACCTCAAAAAAATGTCCGAAATCTGGGTGGCCCGGAGCTGTACGATCTGGGAACAATGGCAAAACTCTGGATGAAAGCGCAGAATATTTCGAAACCTATTGTCTCAATACCAACTGTAGGGGTTCTCATGAAAAGTCTGGAAAAAGGCGAAAATACATGCCCAGAAAAAGCAGTCGGATCTAAAAATTGGGAAGCTTACTTGCAGGAAAAATTTCCAGCTACCTAAACGAAGTGAGGAGTTGGAAATACGTTTTTGACGTATCGCCAACTCCTCACTTCGTTTAATACAGATAAGAATGCTAGATCACCGATGGAATCACAGACGATTACACCACCATATTCAATGCCAGAACACCGAGCAACCCAACAATTGATACGATGGATTCCATCAGTGACCAGGTACGAATGGTTTGGCCAATGGTCAGGTTAAAATACTCTTTAAACAGCCAGAAGCCACCATCGTTGATGTGCGAAAACATCAGGCTTCCCGAGCCAATGGCCAGCACCATCAATTCAGGTTTAATAGGCTGATTTTGAATAAGTGGCCAGATAATTCCCGACGTAGTAAGGCCCGCTACTGTAGCTGAACCAACACAAACCCGGATGAATGCGGCAATACCCCAGGCCAGCACCAATGGCGGAATCGATGCATCGGCCAGCAGGCTACCAATGTATTTGCTCGTGCCGCTGTCGGTAAAAATCTGTTTCAATGCACCAGCACCAGCAATAACGAGCAGAATCGGGGCTACCGCTTTTACCGCTTCTTCAAGATCTTTCGTTACGGCTTTCATCGACTGTCCCCGCCGAATTCCCAGAAAATAAATCGCGACCAATACTGATAACATCATGCCGATATAAGGCTCAGCCAACATTACAACGGCCGTTTTAAAGGGCGACCCATCAGGTAATGCACCTTTTAGCGGGCCAAACGTAGTGAGCAGCAACACCGGCAGTAACGCAACCAGAAAACTGATACCAGCACTCGGCAGGTTTTCATTTGGCACCTCCTTAATGTCAAACAAATCCTTATCGGGCGAAATCTTCATGTTCACCAGCGTTTTACCAAATATCGGCCCAGCAATGATAATGGCTGGAATCGCAACGATGATTCCGTAAAGGAGTGTCTGACCAATATCGGCGTTCAACTGTGCTGCTACCGCCGAAGGCGATGGGTGGGGAGGCAGATAACCATGAGCAACCGAAAGGGCCGACAACATTGGCACCGCAACCGACAACAATGGCAATCGCGACGAAGCGGCAATCGTGAAAATCAATGGCGCTACAATAATAAAACCGGCATTATAGAAAAGTGGAATACCAACCACAAAACCCGCGAGTGCCAACCCCCAGCGAATATTTTTAATACCAAAAAGGCCAATTAATACATTGGTAATTCGTCGGGCGGCTCCACTTTCGGCAACCAGACGGCCCAGCATGGCACCAAAACCAATAATTAACACAAGATCGCCAAGAGTACTGCCGATTCCAGTTTGAATAGATTTTCCGACGGCCATTACGTCCATACCCGATGCCAGTCCAATACCGAGCGAGACAATAACAAACGAAATGAAGGTATCTAACCGCACGAAAGCAACGAGTAAAACGAGCGTTAGAATGCCGATAAGCGTTAGAAATAAGGGCATGAATGGAGAAGTAAAGTCTGTTACGATGGATGATGGTCAATTAACAATAAGGAAATTGGCAGCTTAAACGACCCAATAAACGGCTTATTGCTGATAAGACAAAGCGTATTGTGCCAGCTTTTCTACTTCACTGGCCAACGAATTAGCTAAATCGAACGGTACTACGTGCAGCCGGGTAGTAGCATCGTAGCCGAACACGTCGAGTGGTTTTCGGAACGTATCATTGGCCGGATAAACCAGAAACAGATCGTCTGCTCCGTATTTCTTTCCGTACGCATATAACTGGTATAAATCGGCCTGTTCAATACCATAACCTGTTACGTTGCCATTTATTTCTTTCCATTTTGTGTCAAGAACTAACGTGCGGTTTTCATGCCGAATAAGAATATCGGGGCGGAGTTTAAACTTAGGGACGCCTACATGTTCCTCAACTAAATGTGCCGATGACTCCTGAATCCGCACCTCGCTGTTTTCCGACCAATAGGTTCGGATACCATACGCTACGTAATCTTCGAAAACCCGCTCCATCGAAAACAGTAGCGACAAGCTGTTGATTGAGCCAGTTTCAATACCCATTCCCTGACCACTCAGCAAGGCATCGGCCCAGGCTAGTGCCCGCTCGTAACGCATAAACAGACGCCCGGCACGCCGAATTGCATTCCGATCGCGGGTAATCGAAGTAGCAACGGGAATCTCACCCAAAAGACTCAGTAGCATCTCGATACGTCGCAGGTTTGCCTGTGAGTCCGTCTGATTTTTCAAGTAAACCAGTGTGGTTTTCAGGATTCGGTTCGGTGCTACGTCCGCAGTTAACGTATCATAAACTACAGCCAGCCGTTCAGCGTGTAGCCTATTTTCACGTAACTGGCGAGGTATTTGAAGTTTTCCTTTCCAGAATCGCTCATTCCTTTCTTCGGCTACGTAGGCCCGTTGTACGCCCTGTTGTAATACAGTTTCGGTTGCTGCCAGAAAAGCACCGATAAAAACGTCCCACAACGGCAATTGAGTAGTTCCGGTATTTGTATCGGAAAGTACCCGAAACGGACTGTTGCGCAACCGACGTAGCATTCGGAGCAACACCGACCGCGTACTGGCTACCGTATCGATCTTAGGAAGAATTTCGAGATACACCCGACTCGACAACGGCAGCAGCCCCACATAATTCCGCACACGAATCAATTCACGCCCTTTCTGTATCGTATAGGTCAACAGGGCATCGGCCTGCTCCGCTTCGAACGCAAACCGACGTAGCAACTGAAACGCATCATCTGGTACCAGCACACCGCCCGGAGGTGCATCGGCCCATTGATGTACACTACCAACCAGCCCATTTTCAGGTACAGAATAGATTACTGCCATATATTACTTGCAAACGTAATCAATCATTTTAGCCGGTAGGCACGGAGCGCTTGCTGGTTAATGCCAAACAGTAGCGTATTACCCAATGGTAGTACGCTACGTATATCTCCCGTCAGATGGAACCCAGATTGCGATTGTGGCACGGCCGTAAAATTACCGCGACCGTCGCCATGCAACAACAACCCGTAGTTGGCATCTGCCCGACCGAAACGTAATCGAACCTGATTTGTATTTCCACACAATAACAGATCTTTATGTCCATCCCGATCATAATCTAAGGATGTAATGGTAAAAACAGGCGATACCTGAGCGGCCAGCGGCAACGGTTTTTCAGTCAGTTTACCAGCTGGCGTACTAAGAAAACAACTGGTTTTCAGATCATTCGCCGTTAGTTTCTGAGCATCTTTTAGTTCTTCCTCCTTAAACACATCAGTCAACGTAGCGTTGGAGTAACTGTCGTAATTGGTGAAGCGATGACGTAGCATACCAACCTGTTCGAGGATTTCGTCGCGGGTGGCGTGCGGATAGCTTTTGCCTTGTACGTACAGGCAAAGAATCGGATCGAGTTTACCGTTGTTGTCGAAGTCTTTATAAATCAGTTCGGCTGGTTCGGCATCGCTGGCCCGACATTGAGTGTTTAACCCCTGATTACCAACAACCAGATCAGGGCGCCCGTCGCCGTTCAGGTCGTCGATCAGCAATTTATTCCACCATCCCCGATATTCTTTCTCGAAATAGGTTTTGGTCTGATCAATAAGTTTACCTTCTGACCAACCAAGCACCGTTACAGGCATCCACTCACCTACAAGCACCAGTTCGGCTTTTTTATCGGCGTTCAGATCGACCCAGGCCGCATCCGAAACCATTCCGATAGTTGCAAGAGTCGGTGCCAACGTAGCGGTTTGATCGGTAAACTTGCCTTTACCATCGTTAATGAGCAGATAACTCTGGGGAGTTTCGGGGTAACGACCCGGTACAACCCGCCCTCCAATAAACAAATCTGGCTTACCATCGCCGTTTAGATCGCTTAACCGAACACAGCTTTTACTCGAACGTAATGCAGGGAGTGCGTTCGGACTTTTCGTAAAATTCCCTTTACCATCGTTCAGATAAAGTCGATCCTGCAAACGTAGTGGATCGTCAGGCAATACGTCGCCATAGCCGCCACTCACTACGTATAAATCAGGAAAGCCGTCGGCATTGGCATCGAAAAACACGGCATCGGTATCCATATTGGTTTTGTCGCCTTCAAATGCGCCTTGAGCCTTTCGAGAAAACTGGTTATCAGCCGATTGAATAAATAAAACTCCTGCCTGACCATTGCCACCACCCACATATACATCCTCGCGGCCATCACCATTCACATCGGCTTTCGCCATACACGGCCCGCTGAATGATTGCGCATTAACGAGTTGGGCTTGCCGCTTGAAATCGTTTGTTTTATTGATCGCATCCGTAAACGCAATAGGCGATTTTACCTCATTAAACGCCGTTGGCGAAGTAAGTGAAGCCCGATACGTTACCTGCGCGTCTTTCTCCTGAAGCGTCAGCAACTGGTCGGGTTTTACATTCTTAAGAAGCTGCTGTTTTCCAGTTGGCCAAACGATACGTAGTGAATCGATAGTCGGTTTTGTTCCTAAACCTACGTGCAACCGCTGCGATACGGTTGACTGATAGCCACGTGTCGGCATTTGCTCGACGTACTGCTGATTACCAGCTTGATATACAGTCATTTTTGCTCCTATTCCCTGCGTATTACCGCCCAGTCCGACCAGTTTTACCGACAGATAATGGTGTTTACGCTCTTTATTCGCTTCGTTCTGAAAAATAAATGCAGGTTGATTCGTATTGTTAACAATCAGATCGAGGTCGCCATCATTGTCTAGGTCGGCGTAGGCGGCACCCGTGCTATTCGACGTTTGCGAAAGCCCCCAGGCGGCTCCTACATTCGCGAACGTAACGTTTCCGGCCGACTCCCCTCCCCGATTGCGAAACATATAGTTCATTACGTTCGACGACGGAATTTTATGCACCAGTTCCAGCACATCATTTCGGCTAAAATTAGGCGGACGATTCTGCATATAGTCGGTCATATATTTCAGAAAATCCAGATTGGTATAATCGCGAACGTAGCCGTTTGTTACGTAGATATCTTTCCAGCCATCGTTATCATAATCGGCCAGCAACGGAGCCCAACTCCAATCGGTATTCGAGATTCCGGCCAACTGACCTGTTTCGGAAAACATTGGCAATTTCGCTTTCCCGTTACCTATAGCCCCCTGCCCTGTGCCTGTATTGAGTTGCAGCATATTCCGCATATGCTGATAGTGAAATCCCGACGCTACGGCCAAATCGAATTTTTCGTAATTGTCGGGGGCCATCAGCAGTTTCTGCCGACGGTTATCTTCAGGCAACATATCGAGCGTCATGATGTCGGGGAGCGCATCATTGTTTAGATCTGCTACGTCGTTCCCCATCGAAAAATGAGACGTATGCCGAATGCTGTTTTCGAGTTGATTGGTAAACGTACCGTCCTGATTATTGATGTAGAGATAATCAGGAATCGTGTAATCATTGGAAATATAGAAATCTGGCCAGCCATCGGCGTTGAAATCAGATACACCCAACCCTAATCCATACGTCAGCACGGAACTACTCAGTCCAGCTTTTGCCGTTACGTCCTCGAATCGTTTGCCATTGTTACGTAATAGCCGAACACCAATTTCAGGATTCTTTTCTTTGAGAAGCGCGGCCGTTGGACCGGGGTCAAGTACGGGTAAAAGGCGGGGGTTATGGTTCAACAGAAATAGGTCCAGATCGCCATCGCGGTCATAGTCGAAGAACGTTCCCTGTGTTGTCTGACCCGGTTGATCAAGGCCCCATTCAATTGTTCGTTCGGAAAAATGCGGTACACCCTGTGTATCAGGGCCGTCGTTGATGAAGAGTTGAGGGATGCGTTTATGTGGCGGTAAACTACCCGAATACGAAACAAATAGATCAAGAAGCCCATCACCATTTACATCGGCCATCGACGCCCCCGTTCGCCAGGGGCCTTCTCGACCAGCCACACCTGCCTGAGCTGTTACGTCGGTAAATTTTAAGCTTCCTTTGTTGATGTAAAGCTGGTTTGGCAGCATGTTTCCGGTAAAGAAAATATCTTCCAGCCCGTCGTTATTCAGATCGCCAACAGCCACTCCACCGCCATTGTAGAAATATTCGTACATCAGTACGTTCGTATTCAGTCCTTCGTTCAAATTATTGGCAAACGTAACGCCCGTTTGTTCGGGCGTGAGTGACGTAAACAGAGGAGGGCCATCTTTATCGCTTGTTTGTTCAGTTTTATCAGATGACTGACAACCAGCAACATAAATAAGTCCAAATACTAAAACGAAACGGCTAATTGTATTCACAGAAGGGTAATTTTATCTTTTTATAAAAATAAGCCAAAAATGCCAGCACCCACGTAGTACTGGCATTTTTGAAGGCATTAGTTTAATGAAAATGGATAATGAAGAATTAGTAAGACCGAGCATTATTCATTTTACATTATCCATTATTTATTTACTTAATAACCTGGATTTTGTACCAGTTTATTGTTTCGGTTTATTTCATCGCGGTTGATCGGCAGGAAGTAAAGCTTGTCGTTCCACTTCCGGTTTTCTTTACCGACGCCCAGATCCTGTACACTATAGGTATAATTGTAGTTATCCTTGCTGTACTTGTAGGTCGATACCGTTTTACCCGCTTTGAGTTTGCCGTTGATCACGATGATTTTTGCCTGGCTACCCAAGGCCGTTGGGGCAATCATCCAACGCCGGACATCATAGAACCGCTGATCCTCGAAAAGCATCTCAACATTTCTTTCGTTCTGATAACGGGTCATGAGAGCAGCACCCGATTCCGTTATCGCTGGCATACCTGCCCGGAAACGAACCCGGTTGATCCAGGTTTTTGCTTCGGCATCCTGACCGAGTGCCATACAAGCTTCAGCGTAGTTCAGCACAACTTCCGTATACCGGATCTGAATCGATGGAACTTCCTGACGGATGCTCATGTCGACCAGCGCCGGATCTGGGTCCATAAAGCGACGGATACCGTAGCCCGTCCAGGTGCCATTCCAGTTTTCGATAGTACTGTTACGTGTGTCTAGCCCAGCAAATGCAGTAACCGTTCCGCCACCTGTTCCGGTTTCGTAGAAGCCCATCTGAATCTGACCAGCCGGGTCGATACCTATGGCATCGGGCGTCCGGGGTTTCCACTGTGCTCCGTCGTACAGAATCGACTGGTAAAAACGGGGATCACGGTTTTCGTAAGGAGCAGCCGCGTGTGTTGGGTTTTTCCAGTCGAACTTCGAGCCGTCCATCATCTCGTAGCTATCAACAAGCTGCTGCGTCGGTTGGCTGGACGTCCAGCCGTGGTAACCGTTGGGCATGTTGTTACGTGGATACCAGGAACCCCAATCGTCGAACGATGCCCGGATGTAGTATTTCAGGAAAATACCATCGGCTTCTCCGCCATTACGCGACAACGATATATTGAGGTAGTTCTGCTGGCCTTCGGAAGCCGTAACGGGCGCGCTTAGGTTGAGCTTATAGCCATACTGATTCAGATCCATAACGGCTTTCGCAGCATCTTTGGCTTTCTGCCAACGGGCAGCCCGGTCACCACTGACGTATCCCAGCAGTTCCGGATTGGCGGCAGCAGCGATTACGCTCGACTTGGTTTTAGCCGTCGGAATGTCGTGCAAATCACTGGCGGCATAAAGCAGTACGCGAGCTTTCAGTGCCATAGCGGCACCTTGTGTAGCCCGACCGGCAGCCATCGTTCTGCCTTTGAGCAGAATCGAAGCCGAATCCAGATCGCTAACGATAGCATTCACACATTCCTCATACGTATTACGGGAGACGTTGAAGTCGGCTTCGTTTAGTGTGTAGGCTGTTTTGGCAATCGGGATACCGCCATAGTAACGCAACAACTGATTGTGATAATAGCCACGTAAGAAATACATTTCGCCTTTCATTCGGTCGGCAATGCCGTTCGTGTTATCAAACTTCGGCTTGGCCAGGTTCGCCAGTGCGATGTTGGCGGCCCGGATGCGCTGGTACATGGAAGCCCAATCCATCGTAGTTTTAACCGTTCCTATGTTGGAAGGGCTCACGTTCGCTTCGTTTACATCCTGCTTACCGAAGCTGTACAAGGCATTGTCGGTCTGGCAATCGAAGCTCATCTGATCCAGAATACCATCCCTCAGACCATTATAGACGTCTGTTACAAAAGCGTCCGACAAGGAAGGATCTGACCAGACCGCACTACCCGATACCTTATCAACGGGCTGGGTATTGAGGAATTCATGGTTACAACTGATCATCGATGCCCCCAGCAGCACTCCCCCAATCAGGTTTTTTACTATATGATTCATTTGTGTTTCTTATTTTAAGGCTGATAATCAGTACTTTTCTTGGTATTTATTGACGCAATCGAATCCTGATCCTCAGCCATTAAACTCATTGATTAGAAGCTCAAAGCCAGACCCGTGTTGATAATACGCGACTGCGGATAGTACTGAGCATTACCTCCAGCCGACTCCGGATCGAACAATCCTTTCATATCCGGTGCGTACGTAGCGAGGTTCAGCGCGTTTACATAAACCCGCAGGCTACTCAGGCCAATCTTGTTGCCTATTGCGGCAGGCAGCGTGTAGCCCAGCTCCAGGTTTTTCAGGCGGATGTAGTCCGTGCTCTTCAGCCAGTACGTAGTTCCGTTCGAGAAATACTGGTTGCTACGGTCAACGATACGGGGGTGAACCGTGCTCGGATTATCTACCGTCCAGCGATTATCGTAGTTGTATTTGAGGAAGTTACCAATCGTACCCGACTCAGTTTGCAGGAAGATTTGCCCACCCGTTGCAGCCTGAAACAGCACCGTCAGATCGAAGTTTTTCCAACGGATGTTTCCATTGATACCACCCTGAAAGCGCGGCAGGTTGTTCCGGTCGGCGCGTACTCGGTCCTGAGCGTCGATTTTACCGTTACCATCGATGTCCTTGAGCCGCATGTCGCCTGGACGTAACGTGCTGGCTCCTACTCCACTATAGTCGATTCTGTTGGCGTCGATCTCAGCCTGGGTCGAGAAAATACCATCATACTGGTACATCAGCGATCCATTTTGCTGGTTCGGATCGTTAACGTTCGTCGGGATAGGCTTCCCAGTCGACCGTTGCCACTCGGGAGCTCCCGGAGTTTCGTCCCAGAAGGTAATGGTATTCTTGGCATAACCACCGTTTACGCTCACACTGTATTTGAAATCACCAGCCTGACCGTTGTATCCCACGTTGAATTCATATCCGCTGTTGCTAACTTTCCCGATGTTTGTAGCGGGTAACGTAGCGCCCGTTGTTTGGGGAATAGAAGCACTTTTCCGCCACAGAATGTTCGAGCGCTTGTTCTGGAAGACGTCGAATTCGAAAAAGACTTTGCCGTTCAGCAATGAGCCTTCCAGACCGATGTTGGCGTTGTTCGCTACTTCCCAGGTCAGGTTTGTGTTCGGCACTCCGTTTTCATAAAGCGTCTGAGCAACCTGATTACCAACCACATAGCCCCAGTTGGCATTTACTACGTCCCCGTAGGCATAAGTTGGTAAGTAATCATATTCACGCAGTACGTCATTGAAGTAAACCTGATCGTTACCCAACTGCCCCCATGATGCGCGCAGTTTGAGGTTGCTGACCACGGGTAGGGCTTTCTTGAAGAAATTTTCTTCGGAGATACGCCAGCCCGCCGATACGCCAGGGAAAAAACCCCATCGGCTAGATGCTGGGAACATGTACGACCCATCGTAACGGCCCAGAAATTCAACCAGATAACGTTCTTTGTAGTTATACGCAGCACGACCGAAATAGCTCATGCGCGCACGCTCCCAGAGTGGGGTTTGTGTAGGGCTGTTTCCAGAGTTTTTCTCGGCGCTACCACCAGCAAACAGCTGATCGATTGCCGTTGACGCAAAGTACTTCCGAAACGCGAAGAAGCCGTTTGAGTTACTCTGTTCTTTCGTAATACCAGCCAGCAACGTAATGGCGTGGTCGCCAGCGATGGTGCGGTCATACGACAGGATACCCGACAGCAATGAGTTAAACTGATCGTTGGTATACTGGTTGAGTTCAGCCTGAGCTGGGCCTTTGGCAACGCGCGTCAGAACGGGTTGTTTATTGGCATCGTAGGATGTATAATCCCAGCTGTAAACGTACCAGGGTGTCTGCCACCGCTTACCCTGCTGGATGTATTTGTCCAGCGCAATACTACCACTAAATTTCAAACCGGGAATCCAGGGGTTTGTAACGTTCACGGTGGCATTGCTTTGGAGGTAGTAGCGTGTGTCTCTATCGTAGCCCGTGGCACTCGTTGTTACCAGTACCGGTTGCTGACCGTTTTCAATGTCGGGAGCAGGTAAGCCATTAGGCCAGTAAGCAGGCCGGTTAGGATACCCCCGCATCAGCATCCGGAAGATGGCTCCCGCACCTACGGTTGGGTAGAAGCGATTTTCCTGACGACCAACCACACCCGTTACCAAACTTATGTGCTTACTAATCTTGGCATCCAGATTCAGACGGAAGTCATACTGCTTGTACCCCGTTGCCGAGTTTTTGTAATACGCATCCTGATTCTGATAGTTGGCCGAAACTAGGTATTTGATATTTTCACCACCCCCGTTGAGCTGCAACGTGTGGCGCGTCTGCGGAGACCAGGTTTTCAACGCATCACCGAACCAATCGGTGTTGGGGTATTTCCATGGATCGGAGCCATCCTGAAACTTTTTGATTTCGTCAGGCGTAAAGGCAGCTTTAGCCACAGCACCGTTGTCGGGGCGGGTGTATGTTCCCGTTGTGTTGAACGCATCGAGCGCTGGCTTCCAATACTGCGAAGGCAGGTTGTACGCGTTGATTTCGTTGTTCAACTGCGCATACTCAGCGGCTGACGCCATTTTAGGAATAACCGTCGGCTGTGCCCAACCCTGATTGAAAGAATACGACAGTTCAGGTTTACCCGTTTTACCACGCTTGGTTGTTACCAGAATAACGCCGTTAGCCGCCCGCGAACCATAAATGGCAGCCGACGCATCTTTCAGTACTGAAATACTTTCAATATCGGCTGGGTTCAGACGGTCGATACCTCCAGCCCGCGCCGGCACTCCGTCAATTACGACAAGCGCATCGTTGTTCCCCAACGTATTAGAGCCACGAATCCGGATGGCCGACCCATCGGCACCAGGCTCGCCACTGCGGTTAGTCGCAATAACGCCTGGCATCCGGCCAGCAATGGAATTTGTCAGGTTAACGGCTGGCGATTTTACCAGATCCTGACCTTTAACGGTAGCCACAGAACCAGTTACGGTTTCTTTCTTTTGTTCGCCATAACCCACCACAATAACTTCATTCAACATTTTATCGTCGGAAGCTAAAGTGATGTTTATCTCGGTCCGGTTATTTACGGGCACTTCCTGGCTAGTGTAGCCAATGAACGAGTAAATCAACGTAGTAGTACGACTTGGAACGTTTACCGTATAACCACCATCGGCCGATGAAACGGTACCGGTTGTTGTTCCTTTTACTACAATACTCACACCGGGGAGTCCCTGCCCCTGATCATCGGTCACCTTTCCAGTAACCTTCGACTGAGCCATTGCACTGACTGAACAAAAAAGTAAAAGCAGTAAACCGAACGCACTTCGCTGAAGCCAGTTTGCGTGGTCTACACAGTTGGCCCTGTCTTTTTCGAGGACTTTCTGTTTGGTAGATTGGTTTTGCATAAGCATAGGTTTTTAAGCGTAATTACGTAGTACAAAGCCTAGTTTCTAGTTAAATATACTTAGCTTTTATTACCCAATTTCTACTTTTTTTTAACAATATTCCTATACAAACCCATTATTATCCTATCAATAAAGTATCATAAATTAATTACTTAAGTATAACTTAGTTTGATACGATTAGCTTTAAACAGTAACACACCAGAAGGCTTAAAAGCAACTAGTTACTTTTAAGCCTTCTGGTGTGCCTATTAGATGTAAAACAGGAAATAAGAACTACGTTAACTAATGCGCCCCCAGTTACTGTCTGTCTTTTTGATGTTATCCAGATGGTTCCGAATTGGGGCATGTTGAGGTAATACCAATTCGGGGTCTTCAGTCAGAATGGCTTGTGCCGACTCTCGGGCGGCAGTTAGAATAGCACCATCTTTTGCCAGATCAGCAATCATAAGATCCATTACGCCACTTTGTTGCGTACCGCTCAAATCACCGGGGCCACGTAGCTGCAGATCAACATCAGCAATCTCAAAGCCATTATTAGTACGCACCATTGTTTCAAGCCGGGTGCGCGTGTCGCTGCTCAGTTTGTAGCCCGTCATCATAATGCAGTACGACTGTTCAGCGCCACGGCCAACCCGGCCACGTAACTGGTGCAATTGCGATAGGCCAAACCGTTCGGCACTCTCAATAATCATCACACTGGCATTCGGTACGTTCACTCCAACTTCAATAACCGTAGTAGCCACCAAAATCTGGGTTTCGTTTTTCAGAAACCGCTTCATCTCATCGTCTTTTTCGTAGGGCAACATTTTACCGTGCAAAATCCCAATCTCGTATTTTGGGCGAGGAAAAGCACGCTGCATACTCTCAAAACCATCCATCAGGTCTTTGTAATCCAGCTTCTCCGATTCTTCAATCAACGGATATACTACGTATACCTGACGCCCCAGTTCAATCTGCTGGCGAATAAACCCAAATATTTCGGAGCGGTGTTTGTCAAATTTATGCACCGTTTTAATTGGCTTCCGTCCTTTCGGCAATTCATCAATGACCGATACGTCCAGATTCCCATAGAGCGTCATAGCCAGTGTACGGGGAATTGGGGTAGCAGTCATCACCAGAATATGTGGTGGAACAACTTCGTTTTTACGCCAGAGTTTAGCCCGTTGCGCTACGCCAAAACGGTGTTGCTCATCAATAATACATAAGCCGAGATTTTTATACTGCACTACGTCCTCCAGCAACGCGTGCGTGCCGACCAGAATATGCATTTTGCCCGACTGAAGCTCATCATGGATAACCACCCGTCGTTTCTTGTTGGTCGAACCCGTCAGAATACCTAGGTTTAAGCCCATCGCATCGGCAAACGGCTTTAGTCCATTATAATGCTGATCGGCCAGAATTTCGGTTGGAGCCATCAGGCAAGCCTGCGCCCCGTTGCCAATGGCCAGCAGACAGGCAATAAAAGCCACAATGGTTTTACCACTGCCCACATCGCCCTGAAGAAGCCGATTCATCTGTTTACCCGTCAGAAAGTCGGCATAAACCTCCTTGATTACCCGCTGTTGGGCACTCGTCAATTCAAATGGCAGCAATTCGTTATAGAAATGCTTCATCAGCGATGTATCACGAAAAATCTGCCCCGGAAATTCTTCTTTCTGAATAAGCTTATTCTTAATCAGTCGTAGCTGATTATAAAATAGTTCTTCAAATTTCAACCGGCGCTGTGCCTGCTTCAGCCATCCCTGATTTTGAGGCAGGTGAATATTCCAGATAGCTTCTCGCTTTCCAATTAACCGATATTGCTCTACCAACGCCGTCGGTAGAGTTTCGTGAATATGCGTCCACGACTGTTCCAGCAACCCTCGCATTATTTTTGCAATGGCTTTACTGTCGAGATGTCGCTTCCGTAGCTTTTCAGTGAGATTATAAACCGGGAAGAAGCCCGCTTCCTGCTCCGAACTAGTGGCCATGTTCTCCAACTCCGGGTGAACAATACTGAACTGGCCGTTAAATGATTGGGGTTTGCCGTACGCTATATATTCACCGTCGCGACGTAGTGTTTTCTCGATGTACGTAATACCTTGAAACCAGACCAGACTCATCGACCCTGTACTGTCTTCAAACGTACCAACGAGTCGCTTTTTAGGTCCTTCACCTTCAAGATACCAATCGCGAAGCCGCCCCCTTATCTGCGCCGACGGCATCGATTCCATTAGCTCGCTGATGGTATAATAACGGCTCCGGTCATCGTAACGAAACGGATAATACTGGATCAGGTCGCCAAACGTGAACAGGTTAAGCTCTTTATTGAGCATTTCGGTTCGCTGGGGGCCTAACCCTTTCAGGTAAAGAAGTGGTGTATCAAAAAAAGTAGCTCGTTCGGTCATAACGGGCCGGATTTGAATTGACCATCAAATCGCGGTATACATCGTGATTTGATCAAAAATACGCATTTCCCGATAAATTCACTACGTTAATCGTCTACTTCACCAATGCCAAACGACAGCCCTCCATAAATATCTAAACCACGAGGGGCTATACTATTCGACCGGGTTCCCATCAGTCCCAGCAGGTTGTCGGTTCCTAGCCAGGCGGGTCCTACACGTAGCGATGCGCCGGCGGTGAGCCCCCGATTCAGATAAGCAATCGGAATAGAAATGCCTAGCCAACGAACATCATAGCGGGGCGTAACGGCCAACATACTCGGCTGGTGAATCGCCATTGCCGACTGTGCCCGCATATCCTGCCAATACGTTACGTTGATACCTAAGCCACCAGGCTGTTGATAATCCATAGACAGATTCAACGAAGTTGGTAAGCCTGCCTGAAAACTGTTTTTATCAGGACTACGTCCGTTGTTAAGTTTAGTCTGGATCACCCGAACAATATCTAAGCTACCATTCAGATTGTTAAAATCACTGCTTCGGAAACGAACCGGATTTTGCTCAATATTAGCGTAATTATAGGCTTCTCCCTTATATGATATACCGCCAATGTCGGTCATTGCGGCACCTAAACGTAGCGCTGGGCTGTCAGCATCGTACTGATTGATGTAGGTAAATCCTAAGTCAAGGCCAAGACCACGGCCCGGCAACGATGAGCTTAATAAATTGGGGATAGATAGTTTACGATTTTGAAGAAACGTAGTATAATTCAACGTAGCATCGAGTTGAGTAGCCTCCAAAAAGGCACTGTTCGGATTATTAGGATCGGAAGCAATCCGGTACTGCATTCCCCGATTGATAAGTTGTTGAGCATTATAACCCAGCAAGAACTTGGCAGTTGCACCCAGTAAAAGTTTCTGCCCATCTTCATTATCCCAAACGGTACCTGCATACGTAAATCCTAGCTCGGCATACGTGTTGGTATTGGCCGCAAATTGATTGTTTCCACTCGGAATTCCATACAAAGCGCCATCACCCAACCCAGCCCGCACAGCCGCCAGCATCGACTCCGACGCGCCCGTAATCTGCCCTACCGCCCGAAAACGGGTTGTAACAGCAAAAGCACTACGTTCGCCTGACCGAACCAGAAACGCTGGCCCACGTACCTCGCCAGCCAGCATTCCATTTTTAGGATTTCCATCAAGTGTCTCACGCGTATAACTCGTTTCGAAATGCACTGTACCATCCGAATTTCGGTACTGGTTTGGTACGTTCCCACTAATCAGGGTAAGTAACGAAAACGGAGCCTGGTACCGAACGTAGTTGTTATTTGCGTGCAGATTAACCGTAGCAATATTTAAATGAAATTTGCTCGGCGAATCGGCAGCCAACGCCGGATTAATATATAATTGGTTGGTTCCTCCAAAACGACTTGTTGAAATCCCCAGTAAGTTCTGCGCAAAAATGGGCGTTGTGCCTGCTAGAAACAACCCAATCCAGAGTGAATATTTCATGTAATAAATAAGTCTAATTGGGCAAGATTGTTCAAAATTCTGTACTATGAGTCATATACGTTCCAGTGTCATTCTTATTGTAAACCTGGCTACGTATCGAGGAAAGGAAAGCAACTAAACTGTGGTTACAATACATATTAGAACGTTTTTCCAAAAGAAATCCGCCACTGGCATTAACCAATGACGGATTCCTTTTTGAACGGTCACGGATATTAAATCATTTAGTAAAAGCTAAATTCCCGCACCAATTATTCTTCTATTTCACTAAAAATTTACACGCCTTCCGCTTCCACCAGTTTCACTTCGGGAACCAGCCGGGTCAGTAAGTTTTCGATACCCGATTTGAGCGTAAGTGTCGATGATGGGCAACCGCTGCATGAACCCTGTAACAGAACTTTAACAGTACCGCTGGGCTCATCGAAAGAGTAAAAGTTAATAGCGCCACCATCTGATTCAACAGCAGGCTTAATGTATTGATCCAGAACGGCTTTGATTTTTTGCACGGTTTCAGAATCCATGTCCAGCTTGGTGGTGTTGGCATCCATAGTCCGTTGCGCAAAAACAGGCTTCTGCTCGCTGAAATAATCTTTCAGGAATAACTTCATTTCGAACAGCACGTCGTCCCATTCGGTTTCGTCGTCTTTCGTCACCGTAACGAAGTTACCGGAGATAAATATCCGACGAACAAAGTCAAAACCAAATAAAGCAACAGCCAATGGCGATGCTTTTCCTTCCAGCAATGCATCGCCCGGAGTAGCGTAATCGAACGAAAGTCCGGTTGGTACAAGTTCAAAATTAACCACAAACTTCATCGAGTTTGGGTTCGGACTTCCTTCGGTAAATATAGATACGGGGCGGCTTAATGTCGGATTCATAAGCTATATGTGCGTTTCAACAATCGTATGTGCGTATGGGTAACACCCCAAGTATTTTTTTAGTTTTTTCGCATAAAAAAACCCGTCAGTATGGGGCTGACGGGTTCTTTACCTTTATAACTTACGGATTAGGCTTCAGCAGCAGCTTCTTTAGCCGAAGTTGCCGGTGCCGCAGCTACAGGAGCGGCTTCAACAGCCGACGGACCTGCAGGAATAATGTCTACGTAAGAACGGCTTGCACGGCCAGGACGGAATTTTACAACACCATCGACCAATGCAAACAATGTATAATCTTTACCCAATCCGACATTTTTGCCAGGATGGTGTTTTGTACCGCGTTGACGGACAATGATATTGCCAGCAATTGCTGACTGGCCGCCGTATAATTTGACACCTAAGCGCTTGCTTATCGAGTCGCGGCCGTTTTTGGAACTACCTACACCTTTCTTGTGTGCCATTTTCTTTTAAAGAAGTTGTAAAGTTTTACAGTTGTAGCGTTATAGAGTTGGGTTGAGCCGAAGCAAAATTTACAGCTTTATAACCTTACGACTTTATAACTTAGAGTGTAATATCTTCAATCAGGACTTTCGTCAGGTACTGACGGTGACCGTTTTTCTTTTTGTATCCTTTCCGGCGTTTCTTTTTGAAGACGAGTACTTTTTCGCCTTTCAGGTGTTCAACGATTTTAACCGATACCGAAGCGCCTGCTACGGTTGGAGCACCGATGGTAATGCTCCCTTCGTTGTCAACAAGGAGAACTTTCACCTTGTCGGAGGCAAGTGCAGCGTCCACGTCGCCCTCTAACCGGTGGGTATAGATAAAGCGTCCTTTCTGGATCTTGAATTGCTGCCCTGCGATCTCTACGATTGCGTACATTTTATTGTATAAATTTGGAAATGAGGGTGCAAAGGTAAGCATAAAATGATGAATGATGAACCATGAATGATGAATTATTTTATGATTTCTAATCAGACCCCAAAGGAACATCACTCATCACTCTCTCCCCTTCATATAATCACTGGCAGCCGATTTCATTAAGCCTGAGAGCGTATTTAAGCAAAACAATACACCCCGGTCAATAAGCGCGCGGGCCTGATCGCCAGTTGCTGCTGTGGTTCCGGCCACTAAACCTGCTTTTTTGATTTTCTCTACCACACCCGCAATGGTACGTTTCACTTCGTCATGGCCTAAACCATCATAATAACCCATTGACATCGCTAAATCTCGCGGACCAATAATAAAGCCATCAACACCCTCAACCTGAAGTAGTTCATCCAGATTATCGACAGCTTCCCTGGTTTCAATCTGAGGCAACACCAGTATTTGTTCGTTGGCGAACGTTACGTACTCACCCTGATTCATTTCTCCCAGCAAATAATCATTCGCTCGTACAATGCCGAATCCGCGTGTGCCCACTGGCGGATAATTGACAGCTTTGACTAACGTTTCGAGTTCCGAAACAGTACTGATGCCCGGCATCATAATACCCATAACGCCAGCATCCAGAAACTGTACTATCAATTTGGGATCATTGCTACGTACGCGGGCTAATGGCGTAATACCGCTCACTTCGCAAGCCCGAACAATATCCAGAACCTGCGCCATCGAAACAGCCCCATGTTCGCCATCGATCATATAAAAGTCCAATCCAGAAAAGCCGCAAATTTCGGCGATGGTCGGATCGGTACTGTTCGCTAAGACACCTAATACAGGCTGGCCGTTTTTCAGCCGGGTTTTCACAATATTTTGCTTCATAATTACTTCTAAAACGCCATCGCACTCGTGTTCTACTACGTATTGATGATACGTAACAACATGACCAAATAACTAAAAAAGTTGGCAGAAACGTGAATCAAACGCGATTCGAGCCGAAATAAAGATTCCAAACTGCCAAAAAAATCAGTATGTTACGCAAAATATACCATGATCATGGTATTGACGACTATCTGCTACGTAGCGAAATTTGTAAGGCTTCTATCCACACCCGTAAGTAAGTCTTCAACTACGTATCGTCACGTATCGAAAGCCGTTCTAAAGGAGCGGCTTTCGCACTTTTCCGTTTAGAAAAACAGACTGGAAGCTACCCGGAACGTATTGCAATGAGCTTCTACAATATCGGCAAGGCGAGGAGAATAGCCCCCACCCATCGAAACTGCAATAGGCAGTCCGTTTTTTATCGCCTGTTCAAATACAAACGTATCACGTTGTTTACACCCTTCCCGGCTTACGTTTAATTTTCCAAGTCGATCAGAAGACAGTATATCAACACCCGAATTATAGAACAGAAAATCAGGTTGTTCGCGCTGGATTAGTTTTGGCAACGTATCAGACAACGTATTCAGATAATCCGCGTCCGATGTCTGGGTCTGTAGCTCAATGTCCAGATCAGACGTTTCTTTCTTTAGCGGATAATTGTCTTTCCCATGCATACTGAACGTAAACACACGTGGTTCATTCTGAAACATAACCGCCGTTCCGTTGCCCTGATGCACGTCTAAATCAATAACGAGAATTTTCTGAGCTTGTCCTGTTTCGAGCAGATAATGAGCCGCTACGCCTGCATCATTGAGCATACAAAAACCTTCTCCCCGTTCAGGATAAGCATGATGCGTACCGCCCGCTACGTTCATCGCTACACCCTCCCGACGGGCAATTTGCGTACAGTCAATCGTTCCCTGCGTAATAATCCATTCACGCGCAATCAGTTCGGCGGTTAACGGAAAACCAATCCGACGCATCATGGCAGGAGATACAGTCAACTCTTTCAGCGACCGAACGTAGTCGGGTGTATGTACGCCCAAAACCCAATGGTCATCGACAGGATCGGGGGCAAAAAAATTAGCGTCGGTACAAGTGCCTTCGTATACTAACTGTTCGTAAATCAACTCGTATTTAAGCATCGGAAACCGATGTCCTTCAGGTAATCGAAGCCGATAAACCGGCGAAAAAGCAATTTGAAGCATGCGATGAGCAGATAAGCCAGGCTTGTCCCGTTCGATAAGGATATGCTTTTCTTTAACGCATCTCCGTCGGCTTGTGTTACCAAGACACGTCAATTGTTCGTTGATAGGGTTTATCCAACTCGTATGAAAACTGCTATCATTACCGGAGGTGGCCAGGGAATTGGCCGCGTTACTACCCAATACTTATTGACTCATGGCTACCGGGTAGCCATCTGGGAATCGGACACCGACGCACTTGCCGAATTGCGGGAAGCATTCAAAGCGTCGTCGGCCCAGATTTTATTCGTTAACTGCGACGTATCGAGTGAGGCCAATGTCCGTAAGGCTGCCGAACAAACCATTTCTCATTTCGGCCAGATCGACGCGCTGATCAACAATGCGGCTATTATGATTGAGCGATCACTCGATAAGTTTACTCTCGATGAATGGAATCGTGTGATTGGCACAAACTTAACGGGAGCATTTCTGTGCGCTAAACATACGGCGAGCTATCTGGCCGCTCAAAAAGGAACCATCATTAATATGTGCTCTACAAGGGCAATGCAGTCAGAATCCGATACGTTTGCGTATTCGGCCAGTAAAGGCGGAATTTTGGCTCTAACACATTCATTAGCCGTAAGTCTTGGGCCTGATGTGCGAGTAAATGCCATCAGTCCGGGCTGGATCGACGTATCGGTACTGAAGAAAAAAGCTAAAGCAAAGTCAGAAGACCTTACCCCCGAAGATCACCTCCAGCACCCAGCCGGGCGTGTGGGGCAGGCCGACGATATTGCCCGTATGATTCTGTTTCTGATTGCCCCTGAGAACAGTTTTATTACCGGACAGAATTTTATTGTCGACGGCGGCATGACCCGCAAAATGATCTATGTCTAACGATTAAACAAAAATGTATTTAGTCAGCTAACAAGGGCCACTCAATAAGTGTTACTACATGCAACGGCCAGCCCATTGATACACCTATTACCTTTGTTGTCTTTAGCTGCAACTGTTTATTCGTTCATCAACTATGGAAATTGAACTCGCCACCGCATCCGAAGTCGCTCCGCTGGAATTTCTGGACCTTCAGGTTTCGTCTCGACGTAGCGTCGACCAATCGCTATTATCGGTAAAGGTGTTATGCCGTCAGAACCGATACATCCGCCAGTTGCAGATACCTACACTTACCTGGTTCGACGCCAACCGGCTTCAGCGGTTTTCGCGGGAAATTATTGCTGCCAGTCAGTCACAGTCGTTTCAAACAGACCTGATGGACGCGGGCCTTCGGCTAACAGGAACAGTACGTCGGCAGGCAGGTCGCGGAGCCAGTGAGCGAACAATTCAGGTTGAACCATTACCCAGCGCTTCGAATCAATTTTCGGCGTTTTCAATTCATACATCCTGCAATGACATTCGGGCCTATGCCACCAAGCTGCACAGTCGACTTTGGGAGGTTTTCACTCGTGGCTAATAGGTGCATACGGTTTCTACAGCGAATGCAGTTAAGCGAAATTCTCTAAACAATAGGGGGTAGGAATTCGTCTATCGTAGAACATAATATGTACTACGTAAAGCAATACGTCATGGAAAATGTAAATCAGGATGCGATGTTGAACCAACAGTCGCAAACAGTCAACCCCGAAACAGGTGGGCCGATTCAAGTTCCCGACGAGGGTGAAATGCTGAATCAGGACTACAACCCAACTGATCTTTCGGGCGATGCCAATACGGTGCCTTCTACGCCAACCGATGAGCAGGAACAGCAATCGGGCAATGCAGGTGCCTTTTCGGGAAGTCCCAATATGGAGCCTGACACCAGAGACTACGGTAATGGCGATACATTAGGGAATAACGATGGTACTGAACCTGACCCATCGATGATTGACGAGCCCAATTGATTATATAAGGGTAGGTCCTGAAGAGGAACCTACCCTTTTTTCATTGACGACGCCCGGACCATAAGCTGCGTCTCCATAATCTTCGTTTCTTTCGGCACTATATCTTCTACAGCGTTAATTTCGTTGAGCAACAACCGAACCGTTTCAGTACCCATTTCCTGAATAGGCTGGCTAATACTGCTCAATGGGGGCGAGAAATAAGCCGAAACTGGCTCGTTATTGAAACTTACAACGGCTATGTCCTCAGGAATACGCATCCCTTTCTGCTTCATGGCGTAGATAGCCGAAAACGCCATTCGGTCGCTTATACAAACAATACCATCGGGCGGTTGCGACAAATTTATCAGCGCGAGTGTCTGCATAATTGCTGTTTCCTGCGTGTAATCGCAATGCACTACGTACTGATCGCCAACCAGCAGGTTATGTTTTTCCAGAGCTGCTCTATATCCTGCAATGCGCTGATTACTTAACACCAGTTGCGAAGGCCCTGCCAGAAAACCAATCCGTTGACAGCCATTTTCGATAAGATGCTCGGTTGCCTTGAACGAAGCTGCATAATTATCGACAATAACTTTCGATACGTCGATGCTGTCTGCGTAGCGATCAAATAATACTAGCGGCACATTTTTACGTACTAGTCGCTCCACATGATCATAATTATCGGTATCCCGCGAAAGTGAAATAATAAATCCTTCGACCTGACTACGTAGCAGATTCTGAATATTAGTCATCTCACGCAGATACGACTCATTCGTTTGGCAAACCAGTACGCTATAACCCGCCTGTAGTGCAGCCTCTTCGATACTATTAAGCATAGCTGAAAAGTAATGATAACTCAGGTTAGGCACTATTACGCCAATCGTTTTCGTTCGGCTTTTTGCCAGATTTTTCGCTAATTGATTCGGCTGATAATCAAGTTCTTCAGCAACCTTCAAAACGGCGTTACGTGTGTCTGAATTAATTTCCTGCATACCACGTAGTGCCCGCGAAACCGTTGAAATCGAGATATTCAGCGACCGGGCAATGTCCTTTATCGTAACTGGTGTGTTTTTCATAGAATCAGGGCTTTACCAATTGCTTGGAGCGACTGCTTGAGATACCATACGTAATAGGATACGCATGAGTGGGCTGATACGTTGCCCGTAATTATCCTCTTTAGAGAAAGGTAGTTTAGCCTATGAAAATACTTTACTTTACTCCGTCAAACAATGTATCAGGCAACGAAGGCTTGTAATAGCAAGCCGGTTATTACGTTCACTTATCCTTTCTCATGCAGGCAACCGCAGTTAATCCGGCAACCAAAGCCGCTTTTACCGATAAAAAATACCTCGTTACGCTCGTCTTTGTTACGTCGCTCTTCATGTTCTGGGGAGTTGCAATCACTATGGGCGACGTTTTGAACAAGCACTTTCAACACGTACTGAACCTCACCAAGACTCAATCGGCCTTTGTCCAGTTCGCTATTTTTGGTGCTTATTTTGTTATGGGTATCCCGGCGGGCTTATTTATGAAGCGATTTGGGTACAAAAACGGCGTGTTACTAGGACTATCGCTTTTTGCAACAGGGGCATTTTTGTTTGTACCTGCCGCAGCCGCTGCGTCCTTTACCTACTTTGGTATTGCTCTCTTTATTCTTGGTTGCGGACTATCCACCCTCGAAACCGTTGCCCACCCGTTCGTGGCCTCTCTTGGCGATCAGCGTACTAGTGATCAACGTATCAATTTTGCGCAGGCTTTCAATGCGTTGGGTGCCATTATCGGGCCAGCAATCGGATCTTTTTTCCTGTTACGAAACAACACTGAAGGCAGCACCGACCTGACCTCGGTAAAGGTGTTATATATTGCCATTGGCAGTGTTATCGCAACAATTGCGATTCTTTTTTCATTCGTAAAAGTTCCTCCCGTAACCGATCCACATGCGGTAGTAGCTGATCCTGAAGCCGCCAATGTAGACGTTGAGCCGGGTAAAACCCTCTTTCAGCATACCCATTTCATTTGGGCTGTTATTGCCCAATTTTTCAACGTAGCGGCACAAGGCGGAACATGGGCGTTCTTTATCAACTATGGTCATGAAAAAATGGGGTTTTCAGATGCTGTTGCAGGAAACTACATGGTGCTGTTTATGGGGCTTATGCTGGCCGGACGCTTTGTTGGCACGTTTCTGATGCGGATTATAGCACCCCATACATTGCTGGCCATTTTTGCCGCCTGCAATATTCTGATGTGTCTCATTATCAGTCAGAGTCTGGGCTGGCCTTCCTTTATTGCCCTATTGATGCTGAATTTCTTTTTCAGTATCATGTTCCCGACCATCTTTAGTTTGGGTCTGAAAAATCTGGGAGCGCACACGCAACAGGCATCGTCGTTTATTTCGATGGGTGTTGTTGGGGGGGCTGTTTTTCCGTTTTTAATGGGTATGGCTGCCGAAAAAGACGTAGCAAATGCCTACTATCTGCCAATCATCTGCTACGCGGTTATTTTTCTATTCGGAGCAAAATTTTACAAAGTCAAATAAACATATCGCGCTCCCGTATAATTTTGTCATTTTACAGAGAAGCAACCACAACTGGTTGCTTCTCTGCTATCATTTATTGCTTTTTTGTGTCGTAGCGCATGCAGAACTATTGGGGGGTTGATTTAGGAGGGACCAAAATCGAAGCGGTTATTTTGAGTGCACCTTCGCCCGATGCTATTATTATCCGTAGACGAATTGCCACCGAAGCGCATCTCGGTTACCAGCATATTATTAGTCAGATTACCAAGCTAATCAATCAGCTTAGAGCCGAAACAGGCCTCAAGCCTGAGAAAATTGGCTTCTGCACACCTGGCACAATCGACCCCGGAACGGCTACCATGAAAAACTCCAACATGGTCTGTATCAATGGGCAACCTTTCCGCGATGATCTGATTCGTGCGCTAGGCGTCGACGTACTAACAACCAACGATGCTAACTGTTTCGCCCTATCTGAAGCAACGATGGGCAGCGTGCAGGATGTCATTCCTGATTTTCGGATGGTTTTCGGCGTTATTCTGGGAACAGGCGTTGGCGGGGGCGTCGTTTTTCGTGGTCTTGACGGACGAGCCGTAGTTCAGGCGGGTCGGCAGGGAATCGGTGGCGAGTGGGGCCACAATATTCTGGAAGAAAATGGCTATCCCTGTTATTGCGGCAAACGTGGCTGTAATGAGCAGGTCATTTCTGGTCCAGCACTCGAACGATTTTATCGCGAACAAAGCGGTGAAAGCCATAATCTAAAAGCCATTCTCGACCGCTATCAGACTGGCAGCGATACGTTTGCTGCGGCTACTGTAGAGCGATTATTGGAGAATTTCGGCCGGTCCATATCAACCATCGTCAATATGCTCGACCCGGATGCTATTGTGCTGGGTGGTGGTGTCGGTAATGTCGACTTGTTATATACCGAAGGGGTGGAACGTGCAAAAAAATACGTATTCAACAGTGGACGGCTCAATACGTTGTTTCTCAAACCCAAACTCGGCGACAGCGCGGGTGTTTTTGGCGCGGCTTTGCTGTAACAGCTTAAGGTGTGGCTCAAACAGGCTCCGGCTGTTTGAATAGCAAACGATTAGCCTTCGGCTAAACAGCCGGAGCCTGTTTGTGCCATAAAGTTCATCTAAACAACGTAGTGAAAATGCGTTTGGAAATTCATTCTCTCGAACGCATTTTGTTTTTATGTACCCTTTTCACGGTCAGTATCTTACCAGAATCTTTTCAAATTTCCCTTTTCATATCAACCGCAGAACCCACTGGATTGACTATTTTTACCAAAGGAACAAAATCAGCTTTAATCCATAAATCTGATAAATCCCGGATTAGAATATGCAATTCTCTCATCTCCATTGCCACACACAATACTCTCTGCTCGACGGTCAGGCCGACATTAAAAAGCTGATAAAGAAGGCGAAAGGTGACAATATGCCCGCTGTTGCTATCACCGATCATGGCAATATGTTTGGTGTATTCGAGTTTGTGGCCGAAGCCAGCAAGCAGGGGATCAAGCCCATTGTTGGCTGCGAATTCTACGTAGTAGAAGACCATACCCGCAAACAATTTACCAAAGAGCAGAAAGACATTCGGTATCACCAGTTGCTGTTGGCCAAAAATCCGCAGGGCTATAAAAATCTGGCGAAACTCTGTTCGCTGGGTTATATGGAAGGGTTGTACGGTAAATATCCGCGAGTTACAAAAGCGCTGATTGATCAGTACAAAGAGGGGTTAATTGCCACTACGTGTTGCATTGGCGCTATTGTTCCGAAAACGATTCTTAAAAAAGGCGAGGAAGCCGCCGAAATCGAATTTAAATGGTGGCTCGACCGCTTTGGCGAAGATTACTACGTTGAGCTACAACGGCACGAAATTCCTGACCAGATTAAAGCTAATGAGGTATTGGTCAAGTTTGCCAGAAAATACAATGTCAAAATCATTGCCTCGAACGACTCGCACTACGTTGACCGCGATGATTGGGTTGCACACGATATTCTGCTCTGCGTAAATACGGGCGAAAAGCAGAGTACGCCGTCGATGAAGGAGTTCAACGACGAGGAAGCAATGCCCAAGAATACGCGCTTTGCGTTCTTCTCCGATCAGTTCTATTTCAAGAACACGCAGGAGATGAGCACCCTGTTTCATGACATGCCCGAAGCCATCGATAATACCAACGAGATTGTCGATAAAGTGGAAGTGCTGAAGTTAAAGCGGGATATTCTCCTGCCCAACTTCCCGATTCCGCAAGAATTTCAGATCCATACCGACGACGTAGCAAATCAGTGGGAATACCTCAAACACCTCACCTACGAGGGTGCAAAAAAACGCTGGACTGACATCGACCAGAAGTCGCAGGAGCGTCTTGACTTTGAGTTGTTTACCATTAAAACAATGGGATTTGCCGGGTACTTCCTTATTGTGGCCGACTTTATCAAGGCCGGACGTGACCTCGGTGTGATGGTAGGGCCCGGCCGGGGAAGTGCCGCCGGAAGTGCCGTAGCGTACTGTATAGGTATTACCAATATTGACCCTATCAAGTACGATTTGCTGTTCGAGCGGTTTTTGAATCCCGACCGGAAGTCAATGCCCGATATCGATACCGATTTCGATGACGAAGGTCGCCAACGGGTTATTGATTACGTAGTCGATAAATACGGCAAACAGCAGGTTGCAGCTATTGTTACGTATGGTACGATGGCCGCTAAATCGTCGATCAAAGACGTAAGCCGGGTAATGGATTTACCCCTGTCGGATGCCAACGCATTGGCGAAGCTCGTGCCCGACAAGCCGACCTACAACATGACGCTGAAACGCATTTTCGAAGACCCGATCGACGGGCCAGGCGGACTTGCGGGCATTATTCAACCGGAGGAAGTTGACAATGTGAAGCGGATGCGCGCGCTCGAAGCGGGTGATCAGTCGGTAGGACGTAGCATGAAGCTGATCGATACCGAAAAGGTACAGAACGTATTACAACAGGCTCGTCGGCTCGAAGGGACAGTACGTAACACAGGCGTTCACGCGGCTGGTATTATCATTGCTCCCGACGATCTATCGAACATCGTACCCGTCTCTACGTCGAAAGATACAAACCTGATTATCACCCAGTATGAGGGAAAGGTAATTGAGGATGCGGGCGTTATTAAGATGGACTTTCTGGGTCTGCGAAACCTGACCATCATTAAGGAATGTCTGCGGTTACTCAAACAAAATCATGGCGGTCTGCTGATCAATGGTGTCGAAACTGACATTGACGATATTCCGCTCGATGACCCGAAGGCATACGAACTCTTCCAACGGGGCGAAACCAACGCCATTTTCCAGTTCGAATCCGACGGAATGAAGAAGCACATGAAGGACCTAAAACCCGACCGTTTTGGGGACCTCATTGCTATGAACGCCTTGTACAGACCGGGGCCAATTCAGTACATTCCGAACTACATCAACCGCAAACATGGCCGTGAGGAAGTAAAATACGACATGCCGGAAATGGAAGAATTTCTGGCAGATACATACGGCATTACGGTTTATCAGGAGCAGTTGATGCTGCTTTCTCAAAAACTCGGCAATTTCACCAAAGGTGATGCCGACGTACTGCGGAAAGCCATGGGTAAGAAAGACCGCGCTACGCTCGATAAGATGAAGGGCAAGTTTATGGACGGTTGCGCAGCCAATAACCTGCCTCTGAAAACCTGTGAAAAGGTCTGGACAGACTGGGAAGCGTTCGCATCGTATGCCTTTAACAAATCGCACTCAACCTGTTACGCCTTCGTAGCATATCAGACTGCCTACCTAAAAACGTATTACCAGTCTGAGTATATGGCTGCTGTATTAACCAGCAGCTTAGGCAATATCGAGAAAATTACGTTCTTCCTCGAAGAGTGTAAAAACCTCGGCATTCCAGTGCTTGGCCCCGATGTGAATGAGTCGGAACGGGTATTTGGCGTGAATAGTAAAGGTGAAATCCGGTTTGGTTTGGGCGGTATCAAAGGCGCGGGCGATGCGGCTGTTGAAGCGATTATCGAAGAGCGTAAAGCAGGTGGGCCATTTAAAGATATTTTCGACTTTGCCACCCGGATTAACCTTCGTACGGTGAACAAGAAAACCTGGGAATCGTTGGCTTACGCGGGTGCATTCGACGCTATCGAAGACTATCATAGGGCACAGTATTTTGCTATGGGCGAGGGCGATACGTCGCCATTTCTGGATAAAATTATTCGCTATGCAAACAATTACCACGCTGAAAAGGCAGCCGCTCAGCAGTCTTTATTTGGCGCAATGATGAACGGTGAGCCAATGCTTAACCGACCCAAAGCTCCTACTGTAGAGGAATGGAATCAGATTGAAAAACTGAAGTACGAAAAAGACGTAGTAGGCTTTTACCTGACGGGCCACCCACTTGACGAGTTTAAACTCGAAATGGACGGTTTCTGCAATTGCAACCTGACCAATCTTTTCGAAACAAAACAAGCTGAAATTAAAGTGGGCGGCATTGTATCGGCCGTACAAATGCGCGTTACTAAAAGCGGAAACCCTTTCTGTATCTTCAAGTTTGAAGATTACAATACCTCATTGGAGATGGCCCTGTTTGGCGATGACTACGTTCGGCTGGTGCAATACATCGAGGTAGGCCGGTTCCTTCACATTACAGGAAAAACGCAAAATAAATGGGGTTCCGAACAACTGGAATTTAAGCCTGTAAGTATCCGCTTATTGAACGATATGCGTGAGAAATTCTGTAAGGAACTCCGCGTATCCTTAACCATTGACTCGCTAAACGCACAGCTTATAGCCAAAATTAACGAGTTAGCCAATGCGCACCCCGGCTCCTGTACGCTTTCGTTCAACGTAGTTGATCCCATCGAACGTATCGAAATAAGTTTGCAGGCGAAAACGTTGAAAGTCTCCCCCGCCAACTCGTTTCTAAAAGCACTAGAAGCCATCGATGGCGTTACGTGTAAGGTGGCTTAGGCTTTATTCTTCTAAATTCTTAAATCGCTTTACTGGCCAATTGAGTAAGTCGCCTAACACTTGTTGGAGTGAAAGTCCAATAAGTGTTAGGCTTATTTTATCTATTCAGGCATACTACTTCCAGTCCTCTCCTACCCGAACTAATATCGTTCTGTTGGCTGTCCATTTTCTCAATTGTATTCATACGGTAACTCCCAAGCTCTTGAGTAAAAACGCTGGCTGTCATTCTAACTTAAACTATATTATTGTGCCAATAGATACACACTTCATATTAAAATAATCCTATTCAATAGCCTAATAAAACAGGATATTTTTGGCATAACAGTTCACAAACTATATTACATAAAGACACTATTTTCTTTGAAACAGCCAAACTGCAATCGATACCGGGAACGATTGCGTAGAAATAATCAAATATCACCTTGGGATAAATCCTATATAGATGTAGCCTTGTTAAAAAATGATTAAAGCACTGCTAAACGACCGTTAGCTTCATTCTTAAAATAAGTAAACTTCATACCAAGTGAGATACGTTTTTTCTACTTTACTTCTATTCCTGATCGTCGTTTCCGTACAGGCGCAGGGAGTACGACAAATTACCGGACAGATAGCTGATGAACAGGGCGTCGCATTACCCGGCGTAAGCATTGTCAGGAAGGGTTCACAACAGGGCACAACAACTGATGCGAATGGAAAATACTCCCTTCCAATCACCGGAGAGGGTGTCACACTGATTTTCTCCTACATTGGCTACCTCACGGAGGAGATTGTTCTGGGAAACAATTCGACCTTAAATGTTGTCCTCAAAACCGATACAAAATCGCTGAATGAGGTAGTTGTTGTTGGGTATGGTACGCAACAAAAAGCCGAAGTGGCAACGGCGGTTGGTAGTATAGAAGGCCGAACTATTGCCGAGCGCGGTACGGTAAACCCCATGCAGGCTGTTCAGGGTCAGATTGCGGGTGTCGATATTTCGGCAGGTTCCGGACGGGCGGGCAGTAATTATTCCGTACAGATTCGGGGCCAGAATTCACTGGCAGGCGGGCAGCCGCTCTACGTTGTCGATGGGGTTATTGTGCCGGATATCAACTTCCTGAATCCGCAGGATATTGCCAAAATGGACGTATTGAAAGATGCGGCATCGACAGCAATTTACGGATCTCGGGGGTCTAATGGGGTAATATTGATAACCACCAAAGGGGGGGCATCGGTTAAAGGTCGTTCCACCATTTCCTACGATGGCTACATGGGTATCCGCGAAGTAGCTCGTATGCCACGTTTCATGACCGGCCCAGAATGGTGGGAATATCGCCAGAATACGTTCATTTCGCCAGAATTAATTGCCGGACGTACCAACTATGATAATACAATTGGCTCACTGGGCAACCCGCTCGTTCAGCAACGTGTGGCAAACAATGACTATACCAACTGGCGCGATCTGGTGCTACGTACCGGAACACAGGCAAACCATTGGCTGACGTTTTCGGGGGCTAGCGACAAGAATACTATTCAATATCTGATCGGGGCCGGGTATCAGAAAGAAAAAGGAAATTTGCTCAATGAAGACCTCGACCGGTATAATTTCAAAGCCAGCATAGACGGCAAAATCAATGATTATTGGTCGGCAGGAATGAGCGTAAACCTGTCGCTAACTCAAACGGAACGTGGTAGCGATGATGCCGTTCGCAATGCGTTTAACATGGCCCCAATTTTCAAGCCCTACGACGATAATGGCAACCTGATCTTCCGGCCTGGCCAGATTCCGGTGCCGGGTAGTACGACCATATCGAGTATAACCAGTACCGTTAACCCATTACTCGAAATCCCTAACAGCGAAAACAACACCCGCCGGATGTTCGGGGTTGGTAATATCTATCTGAAGTTTGCGCCGGTGAGCTGGCTTGACTTGAAGTCGACGTTTTCGCCAAGCATGAATTTTGAACGTAATGGCCGCTATTGGGGCTCTCTTACAGGTGTAGGTGAAGGTTTATTACCAGATGCTCAACGCACAAACCAGCAGACACTTTCCTATATTTTCGACAACATAGCGACCATTCGTAAGTCCATCGGCGAGCATAATTTTACCGTTACGGGACTGTATAGTATGCAGAAAGATCGGTTCGAAAGCGACGGTCTACGGGTGAATGATTTGCCATTCAATTCGTCGTTCTATAACCTCGGATCGTCAACCAATCGCCAGTCGGGAAATAGCGCATTCAGCCAGTTTTCGATCATCTCGTACATGGCCCGCCTGAATTACGCATACAAAGGCAAGTACTTCGCTACGTTGGCTACCCGCTGGGATGGCTCATCGAAACTGGCCGATGGACACAAATGGTCGACGTTCCCATCGGCGGCTGTTGCCTGGCAGATGTCTGACGAAAACTTCCTCAAATCGGCGAGTTATATTACGGAATTAAAACTACGTTTCAGCGCTGGGATTGCAGGTAACAACAACAACATTTTCCCCTATGAAAGCCAGATGACACTGAGCGATCCAGCTTTTTATGACTACGGTGGCACGGTTGCACTTGGTTACGCGCCAAGCCGATTACCGAACCCCTCTCTCACCTGGGAACGTACCCGTGAGTTTGATTTAGGATTGGATTATGCGTTCCTAAATGGGCGGGTTTCTGGTACTATCGACGTGTATGATAAGCTGTCGAGGGGTGTATTGATGAACCGGGATATTCCTATTGAAACCGGCTGGACAGCCATCAAGGATAACGTTGGTTCGGTACGTAACAAGGGGGTTGAGTTTTCATTACGAACGGTGAACGTATCGACTAAAAACTTCACCTGGAACACTACGTTTACGTTCTCTCATAATAAAAATGCCATCGTCGATCTTCTCGACAAAAAAGAAGATTTGGTGGGTAACTGGTGGTTCATCGGCAAGCCAATTAACGTTAACTACACCTACGTTTTTGATGGTATCTGGCAGGAAAGCGAGCGCGAACAAGCCCTGAAATTCGGTCAGTCGCCCGGCCAGGCGAAGGTGAAAGACCTTAACAATGACGGCAAAATCAGTAGCACCAATGACCGGGCCATCATTGGGCAGAAAGATCCGAAATGGACTGGTGGTTTCTCAACACAATTAACGTTCAAGAATTTCGATTTATCGGCCTCTATGTTTGCCCGTCAGGGTGCGCAGGTTTTCAGTGCGTTTCACAGCCAGTTCCTCAACTATTCTGACCGGGGCACGGATAAGCTGTACACGGATTACTACATGTCGGCCAACAAAGTGACGCCAACCCGCTCATCTAATACGTATCCACAACCAAACAATATCGGCCCTTACTGGACAGGTGTTTCGGGTGTGGGATTCTATAAAGACGTATCATTTGTGAAAGTGCAGAATATTGTGCTGGGGTATAATCTCCCATCGACGTTGCTGAACCGGGTGGGCGTTCGTAGTCTGCGTGTATATGCCAACGTACTGAATCCGTTCGTCTGGACCAAATATGACGGTTTCGACCCTGAATACGCAAGTGGTATCGATCCTACAACCAGCTCGACAGTTACCAATACCACCACTGGTTCGGTGAATAACACAGGTCCCAGCACAATTACGTATCAGTTTGGCCTGAACCTTAAATTCTAATCGAGACACAAACTTATGAAGACTATAAAAATTGCCGGACTGCTATTCGGTCTGCTATTTTCGGCAGGCGGCTGTAAAGACTTTCTGGACGAACAGAATAAATCCAATATCGTTGCTGATCAATATTATGCAACCAATGAAGGCTACGAAAAACTAATTAACGCTTCCTATTCGTCGCTACGTACCATTTACGCCCAGCCTTGGGTGTTCTGTGCCGGAACCGACATGTACGTAACGGGTCGTTCTACACAACCTGAGGGCCTGAGTGAATACCGAAACCTGATTCCCGACGATCCGGAAGTGCTGGCGTTTTACACGAACGTCTACAAATCACTTCAGCTCATCAATACGGCTCTTTATTTCAATGATAAAACGACCAACGTATCAACGTTGAGTGCGCGCAAAGGAGAAATGAAGTTTTTGAGAGCTTACGATTATTTCCTTCTGGTACAGACGTTTGGGGGAGTGAGTCTGGTTACGGATCGTTTCACGGCACCGGTCGAATCATTCAAGCGCAATACGGCGCAGGAAGTGTATGATTTCATTATCAAAGAGATGACCGAATCGCTGGAATTGGTTCCAGAAACAACGCCAAATTTCGGCCGCGTCACTAAACGGGCAGTTCGGCATATGCTGTCAAAAATTTACCTGACGCGGGGTTACGAAACCTTTGCCGGTGCCGACGATTTCAAAAACGCGGCTACGTTTGCCGATGCCACCATTGCGTCACAAGCGCTCACTACGTCGTTCGAGACGCTGTTCTATCCTGGCAATGAAAAGAACTCAGAGATTCTGTTCTCAATTCAATGGGATGCTTCCTCACTGCCAACGGCAACTACAGGCGGTAACTCGCAGGCTGCTTTCTTTGGGCCTTATTTTGGAGGACAAGGCGCTGTAGAAGGATATCCGTACCGGACCTATACCCTTTGCCCAACGATGTATACGTTCGATCTGTTCACGCAGAACGACGCCCGCTTCGACGCTACGTTCATGATTACGTATTACCAACGGTATTATGACTATTATACCCGTCAGAATGAACGTAACACCCTGAACGTGAAATACTATTACGCTCCGAAATGGGCTAATACACCAGCCGCCATTGCGGCCTGGAAAGCGGCTGATCCGACTCGACGGAATAACGCCATTGTGTATCCATATTCAGGAACGCTTTGGGAAGCCAGCCAGACCGTAACACTGGATAACTTCACCCCATCAGTTAAAAAGTTTGATGACCCTACGGCCCAATTTGGTGGTAACACCAGCACCCGCGATTTCTTCATCGCCCGCTTAGGGGAGACGTATCTGATTGCGGCTGAAGCGTATTTTAAATCGGGCAATACGGCCAAAGCCGCCGAACGTATCAACGAGGTTCGACGTCGGGCAGCCAAAGCCGGTGCCGAAGCCAGTATGAAAATTGAAGCTTCGGACGTAACGATTAACTATATTCTGGACGAACGAGGACGGGAGCTGGTTGGTGAATATCACCGCTGGTTCGACCTCAAACGTACCGGAACGCTCGTTGCCCGCGCCCGTCAGTATAATAAAGATGTGAACAAATGGTATAACAACGGCGTAGATCCGTTTCAGGGCATTGGCGGACAAAACAAGATTTTACGGCCGATTCCTACGCGTGCGCTGGATCTGAACCAAGGCGAATTTTCTCAAAATCCGGGGTATTAAAACAGTTATTATGCCACGATGATTTCTCAAACTCGTCGGATTGATTAATATCCTCTCCGGTTACGACTAACAAACTTGTAAACCCTGACGTATTCGCACTCTTTTAGTACGAATACGTCAGGGTTTACATTTGGTGTCTGAGCGATTTAATGTAAATAAACCTAGTAGACCTTACAATACAGGATTTGTTATAATCTGAAAAATCCTATCAATATTGCTAGTTGTAAAATAGAGCCGAAAGAGATATGCCCGTGTCGGTTTGTGGTTAAACGCGCCTTGGACGTACCTATCGGTTTGCCGCTGATTTTGGGGCAGTCATAACGCACTCTATAGCTATTGTGCCCTCAAACAACCAATTTTTTATGACTTTCCTCTCCAGATGCTTATTACAACTCAAAGAGTTATTACTCATTTTGTGTTGGCTCCTGCCAGTACAATATGACATCACGGTTGCCAGCGAATTACTAGAGACGTATCGGTCAGGTGTTGTGGTCGGTGCTGACAAAGGTTTTATGTTGTTGCCTAAAGGGCTTACTCATCAAAATGTCAGATCATCATGCCCATTAAATAGAATCACCTTGCGAAACCAAGCTCTTAGGAGCCTTTCTGGTTCAGTTTCATCAATTGAGTGAGACGACCGATATCTAGTGGATTGAACAATTCAATGTGTCTATACTCGAGCTAAATCGGCTTGGGATTTGAGGAATCGGCTGATTCATAAACTGACTGCTCACACCCAAACCGATTTAGCTGAACACTTTGGCAGGCCTTTGTTAGCCATCAAATCAATTACATTTAACTAGCACTACTGGTATGCTCTATAAAATTGGCCAGTTGTATAGGTAAAAGCTTTCAGATACCACGCCCCTGAATCAATCGCAAAATGATAGCGATCACTGCAATAACTAACAGAATGTGAATTAGCCCACTACCACCGATACCGGCTCCTAAAACTCCTAAGAACCCTAAGAGCCAAATGATGATCAAAACAACAGCGATTGTATACAAGAGATTACCCATGAGTTGACGTGTGTTTAGTGAATGTCATATCTAACTCACAACTGATTTATATTGTTTTGTTGAGTATTAATCCATGAAATTTTAAAAATAGCGCTCCGTCTGATTTGTCAGAAAGTCAGTCTATTGTTATGACCTAATTACTATAATGATAACATTTTAATTAAAATAAATAAAAATTAATTACTTACAGATATACATGTTAATTTAGAACAAATAAATTTATTTATATTTTCACACCGACCAAGATCCTTCTCAATTATGTAGAATAATTTCTACATAAGTAGTACTACTTAGCCATTAAAACCCCCATGATACATAGCAAATTGAAGTAATATATGCCTATAATTAAATAGCAAAAACTAGCTAATTATGAGAGCATCCACGTTTTTTCATCAAAGTGTTACAATCAGTCGCCTTCAACCAACGAGTTGGCAGGTGTTTTGCCAACATATTAGCCATCCAGTTCAACTTCCCGATTGACAAAACTTCTAATTCACCAAATGTGATTAGTACGTATATAAGAATGCTTTGCGATTTTAGCAATGGCTCAATTAATACTTAATCTATTTGCAGTCAATCTGTGTTACGTCATCTCAGTTGTTAATCGTCTATGTTGAGCACCACGAAAGCTTACGCCACTAATAACCCGATCATTCAGTACAATTCGCTCGAGCGGATAGCTATACTGGTTGGTTGGATACGTCAGATAACGATTCAACTGACGGCAGTGCTGGTGGGTATGTTTTTTATGAGTGCGGTACTGGAGGTTGATCTGGGCGAGACTGGTGATAGCTTTGGGGATGTATATGATACGTATATGCACTCAGCACCGGTGCAAACGCCCAAACCAACGATGGGTGCTTGTGGAAAATTTCTGCCAGCTCAACCGATTATAACCCCATACAAACGTCCATTATCTTTGTCTGTAAATTGGGCATTTGTATTAGCATTAGCTCCGCTGGCTATGTACGTCTGTAGGGAACATCGTCCCCCTAAAGGTAAGCGCCCACAAGTAATGCTTGCCGTCTGGCGGCTATGAGTCGTTCCTCTCTTGTCTATCTTACTTGTTATCTGCCGATTTACCCTTAAGGGCCAGTTGATTATTTATACTTTCCAATCAGCTAACGTAATGAAATAACGCTGGTTGAGCGGGTGTGTGCCGTGTGATAGTATACCGAATCAACTAAGTCGGCTTAGGCTCACATTTTCTAGGGTCTGTATTCAACGATGCATTTCGTTGGACGAGCAACTGTGTACGCGTATTTATCACTCACTCTTATTGTCAATCAGTTTTGTTATGGCTCCTGCTGCCAATCCATTCGACGCATCTATCAAAATCCCAGGTTTCGAAAGGCCAATTCAATTAAACACTATTGTTCGTTTGCAAGGGTTTGGTAATTACACCTGGATTCACCAGCAGGCGGATAAACCATTGCTGGTCGCTAAAAGTCTGATCTGGTTTGAGCAACTCTTACCCGACTTTGTGCGTGTCCATAAGTCAGATTTGATTAACCCCTGTTTCGTGCAAACACTGGATTGCCTCAACACCAAAACACTCAACTTAAGTCTGCCTAACCAACTGGTCATCAAAGTTTCTCGCAGACGTATTGAGCCTGTCCTGATCAAACTGAAGGTGTTTCGACTTTCCCTGCGCTATTCACAACGGACAGTTAGTAACCTTAATTAATCCGATTATGAAAAACTCAAGAATAAAGCAAAGTATCATTCTGGCCAGTGTGTTGGTGTTTATCGGTTATGGCTGGTTACTCATTGATTGGCTTCAGGATATGAAATTGGGACGCTATGAACGAGAGCCTATAAATACGTTGGTTGAGATGGGAGTAATCGTAGCTTATTGTTATCTGGCCTACCGATTTATTCAGGCGAGAATGACTAGCACTCAGCATACTAACGACACTCAGAATCAAGACCGTAAGAGTCGTTCGTTAAGGCATTCGTATAGCCTACTCCGTAAGATGACGGCGTCAGCTACTCTGTCAAAGCCAGGAGCGGAATCAACTAGCTGGCTGTCTACTCGTTCACAACGCCTGAAATAGTTAGCTGTTTCGCTTTCCAACTCACAATTCACTACTTACCAATAAACAGAATGCAGCGTAAATAAACCTATCACTAAATAAAAACTACAGTTATGAAAAAGATCATTTTAACCACTTCACTTATTGCCCTATTAGCTGTTGCTCAAACTAGTTTTGGTCAGGCAACTCAGGTAGCTAAAGCTGAAAAGAAAGAACAAAAGGCTGAGAAAAAAGTGGCTAAAGCCCGTGAGCTTCGATCAAATGCAGCTACCGGCAAAGGCATTGAAATTGCCGGTGTTTCGGATGCGAAAACACGTAACGCAAAAGCTGATCGAAAAATGAAACATGCCCACAAAAAAGCATTGAAAAGTGATGCGAAAGAACTGAAAGCCGTTGCCAAGGATAAAACTAAAAAGGCGGCCGGAGTCGACTAAGATAAATTTAGTTAGTGACCAAATGTTAGTTGAGCCAATATACGTAAAAACGCAGCCAACTGGCTGCGTTTTTAGTGCTCATTGTCTTTATCAGATGTATCGCCTTAAGCAGTCTAAAAACCATTACGTCTTTACAAGTATGAAACACATTATTTACGTTCCAACAAGTTTCCGACTAGCCTTATTTCTCTGCTTATTTGCGGGTAAGGCTCAAGCTCAGTATGCTCCATTTGTGGGGGCCAACACAATTTTATTGTCTACTTTTTTAGCCGATAAGCAGGCACACGCTGCCGTTTCAGCGGTATTGACCCAGCAGTCGCTTTCCTTTACTGGTGCCGAAAACCGGCTGCTAATCCGTTCACAAAGCAAGTCGACCTTTGCAGCCAGCGGACTGGTGTTTTTGGGGCAGTTAAAGATAAATGCGGGAGTGGTTGAGTTAACAGGTCGGTTGATGGAAGTTCCAACTGACGAAACGCTACCCTCATCTACCCAAGGTACGCCAATTCTATTCGCCAAAAGTCGCAATTCTGCACAGTGGTTAGCGTTTTCTTATATGGATGCATTGGCGAAACAATTACAATCCGCTTTAAAGGCCAGTATAATGTACAAATATCAAGTAAATACACTTTAGGGAAGATAGGCTGCAATTGATTATTTTTCTGTTTGCAAGCTGATGTAAAATCCTTGCTGCTACGTATGAGATTCTGTTCTGCTGGCAGCAGCAAGCCATTTTTTATATATGGATAACTGGTTTTCTACCCTAGCTGAGATAGGAACTTAACTATAGACGACCACGTTGCCAAGTATTTGTAAATCAATACTAAATGCTTCAGTCCTGTTCTTTTTGTGTGATCGTAGTCGATGATGATGCAGATGACCGCTTTATCATTGAACAAGCCTTCCGTCACTATAGCCCCGAATGCCAGCTTCAGCTTTTAGATAATGGAGCTGAACTATTGAACAGCTTAGCAAGTAGGGGTAGCCTACCTAGTTTGATTCTGCTTGATTTGAATATGCCTCTCCTGAATGGATTTGAAACATTGCACGCTATTCGCCAAAAGGCTACCAATCAAGAGCTACCGGTTGTCATATTAACGACTTCATCCGAGGCCCAAGATCAACAGCAAGCCCGGCAATTAAAGGCCAATGACTTTATCTCAAAACCGACAACATTGAATGGGTATAGGGAGGTAGTTCTACAGTTAAGGCATGACTGGCTGGTAGGCCGTTGCCAACCCTTATTCTCGTTAGATTAGTCCATTTATGTTTTTATGGGTTTTGACATAGTACTATCCGCAGGGAGTGCACTTTTCTCAGGCATCTTCTGAAAAGCCAGGTTGTAGCCAAGATTATTAATGTCGGAAAAACCTTTGTTATCCAGTTGCCGAACCACGGACTTACTAATCGGCTGTTTTTTCAAACGAAATCGTCTGACCAGTTGATAGACAAGTATAAGACCGACTAAGGCGACCATAGCAGAAAGTGCACTTGTCTCAGAAAGTTGGAAGTCATTATAAAGCTGCTGAAGCCCCTGAGCTAAGTTGTTGCCCAAAAGTGCTATCGTAATCGACCAAATAAACGCACCTAGTGCGTTGTAAATCATAAACCGACTCGAGGAAAATCCGGCCAACCCCACAGCAGCTGGTATAGCACCACGTAAGCCATAAAATGCACGGAAGCCGATCACTAGCCCCGTACCGTATCGATTCATCAATTGTTCAATTCGCTGGTAACGAAGCTGCCAGCGAGGCCGTGTTCGAATAAAGGTCGGGCCGTAGCGATAACCCAGTAGAAAACAGAGCTGGGTGACACAAAACGAAGAAAAGGCCGCCAGCGTAATGACCGCTGGTAAGGAAAAGTAGCCTCGGTGAGCTAGATATACCCCTACTAATAAAAACGCTTCACTTTCCAGCATTACGCCGAAAAACAGCATGGGGTAGCCGTAAGTGAGCATAAGTTCCTGAAAATCCATAGTTCATTAAATATCGTTGAGTTATAGTAAAACTCGCCAAAGATCAAATGGTTATGAGTAAATTGACTGTACTGATTAAAGTGAATTGATTTTAGGTAGATGAATACGAAACAAATAGTAAGAGTTTGACTGACAGCAGGTAAAATGCCCGAAAGCATCTCCGTACGGTATTATAAAACCATTCATTTTAAGCGACTAGTTGTGGAAGTCTATCGAGCTAAAATCGCTCGGCCTGCACACATTCAGCAATACCTGCACATTGCCCTGACCGAAGGCTGTTGAACCGATAGTATTTTAAGCAGAAATTAGCCCCTTATTTGTATCCATATCGCTGTTACAAATCCATGAAAAAACATGACAAAGACGCCTATGTAAAAGCTCTGGAACAACTACTGGCCGATACTAAAGAAGAAAATAAAATCCTTCAAAGCTGACGCCATTCAAATTACCGAAAAGGAGCCTATACCACTGATTGAGTGGGACAGATATTAAAATCACCAATAAGCGACCTTGTATTGTACATTTCCGTACTTGACTTTCCTGTACGGATAGTAAGGAGTAAATATAAACGTCCTTTTTTTGTGAGCCTTGGTCGTGACCCACACAACTAACTATATCCAAAAAGAATAACGGGGTTTTAGACCAGCATCTGTATGAATAAACACTGGTCTAAATCAATTCATAGTTTGGCTAAGCTTATACTAAGGCAACGATTAGTGATTCTTACAATCATTTAATATCTTTTGTGCCGTCCCAGACTTGATGATTGATACTGATAATGACCCCTTTCTGCTTAAGCTTGTTTTGCAGTTCGGTCGTTGATAAGGCCTGAATGGTTTTTTTCTGTTGAATAGCTAAAGCCGCTGCCAAGCCAGCACTATTTCCCAGTTGCATCCAGGTTGATTCGACACGTAACGAACAAAAACCAACGTGTGAGGCTGATACACAAACAGGTACCAATAGATTGGTACATTCAGCAGCTTTGGGGGTGATGGCTCGATAGGATACTTCATAGGGTTGCGTTATTGATTCCCAGATTCGTCCTTCATTAACAAACTGCGTTTTAGAAACCGCTACCCGCTGCACATGATGACTGTCGATCCAGTGCGAGCCCAGGCAAATGGCATCTGGCTTAGTACGTTCCTCTAAAATATCCTTCTGCTTCTGTACATAAGCCCCCACCATACGCCGGGCTTCGCGCACGTAGAGGTAATACGGGAAGTTTTCGTTATCAGTAAATTCGTCAGCACTAAATCCGTATGAAGCAGTTTCGGTACGTAGCGTTTCCGGTACTGACGGATCGTTAGCCAGATAGTACATTAGGCCAAGTGACCAGGCTTTGTGGTCGTCATAAATGGCTTTTCGACGGCTGTAACTCGCATCGGGGTAATCGACATTTCCACCAAAATGACCTAATGATATGACGGCTTTTTGTTTATTATTCGTCTCGAACTTGCCCTTAGGGTAAGTCCAGGAATACATATCGATAATGTCTTGCAATTTCGTTTCTGGATGATTTTTCAGCAATCGGGTCAACAAAACATAACGCTCAGGCTTATACGCAGCCGGTTTAGGGAACGGACGTCTATCAGCATTGGACGACAGCATCAGCCGGAAATTATAATTCATAACTCGGTCGCTGGCTTGTCCTTCGGTTAAGGTAGATCGTTCAACGAAACCGGGAAGTAACTTGCCGTTGTCATCATAGGGAGCCGCTTCAATAGGCGTATCAATAAACCGAACCCCAGCCAATGACTCTCCATATTGCTCCCGACTTTCCCGGCCATGCGTATGTGAAACACCAGCCCGTTCCATCAAATCGCCTTCATACGTAGCGTCGATAAACACCTTGCCTGAATACCGATTGCCATTTGTTAACGAGATCGACTGAATCGCGGTATTCTGCTTGGCTACCGACTGCACCCAGGCGTCATAAACAACTGTTACGTTGGCTTCTTTCAATAAATCAAGAAACGTTTTTTCAGCTACGTGCGATTCAAAATAAAACGCAGGACCATCTTTCCCATAAAATTTGCCCAGCCGCTGGTAAAATTCCAATGGTAATCCGGAAATAGTTTCCTCAATCATGTGTTCGGATTCCGCCGTGCCAATTCCACTTGTGTTTAAGCCCCCAACATGTCGGGTCTGTTCCAGCAAAACGACTCTGGCTCCTTCACGGGCAGCAGCCACCGCAGCGATGACTCCACCGGGTGTTCCTCCATAGACGACCACATCGTATGAATTGGTCTGATGCGGTGCAAATGATTGTAAAATACAGGAGAGAAGTATGAGACAAACGGAGAGAATGAGTTTCATAGTAACTGTTTAGATACGTATTGAATGGAATTATACATTGGATAAATCAGCTAGCCACCAGCTGATGACTAGCTGAAAGCCAACCTAACTCTTTTAAAATCCAGGATTTTGGCTCAACGCAGGATTAGCGTCGCGCTCAAACGTAGGAATTGGGAAGAGCAGGTATTTTTCTGCTACGTTGTAGCCTTGTTTCCGGGCAGCTTCCAGCAGCTTTCCGGTACGTAGCAAATCCCATCGACGATGCCCTTCTCCGGCTAGTTCCCAACTACGTTCCTGTAAAACGGCATCGCGAAACTGCGCCTGCGTAAGACCGCTAAGATCTTGCGGTCCAGTTGTGTTTACGCCTTTTCGGGCGCGCGTCCGCACCTGATTGATGACGTTATAGGCGTCGGCATTAGGGCCATTCAACTCATTTAGAGCTTCGGCATACAATAGCAGTACGTCTGCGTAGCGAATGACCAGAAAATTATTTCGGGCAGCGCTGGCACCGCAGGCCTGTGGGTCCCAATATTTATCCAGATGAGGTCCTGTCCGCGACTGAACAACCGTACCGTTGGCAATGGTTTTCTGGGTAATCACAGCCACCTGTTTCCGGTAGTCGCCAGCTACAAACGAATTGGCATACGATTCAGTCACCTGCAAAGAACCACCAGTTAGGTTGATTGGATAACTGAAATAAATGGCAAAATTTTCGGCCATCGAACTTCCGTATTTCGGCTGCACGCAACTGAATTGAATAGAGAAAATATGTTCAGGGCCATTCTCTTTTTCGGGTAGGAATACATCCCGAAAGTCAGCCACCAGGCTATACGTTTTTGAGTCGATCACCTCTTTGGCTTTGGCAGCCGCATTGGTCCAGTCCTTGCGCGTCAGATACACCTTTGCCAGTATCGACTTAGCTGCGCCTACAGTTGCCCGACCCACTTCACCAGTGGTCGTGTAACTTACTGGGAGAACCTTCTCGGCGTCCTGTAAATCCTGAATAATCTGTTGGTATACTTTCTCGGTCGGGTCGCGGGGGACTTTGACGTTGACGACATCCGAACTGGTTTTAATCACCAGTGGTACGTCGCCGAATGCCCGAACCAGATTAAAGTAATGCAAAGCCCGCAGAAATTTAGCCTCGCCAACAATCTGGTCGCGGAGTTTGGTATCCATCGCAATCCGTGGTACGTTTTCAATGACCCGGTTGGAGCGGTCAATAGCAATGTAGGAAAACGTATAAAAGCTATCGAAGTAGTTTGTCGAAGCGGTATATTTAAACTGATCAATTTCGTTGGCAATGGGATCGCCATCGGGCCGAACCATAAGATCATCACCACTTAAATCGCCCAGCATAATTATCGGTATCTGATAAATAACCTTTGCCCGGTCATATACGGCATTGATGGCCGTTGTTGCATCAGCCGCCGAATTGAATGAGTTGGATTCACTCAAAAAACTGATCGGCACTTCTTCCAGATTACTCTGGCAGCCGCCCACTAGCAGTAACAGGTTGAGTAGATAGGTAAATCGATTCATGGTGATAATAGGTTTATATTTTGGTAGAAAATAAGTTATCAGAATGTGATGGTCCCTCCCAGCGTGTACGTACGGGATGCGGGATAAGCGTAGTTATCAATCCCATAGGTAGTGTTGCTGGTAAAGCTTGAGTTTACCTCCGGATCGTAGCCCGTATAGTTGGTGAGAGTAAACAGATTTTGCCCACTGACATACAACCTGGCGGCTCGGATGGCTTTTGTTTTCAAGGGGAGCCGATACCCCAGCGATACGTTTTTTATCCGTAAAAATGACCCACTCTCAATCAGATACGAACTATTGGTAAAATTCCATTGCCGGGCCGAAGGGCGATTATTCGATGGTTTTTCGGGTTGCCAGTGGTCATCGATAAAGCTTTTCAGGGCCGTTGCACCCGGATCAATCTCTGTTGTGCTACGGGTATAATTGAAAATTTGATTCCCCTTTACACCCTGAATGAAAACAGAAAAGTCTACCCCCTTAAACGATACGGTGTTAGTTAGTCCATAGATGAATTTTGGCAAGCCATTACCGATGATGGTGCGATCGGTAGCGTTGTTGAACACGCCATCTCCGTTGACATCGTTGAAGCGGGGCGCTCCGCCGATATCGCCCGCCTGTGCCAGTGGGCCAGCCGCTTTGACGGCGTCTGTAGTTTGCCATACACCGTCGAAAACACGTCCATAGAATGAGCCAATCGGTTCGCCCACTTTCACAATCGTCTGCATACTTGAATTAGGATCAGTCACTAGATATTGGTCGGCATCGGCCAGCCGGGTCACTTTATTCCGGTTGGCCGAGATGTTGCCCGACGTAGTCCACTTGATCTTTCCGTTTACATTGACTGAGGTAATACCTAGTTCAACTCCCTGATTCTGGAGACTACCAATATTGCGGGTTACCGTCGTGAAACCAGTGGTGGCGGGCAGATCGACACTGAGTAGCAAATCTGTCGTTTTTTTGAGGTAATAATCCGCCGTTAGCTGTAAGCGGTTATTGAATAAACCCAAATCAAGGCCAGCATCAAACTGGCCCGTTTTTTCCCAGCGTAAATCCGGATTGCCAATCGTACCAGCCTGGGTCGTAAGCACTTCCATATCCGCAAAAACAGTACGTGACGTTACGTAGGAGGACAGCGAGTTATAAAGACCAATGCCATCGTTGCCGGTAAATCCGTAACTCAGACGCAGTTTCAGGTCGCTTATCGCTTGTATTGCTTTCAAGAATGGCTCGTCTGACACGCGCCAGGCGAAGGCTCCGGATGGAAAAAAGCCATACTTACTGTTGATACCGAATCGGGATGAGCCGTCGATCCGTCCGGTTATGGTAAACAGGTACCGGTCCTTGAATCGGTAATTGACACGGCCCAAATACGAGTTCAGTCCCCATTTCTGAATGGATGTGGTAGGAGCAAGCAGTACCGAACCTTGTCCTAAACTATTCGCTCCCAGAGTATAGTTGGCAAAATTCTGAGCTTCCTGATACGTTCGATCTTCCCGGTTCGACTGAAAGGTTACCCCTGCCACTACGTCGAAAGCGTGATCCGTGCCGAGGGCTTTTGAGTAGGTAAGGGTATTTTCATTGAGCAGGTTAATATTGCTGGCGTTTCCATTCGAGCCATACCCATTTAACGTATTGGCAACCAGTGTCTGGGGCGTATAGAATACGTAGCGTCGGGTAGTCAGCAGGTCAGCACCGGCACTAATACGCGCCGTCAAACCATCCATAATCTGGTATTCACCGAAAACATTACCCAACGTCCGGTTGGTGAATAATGTATTGGTGGAGGTACGTAGCACCGCCACAGGATTAGGAATACTGGCCATGCCTGAGCCAGGGCCAACATTCAGCAATTGCCAGTTGCCATTGGCATCATAGACCGGGCTAGCAGGAGAAATGGTACGTGCCGCGCCAACCGGTCCATTGGTCCCAACTTCATTAATACCATTATTGATGCTGTAGGTAATCAGGAAGGAGGTTCCGATTTTCAGCCGGTTGCTGAGTTTGGCATCCAGATTCATGCGCCCTGTATAACGCTTAAAATTGTTGGCAATGACGATTCCATCCTGATTAAAATAATTCCCACTTACCATGTAGCGGAGTTTTTCCGTGCCGCCCGAAGCCGAAAGTTGGTAATTCTGCATAGGAGCTGCCCGGTAAATCTCTTTCTGCCAATTGGTACCAACGCCATATTCCGACGGTTTTTTGGGATAGGCAGGTGTGTAGCCATATCGTTCGGCAAAGCCAAGATTGCGTAATTGTTCATTTTTGAGCGCCGTTTGCTCCTCGGCCGTGGCCAGATCGAGCATTTTAGTAATAGTCGAAACACCGTAGTAGGCTTCAAAATCAATGTTAGACTGGCCCTCCTTGCCACGCCGGGTCGTCACCAGCACAACCCCATTAGCTCCACGGGACCCATAAATAGCGGTGGCTGAGGCATCTTTCAACACCTCAATGCTTTCAATGTCGTTGGGGTTAATGGTCGATAAGACGTTGGGAAAATTGGTGGAATTACCAGCCCCCTGTGCCGAGGCCGGATTGGTGACAGGAAACCCATCAATGACATACAAGGGGTCGTTGCTGGCTGAAATGGAATTACCACCCCGAATTCGTACCGTTATACCCCCACCTGGTGCATTGGATGAATTGGTGATCTGTACTCCCGCCACACGGCCCTGTAAAGCCTGGTTGAAGGAAGCGATGGGTTGGGCTTTCAGCTCAGTCGCTCCAATTGAACTGACCGAGCCTGTTAAGTCCCGCTTTTTGACGGCACCGTAGCCTATCACCACGACTTCGTTCAGTGCTTTGTCATCGGTAGCCATCTGAATAGTCAGATCAGTTTGATTCCCAACGGTTACTTCCTGCGTTTGGTAACCGACAAAACTGAATACCAGTACGGCGTTTGCATCCGCAACGTCCAGACGAAATCGTCCCTGGGAATCGGTAGTTGTCCCTCGGGAAGAACCTTTTATCACGACACTAACGCCGGGCAAGCCGCTTCCCTTTTCATCATTGACCTTCCCCACAATCGTCTGATCGGATGAATTGTCCGTCTGAGCAGAAGCGATGTTGTCGTTAACACCAATCGGTTTGGGCTGAGGGATTGAGGAATGCGGTTGGCCTGCTGGCGATGTACGGGGATAGATTAAATAAGTCCGTTCATTAAACTTCTCAAAGGTTAAGGACAGGGGCGTTAATACGTCCGCCAATACCGATTCCAGCTTCTCATTCGGCCGACCAAGCAGGGAGGCATCAACGGCCTTCTGACTAAGTTGCCGATAATTGTAGGTAAAGTCGACGTGATACCGTCTGGCTAACTCTTTTAGCACTTTCGGCAAGGCCAACTGAGTGGACTGAGTCGGATTCGCGTACGGCGGATTCTGATTCAGCCGGGCTAATGTTTGGGCATTTGCGTACGTATGGGAGAACATACAGACACCAAGCAGGAACCAACTACTACAAACGAGTAGGTTTTTTTTCATGGTATGCCTAATTTTAGGGTTTATGATTGATTAAAGTACCGCCTGCTGCTCCAAACCTTGGCCGGGACCGGAGGGCAGGCGGATATCGTTACTCGATCCGGTAGAGCTGCCCGTCTTTCTGGACGTTTACCTGATAGAGTTTAGGAATAATAGTGAAGAACGACTCGATCGAGTCCGTCGGAACCGTTCCAGCGAACGTTTCGTCGCGTAGGCTGGGCGGACAGGTTACTGATATGCCGTAAGTATCTTGAATCCAGTCAAAAATCTCTCCCAACGGTTTATTTTCTACATACATAGCCCCGTCTTTCCAAGCTAGCCGTTGTTGAGCTTTTACTGAGCTTTTGGTCAAGAATACCTTTTTACGGGTTTGACTGACCATCTCATTGGGTTTTAGCAGCACATCGGGTTGCAGATGAGTTCCATCAACAATACGCACCGAGCCCGAGTGTAATACTACGTTTACTGCCCCCCGGCGATTTACCACATTGAAGACCGTCCCCAGAACTTCGACCGCAAGTTGGTTGGCTGTATGCACAATAAATTTCTGGTGCGTAGCCGTATGTCTTACCAAAAATTGCGCTTCTCCCTCTAACCAGACCTGCCGGTTTCCTGCTGAGTCAGGGACGTAGCGTAAAACTGAATGACCATTCAACCAGACTTCAGACCCTTCAGGTAAAACAATATGCTGTTTTTCTCCGTAAGCGGTTTCATAGTGCAGAGCGGAAGAGCGGGGATATAACCAAAGCCATATTGCCCCTAACAGAAGCAAGAACCCTGTCAGACTAGCGGCCATTGTCATCCAGGGTTGTCCCAGCCAACGATGCATCGGTGTGAAACTGGCTGGTTCCTGGGTTTGAATCGTTTGCCGGATAGTCTGATACATTTTATGACCAAGCTTCCCTTTTTCTTGATCTGATACGTTCCGTAGCGCATCTTGCTGAAGCATCTGCTGCCAATAGGCTTCAAGAAGTTGATGCTCCTGGGGCGTTGCTAACCCATTTTGATAGCGATGAATTAATTCCTGTAGTTTTTTAGGGTCCATACGGTTTTACGAGGCCTCTTTCCTGTAAGACGGTTCAGTCCGTCTAAACCCTAAACTTTTTTATAAAATCTTCGAACTATTCAAAAAATTATTGAGCCAAGGCGTATTAGCGAGGATAAATTTTACCTTTGTTAGCTGCTTTACTCGGAAAAGCCTTTCCTAAATCCATGTTCATCAACGCCGACTCAGATAAGGAGGATACTTGGCTAGCTGGCTTACAGGCTGGTGATGAGCAGGCGTTTAGAGCCATCTACGAACGGTTTTGGCCCGGTCTTTACTCGGTGGCGTATAATTATACTCGGGACCAGGCTACGGCTGAAGAAATGGTCCAGGATTTATTCACTACGCTCTGGCTGAAGCGGCATCAACTAACTATTCAAAGTTCACTGAAGGCCTATTTATTTCGAGCCATTCGGAATCACATCTACGACCACCTGGATAAACAGGCAGTTCGTCACCGGGTCCATGAGCAATTACGCTTATTGGGAACAGAGGCCATTTATACGACCGATGAAATTGTAGCCTATACCGATTTACAAACGCAACTCACCCAGGCAGTGGCTCAGCTTCCTCAACCGACGCAAACAATCTTCAAACTAAGTCGATTCGATTACTTACCTGTAGTTGATATTGCCCAACGTCTGAATTTATCGCCAAAAGCGATTGAGTACCATATTACACGGGCACTAAAACTATTACGTCTGCAGTTGAAAGATTTTTTGCTGTTCGCCTTGTTAACAATTTTTCGCTAGCAGTTCTATTAATAAAAAGGGGAGATAGAAAACCGATCTAGATCTTCAGCAAGAAGTCGATAGCTTACGTCGGCAACTGAGGCAATCGGAGATGGAGCGCGAGATATTAAAAAAGCTGTCGCCATTTTCAGTCAACAAACCTGAAGCTGACTTATGGGTTTATTTAGACTTAGGAGGCCAGCTCTCCCGCAATATTTTCCTATAAAATGTTGAATATCAACAATATTCCACATTACACACACATCGTAATAGAGCAACATTCACTCGGGCAGATAGTTATCTAGCCATGACAAGCGGAATTGTTGTAGGATGCGGGGCGCCCGTGCGGCTGTTTTATGAACCTACAGGATGCCCATAATGAGTTGTTTAATTATATTGGCTGGGGCGCGGAGCGAGGGTATCATAACGACCATCGGCTGCACTCATCGTTAGGCTACCGTTCACCAATTGACTTTGAAAATCAATTTTATCAAACTGTTTCTATTAAACTCTCATAAGTAAAGTGTCCAGCCAAACAGGCCTAACCAGAACGTACTATAAGCCACTAGCTAATTTTGATCAGATTTTCTGTCAGATGGACTTCCGTTTGTAATTTCCTGATGCGTATTCGTTACAATTGCGACCAAATACGCATCAGGAAAATGCTGATCAAATCCGATCTGCGATATAAGCCGCTACCTCAGCTAACCGATTCGAGAATCCCCACTCATTATCATACCACGAAGCCACCGACAGCAAATTGCCTTCTTTAGCCGTTAGCGGTAGATCGATCAGGGAGGAATGAGGGTCGGCTACAATACGAGACGAGGCCCATTCGTCTTCCAATACGGCCATTACACCTTTCAATGGACCTTCGGCGGCAGCCTGACGGAAGGCATCGTTGACTTCCTGTACCGTGCAGGATTTTTCCGTGATCAGGTTTAATTCAGCAATACTTCCGGTTCGGGTGGGAACCCGATAGGCCTTACCAGTAATCTTCAGATCCGGCCAGATGAATTGCAACGCACGCGCAGCCCCCGATGAAGACGGAATGATATTTTCGGTGGCAGCCCAAGAATCACGTCGGTCTTTCATTGGCTGGTCAGTCAGCGACTGTGTATTAGTATATGAATGCACGGTCGAAAAAAGGCCATACTGGATACCAAAATTCTCTTTAATGACTTTGATCGGAGACGCCAGACCATTGGTGGTACAACTAGCCATACTGATAATCTGGTGCTTTTTTGGGTCAAAATCATCCAGATTGATTCCTTTCAGCAACACCGCATCGCAGTCGGCCAACGTCTTGCTGGGAGCGCTGACAAGTACATAGTTGGCTCCCCGATCGAGGTGCGCCTGAGCACCAGCCCGTGTGGTCGCCCTACCCGTGCAATCAACAACCAGGTCGACACCGAGTGCTGCCCAGTCCGGAATTTCCTTCGATGAATTAATGTATTGAATTTGCTGGCCACCAATGATGATGGAACCTTCGTTGCCTGAAACAGATTCCGGCCAACGACCATAATTGGTATCTACTTCAAACAATGCAGCCAAGGTAGGTTCATCCCGTATATCGGAAATGGATCGGGGAATAAACAGATGTTTTCCAAGTCCAACTCGAAGAAATTGTCGTCCGATACGGCCGAACCCGTGCAACGCAATGGTTTTCATACTGATTGTAATTAGATGAAAAATAGGTTTGCTCTACTGAGATAAGTCAAAAGAAAACGGCTTGGTTCATTTTGAGCGGCTTATGATGAACTGTATATGTATAGATATTGCATTGTGCATTCGCTAAATCTGCTCCGGACTAAACTTTATCTTCATTCCTGAGTTTTGCAGGAAATAACTTGCTTAAAACTAAACTTAAAACTTATATGAAAACGATTCGATGGTATTCACCGGGGGGCGAAGCAGAACAAGGTGGCAATACGGGTAATGACAGTGCGTCTGTTCAGGATCAGCAAGAACAGCACCAACCCGGAAATACGCCTTTAGACGATCAGGAAGAATTGGCTGACGGCTATATTCATGGACACGTCGACCAGGATGAGAAGGAGGAATAAACTTGTTGATTCAAGCCACCCCCAAAGATTTTTAGCTATTTGGAGGGGAATTAGCCTGGTTTACTCCGGTAAGCCAGGCTATGTTTTTCTAAGCCAACTTCAATTTTTCTAAAACAGCCCAGACAGCCAACTGAAGTATGTCTACGTTAGACTCTTGCGGTTTCGCTATCTTTTTAAGAACCGTTTATATAAACAGTTACCTGGCAGTGTCTTCGTCTATCACTGGGGAGTTTGAAGAGACGGACAATTCAAGTAATGACCTAACTTTCTGTACTTTAGCTAACATAACGGCACTTACAGGTCGTATGCAGAAATGCTAGCTTTTGTGTGATATCGAGCCAGGTTTTTGTGGCTTGGTCAAGGTGATTCATCGCGAGTTAACCATAGGGCAGTCTATGAAGTAGATGCTCCACGGCGTGGAGACGGCCTAGGGACGAATCGTTAGCGAGACACCCGCTGTGTACGGTTGAATGCGAAGCTGCCGGTCGGTGCTCCACACATCGCTCAGACTATAGGCTAGCTTTGGCCCAACCAGAAGCTGGTGTCGATTTCCTAAAGGTAGGGCTAGACCCCAACTAGCCTCTAGCCATCCCAATTCCTGATGAGTCGGCAAGACATAAGAAAGCTGAGCCCCGGCTCGCGCGAAGTACCGTTGGTGCCTACCCCACTCATAGGACCGGGCAATGCCCACACCCACCAGTGATAGCGAAACGTTTTCTACCACCGCTTCGGTCCGACGCCTTACCTGATACGCGGTGGGGCCTGATGGCTCAACCTGATAGGCTTCGGTGGCTCGCTCATAATACGCCCAGCGCCGAAGTTGCCCATAGGACAGGGCTACATCCCACCCAGACCAGTGAACACCCCCGCTGAGCTGGTAGCCCCATGTTTGGGAGGACCAGGGGGCAGGGGATGCTACCTGCTGCACGTAGGTGTCCGTTTTGGAGACAATCGTCATGCGCTGGTATGTACTGAAGGGGGCAGCCGTGAAAAACCAGTCGACCGGGCTGATGGGATAGCTAGATGTCGTCTTGGTGGGTCTATCTACCAAAGGGATAAAGTCCATCTGCCGGCTTAAACGAGCCGAAAGCGTGTTACTTAATTGTCCGACAACCTCAAGAGAGGCTAGTGGTAATGCTACTCTATTGGTTACAGGCTCGTTGGTTAATGAGTTGTTTCTACGATCATTCTTCACCGATGAACCAGCTAGCTTGTTTGCGCCAGCCGTGGACAAAGCTAGAACACGATGCTGGTTACGTTTGCCAACTAATTGACTGATTGAAAGTCTAGTACCACTTACGGGATCAACCGAACGAAAACTGTTCAGTTGTAAACCAATCTGCCTACGATCCTTGCAACCACTGACAACAACCGAATTAGCTAATACGCTACCGCTTCTGATAGTGGGTAGGGTAGCCACGGCCACATTAACTACGGGCGCATCGGGCGACCCGATTGAAAGGGTGGCGGACTTTGAGTCGTTATTGGATATAGCTTCTGGTAGACGAGTACCCACCAACTCCACTGGAGGGCTGGATGGTTTAGTCCGTATGGTATGGGCGTGGCTGGCTGTGGGCTGTCCAGTGGAGGACTGCATTGATGAATAAGCCGACTTCGACGCCCTAACAACTGGCGCTGCCCCGTAATAAAAGGCAATGCTTGCGCAAAACAACACCCCCAAGAACAAGAAGCCAATGGGCAGGTAATTACGCGGGGCAGGCGGGGGAAGTCGGTTCCAAATTTGTTGCTTGAGCGCATCATCGACTTCGGCATGCTCGCTGGCAAAGAGCTGCTGAAAACGTTGCCGCAACCGCTTATCTAGTGGTTCATTCGAAAAGTTCATGTCGCGTAAGACCGTTTTGCTGAAACAAGGTAAGCAACCGTTGACGAGCCCGGCTATACTGGGAGCGGACCGTGGCTGGGGGGAAGGCTAGCAGCTCGGCAATTTCGGCATGCGTGTAGCCTTCAATCAAATACAAATTTACGACCAACCGTTGGCTGTCTGGTAGGCTTTTAATGAATACCGTCAGGGCGTCCAGCGTCAGTTGCTTAATAAATTGGTCATATTCATCGCTGGCTAGGGTTTCTATTTCCTCCTCGAGCGGACTACGGAGTTGGGTGGAACGAAGGTTACTGCGGTAGTGCGTAATCGCCGTTCGTACGACAATCGACTTGACCCATCTATCGGCGGCTTCCGGTTGCTGAAGTTCGTGAATATGGGCAAATATTTTGACGAACGCTTCTTGGAAAATATCATCGGCTTCGGCTCTGGTTTGCGCGTAGCGCAGACACATGCCTAATAAGCGCCCTTTATAGCGCTCATAAAACAGGTGCTGCGCCCGGGGCTCCAGTTGCTGACAACCCACTACCAAGGCCGATAAGGTCGAATACTTTTTCTTGCCAAACAGGGGCATTTAGTAAAGTTGGTTGCGGGTAAATTACACCCTATTTACATACAAACGCGTCACAAATTGCCCTTGCCCATTGAAGGTCATCAACCAAGCCTGCCGCCCTTTCTGCAAATTGACTGTATAGGTTTCCAGTCCGCGATAGGTTGTTTTAGCAAGGAGACTAAATTGCCCTCCCAGGGTAAAGTTAGCCAGTTCGGGCGTACGGCTTAGATAGGCTCGAATATCGGCAGGTAGTTGTTCGACGGTCGTATACCGTTGAGCGATGCTCAGGTTGGTCGCACCCAGTAGCTGGCCCGCGTCGTCATACAGCAGCGTATAAAACGAACTGTTTTGGCGTACCGTCAGGCTGTACCGTTTTTTACCCTGCCCATCCACCTGCACCTGCGCATTGTCGAAATCAACTTGTTGCTCGGCCAGCGATTGCTGAATCAGGGGGGGCAGATCGTTCAGGGCTTCCGTGCGAAACTGAAGCTGGAGTTCGGGCAGGAGTTCGGTCAGGTAGGTTATCTGGCCACTTAAGTTCGTAATGGTCCAGCGAAACGTATAACGGGTGTTTTGCCAGTCGTAATCCGCCAGCACCACGCGGTCGTTAGGACTGGTCAGAGGACTATAGGCCTGAAGTCGTAGGTTCGATAAGACGCCCCCCTCCACCACCGAGTTGGTCAGGGTAGCTTGCAGCGAATCTGGTATGGCAGACTTATCAGTTTGGAAGGCTACTAATAACTGCTGGGAATTGGTTACGGCTTGGTAGGGTACGGTTTTTTGCTGGAAGCTAACCCGCCAGACCTGGTTTTTCTCCAAGGGGGTAAACACCATCATTTCCGCTTGAGGAAAACGGGCCACCAGAGCTTGGATGGCACTAGTGGGAATCAGCTTATCGGCTGGCACAGGCGTCTGTTGGGAGTCAATCACACGGTTGCAGGCACTAGCCAGCAGACACAGCACGAAAAACCGTAACGTAGGCGATGGTCTCATAAGCAGGGCAATTATGTAGTTCGCTCGACAGGCGAGATGGATAGGTTTTAAATCCCTGTCACTTGTATAGACTGACGTTGACCGACAAAGTGTTGCAAAGAATCTTAATTTTTATGCCTCCTACTGCAACACTTTGTCGGTTGGTACTAGTCTTTGGGAAGGGGCAGCAAACCAACCGCCCCGATCCAACAATCAATCCTTTTATGCGAATTATTATGCTTTGTTTTTCCCGCTTCCCTTTTCTTTGTCTGCTTAGTAGTGTAGGTATTCTGATGGCATCTTGTCAGACTATCTCGCGTATCGAGCCTGGTAAATCGACTAAGGGGTTAACTCGTCCGGCTTTTATTGATTACCATGCTGACGGAACATTATCTCATCTGGTTTATCGGGCTCAATTTACCTATAACTCGGTCAATCAACTTGAGTCCGTTCGCGATTCGTTGCTCGCGCCCTCAGCGGTTAGTAGACCCATTATCCCCTGGGTAAAGTTTTCCTATCTGAATAATCGCTTAATCGGCGTTAGTCTACGATCCTTATCTAACGATCTGGATTCGATCGCCTATAGCTGGGACAAACCAGCCCGCTTCGAATTAACTTATGAAGGCCAAACTCTTAGTGCTCGTCTGGTCATTGATAATCAGGAAGTGAAAAGGGTCAGCTTTGGGCTCGACCAGGAAGGTTATCCCCTAAAATCCAATGTTAAGCTAGGCAGACTCTATCTGAATAACCAAGGCCATTTTGATCTGGAAGCGGAATCAAAAGATAGTAAGTCTCGTAATCCAAATGTCTTCTATGAAGTGCTTGATCAGCAGTATGATCACTACCAGACGGTATTTGCCCAGAGTAAAGAATATCAGATTCTGGCGGCTTTACTGGCCTCTTTCAATCGAAGTGTCGCGTCATCCACGGGATTGACTGGTTTAGATGTACTCACTAGTAATAACCTGCTCAGTCGTACTAAAAAGTATTGTACTGCTTTGTATGGTTGTCAGACCAGTACGTTAAAATGTGAGACAATACAAGTCAATGAGGCTGGTTTCCCTCTTAGCCGGATCGCTCCGGTAGGCGTTATGGGTCACTTTACCTATACAATCACTTACCAGTAAGTAACGCCTACCGAACCGCTGTTAGGATAACTGACTCTAAGATGAGAGTAGGCAGGCGGTTTACCGACACAGACTTTGCTCATACGCAGTTAGAGTTTTGCCTGAGGATGTCAATAATAATGCTCAAAAGCGTTTGTAGCCGTTGCAAATTAGTTTGCAACGGCTACCCTTTACTTTTTCTACCTCAAAAATCGCCTGTTTGGGGGTTTCAGATTATTCAGGAAATGCAACTACTTCGGTATGAGGGCGAACAAGTTTTGTAGAAGCTATAATCAAACGAGCGAAATTCCAGTATAGACGGCCTTCTTCAATTACGTCTAAGCAAACCAGAAGCAGATTGACTCAGGGGTGATAGATATTGAATAGCAGAGAGCTACTTATCACTTATATACTGGATTTAGCTTAAATGCGACTCTCAAGCCTCAATACTTGTAGCCATTTTAAGCGATCTATTCTATGATTTCAAGTTCTCAGCTTGAAAAGAAAACTCGTCATGTTCCGGCACATAGTTAATGAATAATAGTTTTGCAACCCTAGTTATTGCCGTATCTATAAGCTGAATAACAAACAGATTACTTCATTTTACTATTAATCAAGCACTTATCTTACTAAATCGTTAAGTAAACGTTGAATAAATACTACTGAGTAGTAGAAATGCTACTTAGGAGTATTTGCTATCAGTGTACCGGGGAGCCAGTTCAATCGTTTTATAATCGCTATGAAGTAGGCTGTCTACCACTATAGAAATTGGCTACAAAACATAAACAATGCAGTATCGCCAACTTGGAAATACCAATTTAACCGTTTCGAGGCTCAGCTTTGGGGCATCACCTTTGGGGAATGTGTTTAATGACGTTACCGAGACCGAAAGTATACGAGCCGTCCATACAGCCATCGATCACGGCATTAACTTCTTTGACGTAGCCCCGTTTTATGGCGATACGTTGGCTGAAATCAGGTTAGGTAAAGCCTTGAAAAATAGACGAAATTCCGTATTTCTGGCCACAAAATGCTGTCGATATGGCAACAGTGTATTCGATTTTTCCTACGAGCGGGTTCTGAGAAGCATCGATGAGTCGCTGGAGCGATTACAGGTCGATTATGTTGACCTACTTACAGTACACGACATTGAGTTTGGCGACCGGCAGCAGGTGCTATCTGAGGCTATTCCCGCAGCGCTAAAGGTCAAGGAGATAGGTAAAGCGCGCTACGTTGGTTTTTCAGGGCTACCGGTACGTTATCTGGCGCAGATTGCCCGGCAAGTGGATGTCGATACGGTTTTATCCTGGGGGCATTATAACCTGCTGGAAAATGAAATTAATGACGAACTGGTGCCACTTTCTCAAAAGAAAGGGTTTGGGTTGATGAATGCCGCTCCGCTGATGCAGCGGATTTTATCAGATGCTCCAGTTCCCTCCTGGCAAAGTTCTCCACAGGCAGTGAAAGATATGCAACCGAAACTAGTGGCCCTGTGCAGCGAATACGGTCTGGCATTGAGCGACGTAGCGTTGAACTTTGCTGTTCAGCATCCGGTAATTGCGACCACCATCGTGGGTATGTCGGAGCAGCATCAGGTTGAACAGAATCTGCGCGCACTCCAGATCAGTATTCCTGATGAATTGCTGCTACGTATTGAGACAATGGTTGCTCCGGTAAAAAATCAGATGTGGTTTGAAGGGAAATCAGAAAACAATATTCCTAAATCGAACGGTCAACATGAATAAACAACCTGCTCTGGTATTAGTAGAACCAGGAAAAACAGAAATACGTGAGATTGAGATATCCGAACCCGGCCCAGAGGACGTATTGTTACAGATCAATCGGGTCGGGTTTTGCGGGGGCGATCTCAACGGCTTTCGGGGGTTGTTCGAACTTCAGGAATACCCGAATGTACTGGGCCATGAAGTGGGGGCCACAGTTCTGAAAACCGGCAGCCAGGTGCCAGATCAATTTCAGCCCGGAATGCACGTTACGTTAAATCCGTATCTAAATTGCGGAACCTGCCTTTCCTGTCGTAGAGGTCGCCCCAACGCCTGTCAGGATAACAAAACGATGGGCGTACGTCGACCCGGTGCCATGACAAAATTTATCAGTGTTCCCTGGCAAAAACTACATGCTTCCTCCCAGTTATCCGTTCGCGAATTGGCCCTGGTGGAACCGCTAACTGTGGGTTTTCATGCCGTAGATCGAGGGCGTGTGATAGCAGGCGAAAAAGTAGCTGTTATTGGCTGTGGTATTGTCGGTTTGGGAGCTGTAGCCGCTGCAGTTCATCGGGGTGCCGAGGTAATTGCCATCGATATTGACGACGCCAAAATGCGAATAGCCAAACTAGCTGGGGCAGCCCATACCATCAACACAACCACCGTCGATCTGCATGAGGCATTGCAGAAAATCACGAATGGCGATGGGCCGGATGTAATTATCGAAGCAGTTGGCAATCCCGCTACGTATCGTGCCGCCGTCGACGAGGTTGCTTACACCGGGCGCGTTGTTTATATCGGGTATGCTAAAAAGCCGGTGGATTATAATACTGGTACGTTTGTCCGTAAGGAAATCGAAATCTTGGGATCACGAAATTGTCTTGGCGATTTCCCTGACGTGATTAACTACCTAGAATCTGGAAGATTCCCCGTCGATGCTGTAATTAGCCGGGAGGTGTCACTGACCGAAGCCGGAGCCGCACTGGCCGACTGGTCGGCGAATCCAGGGCCTATTACAAAAATCATGGTCAATCTTGATAACGAGTCTACCCAATGAAATCCTGTGTAACAATTGCTCTGGCACCACAGATCAAAACCGGCCCATGGATCTACTGGGATGATCTGGAAACCAGTCTGACTAAAGCGGCTTCGCTAGGATTTGATGCAGTTGAGTTGTTTACGGCTTCGGCAGACGCAATCAATCCAACTCGATTGACTAGCCTGCTCGAACACACGAATCTTCAACTCGCGGCTGTGGGCACAGGAGCAGGAAAAGTCATTCAGGGACTAACGCTAACCGATCCCGATCCGACAATTCGGACGAAAGCGATTGCCTTTATTGCCGATATGATCACGTTCGGCGCCAACTTTGGTGCTCCAGCTATCATAGGTTCTATGCAGGGGAACGTAGCACCGGGCGTAGAAAAAGAGCAGGCGCTACGTTGGCTGGCCGATGGACTAGAAATTCTTGGAAAACAGGCAGAAGAACAACGTGTAAACTTGATTTATGAACCCTTAAATCGCTATGAAACCAATCTGATCAATGATCTGGGGACAGCTACGGGTTTTATCAATGAATTAAATACAAGGCATGTCGTGTTGCTGGCTGATTTGTTTCACATGAACATTGAAGAGATTTCGTTGCCCGACAGTATCCGTTTGGCAGGCTCTTCGATTGGACATGTTCACTTTGCCGATAGCAACCGTCGCCCCATAGGTTTGGGTCACCTTGCTATGGCGGAGATAGCCACAGCGTTGAAAGAGATCGGTTATAATGGCTACGTTTCGGCCGAAGCCTTCCCCTTTCCTACGCCCGACCTGGCCGCCCAACAGACCATTTCATCCTTCAAAACCTTCTTTCGGTAAGTCGCTTGATTACCAACCACAAGGCTCCCATTAACTAATCAACTTTACTATGCAACGATTTTGCTTAGCGCTCGACCTGAAAGATGACCCTGAATTAATTGCCGAATATGAACAGTGGCATGCTAAAGGGAAAGGCTGGCCAGAGGTGCGACAGAATGATCTGAATGCCGGTATTCTGGATCTTCAGATTTATCGAACTGGTAATCGAATGTTCATGATTCTGGAAACGGACGATCAGTTTACGTTCGAAAAGAAAATGGAAATGGATGCTCACAATCCGCACGTGCAGGAATGGGAACACCTGATGTGGCGGTTTCAACAACCATTACCCTGGGCTAAAACAGGCGAGAAATGGGTGCTCATGGAGCAAATTTTTCAGTTTGAAAGCTGAGCATTTTATGAGTATGAGCACTACGTGTTTAAAAATCAGTTAGGACAAAAATATGTTGAACTACCTGTGAAAGTTATTCTAGTCAAACAACTCCTACTTTTTCTTCACGAGTTATTTGACTAGCGCTGTGATTTCGGCGATTTCTTTTTGTATAGCAGTTCTAGTTGATCTACGCGCTGCTGTTGATGTTCCGTGCTGAAGGCTACATAGAGTCAACTCTTCTATATTTTCCAGTAACGAAGCGTTCATTTTTACCAGATCTACCCCTCCTGCTTTTAGCACCTCACCCGCTGATGGGATACCGGGCAAATAACCATGTTGCTTTATGAAAGCTACAACAGAAGCAAACACTTTATCAATCCTCTGATTCACATGGGCAATCTTTAGTCAGTGTTTGGCAAGCACCGTTTCACCCTGCACATTAACGGTCAGGAATCGGTTAGTCGTGCCTTCAAACAAGTGGTTACTTAACCGTTATCCCACAAATTAATTGTCCCCGCACATCCAGCGAAAATTGGGGACTAATGTCGGCTGCTATACTGGTGTTTTCTGCCCTCCAGAACGATTGCATTATTGATGGCTACTTTGGGCATTGTTGCTAATAGCAATGGCGTCATGAATTGTTGGCAAGAAGTCTACTGCTACCCACCTAGCATAACATTTTGAAACCCGTGGTGATGACTACAACTGCTTACGCTGAGGCAAGCCTTTATTTGATTTATAAACTCAAAATACGTAATAGAGTATCCTTAACGAAAATCGAAGCAACCTGAATACAAGTATTTGATGCGTTGACTGGCAATTTTGCCGAGTGGATTGTAGTTTGTTATAAGATTAATCAAGGTCAGCCTATCACATTATTCGTGTATAGATCCAACATAACTCTATCAAACGATTTATACTGAATCGGGATCAAGGAATTTGAGATAATGGAAGGGGCCATTACCTCAATGTTTATAGAATTACCATTCATTAAACTTGCTTAACTAAAGGACTGCTACATAAAGGAACTGACTTTGTAGACTGGAGGAGCACAGGAATTGTTGATCATCCCGTAAAAACAATTTGGTTCATCATGGACTTAAGCTGTAAACCATTAATTCAAATGAACACCTGCTTTTTTCTACAAGTCAATGTATTTTTAGTTACACTTGATTCAGTATCCCAAGTGACTATTTCTGGATTTACTAAATATAAAGCTCTATTCACGTATTAGTATGTTATCGCTAGTACGTCGACAGCGCATTGCCATTCTGGGTGGAGGGCCTAGCGCATTATTTATGTATAAACGCCTAATCGAATCCAAGCGGTCGGACCTGCATATTGAGATTTTTGAACGATCCAACCAACTTGGCGCCGGGATGCCTTATAGTACAGCTGGAGCTAACACCGAACATGTAACTAATGTATCCGGCAATGAGATTCCCCCATTGGTAACCGCTCTGCCAGACTGGCTAAAAACCCAACCAGCCAAGTTGCTAGAATCGTTTCAACTCGATCCTCAACAAGTTAGTCCATACCGCGTCGTACCTCGGTTATTATTTGGTCAATACCTAACGGCTCAGTTTGATATGCTGCGACAGCGGGCACTGGTTCGGGGCGTAGAAACTCGTGTTCATCTCAACTGCAACGTAACAGACATCCATGATGAACCAGCAAGCCAGACGATATGGATAGAAACGGTAGACCAACAAAAACACAGTTTTGACGTGGTAATCGTTTGTACGGGTCATCACTGGCCGATCCGACACGAAGGTACTGTCCCTCGGTATTTTGATTCGCCGTACCCGCCGACCAAATTGGCTTTGTCGCTCAATCATGCGGTTGCCATTCGGGGAGCTTCGCTGACGGCTATTGATGCCATACGTACGCTGGCGCGTCATAATGGGCAATTCGAAAGCGATTCAACGGGCCGGCTGTGGTATTCCCGATCAGAAACATCTCCTGCCTTCCAGTTAGTGCTACATTCTCGGGAAGGCCTGTTACCTGCCATTCGTTTTCACCTTGAAGAACCACTGGTCTCGCCGGACGACCAACTCAGTACGGAGTTGATCGAAGCCAACCGGCAGCAAAATCAAGGATTTCTCTCTCTTGATTTTGTCTTTGAAAAAGCATTCAAAGATGCATTCCGGAAAAAAGATCCAGCTTTTTATGCGCAGATCAAAGACCTGAATCTGGAATCTTTCGTCGACGCAATGATGGGTATGCGGGAGCGACAGGATCCATTTGTACTTTTTGCCAACGAATACCAACAGGCCGAACAGTCTATTAACCAACACCAGTCTATATACTGGAAAGAAATGCTAGCGGTACTGAGTTATGCATTGAATTACCCGGCCAAATATTTTTCAGCTGAAGATTGGCAGCGGTTGAAAAAAGTGCTGATGCCATTGATTTCTATTGTCATCGCTTTTGTGCCTCAACAGTCAGCCCGAGAGCTGTTAGCGCTGCATGAAGCCGGAGTATTAACCCTGAAAGCGGCTGGAGAAGATAGTTCTGTTACGCCCCATCCACAAGGCGGAGCAACGTATCACTACATGGAACCAGCCGATCAGACGCAATCGGTGCATTATCAAACATTCGTCGATTGTATTGGGCAACCACATCTGGCGTTTGAGGATTTTCCATTCAAGAGCTTAGTCGTTGATCAAGTGATTAGTCCAGCCCGTTTAGCCTTTCAATCAGAGGAGCGGGGCCGGGTTGCTCAGCAAGAAGGTAATGACGAAGTGGAGCAACTTGCAGACGGTACGTATTACCTGACCGTACCTGGTTTGGCCATCAATGACCACTTTCAGGTAATCGATTCGCAGGGCCAACCCAACCCTCGGCTGTATATTATGGCAGTACCTCATATCGGGGGCTACAATCCCGATTACTCAGGGCTGGATTTTGCGGAAGCCGCTTCGGATCGCATTGGTCAACGGCTACTGAAGGACAATCCGAAAGCCTGATGATTTAGCTCAAACGTGCTACGTTCTGACGATAACGTAGCAAAATAAAAGTAGACGTAGCATTCCCAACTCTATGATAGTTCGCAGTAAAGATTTTGGCTGGGAGGTTATTCATCAGCAGGCTCATGGCTTGCTGGCCCTCCAGCTTGCCCTTCACTGGGCGCCAGACAAACGGCCGGTGAACTGGGCGGAGACCCTAGTGGCGCTCACCGAACACGATGACGGACAGGATAATTGGGAAGGGCGCCATCATCTCACCCAGGTGGGTGCTCCGCTGGATTTTAACATTCAGCAGTATTCAGTGGAACAGGCACGCCGAATGGTCGAAATCGCTCTGGAGAAAAGTCGCTGGAATGCGCTGATGGTCTCGATGCATGCGTCGTTTTTATATGAACCACTACGAGAAGACCAAAAGGCCATGGCTGACTTTCTGGACCAGCAACGGCAGAATCAGCGAGATTGGTTACGTACGATGAAAGTAACGTTGGCGGAGGCACGTTATGCGTATGCCTTTCTGCAATGGTGCGATGCCTTTTCGTTACTCTTATGCCAAGACCTGGTACCGCCCGGTGGCCGTCGATTAGAAATAAGTCCCGGGCCAGATGAGATACCGTATTACGTCTCTCAAAGAGACGACCATTCGTTATGCGTGGACCCCTGGCCTTTTGAGATTAGTTCGTTTGTGATTGGTATAGAAGCCTTTCAATTAAAACAATTGACCTTCGAAAGCGACAAGGCATTATATGACGCTATTCAACAAGCGGATATCCTTCGTTATGAATGGAAATTAGCCAAAGGCAAACAACCGAAAAGCATTTAATGAATATCTACCAATTTTTATTGTAGTAGAAGCGGTTGACCATAGATTTTAGATCGTTGAATTAGGCCGATTCACTTTTGCTAAAGAATGGCCACAATACCCCATCATCTCAACTATGATCGTAAGGATTATGTCCTCCTTATTGTTTGTATAGCTTCCACCCATTCCGTCTGCTGGCAGCGCGGACAGGCATGTTGTCTGGCGGTAATTTCTTCTATCTGCCCACAAGTTGTACAGGCATACTTACCGGCCTGTTGAATTTCCTTCCGCCGTTTCTGATAGGCTTTGGGTAGTATGGGTAATCCTGACTTTACATCTTCGTTTGCGTAATAATAAAAACTTACATTGCCACTGGTTTCCAGAATGGCTAATCGCACTTGGCCTACGTGCTCAATGTTTTGCTGACGCATTTCGGCAAAAAACTCATCCTTTGCGTAGGTGTGATCAGCCTGGGTCTGAAGCACAAACTTGCCCTCTTCAATAATATATAAAGGTTCTCCTTCCAAAAGCCGCTCAAAGCGTTCCCGCCGGGCCGCTAGCCAGGTTAGCAATCGGTAAAGAAGTAAAATTGTCACAATGACCAGAAAAGCCGGCAGAATAGCATGCTCCTCATTTACCATAGGGTCGCCAACCGCTGATCCCAGCCCAATGATAATGGCTACCTCAAAAATGGATAACTGCCGAATGCCTTTCTTTCCTGTCATGCGTAGAAAGACAAGAATTAGAGTAAACATGACCAACGTTCTGGTCACAATTTCAACCGCCATAAGCCAATCCAGATCACGGATTAACAGGTTTTTTAAGTCAAATTGCATAAAGATGTTTCTGATTCTGCTCTACAACCCAACGATTAACTCATCTGTTTTGTGAATGCTCTACTATCCACAAAAACTAAATAAAGAGTAAGCGGTTGCATAAAGTTGTGCGCAACAACTGTATGACTAAAAATGGAACAACAAGGACCTTTTGTCTTTAGTGGAGGAGTTTATTCTTTCGATGAATTGTCAGCGTCACGTTTCTACTGATAAATATGTTGGCCTAAGTACCAGAATGTAAGCCAACTACTGACATCCCTCAGAAAAGCGCACCAACTTAAAGTAGGGAAAAACGGGCTATTTGTTGTACTTTAACAAACAAACGATTGCCATGAAGAAGACTAAATTTATTGAAGCGCGACGGGGCGACCCAAGCCATTGTATTTACCCTCAAACAAGCTGATACTAGATTTTTCTCGACCTGAGAAACCTACCGATAATCCTTTTCTCTACTCTTTTAATTCATAAACTGACGGCTCATTTAGCTTAACTCTCTGGCAGGCCTTTGTTAGCCATCAAATCAATTACATTTAACTAGCACTATTGGTCTCCTACAAAAGTTATCAAAAATCAGCATGAAGCTCCTCTACAACTACTTTAACACAATGAAATTTGGTTTTTATTTTTTCATACTGCTACTAACCAGCCACGTTAATGCTCAGCAGATAACCCCCTTATATACAGATCCGATTCCGAATGCTACGTCATACGAGATGAAAGAACTGGTGCAGGAAAAAGATGGTAGAATAGTTTGGTACAGAAAGGTGTCGAAACCAACACTGACCATTTTTTTACCAGCAAAAGAGAGTGCGAATGGTACCGGGGTTATTATTTTTCCGGGAGGTGGTTATTCAGGGGAAAGCTATGATGCAGAAGGGTTAAAAATTGCTGAAGCGTTTATTAAACAGGGAGTAGCGGCTTTTATCGTAAAATACCGCCTACCAAGCGATTCGATAATGGTCGATAAAAGCATTGGCCCACTTCAGGATGCTCAACGGGCCATAAAAGTAGTACGGGAGCGTGCCGCCGAATGGAGAATAAATCCCAACAAAATTGGTATCATGGGCTTTTCGGCAGGTGGGCATCTGGCAGCGACAGCCGGAACGAAATTTCAGGAACCGTTAATCGAAAATACAAACAAGACCAGTTTACGACCTGATTTTATGATTCTCATTTACCCGGTCATTTCCATGAATGAGACACTCGGTCATAAAGGGTCAAGAACGAACCTATTGGGAGCCACCCCTACCCCTGTTCAGATCGAACGGTTTTCGAATGAATTGCACGTAACGAACCAAATTCCGCCTACCTATCTTACACATGCCGGTGATGATAAAGTTGTTGATGTAGACAATAGCATCGTTTTTTATGAAGCACTACGTCATCACAACGTAGCAGCGGAATTGCATCTCTACCCCAAGGGCGACCACGGATTTGTCTTAAAACTTCCCACTGACGAATGGATGCACCCCCTTTTTAGCTGGATGAAACGTAACGACTGGCTCAAAAAATAAGCCCTGCACTACTGGCAACGTAGCACCAAATCAACCCCAAAAGAATTTTTTAAGATAGATCATCTGGCTTCTAAAAAGCCGTTTGATCGAAGATGACTATACAGACAACTTGCTTATTTCAAACGTTAGCTACCGCTAAAAGCTCCTGATAAATTGATGAAGAATTTTATTTTTATCTCAATTATCCTTTTCACTATAACTCCTGTTTTTTTCGGGCAAAACGCTCAAGCACAGGAGGCCGAGTTGCCAACTCGCTGGACAAAATCGGCCATGGCCACTCAAATACCCCTGAACGAATACCCACGCCCCCAACTTCAACGTAGCGAATGGCTCTGCCTGAACGGCACCTGGAATTATCAGGGCGGTAAATCAGTCTCATCTGCTCTCAATCCAGTAACAGCCTTGCGCTTCTCAACCAATTCAGAAAAAATACGGGTACCCTATTGCCCTGAATCTGTTCTGTCGGGAGTCAAGCGAAAGCAGGAAATCAATATGTGGTACCAACGCACATTTACCCTTCCTTCAGCCTGGAAAAATAACCAGATCATTCTTCACTTTGAGGCCGTCGATTATAATACGACTGTATTTGTCAACGGTCAAAAAGCGGGGAGTCATACCGGTGGATACGATGCTTTTTCGTTCGATATTACCTCTCTGCTAGTAAATGGAGAAAACAGTCTGGTGGTGGCTGCTTATGATTCAAATGACGGACGCACACCTTCAGGAAAAAACGGGCCTCGTGGCGATTATACCTTTACGTCCGGTATCTGGCAGACGGTATGGCTCGAACCAGTCCCTAAAACCTACATCAAAAACATACGCATACTGCCTGATCTGGCCGGTAAACGGCTGAAAATTGAGGTAAATTCCAATTCTCCAGCTAAGGTATTCACCCTCGTTCTTGATGGCAAAAGAGAAATTACCCGCTCAGAAGGAAACACCGGAACAGCTTTCTACATTCCAATTGCTAATCCCCAAACCTGGACCCCGGATTCGCCCTTCCTGTATGATCTAAAAATCTCGCTCAAATCTGCTAATGGAACAACTTCGGATGAAGTGATGAGCTATTTCGGGATGCGCGACGTAGCACTTGGCAAAGTAAATGGCATTGTCCGTCCCTTGCTGAATGGTCGTTTTGTGATGCAACTTGGCTTGCTTGATCAGGGATACTGGCCCGACGGCATTTTAACAGCTCCCACAGAGGATGCCTTAAAATCGGATATTGAATTTACGAAAAAAGCCGGGTATAACCTGATTCGCAAGCACATGAAAACCGAACCTCAGCGGTTTTATTATTGGGCAGACAAGATGGGGCTGCTGGTCTGGCAGGATATGCCCGCCATCTGGTACCCCGATGAAGATACGTTAAACTCTCGGTCTGCTTTCCGCAAAGAGTTCAAAGCGATTATTGATGATCATTATAACTCACCATCGGTGATTTGCTGGGTTCCATTTAATGAAAACTGGGGCGCTTTCGACGTCAAGAATATTACCGACTGGGTCAAACAATACGATCCTTCACGTCTGGTCAATGGCAACTCCGGATTTAATAATAATCCACCTTATCAAAAAGCGTATGGTGATCCTAAAAACGGCGATTTTGTGGATACCCACATCTATGTTGGGCCCTATAAAGCATCAGTACCCGATAGCCAGCGAGCTGCTTCACTAGGCGAATTTGGCGGGGTTGGCCTGTTTGTACGCGGTCATATGTGGCCGGTTGAAAACAATGCATACGCATACGAACCAACCAAAACAGCCCTGACAGATCGTTATATTTTTCTACTTGATCAGGTAGAACAGTTGATACGTTATCGGGGACTTAGTGTAGCCATTTACACGCAAACCACGGATGTTGAGCATGAAGTGAATGGCTTGCTCACCTACGACCGCGAGGTTGAAAAAATGGATGTAGATCGGATTCGTGAAGTAAATCAGGCAGTCATTAAGGCGGGTAATACATTTTCTATCAAAAGAGAATAGAAGCCAGGGATATGCCATGACTGATGCTTTTTGAGTTCTGAATGTGAGGTATAGTCATTTTGAATTTCTACAGGGTGAAAGCTATCTTGTTATCTCACAACTAGCGTTTTTATCCGATTTTCAATAATGAACTTCCCTATTTTATCAGGTTACGGCGAATAGGCAAAGTCTCAATATCCAGAAAAGTCGGGTTACCAAATAATCGGAACTAAACGCCATGAAAAGGGTTTATGTAGCAGAAACAAGTTAAACATACATAAACTCATTTCAGTCATGGCAGCAGGATCTCTTGCCGTAGAAGCGACCGACGCGAACTTCAACGAACTCATAAATTCTGACAAACCTGTTTTAGTAGATTTCTGGGCCGAATGGTGTGGTCCTTGCCGGATGGTTGGTCCAATTGTGGAGCAGCTTGCTGGCGAATATGATGGTAAAGCCGTTGTCGCTAAGATGGACGTTGATCAACATTCGCAGACGCCTGCCAAATTCGGTATCCGCAGCATTCCAACACTGATGATTTTCAAAAATGGTCAGTTAGTCGATAAAGTAATTGGAGCAGTTCCCAAAAACGTACTGGAGCAAAAGCTACAAGGTGCAATGGAGCCTGCTAAAGTTTAACCGTTCAGGTTTTTACAAAAAGAGCCGTCCCGAATTTCGGGACGGCTCTTTTTGTAGGATTTTGTACTTTTTCTCGTTGAGAAAAAGTACAAAATTAAACGTTATACCAGCATCCGCATCGGATCTTCGAGGAGTTGCTTCACCGTTTGCAAGAAAGCGGCTCCTGTTGCGCCATCCACTACGCGGTGGTCGCAGGAGAGCGTTACTTTCATTACGTTAGTTGGTTTCGCCACGTCTCCCTCAAACTTCACGGTTTGTTTGATAGCGCCAACGGCCAGAATACAGGAATCAGGTGGGTTGATGATCGCCGTAAACTCGTCAATGCCAAACATACCCAGGTTAGAGATCGAGAACGTACTGCCTTCCCAATCTTTCGGCTGGAGTTTCTTGTCTTTCGCTTTACCAGCCAGATCTTTTACTTCGCCAGAGATGGTCGACAGTGTTTTCTGGTCGGCGTTACGTACTACGGGAACCAATAGACCTTCGTCAACGGCCACAGCTACGCCAATATTTACGTATTTATATTTCCTAATTTTATCACCCAGCCACGATGAGTTTACGTTCGGATGTTGTTTCAACGCCAGAGCAGCGGCCTTGATAACGAAATCATTGAACGATACTTTTACTGGGCTAAGGCCGTTGACAGTTCCGCGCAGATCCATTGCTTTATCCATGTTAATTTCCATGGTCAGGTAGAAATGCGGAGCCGTAAACAGGCTTTCGCTCAACCGACGGGCAATGGTTTTCCGCATCTGGCTCACCGGAATGTCTTCGTATTCGCCCGATGGGGTTGGAGCTGCCGGTGCCGACGTAGCGGCTGGCGCCTGAGAAGGTGGAGCAGCGGGTTGAGACGTAGCAGGTTTTGCAGCAGGAGCCGAACCCGGAACAAACGATTCAACATCGCTTTTCACGATACGTCCTTCAGGGCCGCTTCCTTTTACCTGTCCTAGATCAATACCTTTTTCAGCAGCAATTGCTTTCGCTAATGGCGACGCTTTCACACGACCGTTCGAATCGGCTCCGTTATCGTTAGAAGGCGCAGCCGTAGGCTGAGAAGTTGACGCATCCGACGTAGCAGGAGCACTTTCTGCAGCGGGAGCAGGTGCAGCACTACCTCCTTCAAGAAGCACTTTGAAGTTTGCGCCTTTTTCGCCGACAACAGCAATTACATCATCAACCGCTACAGACGAACCTTCCTTGGCGCCGATATAAAGCAATGTACCCTCTTCATAGGCTTCGAGGTCCATAGTAGCTTTGTCGGTTTCAACTTCAGCCAGTACGTCGCCCGATTTCACCGTGTCGCCTTCTTTTTTGTGCCAGGCTACAATGGTACCTTCGGTCATGGTATCACTCATTTTCGGCATCCGAATTACCGATGCGTTCACATTTTCAGCAGGAGCCGCCGAAACCGCTTTTTCTTCGGGTAATTTAGTTGCAACTTCACCACTTGCGCTGTTGGCGGGGGCCGGAGCGGGTTCTGGTTTTGGGGCAGGAGCAGCTTCCTGACTTCCACCGCTCGAACCATTTAGCAAAGCTTTATAATCTTCACCTTCAGCACCAATAATAGCCAGTACGCCGTCAACAGGTACCGATGCTCCTTTTTCTACACCGATATAGAGCAACGTACCTTCTTCGTACGACTCCAGATCCATGGTGGCTTTGTCGGTTTCAACTTCGGCCAGCACATCGCCAGATTTCACTTTATCGCCCACTTTTTTATGCCACTCCGCAATGACGCCTTCGGTCATGGTGTCGCTCATCTTGGGCATTCGAATCAATTCAGCCATAATTTAGCTATATGTAATCGGGTTATACAAAAGGATCGGTCCGGCGCTCCGGTTGAGACCCAAAATTAGCGAAAATAGTGATGAGTGATGAACGATAAGAGATGAGTGAAAAATAAAACTACTATTCATCACTCATCTCTTATCGTTTATCTCTACTATTCAACCCAAAGCACCAGTCCTTTCAAATATCCTCCTTCTGGATGGAATAGATTCACTGGGTGGTCGGCAGGCTGGCTCAGGTGATGCAGTACGCGTACCTGTCGGCCTGCTTCAATGGCAGCCGCTACAACCGTATTATAAAACAGTTCGCGGTCTACAACCTGAGAACACGAAAACGTGAATAAAATTCCCCCCTTAGCCACCCGGCGAAATCCTTCGGCGTTCAGACGCTTATAGCCCTGCACTGCCCGATGACGGGCTGACATACTTTTGGCATACGCTGGCGGGTCGAGCACCACTACGTCATACTCATGGTCGTGCGCTTTTAAATAGTGCATCACATCTTCAGCAAACGCTTCGTGCGGAACGGCTTCTTCCCCAAAATTGGCAACAATATTCTGATTGGTCAGGTCGATAGCTTTCTGCGATACGTCGACCGAATGTACCAGATCGGCACCAGCTTTGAGCGCGTATACCGAAAAACCACCTGAATAACAGAAGGCATTCAATACCCGCTTGCTACGTGCATACTGCGCCAGCAACGCCCGGTTATCGCGTTGATCGAGAAAAAAGCCGGTTTTCTGGCCCGTAATCCAGTTCACCAGAAACGTGTTACCATTTTCCTGAACCGGATGCGGCACGGGAGTACGACCATACAGATACCCATTTGTAACCGTAGCACCATATTCGTCAGGCAACGTATCGGCACTTTTGTCATAAACGGCTTCTAACTCATCGCCATAAACGGCTTTCAACGCATCCGTAATAATCATTCGTTCGCGGTGCATACCAATAGAATGAGCCTGTAACACAGCCACACCATTATATACGTCGATGATCAGGCCAGTACAATTATCGCCTTCGCCGTGCACAAGCCGGTAACAGTTGGTTAGGCCATTGGCCGGATTACTGCCTACTGTGGATCGACGAATGCTACGTATGTGGGTCAGTTTTTCAGTCCAGTATGGCAAATCGGGCGTAACGGGCCCATCTGAGGTAGCAGCAAACGAAAAAAGCCGAACCACAATATTTCCATCGTGATAATGACCAGTAGCCAGATACCGCTGTTTGTTGTCGAATACTTCTACTACGTCGCCATCGGCCAGGTTACCTTCGTAACGGCTGATAGCCCGCGAAAATATCCAGGGGTGAAACCGTCGAACAGCCTCATCACGCCCGGCTTGCAGATAGATTTTAGAAAACGTCATTCGTATTCAGAAAAGATCGCAAAGATAGACAGGATGCCGACAATTGAAGGCGATACGTTCAGGATAACGTAGAAATCATTACCGTTCGCATTGTCCGATTTATTCTCTATTTTTCCGCTGCAGATAAAATCAATAACCGTTTTCGTTTTATCTGCGTAAACTTTTCAACCTATGCAACGACGTAGTTTTTTGAAACAATCTGGCTTAGTAGCAGCCGGAGCCCTAACCCTTGGCCAGTCAGTATCGACAGCCGCTAACTTCCTGACTAATAACGTAGCACCTATCAATCCGTTTGGTGTTCAGCTTTATAGCGTTCGCGACGTAATACCAAAAGATCCCAAAGGTATTATGACCCAACTGGCACAAATGGGCTATAAACAGTTTGAAAGCTATGGTGGCCCGCAGGGTTTTTTGTGGGGCATGGAACCGAAAGAAATAAAATCTTTTCTCGACGGATTGGGCGTAGAGATGGTAAGTACGCACTTTAATTTTCGCGGTGAATTGAGCAAACCCGGCGCGCTCCAAAAGAGCATCGAGATGGCTAAAGGTGCTGGACTGAGTTATCTGTTGTGCCCTTACATTGGTCCACAAAAAACATGGGATGACTGGAAAAAAATTGCCGACGAACTGAATACGTTTGGCGAAGAAGCCCGGAAAAGCGATCTAAAATTTGGCTATCATAACCACGATTATTCATTCCGCCCGCTGGATGGAAAACTTCCGCAGGAATATCTGCTCGACAACACCGACCCCAAGAACGTAATGTTTGAGTTAGATTTATGCTGGATCGACGTAGCAGGTGTTAATACAGCGGAGCACCTTCAGAAATACGGCAAACGGTATGAACTTTGCCACATAAAAGATTACAAGAAAGAAAACGGCAAGCCGGTGCAGAACGACCTCGGCAAAGGCAGCGTCGATTTCACAAAAACGCTACGTGTGGCTAAAGACAGCGGTATCAAATATTTTCTGGTTGAACAGGAAGAATACCCGCAATCGCCCATGGTCAGTATGAAAAACGATGCAGAATACATGAAGAAATTAAGTATCTAAATCTCCGAACCGGGATTTTTTTCAGGATTATAAAGATTGTTAGGATTGGTTTAGATTGTTAGAAATAGCGAAAAAACAAAATCTCGAAAATCTTTATAATCCTGAAACAATCATGGTTCTGACTCTTCCCGTGCTGAAAACAAACGTTTCAGCCAAGTTTTTTTCTCTTCTATTTCTTCTTTTCGCTCGCTTTCAGTAAACTGATACATTGCCAGCGTGCGTAAATCTGGCTGTCCAGCATCTATCCAACAGGTATACCAAAAATCGCCGACCATTTTTACTGAAGCCCGCATCTGGCGTTCGACCTGCCCTTTTAACTGTTCGTGATATTGCCGTGAAAAATCGGTCGAATACATTTTCGACGTTATACCGTTACGTTCTTCAAAGCCAAACTTACGGGCCTCTCCTACATCGGCTGTCAGTTGTTGCTCAATACGTAGCACAGAATCTAAAGCCGCGTTTGCCCTGAATACAGCACGCCAGGCCGCTTTCTGTGGCAACTCTACGTATTCGGCTGGCCCAACCAGAAAATCATACGAAGTACTGAACAATTCGGGCAAACGCGACTCCCAAAATCCGTGAATTCCCTGCTGGTTCGTTAATTGACCGTTGTAGTTACGAGTGGTATGGAGTGGTACGTTGGCATCGGCAATATAATGGCCTAAATCAGCAGACAGACGCAGAATTCTTCGCACGTTTCGCTGTTTAAACGCTTCAGTGAGCTGATATTTTGTGAGTTGAATCTGCCACGGCACAATGCCATGTAATGCCAACGTATCAGCTCCGTAACGTTCTACTGCATCTTTATAATAGCGCGGCAACGTAGCCGTCGATGTATCAGGATACACATCCAGATCAATAAAATGACGGGGTGCTTCGCCAACCACTGCATACCGGCGTTTATCTGGGTTGACGGCATTATCGGTGAGATAAACAATATATTTTTTAAAAAATGGCATCATATCAGTCGGCAACGTAAACACGGCCAAGCGGTTTATTTGCTGATGCCCATAGAAGCCCCATACCGGCCGAAATCTCTGGCTCTCGGGCAATTCTCCAGACGGAACAGGCCTACCATTTACTAAACTTCCAAAAAAAATATTACTCGAAACCAACAACCAAATAAAACAGTTGTACATTTGACAAAACGTGGTACTTTAAAGAGAAAATAATTAACTATTCATTTAAACGACCATGTTATTCAGAATAATATTTCGAAAAATAGAGAAACCTCGAATAATCATGAATGCTAAATCAAAGGGATATACCTTAGTCATTGTGTTACTTTCTGCTTTCGCTTTAATAATCTATGGTGCATACTCACCTGCGCGAAAAGCCCAGAAACAGCAAATTGTGTGCATAAAATTCAAAAAAGGTGTCGAAAGCAAAGCCATTGAACAGCATATGGCCAGTTTTGCAGCCCTAAAGCACGAAATTCCACAGGTGATTGGTTATGCATCTGGCGAGACAATTTTGCCAAATCAGGCCGTTTCAGACTATGACGTAGTGCATTACATTACGTTTCAGTCAATCGATGACATAAAAACTTTTGAAAAAAGCGAACCTTACAAAGAATTCGTTCAGCAAAACAAGGACATCTGGGAAACAACCCTAACTGTCAATGCTGACATCCGGCAGTAAACCACAGATAAGTAAAAGAAATTCGGCTTGGGATATTGACTATTCCAGCCGAATTTTTTATTTTTGCGCCCTCATATCGATACAACGATCTCATTTATATACCAATGGCAAATCACAAGTCATCAAAAAAAGCAATCCGGTCAAGCGCAAAGAAGCGGCTTCAGAACCGTTATCAGCACGTTACAACCCGGAACATGGTGAAAAAACTTCGTGCTACTACCGATCACGCAATGGCTGTTGAGCTGTTCAAAACGGTTGCTTCTGCACTTGACAAACTCGCAAAACGCAACATCATCCATAAAAACAAAGCTTCCAATAACAAATCGAAATTGGCTCGCTTTGTAAACGGTTTAGCTACGGCTTAATTTTTAGGCATTTTGGCCCTATCTTTTCAATAGAGTCAAATTCTGCTTCCATCAAAACCTTACCTTTTTGTGGGTAAGGTTTTTTTGTGCATTTTGTCGCCAGGAATTCACCTATCGATTACTTGCACTTATGACGTATCAAACTTCTGGTACCATTCAGAGCTGGGCCGAAGAGGATCGCCCCCGCGAAAAACTTATGCTTAAAGGCAAAGCGGCTTTGTCGGAAGCAGAGTTGATTGCAATCCTAATAAATTCCGGAACGGTTGACCTGACAGCCGTTGACGTAGCAAAGATTATTCTGAAAAGCGTTAACAATAATCTGAATGAGCTAGCCAGACTAAGTATCAAAGACCTCTCGAAATTTCGGGGCATTGGCGAAGCAAAAGCGATCAGTATTGTGGCCGCACTTGAACTCGGACGCCGACGTAAAGAACAGGATCGGCCGGTACGTGCCCGTATTACGTGTTCACGCGATGCGTATAACGAGATGGTTCCACATCTGATCGATAAACCGCACGAAGAATTCTGGATTTTGCTCATGAATCGGGCTAACGAAGTGCTACGTCCCGTCCAAATCAGTACAGGTGGAATTTCAGGGACTGTGGCCGACCCAAGGCTCATTTTCAAACAAGCGATTGAGCATCTGGCTTCGTCGATGATTCTATTTCATAATCATCCATCGGGCAATTTATTACCTTCTCAGGCAGACAAAGACCTTACCAAAAAGCTCAAAGACGCCGGGCGTTTGCTCGATATTCCGGTTCTCGACCACCTGATTTTCACCGACAAAGCATATTATAGCTTTGCCGATGAGGGAATTTTATAAGTCTCGGCGAAATCTACGTAGTGCTACGTTTAGCTTAACCTCAACCCACGTAACACCTCCGCTTTACTCAACTCACGTATCTGTCCGGATATCATATTCTCGGCAGTCAGATTTTCAATGGACCACCGTACCAGACGTAGCGTCGGGAAACCAACGGCCGCCGTCATTTTACGCACCTGCCGATTTTTACCTTCGTGTAATGAAATAGACAACCAGGATGTAGGAACAGACGCCCGATAACGTATCGGTGGATTCCGTTCTGGTAATATTGGCTCATCAATTACCTTCGCCAGAGCCGGTAACGAATGATACGGTTTCCCATCAACCGAAATCGTTACCCCGTCCGACAACTGTCGACAGGCTTCTTCGGTCAGTGCGCCATCTACTTGTACGTAGTACGTTCGACTATGCCGAAATTTTGGATTTAGCAACCTGTGGTTCAACTGTTTATCACTGCTGAGCAATAGCAAACCTTCGCTATCGGCATCGAGCCGCCCAACTGGATAAACATCCTTCGGGAAATCATAGTCCAGATCGGCCAGTGTCGGTTTATCGCCCTCCCGGCTAAACTGCGACAGCATCAGGTAGGGTTTGTAGATGAGGAAATACATAGTTAACGAGCGAAAAAGTGAATGAGTGAAAGGGCGAAAAGCTGACGCAAACAATAATCGCTCTTTCACTCATTCACTCCTTCGCTCATTGACAGCCACACCGGGCAATGGTCGGCATGAACGGCATCGGGAAGCATCTGACAATCAATAATCTGATCGCGCATTGTATCGCTCACCGAAGCGTAATCAATACGCCAGCCTTTGTTATTCGCACGAGCACCCGCCCGATAACTCCACCAACTGTAGCCGACTGATTCAGGATTTTTATAGCGAAAGGCATCCGTTATTCCTGAACCAAACCATTGGTCCATCCAGGCTCGTTCTTCGGGCAGAAAACCCGTTGTGTTTTTGTTACGTACCGGATCGTGAATATCAATAGCAGTATGTGCAATGTTATAATCGCCAATAATAATCACATTCGGGCGCGTTTTTCGTAGATTCAGTACGTATTCATGAAAATCACGCAGGAATTCCATCTTCACGCCTTGCCGCAGATCGCCACTCGTTCCCGACGGGAAGTAGCAGTTCAGTAACGTAATGTCACCAAAATCGGTACGTAGTATGCGCCCTTCGCAGTCGTAAACCGGCAAGCCGCAGCCAAGTACTACGTTTGTCGGCGCAATTTTCGAGAACGTAGCCACGCCCGAATACCCTTTCTTTTCGGCAGCGTGCCAGTGGTATTGATAGCCCAATTGCTCAAACGGCGTAAGGTCTACTACGTCGGCGGTAGCTTTCACTTCCTGAAAGCAAAGAATGTCGAACGAATGTTGCGACAACCAGTCAATCAGGCCGTTACGCATGGCCGCCCGGATACCATTCAGGTTATAGGAGATAAGTTGCACTCGATTACTATTTAGTTAATTTTTAAAATAATACAGTTCTTCCTGACTGATTGGTTCACACCGTTTTTATTCCTCTGCCAGCATGAAAATGAATTTTGCGTTTCGTCGGATTTGGCCATAGGCATTATCAATCTTCAAGGCGCTTACCGTTATAATTGGCCTCCTCAGCGATTATACACTCAAATTTCTGAACATTGAAACCTGGGAGAAATTTTCGACACAAGCAAAGACGCTTAAAACCGTACTGTTCGACAACGCGACCAAGGAGAAAAATCGGCGATCAGTTTTCCGCAAAAAACAACCCGTCGACATCCCAGCATAAAGCCTGATGCAGACGGGCCACTACGTAGCAGATTACTGCGTTATTTACATCGTACCGGTTACGAGTTCGTCTTCTTTTGCCAGCGTTGTTTTTTTATCCGTAAACAGCAGCAAAAACAGGATCAGAACTACGGCGGCAATACCAGCCGGAACCAGCCATACACTCAACCAGTCTTTGCTCCCATCGGGACGCGTATACATATCGAGCACGATACCCGAAATTTTGGAGCCGATACCCATTCCAATACCATACGTAGCGAGAGAAATCAGCCCCTGTGCCGACGATTTAATTTTTTCTCCGGCCTTGTTGTCAGTATAAATCTGGCCCGTTACAAAGAAGAAATCGTAGCATACGCCGTGTAGTACAATAGCAATGTAGAGCATCCACTCGGTTGATGCGTCGCCATAACCGAAGCAAACAAAGCGAATAATCCAGGCAATCAACCCAACGATCAGCATTTTCTTTACGCCAAGCCGGGTATACGCCAGCGGAATAAGGAGCATAAATATCACTTCCGAAGCCTGCCCCAGCGACATTTTATTTTCTACATTTTGCATACCGCCGTCGGTCAACGATGGGTTTGCCATAGCGTAGTAGAAAGACAGGGGGATACAGATCAATACAGATGACAGAAAGAAAATCGCAAACGAGCGGTCCTTAAATAGTTTGAATGCATCGAGGCCAAGAATCTGTGAAAACGATGTCGACGTAGTGGCTTTGGGAGGTGTATCGGGCAGGAAGAACGAAAAAACGCCCAGCGCAGCCGCCGAATACATTGACAGTTGGAAAATCGTTACCTTATCTCCGAAGCCATAAAAACCTACAATGTTCGTAACGATAATCCAGGCCACCGTTCCCAGCACCCGAATACCCGGAAATTCTTTTTCGGGACTTGTCATTTGCTGCATGGCAATCGACGAACCCAGAGCCAGCGTGGGGGCAAACGTAATACAATAGGCCAGAATCAGGTAAAAAAAGTTATCAGCTTCGGTGTTTTGAGTAATAAAATAGAGAATAACAGCGCCCAACAAATTCAGAATACCAAGCACTTTCTGGGCAGCAAAATAACGATCGGCAATCATGCCCACAAAGAAAGGCGCAATAATCATGGCCAGCGAAAAAGCAGCATACGCATTACCCACCTGATCGCCAGTGGCTTTTAATTCGGTTAAGAGATATTTACTCATCTGACCGTACCACGCTCCCCAAACAAAAAACTGGAGAAACATCATAACGGAAAGTTTGACACGAGTCGTTGATAACATCGGAAATTAATACGTTTAAGGTTTTAACCAATGAAGGTAGAAAACACTCGTCAGCCCTGCAAGCTGATTGCGTTTGAATGTTTCTAATGCAGCAAAAACGGACTTCACTCCTATTCATTTACCCTGAACGTATCACAGTTTTGCATCTTGGAATAAGTATATTTGGACTAACTTCCGATGAAAATATTCATGAAAAAACAACTCATTACTCTCGTTACGTTTGTCGCTATACCGCTTCTTTCCTTCGCTCAGACAGCCAATGAAATTATTGATAAAAATATTGCGGCCCTCGGTGGTGCTGACAAGCTTGCGGCCATCAAATCATTTAAGTTCGACCAGAAGCTTAGCATCATGGGCATGGATATGACGGGAAAAACAACCGTTGTTGTCGACAAGTCGATACGTAACGATGTTTCGGCAATGGGTCAGCAAATGACTACCGTTGTAGATGGCGATAAGGGCTGGAGTATTAACCCTATGTCGGGAGGCACAACTCCTCAACCGCTCCCAGAAGATCAGCTAAAAATGCAGAAGGGTAATATGCACCTTTTCGGCACCGATCTGGCTGTGGCTAAGGCAAAAAAATACCCGATTGAACTGGTTGGCAAAGAAAAAATAGACAACAAAGATGCTTTTAACCTGAAAGTAACCCGGCCTGAGGGTGAAGCAAATTACTACGTCGATGCTACTACGTATCAGTTAGCGGGTATGAAAGCGAAGGTTAGTGTGCAAGGACAATCGGGAGAAATAAAGATTAAATATAGCAATTACCAAACCTTGGAAGGACTTACACTTCCAACCTCGCTTGATTTAGAAAACCCCAGTATGCCTGGCTCGCTCACCCTCACGGTATCAAATGTTGCGCTAAATCCGACTGTAGACCCTGCTATTTTCGCGATGCCGAAGTAATAAATTTCATTTTTCCTTTATAAAAGAGACGTATAATGCGTCTCTTTTTTTATTGTAGTCAATTCAGTATGTGTTTAGTAGCATTACAAAATCTAATTCCGATATTTGACCAATTACAACCTGAACTATATGAGAAAGGCGTTACAATCCAAATTTAGTTTCTCTATTGCTATTTTGAGCGTGGCTGCTGTAGGGACATATGCGCAGAACCTGTCCGGTTTTATACCAAATCGACAAGCGGCTCAAATCAAGCTCGAATCGGAGTTTAAAACCAAGCAATCGTCGGCTGCGTTTAAAAATCATCTCGAAAAGCTCAGCAGCGTACCGCACATTACGGGGTCAAAAGAAAATGAACAGGTACGCGATTACATTGCCGAAACCATGCGTCGGGCTGGCTGGCAGGTCGATATTTATCCGCACGACGTACTGCTTCCCAAAGGCCCCGGCGACATTGCTGTTGAACTGGTCGAACCAATACGTCAGCCACTAAATATCAGAGAGTTTTTATTCAAGGAAGATAAATACAGCAGCGACCCACGACTAACTCCCGGTTATAATGCCTGGTCTGGTTCGGGCGACGTAACGGCTGAAGTTGTGTATGCAAATTACGGTCGCAAAGAAGATTTTGAGCAACTGAAAGCATTAGGCATTTCGGTAAAGGATAAAATTGTGCTGACACGCTACGGAGGTAATTTTCGGGGCTATAAAGCACAATGGGCGCAGGCTGCCGGAGCCATCGGCGTTATCATTTTCACCGACCCGGCCGACAGTGGTTACATGCGCGGGCTTACCTTTCCCGAAGGGCCATACTACAGCGAAAGTGTAATTCAGCGGGGTTCGTTAATCACAACGCCTTACACCGGCGATCCGTTAACACCCGGTGAAGCGGCTCTGCCAATGGACGCTAAAAACACACCAAAACGGTTGGATTTAAAGGACGTAGTACTTCACAAGATTCCCGTAACACCCCTCCCCTACGGTTCTGCTACGGAAATCCTGAAACGCATGACTGGTGCTCAGGCTGTTCCGGCTGGTTGGCAAGGCGGTTTGCCGTATACGTATCGGCTCGAAGGTGGCAAAGAACTGAAGGTTCGCCTGATGGTGAAGCAGGAAAAAGCGATTCAGCGTATTTACCAGGTTGTTGGTACGTTAACAGGAGCCGAATTTCCAGATGAATGGATTATTGCCGGTTGCCATTACGATGCCTGGTCTTACGGAGCTACTGATCCAAACTCAGGCACGGCTATGTTGCTGAGTATGACCGAATCATTGGGCAAATTAGCCAAAGCAGGGCAACGTCCCCGCCGAACAATTAAGGTGTGCCACTGGGATGCCGAAGAACCGGGTGTGATTGGTTCGGCTGAGTGGAGCGAGCAATTCCGCGACGAATTAAGTCAGAAGGCAGTGGCGTATATGAATTACGATGCCGCCGTATCGGGCCGTAAATTCGGTGCCAGTGCATCTCCCTCGATGAAAAAACTCATCATCGAAGCCACGCAGTCGGTTCAATATCCCGATTCGAACAAAACGGTTTATCAGCACTGGATGGGGCAAAAAGCGGCAGGAAATCCAACCCGCGTAACGGGTTCATCAGCTCCGGCAGTTTTGGCTGGCGAACCAACCATTGGCAACCTCGGCGGTGGTTCCGACCACATTGCTCCCTATATGCACATTGGCATTCCGTCACTAAGCGCTGGCATGGAAGGACCAACGCTTTATCACTCTCAATACGACGATTTATATTTCTACGATAAGTTCGCTGATCCGACCTACAAAATGGGGCCAACGATGGAACAGGTGGTAGGAACGATGACGCTACGTCTCGCCAACGCCGATCTGGTTCCTTACGACGTAGCACGTTACCCCGCCGATCTGGCCATTCACCTGAAAGCTGCCGAAAAAGCAATTCAGGCGTATGCGCCAACGTATTCAATTGCTACGTTGCTCACAGCTGTTGACGCCCTGAAAAAGAATGCCGACGCCTGTGAAACAGCTCGCCAAACGTATCTTCAGACCGGACGTACTGACAAATTGATTGAGTTAAATAAAGAACTACGTTTGCTCGAGCGGTCATTTATCGACCCTAAAGGCAACGCATTCGGCGGCTGGTATAAATCGCTCTATGCTTCTTCGGACCCGAACAGCGGTTACGCATCATGGATGTTGCCGGGGCTACTCTATGAAGCTTCACTTAAATCAACGGCCAACTTACCCGATCTGGAAGCTCGCTATAAAAAGGCGATTCAAACATTGAGCGACAAATTATTAGCACTCTCACAGGGTATGGGTTCACCAGCCTCAGTTGGTGGAGGGAAATAGCTAAAGATAGTCTTTGAGTCTGCCAATCCGGTGTACATATTTTTTAGTATGTACACCGGATTAATTATTTATGCCCCTTTTATTCGAACCCAATTTGCCTGATACCAATCAGGCTCCTAATTATCCTGCAAAACAAAAACCAGAATAAGGGTTCGGGCTTTCTTCAGGTACAACTGATGAATGGTCTATTTCTAAATTAAACTATGTAGTTGCTCATAGTAAACTTTCTGACAATCTTTACGTTAAGGACGTATATTGATAGTTGTGATGAAATCGATACTGGCTTTATGGTTGGCAATGTTCATGCTCGGAAGCAGTTTGCTTCCAGGGTTTGGCGTTGATCAGTCATATAAAGTGGTCGATTTGCTCAAACATTACAAAGAGCACCAACAAACTGAGCCAGAGTTGGGCTTTCTCGATTTTATTGTGATGCACTACGGAGTTAATTCGGAGCACCACAAACACCCTAATCATAGTCATCACAATTTACCGACAGTAGGCCACGCGGTTCCAACTTTTACCTCATTTGCGACACAGTTTTTTACGCTGGCGGCTTCGGTCATTCTTCTATTGAGACGAAAAGCGCGTTTCAACTACGCCAATCTTTATTCCTTTGTCAGCGTTACGTCGCTGATCAATCCACCCCGAGCGTAGTAAAAAGTTGCCTGTTGGCCGTATTGTGCCCTTTTCTGCGGTAACATACTTAGTATCAATCTATTCAGATTTCTTACCTCATTTAGCTTTCAGGAGCATACTGCTGTCGGTTTGTTGCGGCTAATGGTTCGGCACACGTCGTACTACGTAGTGGTATAGACCGATTCAGTAACGCTCGATTTGCAGACGAGGCCCTGATAAAATTCTTCCTTCGCGCTTTCATGTTGAACGCAATTATTTATTTCTCCATCCGGAATAAAGTGGTGATCGGTTTGCTTACGCTGGCCTTGATTGGCTGGGGAGCCTGGTCTGCCACGCAACTTCCTATCGATGCTGTTCCTGATATCACCAACAATCAGGTTCAGGTTATTACCAGTAGTCCGTCGCTGGCGGCCGAAGATATTGAACGGCTGGTTACGTTTCCGATTGAAGTCAGTTTGTCGAACATTCCGGGGCTGACCGAGATTCGCTCTTTTTCCCGATTTGGCCTGTCTATTGTTACGGTCGTTTTTACCGATGCCACCGATGTGTACTGGGCCAGACAACAAATCAGCGAACGGTTACAGAACGTAACGGGGCAAATTCCACCCGGTGTTGGCACCCCCACAATGGCTCCGGTAACCACCGGACTGGGTGAGATATTTCAGTATACAGTAGTGCCAAAAAAAGGGTTTGAAAGCCGCTATTCGCTAACAGAACTCCGAACGATTCAGGATTGGACTATTCGCCGGGCTCTGCTCGGTACGCCCGGCGTGGCCGATGTAAGTGGCTTCGGAGGGAAACTGAAACAATACGAAATCGCTGTAGATCCTGATCGGCTCCAGAGTGTTGGGGTTTCTATGTCCGAGATTTTTACGGCTCTTCAGCAAAATAATCAGAACACGGGCGGGGCTTACATCGATAAGCAACCCAATGCTTTTTTTATCCGGTCGGATGGCCTGATTCATTCGCCCGATGATATTGCTGACATTGTTATCCGGTTGAACGCGAGAGGATTACCCGTTCGGGTGCGCGACGTAGCGCAGATACGTATTGGCGAAGCGGTTCGCTACGGTGCGGTGACACGTAACGGACAGGACGAAACCGTTGGCGCTGTTGTGATGATGATTAAAGGCGAAAACTCATCGGCGGTAATTAAACGGGTGAAAGAGAAAATCGCCCAAATCCAGCAAACCCTTCCCCCCGGCATACAGATCATTCCGTTTCTGGACCGGACCAAGATGGTCAACAGCGCCATCGGCACTGTTGAGCGTAACCTGCTCGAAGGCGCAACTATTGTCATTGTGGTACTGGTCCTGTTGCTGGGCAACTTTCGGGCGGGTTTTGTGGTGGCGTCCGTTATTCCGCTTGCGTTGCTGTTTGCCATTGCCATGATGAATTTGTTTGGCGTATCGGGAAACCTGATGAGTCTGGGCGCTATTGACTTCGGGCTGATTGTGGATGGGGCCGTTATTATTGTTGAAGCCACGCTGCACCACATCACGCTACGTAACCTGAACCGAACACTGACGCAGGATGAAATGGATGAAGAAGTGTTTCTGTCGGCAGGGCGTATTCGGTCATCGGCGGCATTTGGCGAGATCATCATTCTGATCGTATACCTGCCGATTCTGGCTTTATCGGGTATCGAAGGTAAGATGTTTCGGCCAATGGCGCTGACGGTGGCCTTTGCCATTCTGGGCGCTTTTATTCTCTCACTCACCTACGTTCCGATGGTTTCGGCGTTGCTGCTCAACAAAAAAATCGAACACAAAGAAACCTTGTCAGACCGGTTCATGAAGCGAATCCAGCGGGTTTATGAGCCCGTGTTGCTACGTTCGCTTCAACATCGATTGCTGATCCTGAGCAGCGCGGTGGCCTTGCTGATTCTAGCGGGTTTTCTGTTTAGCCGCATGGGCGGAGAGTTTATTCCTCAACTAGACGAAGGTGATTTTGCCGTTGATACCCGAACCTTAACCGGGAGTTCGCTTTCTGAAACGGTAGATGCTACGTTGAAAGCCGAACGGATTCTGTTGAAGCAATTTCCTGAAGTAGAGCAGGTTGTCGCTAAAATCGGTTCCGGCGAAATTCCTACCGACCCGATGCCGATTGAAGCGGCTGACCAGATGGTGATTCTTAAACCCAAAGATCAGTGGACTTCGGCGAAAACGCGCGACGAACTGGCGGGAAAAATGGCCGAAGCGTTATCGGTAATACCGGGTGTTACGTTCGGTTTTCAGCAACCCGTACAGATGCGGTTTAACGAACTCATGACCGGGGCTCGTCAGGACGTAGCACTCAAAATATACGGCGATGATTTAGGGAAACTGACCAAACTGGCGGGTGAAGTCGGAAATATTATACACACCATTACCGGGGCCAAGGATCTGTACGTTGAGCAGGTTGGGGGACTGTCGCAAATTCTGATCAAACTCGACCGGGCACAGATTGCCAAATATGGCCTGAACGTAACGGATGTGAACCGGGTCATCAATACGGCCTTTGCCGGACAATCGGCGGGGCTGGTTTTTGAAGGTGAAAAACGCTTTGATTTAGTAGTACGTCTGGCCGCCGACAAACGACAAAGTATAGACGATATCCGTAATGTGTACGTATCGGTACCGGCCAGCGGCAACACAATGGAGCAGCAAATTCCACTGGGGCAGATTGCACAGGTGTCGATGGAGTTGGCCCCAAACCAGATTCAGCGCGATAATACGCACCGACGTATTACGCTAGGTTTCAACGTGCGGGGGCGCGATGTGGAAAGTATCGTGACCGAGTTACAGCAAAAAGTAAGTCAGAAGATCAAGTTCCCGCCGGGCTATTCGATTACGTATGGGGGGCAATTTCAAAACCTGCTCGATGCGAAAAAACGCCTGGCTATTGCCGTACCCGTTGCGTTGGCTCTCATTTTTTCGCTGCTCTTTTTCACGTTCGGTTCGGTGCGCCAGAGTCTGTTAATTTTTATGGCTATTCCAATGGCGGCTATTGGGGGCGTTTTTGCCTTGCTGCTACGTGGTATGCCGTTTAGTATATCGGCGGGCGTCGGGTTCATCGCTCTGTTTGGCGTAGCGGTGCTCAATGGCATTGTACTGATTGCTGAATTCAACCGACTTCGCCACGAAGAAGGGCTTACCGACCTGACCGAAATTATTCGACAGGGTGCCGAAGTGCGTTTGCGTCCGGTCATTATGACGGCGCTGGTGGCTTCGTTTGGGTTTATTCCGATGGCGATTTCCAACTCGGCGGGGGCCGAAGTACAGAAGCCGCTGGCTACCGTAGTGATCGGCGGCCTGTTTACCGCTACGTTGCTGACACTGATTGTATTACCCATTCTATACTCGCTTTCTGAACGAAAAGCTATTGCCAGAGAAGCGCAGGCGGCAAGTCGGTCGGGAACGAAATCGGTCATGTCGACAGGTGTGATTGTGCTATTGCTTTCGCTGGCAACAAACGGTTGGGCACAGATTCCGGGTCTTACACTAGAGCAAGCGGTGCAACAGGCAACGAATCGAAACGGACAGTTGCAACTTTCCGGTTTGATCGTAAATCGTCAACAGGCGCTACGTTCTACGGCTTTCGAAATCGACCGATTGTCGGTAGTGGCCATGCTCGGTCAGTATAACAGTCGCCACTTCGATAACAACCTGACACTCAATCAAACCATTCCGAATCCGGCACTGATGCGTCGGCAGGCTACGTTAAACGACCGAACGGTGGCGGTGCAGCAGACGGGCGTGGCGGTAACCCGTAACACAATTCACTATCAGGTCAAATCGGCCTATTATGAACTAAATTACCTCTACCAGAAAACGCAGGTTTTACAACAACAGGATACGTTGCTCCGTGAATTTGTGAAAGCAGCCACCCTTCGCGTTCGAACAGGTGAAAGTGGTAGTCTTGAAAAAGCAACTGCCGAGAGCCAGCTAGCCGACCACCGCGTTCGGTTGGCCCAACACGAAGCCAGTCTGGCCGCAACTCGTAGTCAATTACAAACACTTTTATACAGCAACCAGCCAATTGCGGTGTCAACGCAGGCACTACCCCGCTTGCAGTTGAGCGCGCTGCCCGACAGCACGATGCTAGTCAGTAATCCACTCGTAAAACAACGCGAGCAGCAAATTTCAGTGGCAGAAGAAAGTCGTCGGGTGGAACAGGCACGCCTGAAACCCGACTTTATTGTTGGTATGTTTAGTCAGACACTGACTGGCAATCAGCTCATTGGCGGGCAGGAGCTTTACTTCGGTCCGGGTTATCGGTTCTATGGCGGACAGGTTGGCGTTTCGTTTCCGTTGCTGAGTCAAGCGCAGAAAGCGCGCGTAAATGCGGCCCGAATAGGCGAACAAATGGCGCAGACAGACCTTCAGAATCAACGCTTTGAGCTTGATCAGCAACTCCGGCAAGCCGTTCAGCAATACAATAAGTATCGGGAAGCGCTTACGTATTACGAACAAAATGGGCTTCAGCAGGCAACGCTTATTCAGCAAAATGCCCGACGTGCGTTTAACGCGGGCGATATTGGCTACGTAGAGTTTTCGCTGGCACTGCAACAGGCGTTTACCATCCGGTCGAACTTTCTCGACTTACTGAACCAATACAATCAATCGGTCTTGTACATCAATTATTTACTAGGCAATGCCTAAGCTCATCATGATTTTAGTTAATTTCTGCATACGCCATTGTGGCATTGTCGCCGTTTTGCTGATCGTTTTCGGTCTGCTGTGGGCGTGCCAATCCGACGAAAACGCGACCCATACGACTGATCTGTCCGAGAAAACAGATTCAACTAAAACGTCGGCTGATTCATCCTCCCAAAGCCCCGTTGCGGTATCGCTGACGCAGGCTCAATACGACGTAGCTGGTATAGAACTGGGCGCACCGACCGACCGAACGTTAAGTACTACGTTGAAAGTAAACGGAACAATTGACGTACCGGCTCAAAACCGGGTATCGGTGTCGGTTCCGTTTGGGGGGTATATCCGACAGATTAATCTGGAGCCGGGCATGAAAGTCCGACAAGGGCAGTCGCTGGTGGTTCTCGAAAATCCCGATTACATCCAGCTTCAGCAGGATTATCTGGACACGAAAGCCAAACTGGAATATGCCGACCTGGAATTTGCGCGCCAGCTGGAGTTGAGCCGGGACAACGTATCGGCATTGAAAGTTTTTCAGCAGACTCGTTCCTCCCGTCAGAGCTTACAGGCTCAACTGGCCGGACTCGCCCAGCGATTAGCTATGCTACGTATCAATCCTACTACGTTGAGCCCGGAGCGCCTTACCCGTACCGTTGTCATTCCGTCGCCCGTTGCGGGGTTTATTACCAGCGTACCCGTCAACAAAGGCCGGTTTGCCAATCCTTCCGACGTAGTGGCTGAAATTGTCAGTCTGGACCATCTGCACGTACAGCTTCGTGTTTTCGAGAAAGACATCAGCCGCGTACAGGTCGGGCAAAAACTACGTTTCGGCATGGGTGGCGACGCATCGCTGATTCATCCGGCCACTATTTTCCTAATCGGAAAATCCATTACCGAAGACCGAACCATCAACGTACTGGCTCACCCGGAAACCTATTCGACTGATTTGATTCCGGGAGGATACGTAGCGGCTCAGATTCAGGTGAAAACAGAACCAATGGCTTCTCTGCCCGAATCAGCTATTGTGAGCTATGGCGGAAAAGCACTTATCTACGTACTGGAGAAAAAACAGTCCAGCCCTGCTACGTATCAGTTTCGGCAAATAGAGCTGAAAACCGGTATTCGCGAAAATGGCTACTTAGCCGTTACGTTGCCGCCTACCATCAACCCTGCCAAAACGCCTGTTGTGGTAAAAGGAGCTTATAGTCTGTTGGCAAAACTTAACAATAGTGAAGAAGAGTGATATGGAAGCAACGAACAATCAGCATCATCACGAACAGCACCTGCGAAGTTCCGACTTCATTGCCGATATCGTTATTGGTATGTCTGACGGGCTCACTGTTCCGTTTGCATTGGCCGCAGGACTAAGCGGTGCCGTTGCCAGCTCATCGCTGGTCGTTACGGCGGGCATTGCCGAAATCGTAGCCGGTTCCATTGCTATGGGATTGGGAGGCTATCTGGCGGGCCGAACCGAAGTAGATCACTATGAATCGGAACGTCGGCGTGAAATTCAAGAAGTAGAAACCGTGCCCGAACGCGAAAAAGAAGAAGTGCGAGAGGTATTTGCCGATATGGGTTTATCACCCGCTTTGCAAATCGCCATTGCCGACGAGCTTGCCAAAGACAAGACGAAATGGGTAGATTTTATGATGAAATACGAATTGGGGCTCGACGAGCCAGATCCGAACCGAGCCAGTCAAAGTGCCCTCACGATTGGACTAGCCTACATAGCGGGTGGTTTGCTGCCACTGGCCCCGTATTTTTTTATCGACTCACCGCAGTCGGCGCTTCTTTTTTCCGCTGGTCTGACCCTGATCTGTCTGTTTTTATTCGGGTATTTCAAAAGTAAAGTAACCGGTCAACCACCGTTGCAGGGCGCATTTAAGGTAATGTTTATCGGTGCATTAGCGGCTATGGCCGCGTTTGGCGTAGCTCGTTTTTTCAGTTAACATCTACGAAATGAAACCTATTCGTTTTTTTCGGTATCAGGACGCTGTCTGGTATAATCTGGAAGACTATATCGGGTTACTTCAGACGAGCCAGACGGTATGGCCTGTTCGCCGGTCATCTCTAACCAAGCGACGACGGCATCCAACGCCTATTTCGGACGTAGTGCGAAGTAAGCTAAACCGCCTAAGACCAACATATCAAATTTGGATTGATGGTACGCTCTATGTTGATGGAGCCATTTTTGAGCGCCTTGATTCCGTCATCAAACCGTTTTTGGTGCATCCTGATGACTGGAAAAACCCGGACAGCCTGTTTCGCCAGCTACAAATAGGGATTAGTCCAACCAAACGAATTGTTCAATTACTAGACCCCGCCACTACGGAGACGTACTTCGAAGAAATCGTCCCCAAAGGCATTGCCGACAAAAGAGATTAAAAAGCAGTTAATAACTCCACGTTTTGAAACGATTCCGCGTAAGCTAGTATAAATACCTATGATAAATTAGCTCGGCAAGGATGACACGTTACGATTTTTTAAAATCAATGGGATTTACAGGTGCTGCGCTCATGGCGGCTTTAACATCCTGTATTCATAAGGAAGATACGGTAGTAAATGCCCTGACACTATCTGGAACCCAGAACGGGACGACAACAACACCGACAGATGGAACAACTACAGCCCCCACAAGTGGCACAACATCGACGCCAACAACTAATACTACGTCGACCGGAGTTGATTTGAGTAAAATTACCAATCGGTTGTTAACCATTGATTTGACATCAGCGGCTGCTTCAGCCTTGAAAACCGTTGGCGGCTATCTGGCACAGAGTGGTATTGTGGTGGCACAGGTCAGTGCAGGTGTATACGTAGCGGTAACGCAAACGTGCAGCCATGAGCCTAAAAAAAATATCATTTTCAACAAGACCGAATTTTACTGCACCGTGCACGGCGCTCGCTTCGACCTGACGGGTAAAGGGAAAAATAGCTTTGGCAGCAAAGGCATTGCTGTGTATAAAGTAGCCACCGATGGCAAAACGCTCGTCGTTTATAGTTAACCAACCTATTAAAAAATTACCATGAAAACGCTTTTAACCAGCCTCTTTTTCCTGTGGTTTATGACGCCCAAATGGGAGCTTAATTTCGATCAGGCTAAAACAGAAGCCTCACAGAACCATAAGTTTATTCTTCTCAATTTTTCGGGTTCCGATTGGTGTGCGCCCTGTATAAAAATGAAGCGCGACATTTTCGAATCGAACGAATTTAATCAGTATGCGCAGAATTATTTAGTGCTTGTACGGGCCGATTTTCCACGATTAGCTAAAAATCAGCTCGATGCGCAACAGGTTGCTCACAATGAAGCATTGGCCGAAAAATACAACCGGCAGGGAAAATTTCCGTTTACGGTGTTGCTGAATGCCGACGGGAAAGTGCTCAAGGAGTGGGATGGTTACAAGCCATCGCTTACAACGGCGGCTTTTGTCGAGTCGATCCAGTCTGTTGTTGGCCCTAAATGACGCCATCGCTTCACATCTTTCAGCGCGTTCAGCGGCTGATGGGTAACCGATTTGAACTAAGTGTTGTCGGTTCAGATGAGGGTCAGGCCAATACCTGGCTGGATAAAGCCGTCGCAGAAATCAGCCGCATTGAACAGCTATTGACAACGTATCGTGATGATAGCCAGACGGCTCAGATAAATGCCTGTGCGGGCGTTTGCGCTGTAAAAGTAGATCCGGAATTGTTTGCCCTGATTGAACGGTCGCTTCGTTTATCGGCACTCACGCAGGGCGCTTTCGATATTACATATGGCTCTATTGACAAGCGGTTCTGGAATTTCGATACGTCCATGACCGCGCTACCAAGTCCGAAAACGGCTCAGCAGTTAGTCCGGCTTATCAACTACCGGAACGTAGTGCTGAATTCCGCAGAAGGCACCGTATTTCTCAAAGAAAAAGGGATGCGTATAGGCTTTGGCGGTATCGGAAAAGGCTACGCTGCCGAACGAGCCAGACAGGTGCTACGTCAGGAAGGCGTTGAAAGTGGCATTGTGAATGCCGCCGGTGATCTGACTACGTGGGGACAACAACCTAACGGACAGGACTGGACCATCGGTATTGCCGATCCTAACGGTATGGCTCGGCAGGCCTTTTCTTGGCTGGCTATCAGCAATATGGCCGTTGCTACGTCGGGGAATTACGAGAAATACGTCCTCATTAATGGGAAACGCTACGCCCATACCATAGATCCCAAAACGGGCTATCCGGTGAGTGGTATCAAAAGCGTGACCATCATTGCACCAAACGCTGAACTAGCCGACGCGCTGGCCACTCCGGTGATGGTGATGGGCGTTCGGGTGGGTCTGGATATGATTAACCAGATGAAGCACATCGCCTGCATTATTATTGATGATAACGATACGCTTTATACGTCGAATACTATTCGACTTGTTGCCCCAACTGCAACTTGACCAAGCATTTAAACCTATGATGATGAATAATTTAAGTCGCCTATCGCTCCTAATGGGCAGTTTTCTTCTGGTGAGCGTGTCGGGTTGTGTATCCGTCAAAGAATATCAGAAGAACCGGATCAACGATTCGGAAATGGAACTCTCGGCCCGTAAGTCCGAAAAGTTTGAGCAAAATTTTTATCTCTATCGCGAAGGGGCCGCTGGCGCTAATGGTGGCAAAAGTGGTGGCGGATGCGGCTGTAATTAATCGACAGAGACAATGAAAAAAATCTGGATATCAGCAGGCATTCTACTCAGTTTGCTCAAAGCTGGCTATAGCCAATCGGTCACTCAACCAACCTACGAAATACGTAAACTGAAGGTCGAAGAAGTAAATCTGGTAACGAGCTATTACCAACAGGACGGAAATAATTCGGCCGTTACGGGAGGCATCGGAACCGAACGACTCACGGATGTTGCCCAGTCGATTGATCTGGTCCTGAAAACAACAGACCGGCGTAATCGGCAGCATACACTGGCCTTCGATTTCAATATTGACCACTACACCTCGGCTTCTTCCGACAACATCGACCCGCTCACGGTTTCGTCAGCATCCCGCAGCGACACCCATATTTATCCGTCGATTGCCTGGAGCGTACGGAACGACGACAACCGCACAACTAAGGGAATTGCCTTGAATTATTCGACCGAATATGACTACAAATCGTATGGCATCAATCTCAGTTTTGTGAAAGCATCAGCCGATAACAACCGCGAAATAAGCCTCAAAGCAGGTGCTTTTTTTGATACGTGGAAAGCAATTTTACCGCCCGAACTTCGGCCCGATGGTTACGGCTCTGGGGCCGAGCGCGATAGAGATCCGATTGATTACAAGCCCCGTAATTCCTACAACGTAGCACTGGCACTGTCGCAGGTTATTAATAAGCGTTTGCAGATGCTGATTACCGTTGAACCCGCTTTTCAGCAAGGTTTGTTAAGTACACCTTTCCACCGAATTTACTTTCAGGATGGGGGCGAAACGGTGGAACGATTGCCCGGAAATCGAATGAAACTGCCCATTAGTGTCCGGCTGCACTATTTTATGGGCGACCGGGTTATCGTCCGAACCTTTTACCGATATTACGTCGATGATTGGGGTATGCAGGCGCATACAATCAATCTGGAAGCGCCCATTAAAGTCACCTCATTTGTGTCAGTAAGTCCATTTTATCGGTTCAGCCATCAGACCGCCGTTCGGTATTTTGCGCCCTATGGACAGCATACTCAGAAACAAACGTACTTCACCAGCGATTACGACATTTCGGGATTCAACAGCCAGTTTATGGGATTAGGTATCCGACTGGCTCCACCCGAAGGAATGCTTGGTATTGGGCATTGGCAGAGTTTCGAGCTTCGCTACGGTCGTTATACACGCACGACAGGCATGGTCGCGAACAGTTTGACCTGTTTAATCAAATTAAAGTGAGCAGACAGAGAAACAAGTTGGGTAGTATATGCCCAACTTGTTTCTCTAATTGGCTGGCAGTACTGTTGTTAGGTTAATCCCTGCAAAAAGTCTCTAAAAAGCGACCTTTCAGCCAATCAATCAGCATTTTACAGAAACAAACAACGTAGTAAATTCGCGATACGTTACAAACTACGTATACAGACTTACACTAACTTATTTAGTTGTTGGTTTGGCATGTTCAGGCTTAAGCACCACTACGTCGCGCACAAGACCTCCGCCATTTATTTTCTCAACCATTTTATCAAGTAGCGGGGTGGCCCAATTTGGAATGTATTTATCGGTTGTTTCGATCATCACTTTCGGAAAGTCATACAATGCACGGCCTAATCCAAACTGAACAGCACAACGTTTCATAGCATCGCTAATGCCGCCTTTCACGGGTTCAACGGCTGTTCGACTTGCTCCGTCGGTTTTCTTAATAATTTCACCACCGGGCAATACGGCCGAAATAGTACACAGGAAACCGCCCTCAATCTCCTTTATTTCATTTTGCCAGCCCGCCCAGCCAAACTGATCGTCGAAGCGCTGCATGACACAACGGTTTGTAATATACGGCACCACAATAATCTTCTGACCGTCTTTGGTTTGGCTCTGTACGCGCCATTCTATTTCCTGTGCCGATATGGGGGCTATTAGTACGTTCAACTCCATTTAGTTTATGTATTTGCTGTTCAATCACTAATTACTCTAGCAACTTCATCAACTCGTTCAATTTCAGAAGTGCTTCAATGGGTGTAAGCCGGTTTACGTCAATGGCTCGCAGTTTCTCTTTGATGGCTTCCGATTTTGGATCGCCCGATTCGATGATACGTAGCGCCAGTTCAAGCGGCTATTTGCCAGCGGGTTTCAGTTACCTGAGATAGTAAATCCTGAAGTTCGATATTAAGTCGCTGCCGAACTTCTAGGAATTGCTCTATTATAAATCCGTTTGGCTCGTCAGTTTGCTGATGACGACGAATGGCCTCGTTCATTCGCTTTACCTGTTCAAGCGTATGAAAAATTCGAATCTCTAGTTCATCATTAATTTCCATAACCGATGTGTAACTCTAGAAGTCCTTTCTGTCGTTTCCGACGATCAGTTCGTAAAAAGTAATACCAAGTTAACTCGTCAGCCCTACCAATATCAGATTTTATATGATCTGGCGGAAAGATTTCTACAAAGTAACAGTCTATTCTACCTACCCATTCTGCTTTTAGCTGTTTTAGCTTATCTGCAATGGTAGAAAAATGAGTATATGGTATAAACAGTACCACATCTATATCTCTAGGGTTTTCTTGTTTACTAATAAAACTCCCGTCGATCCACTGTTTATGTGGAATAGGAAAAAAAGTACGTAGCGCATCAAGAAAACGCTCATAGTCAGCTAGTAAACTCTGTCGTACTAGAGTAACGCCAAACGTATTTATAATGGCTTCCCAATCAATCACAATAACATCATACGGAAACAAATAGCCATTACTATCAAAGGTTAACTGTCTCTTTTCCATTACTCCAATAACTTCATCAACTCGTTCAATTTCAGAAGTGCTTCAATAGGTGTAAGCCGGTTTACGTCGATAGCGCGCAGTTTCTCTTTGATGGCTTCGGATTTCGGGTCACCCGATTCGATGATACGTAGCGCCAGTTCACGTTCCTGCGGAACAGCCTCGCGAATACGCTCTTTGTTATCTTCACGTCGGTGCGACGATTCGAGTTGTTTCAGGATTTCGTTGGCGCGACTCACAATCTGAGCAGGCATACCGGCCATTTGTGCTACGTGTATTCCGAAGCTGTGTTCAGAACCGCCTTCTTTCAATTTTCGCAGGAAAATAACCTTGTTACCTAGCTCTTTAACCGCTACGTTAAAGTTCTTGATTCGTTGGTTATCCGTTGCTAAATCGTTCAGTTCGTGGTAATGTGTAGCGAACAGCGTTTTAGGGCGACAGTCGGTTTTGTTGTGCAGATATTCCGTAATGGCCCAGGCAATCGACACACCGTCGTACGTACTGGTTCCCCGGCCAATTTCGTCCATCAACACCAGACTACGTTCGCTCAGGTTATTCAGAATGCTTGCCGTTTCGGTCATTTCGACCATGAACGTACTTTCCCCCCGTGACAGATTGTCGCTGGCACCAACGCGCGTAAAAATTTTGTCGACAAGACCTATTTCAGCTAACGTAGCAGGTACGAAACTTCCCGATTGCGCCATCAGTACAATTAGCGCTGTCTGACGTAGCAAAGCCGATTTACCAGCCATGTTTGGCCCTGTAATAATGATGATCTGCTGGGTTTCGTCGTCCAGAAAAATATCGTTCGGAATGTAAGGCTCCCCCGGTGGTAACTGTTGCTCGATAACGGGGTGACGACCATCTTTGATATTCAGCTTTTTACTTTCATTAATCTGTGGGCGAACGTATCTATTCTTCACAGCAATACGAGCGAACGATGCCAGTACGTCCAGCACCGACAATACGCGGGCATTCTGCTGAATCGCTCCTACGTATTCGCCAGCCGCCAATATCATTTCATTGAACATCCGGGCCTCAATCTGGAAAATCTGCTCTTCCGCATTCAGGATTTTTTCCTCGTATTCTTTCAGTTCGGGCGTAATGTAGCGTTCGGCGTTTACGAGTGTCTGCTTCCGAATCCAGTCTTCAGGTACGCGGTTTTTGTGAGCGTGGGTTACTTCCAAGTAGTACCCGAACACTTTATTGTATGCTACTTTCAGTGAACTAATACCAGTACGTTCTACCTCTCGCTCCTGAAGTTGAAGCAGATAATCTTTACCCGAATACGCAATGGCGGTTAGTTCGTCCAGCTCAGCATTTATTCCGGCCTTAATTATACCACCCTGATTCGACAGCGTTGGAGGATCTTCGCGCAGTTCGGCTTCGATCCGGTCGAGCAGAAACGCGACGGGATTAAGTTGGTCGGCGTATTTACGTAGCGATGGCGATGCCGTCTGGCCAAGCGCCGTAATCAGTAGTTCCTTAATGGGCAATATGTGTTGTAACGAACGCTTTAACTGCAACAACTCCCGCGGATTGATACGTCGAACTGCCACTTTAGAAACCAGTCGCTCCAGATCACCAATTTGCCGAAGGTGATTCACCAGCGTTTCCGACAGATCGATATCGTTAACGAGCAACTCCACCATGTTCAGTCGTTCATCGATCAACGCTTTTTCTTTCAGTGGCAGACTCAGCCATTTACGTAGCAACCGTGCCCCCATTGGCGTAACGGTCTGGTCGAGAATCTGAATGAGCGGAACGCCCCCCTCCTGCTGTGCCGCCGTCAGTTCAAGATTGCGAATCGTGAAACGGTCGAGCCATACGTAGCGGTCTTCTTCAAGCCGCGTAACACGGGTAATATGCTGAAGATCTTTGTGTTCGGTTTCGTTGAGGTAATGTAGAATAACGCCAGCCGCAACGATGCCATCGGGTAATCCTTCAATACCAAACCCTTTCAGCGACGTAGTCTGAAAATGTTGTTTCAGGAAATTGTAGCCAAAATCGTAGGTAAACGCCCAGTCTTCGAGTGTGTAGGTATGAAATTTATCACCAAACAACGCGCCAAATTCTACCCGATTCCGTTTGCAGTAAAGCACTTCCGACGGATTAAAACTTTGCAGCAGTTTATCGACATAGGCCGCATTACCCTGCGACGCCAGAAACTCGCCGGTTGAAATATCCAGAAACGATATACCAAACTGGTCATCGCCCTTACCAAAATGAACCGCAGCCAGATAATTGTTACGGCGGGTATCGAGTACATTATCGTTAAATGACACACCGGGCGTTACGAGTTCTGTTACCCCCCGCCGAACAATACCTTTGGCCTGTGCAGGGTCTTCCAACTGATCGCAGATGGCTACTCGTTCGCCTGCCCGAACGAGTTTGGGCAAGTGCGTATCGAGGGAGTGATGCGGAAAACCAGCCAGTTCTTCGTTGGAGCCTCCGTTGTTCCGTTTGGTAAGGGTAATGCCCAGAATTTTACTGGCTCTTACCGCATCTTCGCCGAAGGTTTCGTAAAAATCACCAACGCGAAACAGCAGCAGAGCGCCGGGATATTTGGCTTTAATCTGGTTGTATTGACGGTTGAGGGGAGTTTCGTTTTTCTTCGACTGGGGTTTTGCTGCGGTGGCGGTTTTCACTGATTTCTGCGGGAATGTACTAAACAAAAATAACAAATTTTAGCGAAAAAATGGCCATTTTCGCCTTTATTAGGTACATGACAAACATATTCACTAGTCACCAACCATGACGGAATCGGACGTAACACTACCCATAAAAGTACGCTTCAATCCAATCATTCGAACGTACTTATTACTCTACATTGCGTTTATGTTATTGATAACCGTAATCGGTATTGTGTTGCTACCGTTCTGGTTGTTAGGTGTTGGGCAATGGTGGAGTGGGCATTATTTCAAAAATCTCGAATGTGAATTGACCGAACGTTCGCTACGTTTCCAGAAAGGTATTCTTGTGCACGTAGAGAAAACGATTCCGCTCGAAAATATTCATGATGTTACGTTTGTTGCAGGCCCGCTGTTACGTTACTTCGATCTTTGTATTCTCAAATTTGAAACAGCCGGACAGAGCCCCAATCAAGCGCATAATATGGAATTGATTGGTATTATCGACGCGCAAAATTTCCGAAACCAGATTCTCGAGCAACGGCAGAAATTACTGGCTTCACGAACCGGCCAAACACCTGTTGACACGGAGCAGAAAGTTCTGTCTGAAATGCGTGATACGTTGAACGACATTCGGCAGCTTCTCCGTGATAATCTTAATCAAACTAATGCGTAAACTTTCACTAACTGAACTAAATCGTTTATCGGTCAACGATTTTAAAGCGTCTTCCAAATTTTCTTATTGTCTTATTCTAGACGATGTTCGCAGCCTGAACAATGTTGGATCGGTATTTCGGACGGCTGATGCATTTCGGGCTCAGAAACTTTATTTATGTGGTATTACCGGCCAGCCTCCCCACCGCGATATTACAAAAACAGCCCTTGGTGCTACCGAATCGGTCGAATGGGAGTACGTTGCAGACGTTACGCAACTTGTCGATCAATTGCAGGCTGATGGCTGGGCAGTTGCCGCTGTTGAACAAGCCGAAGGAAGCACCCTTTTAAATGATTTTGTGCCGGAATCAAACAAACGGTATGCTTTTGTGTTGGGTAACGAAGTAGCGGGTGTTCGGGATGAGGTTGTGCAACAGGCAGATCTGGTTCTCGAAGTACCTCAATTCGGCACAAAACACTCGCTGAATATTGCTGTCACAACGGGCATTATTTGCTGGGATTTTCTACAGAAAATGTAACAAAAACTTAACATTAGGCTTTTGATTGTCCCAAAAAATTCGTATTTCTTTGTAAATTTTTTTCCTACCAATCCAATGGCAAACAAAACCATAAAAACGAAACAGAAGTCGTTAGCCTCTGAAATCGTTAGTTCGATTGAAACGAAGCTTAGCGAAGCCGGTGAAGCCACTAAGAAAATGAAAAAGTCTATCGAGAAATCGGCAGACAAACTGGCGAAGAAACTAGCCAAACTCATGCACAAAGCTGAGAAGAAAACAGCTAAACCTGTTAAGAAAGTAAAAAAGGAAGCGGCTAAAGCAAAGAAAAATGTAGCGAAAGCTGAGAAAAACGCACAACGTACCGCCAATAAAGCGATCGATAAAGCGGCCGAATCAGCAAAAGAAACCGCAAAAGCAGTTACTCCAGCGCCTAAGCCAGCCGCTACAACCAAAGCAGCACCAAAGAAATCGCCAGCCCCTAAGCCAAAAGCTCCCGCAACTCCGGCACCAGCAGCAGCCACGACTGATAGTGAAGCTTAAGCTTCCTGTTCTTACCAAAAGAGCCAGCACATGCTGGCTCTTTTGGTAAGAACGCATAGTTAATAGATGTCAACGTAACATTTATTGGCTTTTAACTCGTTTTATTTTGTGCCTATGTAATTAATTTAGCTTCTTTACGTACCACAAAAGACAGCTATATGCTGCATCGCTCTACAGCCTATCGAATATTAACTATACTGCTTTTGGTCTTCTTTGGCACGGCAGGATTGGTCTTCTGGAACTGGGATGCTTTGGTTGCAACCGTTTCGTCCCTATCTCCGTCAGTGCGTTGGTTGACCTTATTCGGTTTGGTACTACTAACCCAATCCGTTATTGGTTACCTTGTATGGTGGCTCCTTCGTCGTCGGCCGTCATCAGTTGTACAAACCGACGTTCTGAACTCGCTTGTGCATGAGTTTCAAACTCCAATTAGTGCTATCCGCATGGCTGTCGATATTCTCGACTCCCCTATTGCCCGTAATCAACCTGAGCGCACGGAAAAATACGTCCGAATTATTCGGGAAGAAGCGGATCGGCTCCAGCAACAGGTTGAAACCATGCTCACGCTGGCACGTGCCGACCGTAATACGCTGGTATTAAACCCCGAACCGATTCAGGTACACCAACTGCTACGCTCCGTAGCCGAGCGTCACGGCGATTACCTCCAGCTAACGCTTATGGGTACCGAACCCCACATGCTTGCCGACCGGCTCCACATTACCAACGTGTTTTATAATCTGCTGGATAATGCCATAAAATATAGTGCAGGCGACCCGGTAATAACAATTCAGACTACAACCAACCGGGATGGCCTTACCATTGCCGTGAAAGATCGGGGCGTTGGCATTCCTCCCAAGCTGGTTACTCAGATTTTTCAGCCTTTTTTCCGGGTACACGACCAAAATCAGCCTAGTGTAAAAGGTTTTGGGCTTGGATTAAGCTATGTCCAACGTATTGTACATGCGCACAAATGGACAATCTGGGTCAAAAGTGAAGTTGGTAAAGGCAGCGAATTTATGATTCAGATACCTCCATCTTCCCTCCTTTCTATCACAGCTAAGGACCACGAATCGCTATCCCGAAAGGCCGATCATTAGTTACTCGAATTTGTAATCGACAGAAAACATACGTCGATTACAAATTCGAGTAACTATAAATAAAGCCGTTGAAACGTACTAGATTTTGCTACGTATCAACGGCTTTACTTTTATGACTCTCCAGTACTTACTTGCTATTCATTGCCTGTCCAGCTTTTACGACCTTCATCACACCATTCATCAGCCGCCAGTGGCCAGGGAATGTGCAGATGTATGGATAATCGCCCGGCGTGGTTGGTGCCGTAAATTTCAGACGATACGTTTGGTCAGGGTTTACCAGTGGCGTTGAGGCAATCACCTGCGAAATGGAGGGCACGTAATTCCGTTCAGCACCATCTTTAGCAGTTATCATCTTGTCGGCAGCCGCTCCAATAGCATCCATACTTCTTGGCTTACCAATTACCAGGTTATGCTGCATAGCGTCAGGATTTTCCAGCACCAGTTCGATTTGTTTTCCAGCCGTTACTGTAAATTCTTTTTTGTCGTAACGCATCTCTTCCCGAACCGTTTTCAGACGTACTACTTCAACGTTAGGGTCTTCTGGCTCAGCCTTTTTCATTCCCCAAACCTCGTAGAGACGCGCCAGACGTTCCTTATTATCTACCGAAACGGTATTGCTTAAGCTTGCCAGAAATGCTTTGTCAGCTTCCGCTATATTACCTTTCTGCTTCATGTTCCAGCCTTCTGCTACGCCTTTCACCAATGCTTCGCTTTCAGCCGTTGGTAGTTTTTGAACCTGACGTAACAACGCCACTACCGAATCGAGCGGAGCTACAGAAACGTAACTGCGGGTGGCCCGTTCGAGTGCAAAAGTACCCAGACTTTGCGGAGCGCGATACGTTAGTTTATGAGTAGCATTGTTGTTCTGCTCATTACCTTCAGCAATTTTATTGTCACGATCGAGCATAACCGTAACAGTGTATTGCCCAGCCCGCTCAAACATCACACCCATATCGCCTACCCACGGGCCATTGTTCGATTTGCTAATCGTGACGGTTTCGCCGGGAGCAATTCCTGACTCATGGGTTACGCTCACAAAATCAATTTTAGCTTTTTCACCCGGTCCCGATGGACCTTCGACACGTAGCGATAGCGGAATCGGGGTTCCAGCCGGAATAGCTACGCCACCCGCATTTTTTACATCTACGAATAACTGTGCCCGTTCCCGAACTGAAGGCGCTGCTGGCGTTGTCCGAATGGCCGCCACTAACAAATCGGGCTGGTTGCGCGAAGTTGTTTGCTGGCTGACCGACGTCGACGTAGCAGTCTGTTGTTCAGCATGGTTATGAGCGCTCATGTCGTGTTGCATTGCCGAAGAAGAACCTGAACCTTTCTGAGCCAACTGACGCATATAGGTTTTCAACAGTTCGCCATTATTGCCACTCAGCAATAACGCAAACGCTTCGGGTATCCAGCGGTCGTTCACGAAATTATTGTTCTGAAGATGCGTCAGTACTGCTTGCTGAGCTACAGGATCGATGGTTGTTTTCGAAAGCTTTAGTAATGTTTCAAGTACAACCAGCGGCTCTTTGTCTTCCAGCAATTTTTCACGCAAAACGTAGGGAGCTAGCCAGCCATCGCGGTCGGTGGGCAGCATACGTACCACCGCTCTACGAACAGCAGGAGCCGGATGGTGCAATGCCTTCGTAACCGCTCCTGATACGTTAGGATCAGTAAGTGCACCCAGTCCGTGCAACGTCCAGAGGGCATGAAGAACGCCGGGTGCATTACCGATTTCATCAAGCGACGTATCATTTAGGATTTCGAGCAACTGCGGCACTACGTCTTTATTGTTACGTTCGATAAGCAGTCGCTGGGCCGTCATACGCCAGAACATATTTGAGTTTCTCAACGCGGCTACCAGTTGATTAGGCTGCTCTTTGCTCAACGTAATGGGCGTATACGAAGGCGCATCTTTGTAAGCCACCCGGTAGATTCGTCCGTGCGTGAAATCACGTAATGGCGTTTCGTAGGCATTACCGTTGCCATTAGAACCACCTTTTGGTGTTGGATTGTGCTGAATGATAAAGCTATACCAGTCTACAACCCAAACAGCTCCGTCGGGACCTACTTCGGCAAAAACGGGCGCAAACCATTCGTCGGCACCGGCCATCAGGTTAAACCCATCGGCATCGGCAAAATCGGTACCGGATTTCTGCATTACGTTCTGGTGCAGAATGTGGCCAGTTGGTTCGGATACAAATGCTACGTTGTTCCAGTATTTTTTTGGGAAAGCACGGGCTGTGTAAAAATTATGGCCCGCTGCCGCCGTAAATCCGCCAAACACATCGACCTGCCGTACTTTTTCAGTGATGGGTTTCATGTCTTTGTGCGTATCGGTGCTTCGGCTACCGTTTTCGCGGATGTGAGGGGCTCCGTTATAATACTGGTTCGGAATGGCCATGTACCAGCCGTGCGAATTGTTAGCGGTCGAGCCGAAAATATCGCCAGTTTCAGTGAAGCCCAAGCCCCACGTATTGTTAGAGGTACTTGTTACGTATTGCAGTTCTGAGCCATCGACTTTAAATCGAAAAAATCCCTGACCGAATTTAACGCTATCGGCACCAACTTTTCCTTTGAAACCTGAATACCCAACGCTCCCCCAAATCCAGTTGTCGAAGCCGTAGTGCAGATTGCTTGGTCCGGCATGGGTATCGAACGTACCAAAACCCGTAAACATAATTTTGGTCAAATCAGCTTTATCGTCACCATTGGTGTCCTGCAAAAACAGCATGTGTGGTGCCTGAGATACGTATAGCCCCCCGTTAGCGAACACCATGCCAGTTGGAATGCTCAGACCTTCGGCGAAATTGGTGAACTTGTCGGCTTTACCATCTTTGTTGGTATCCTCACAAATGACGATGTAATCAGAACCTCCTTCACGCTTGCGCTCGTTGGGATAATCTTTCGTAATCAGGACAAACAACCGGCCCCGCTCATCCCACGTCATGGCAATAGGGTGCATTACGTTGGGTTCGTGCGCAAACAGTTCGAGCGTGAAATCGACAGGTACCTGAATGTGTTTCATCGACTCTTCGGGCGAAAGTGGCGCCTGCTGATACTGCGTACCGGGCCGTTTTTCGTAGTTTGGCAGAACAGCTTCGCTATAGGCAAACGGTTGCGGATTCAGATCGTCGTGAAGTTTTTTCACTTTATCGCCCACGGCCCAGAGAATACCGCGTTCGAGCAATTGCTGAAAACCGGGCTGGCTCCAGGTACGTTCGTCGTGGCCATAAGCCGTGTAAAAAACGCGACCTTTTCCATATTTCCGGGTCCAGGTATAGGGTTCCTCTTTCTGGTCGGGGCGATCCTGACGCTGATCTTCCTTGATTTCGCGAACAGCCAGTACGTTGTTATCGTCCTGAAGATGGCTGTGCAGATACGTTTCGTCGTAAGCCTTGAACGACTGCAACCCCATCACGAGTGGATTCTCAGGCTGCGTAAACCGGGTTTGAATGGTATCCATTCGGTGCCGCCAGAACTGGCCCCCAACCACTTTATCGACGTATTCGGCTGAGTTTCGGAAACAGTACGACGCACAGTGCACCGGAATAACGCCTTTGCCCGATGCTACGTAGTCGAGCAAGGCTTTTTCCTGCGGTTTCGGAATACTATCCCAGTTGGCGTAGATCAGTAGGCCGTCGTACTTGTTGAGGTTGTCGGGGTTCAGGTCTTCAAGTTTATCGGTATACGTAATGTTGATACCCTTGTTGCCCAGCGCGGCCATTAGTTGCGGCACCCGCTCAACGGGTCGATGATGGCCGTTATCGCCCAGAAATAGAATCTCGACCCGGCGGGGCCGCGTAGATTCCTGCCGGACAGACGTATGACTGGCCGACTGACGGGCGCATTGGGTAAACGCTGCCATGAGCATGATACCCAGCAAAAATTTTGTTTGCTTACTCCACATAGGTCTGTTTGTTTCAATAAAGCTGTTTCATTTGAGTCGCCACCGATAACGGCACTTTTGTCGTTCGCCATCGCGATACATATCTATATCTTCTGGCAGATCAATAATGTCGACCAGCTCAGCTCCGATACGTTCGCAGGTTCGACGCGAAGCCAGGTTAAGCGGGTCGCAGGTAATCCAAACTTCCGTTAATCCACGCTGTAAGGCAATGGATTTTAGTTCGAGGCAGGCATACGTAGCGTAACGCCTGCCTCGGTACTCTTCATTAATATTATAGCCAATATTTCCGGCATATAACTGAATTTCAAGACTATTACCTACACGTAAGCGAATTGCACCTGCCTGTCGATTCGTCTCTTTTTCAACAATCTGATATTGGTCTGCCGCTAGTCGTCCATTCACCAAATCTTCGGGAAGATGCTTATCGAATTGAAGACGAACCGGCGACTCACTCATATCGCGCTAAAATCAGGCAACGGAATCAGTTTTCCACCCTGTAGAGCCGATTCGTGGGCCAGAATACCGACACTTGTCCAGTTGGCCGATTGCGCTGCGTTCGGGAATGGATCACGATCTTCAGCAATAGCCGATACAAATTCATGCACCATGTGCGGGTGCGAACCACCGTGACCTCCACCCTGCGTAAACGAAAGGTGCTGCGCGTCATCGGCATCATAAACGCCCTTGGTTGTAAATCGCTGAATTTCTTCGGGCAGGTAATGCGCGTAGTCGGGCACCGTCACTTTTTCGGGAATTTCAGGCTCCGGTTTCTTAGCTGTGTGAATAACTGGCTGTTCATCTTCTATAAGCTGCCATTCAAACGATTTTTTGTCGCCATACACCTCGAAACTCTCGCGATACTGCCGTGCTACGTCGAACAATGACCGATATACGTAGGCCGACAAATCGCTGTCTTTAAATTTGATATGCGCCGATTCAACCGCAAATGGCGAGTTGTGAATCTTTGCCAGTTCTTCGCGAATGGTGCCCGACCCAAAGCACGATACGTATTCAGCTTCCAGTTTTAGTAAACCTGCCACAGGGCCAACGCAGTGCGTCGCGTAATGCATAGGCGGCAAACCCGGCCAGTAATCCGGCCATCCGTCCATATCCTGCTGGTGGCTGGCTTTCAGAAACTGCACTTTCCCAAGTTCTCCCTTTTCGTATAACTCTTTGACAAACAGAAACTCACGGCTATACACCACCGTTTCCATCATCATATATTTTTTGCCTGTTTCTTTGGTAACTTTTACAATTTCCAGACAATCCTCAACGCTCGTAGCCATCGGTACCGTACATGCTACGTGTTTTCCGGCACGTAACGCTTTCAGGCTTTGTTCGGCATGGTTCGGAATCGGCGAGTTAATGTGAACCGCATCTACATTTGGGTCGGCCAGAAGTTCGTCGTAGCTGCTGTATCGTTTTTCGATGCCATATGCATCGCCAATCTTGTTCAGATTCTCGACGTTACGTTGGCAAATGGCGTACATGTTCGCGTTAGGATGACGCTGATAGATTGGAATAAATTCGGCCCCAAAACCAAGGCCAACAATGGCTATGTTTATCATGAAAATGGTTGAATTACTGAATGATTGACTTATTGACGGATATGCTGAACGGTTTTAAATTAATCATTCAACAATTCAATCATTTGACTATTAATAAAGGCCAGCCCATCTACCGCCAGTTGCTCGGGCGAGGCAAACATGGGTCTGAAAATATGCGTAGCAGCTGCCAGATCGGGCGGATTTGGGCCAAACGCTTCAATCGCAATCGGGCCTTCGTAGCCAACTTCCTGCAAGGTTATGAATACGTCGTTGAAATTGATATGCCCCTGCCCCGGTGTTGATCGGTCGTTTTCCGAAATCTGAACATGAACCAGATACGGTGCTACATGCCGGATAGCGTCGGCTATGTTCTTTTCTTCCATATTGGCATGGAACGTATCAAATGCCGCCCGGCAATTGGGATGATCAACCGCTTCGACGTAGCGAACCAGGTCATCGGCACACGTAAGCAGGTACGTCTCGAACCGATTCAGGTATTCAACCGCCAGCACGATGTCCTTCTTCTGGGCATATTCAGCTACTTCGCGCATGCCCTTTACCGACCACATCCATTCCTGTTCGGTCGCGGGTTTGCCCGTAAATGTTTTGAAACCAGCATTCATGGGACCCATCAGAATCGCTGCTCCCATAGCTGCCGCACAATCAATTATTTTTTTCAGGTACGTAATGCCTGCTTGCCGAATAGCTTCATCGGGGCTAATAAGGCTCACTTCAGGTGCACAGATGGTACAGGCCTGAATACCTAACCCTAATTTATTTAGTTGCTGACCTATTCGTTGCCATTTTGCCAGATCAGGGGTTTCGTTGGGTTCGCTGATGGGCACTTCCACAAAATCGAATCCATTCTCTTCCAGAAACGCGAACGTTTCCGACAAGTCTTCGTTCATCGAAGCTGTCCAGACGAACAGATTCATTCCTATCTTATTCATATTACGTCTCTAAAAAATTACACAAACTTAATCAGTAACTAAATATATCGCTTAGCTTTTATTAGCGAATACCGACTCTTTTTTCACACAAAAACGCTACTTTTGTCCCAGTTTACGTTAAATAAAAACAATGAAACAACCTTTACGCAAAGACATTGAACCCGTAGCGGCTTCGTTCATTGTAAAAGAACTGGTAGAGCCACATTTCGATCCCAACTGGCATTTTCATCCCCATTACCAATTGTTTCTGGTTGAGGAAGGAACGGGAATGCGTTTTATTGGTGATTCGATAAAACCGTTTGGGCCAGGCGATCTGGTTTTTCTGGGACCCAATTTACCGCATCTGTGGCGAAGTGACCAGCCTTATTTTGACAAACTTTCGGGCCTGAAAACAAAAGGCATTGTTATTTATTTCGCGGAGGATTTTCTGGGAAGTGATTTTTTCCATAAACCGGAAATGAGGCTTATCCGGCAACTGCTCGATCAGTCAAGGCAAGGTCTTGAGTGGACTGGCAAAACGCGTAATCAGGTAGAAGCGGCACTACGTCAGATGGCCCAGCAAACCATTGATTTTGACCGGGTAATTAGTTTATTAAGTCTGTTCAGTACGTTATCTCATGCACCGGATTACCGTATTCTGACCAGTGCGGGCTACACGAATACGGTGAAACCCTCCGAGACCGATCGGATGCAGCTTGTGCATGACTACGTATTAGAGCATTTTCCGGATGATCTTAGTTTAGATACGGTGGCTGATCTGGCTGGGATGACACCACCGGCATTCTGTCGGTATTTTAAGGCACGTGCCAACAAAACGTTCTCCGAATTTGTGTCGGAAGTACGTATTGGCCATGCCTGCAAGTTGTTGATGAGGGGGAAGCTGAATATTACGCAAATCAGCTTTGAAAGCGGATTTCGAACACTCTCAAATTTCAATCGTCAGTTTAAAGATATAACCGGCCAAACGCCTTCCAACTACGTTAAAACATATCGGGAGTTGTGAATAGCGTAGAGACAAGGCATGCCTTGTCTCTACAACCACCTTATTAATACGTTACAGAACTCGCTGGCTCAGGAATCGAAACGCCTGATTTAATAAATGTCAGCAGATCTCCGTTCAGTCGATCTTTTTCGGTCACAAACAAGCCGTGTGGAGCACCTTCGTACACAATATATTCGGCGGTTGGAATTGCATTTGCCGTTAATTCACCCGACGATTCGATGGGAACTGTTTTGTCGGAGTCGCCGTGAATGATTAGCGTCGGTACGTTGATTTGGGCCAGATCGTCACGGAAGTCTGTTGTCGAAAATGACGTAGCACATTCCAGTGTGGCCTTGTGCGATGCTACGTATGCCCGCGCAAAATCACCATCGAGATGCGCCTGACTCACAGGCTGGCTAATCAAATTTACGCCATAAAACTGCTTACCAAAGGTTTGCAGAAAATCGGCTCGATCTTTCTTTATGTTCTCCGAAATTTCGTCGAAAACTTCTTTATCCACACCATCTGGATTGTCTTCTGTTTTCAGCAAATAGGGTGTTACGGCACTAACAAAAGCTACCTTTGCTATGCGTGCTCCACCATGACGGCTCATGTAACGAGCCACTTCACCACCGCCCATCGAAAAGCCTACCAGCGTTACGTTCTGGAGATTTAGCTCGTCCAGAACCGCTTTCAGATCATCGGCCAACGTATCATAATCATAGCCATCCCAGGTTTGAGAGGATTTTCCAAAACCACGCCGGTCATAAGCAACAACGCGCAGACCATGCGCTGGCAATTCGGCCAGTTGGTAATCCCACATTTCGTGACTGAGTGGCCAGCCATGTATAAGAACAACAGGATTGCCAGTGCCTAAATCCTGATAAAAAAGCTTGATGTCATTACCGGAGGCATCGGTGCCTGCTTTAATATAGCTCATAACGTAATTTGTTTTATTAGTTTACTCCATTTGTTTTGTAGAGAACTTCCCCTTCAGTAAATAGTTTAGAAGGTTTCTACGATTTGATGGAACGGGCAATTATCAACCAATAACAAAAAGTACGCTGTGAAACAATCCTTATTGACTCGGCTGGCCGAACAGCCTCATGCGCTTAATCATTTGCTTTTTAATCTCAGCGAAGATCAAATCCGGCAACGCCCTCAGCCCGATAAATGGTCTATTTTCGAAAATCTGGCGCATCTGGGTCGTTATCAGGAAGTTTTCACAGATCGTTTACAACGTATCATTGCGAACGAAACGCCAAGCTTTAGCCGCTACGTTGCCGATGAAGACCCCGGTTTTGCCGACTGGACACAGTTGTCTTTCCCGACCTTAGTTGACCGGATGCATCTCGAACGCGCTACGTTAAATGCGTTTTTGAGTATTCTACATGAAGAGCAGCTTATGTGTGTTGGGCTTCATCCGGCTTTTGGCCCCATGACGGTAGAAGGCTGGACCGAATTTTTTCTGCTTCACGAAGCGCATCATTTCTTTACAATTCTAAAGCTGGGCGGAGCTTTACGAACGCAGGAACATCCGATGGGCTTTTATTTCATAGCTGACGAATAAAACCGTTACATCTGATAGTCTGGTTATTATTACCAGCGAATGATAACCAGACCATCAGAACCGTTTGACCCGCCCCAAAAGCCACATCCCCCACCAACGCCCGGATAGGCAAAACTGCTTGTAGGATTAGTTGTAGCCACGGCACTGCCCCCGTTCAAAGCCACGACCGTACCACCCTGATTTCCCTGTTCTGGCAGTGCTCCGTAAGACAACCCTCCGTTGGCTAGTTTCACGCCTATGAGGTAGTTACTTGCGTCTTTCTGAACATAGTTAACGATAGTAGAATTACCCATGGACCTAGACCGCACAAACATGGTACGAGCATCAGTTACATTTTCCCCAAATAACGCGCCTGCTTTATAAGAACCGCCATATTGGCTCCCATAATAATCACTTCCATAACCAACTATAAATTTATCATTATACTTCACCCAGCTTAATGAACCTATCACAGCAGTTGTTGATGTAACTCCCCCTTTTCCAACTGTAATGGTCATTGAGTTTACACCCGGTACTACATTTTCCAGTAGTCTGGCATACCCACCCGAGTATCCATCGCCATTGCCAATGGTGCCAACACAGGCAATCTGAAGTGCACCTACGCCAACTAAAGCATTATAACGCCCTCCCGCGCTACCGCCCCCCCAAACCTCTACCATAAACTCTTTTACGCCTGCCGGAATCGACCAGACATAGGTTTCAGCTAATGGATAGCCGATATAAGGAAACGCTTTAAAATTCTTGAACTCGCCAGTATCACCCACATCAAGGTATGCCCAGTTAGAACCGTTATGCACCGCAACAGCCTGTTGTTCTGTATTATAAACCATATTACCAACCTGCTGAGGTACCGTTGCGGTTGAACTCTGTTGAGCGGTAGTTACTTTGGGTAACGTAATGGCATAGGGTTTCAATGCCCACGATTGTTGCGCATAGGTACCTACATTTGTCAGGAGAGCAATGATAATAACCAGAAAATTTCTCACGATAAAGAATTGGTTTAGGTGAAACTTGGGTATTACGTAGTACAAAATCAGTTACCAAGCAGTATTCGCGCACCCGTTCCATACAACAGGCGGCTGCCCGCCGTGTATCGAACAGTACGTGCCGGTGCTACGTAGCCTGCAGGAAGCGTAATCTGATGACGGATTTCGACGGGAGTGGCGTAACCACCCGGAAAACTCAACTCCGGCACCCGCCCCGTCGACCAAACGCTGTAGTCAGACCAGTCGCCGTTTTTTACGGTGTAGAAATTGCCGGATGGATAGAATCCCGGAATGATGCTGAAGATGTATGAGTTACTAAACGCCGACGTACCACCACCTGTGCAGTTGGTCTGAATCTGCCATTCATACGTAGCGTTTACGTCCAGATTACCAATGTATTGCCCAAAACCACCCGCCGTGATATTGTTGGCCGTGAGCCACGTAGCAGACCCTAGTTTCCGCCAGCGCGTGTTAAACGTTGTCTGATTGTCGAAATTAAAACCCCGGCGCCAGACAATACTGGCATACGCCACATTTCCACTAATTCCACCATCAATCAGATTCGCATTTGGCGGAGGAATACAGCCTAAAGCCGTGAACGACTGAATGGGCGTCCAGTCGGAGGTAGAGACTGGGTTACTACAATTGTTACGTACCTGCCATTCATATGCTACGTTCGGGGTTAGTCCGGTTAAGAACCCACCGTTATTAAAATTAGAAACCAGAATCCATGCCCCAACCGGACTTTTGGTTCGGTATTGCACGGTAACCGGATACGTAGTTGAACCAATCTGCACCGTCCATTGAAGCAATGCTTTTCCTTCATTATAAACCAACGTAGTGGGTTCAGTCAGTTCTTCGCAAAGCGGAGTCGTAAACTGCGCCAGTCCCGACCAGGGCGAAAAATCACCTTCCGGACAAACCGTTTGTACCTGCCATTCATACGTAGTGTTCGGTGTCAGATTCTGAAAACCGGGTGGGTAGGTATTGACCATGTGATTGGTTACGTTACCTATCCAGTTGCTCATATTAATAGGTCTCCAGCGTAGATTATAGCTTTCTACGGTTGTTCCTGAAATCATATCGTTCCATGAAAACCGAGCATTACTACGGGTTATTTCGCTATTGGTGAGGTTTGTTGGGGTCAACGTAGCACAGTTAATAGGCGGCAACGTAGTAAACGAAACTGGTGTCGTAAATGCGGAAAAGTAGCCCGGCGAACAAACGGCACGTACCTGATACTCATAAGCCGTGTTGGCGTTCAGCCCCGTGAGAGTCGAGTAATTTACGGGAATAGAGGTCGACGGTTGCCACGTAGCACTACCCACAGATCGCCATTGCCAGTCAAATTCGTAAGCATTTAAATACCCCCCATCCGTCCAATATAAGTACGCCCGGCGATCTGTAACTTGGTCAATCCCAGCACTCACTGGCACCAGACAAGGCTGTTGCGCTGAAGTTGTAAACGTATTGGATGCTGTCCAGCCCGAAAATGTGCCCGCGTCGTAACATTCTGTCTGTAGCTGATATTCATACGTAGTACTGGCACTTAACCCTCGAATAGTATACGAACCATATGTAGATGATACACGATTTTTGGTTTCCCACACCGACGAACCAACAGGACGATAGCGCACATTATACAACTCGCCAGTGGTTCTACCCCAGTTTACAGTCCAGACTCGGTCAGAGCCGGAACTATTGCCATAAACAATTGGCGGAGGACAAGGTGGCGGGCTGGACGTAGTGAAGTTACTGCCTGTTACATATGCTGATGGATAACCCGGTGCACAAACTGCCGCCACCTCCCATTCATACGTAGTAGCAGGCGATAAACCGGTAAGCGTATGCGAATTTACGGTGGTACTAACAGGATTACTCCAACTTCCTGTTCCCGTTGGCCGATACCGAATCTGGGCAGCCGCAGTTGCGTTCTGGTAGGGATTTATCCAGGCCAGCCGGGCCGTTGTTCCGGTCAGATTACTAGTCGTTAAATTAAATGGGTTGACGCAGCTAGTTGTTTGAAACGTGCTCGTTCCTGTTGTAGGTTGTGCTCCATTGGGGCAAAAAGCCTGAAAACTATAGGTGTATGTTGTGGCTGGCATCAGCCCGGTAAAGTTATAGTATGATGTTGTTACACCTGTAGCTGTACTTACGCTCGTTGGGTTACTTTGCGGAGCCCAACTTATAGTGTAGGTCTGGCCCGGATCGTTGGGCGTCCAGGCTATCTGATAATAGGAAGGCCCAACACTTGTATAAAAATTATTCACGTTGCAAATCGTCTGAAACGTATTGCCTGCTACGTATGCCGATGGGCCAAAGTCGCAGACGCCTTGTAACTCCCATTCATAGGTAACGTTGCCGGTCAATCCGGTCAGTGTATAACTATAATTGTATGTTGGTGCAAGCGTCAGATTCGGAATCAATGTCCAGTCTGCGGTTCCAACCTGCCGATAGCGAATGTTAAACGCCTGATGTAGAGGATCACCCTGCCCCGTCCACTGCAAAATTTTGGTTGTCGATGTGCCTCCACCCGCATACAGGCTGAAAACTTCCCGGCAACCCGTTCGTATGATTGCATAGTTATAATCCGAAATGCCGCCATTCCCGCAAAACGTGCGTATTCGGGCCGTGTATTCGGTATTGTTGGTGAGCCCCGTAAGCGCATAAGTAGACGTAGTGGCCGATTCGACACTGCCCACATAAGTGTATGAATTCGGCACGTTTACGCCTTCTTTAATGCTAATTTCATACGTAGCATCAGTTGTATACCCACTAGCCCAGTTCATCTGGGCCGATGTTGAACTAGTGTTGGTAATCCATACGGATGAGGGTGCATAACACGGTTGCGCAAGCGCCTGTGCCCAAACACCACTTATCATCAACAAGCCCAGCAACAGACGATGTAGAGTTAGTTCCATTGAGTTTTGGTTAATACTTGTGTGCTACGTACTGTTTTGGCAGCGATTCGATAGGTAGTTTAGTTTGGAAAGCCAACGTTGCTACGTCCTCAAAACATAGCAGCGTTGGCTTTCCAAACTAATTGGTTTACTGAGCCTTGATTAGTTTAATGGCCTGATTTTTAGTCGGCGTAGCAACGCGAAGCAGGTAAACGCCCGGCGTCTGACCCAGACGGATTGTATGCCGTTCTACGGCTGTTGCGTGTTCAATTCGCTGATTCACAAAGGAATTCCCTTTCATATCACTACCATTCAGTACTAAAGGCTTACCTTCTGCACCCCGAATTTCGATATCGACCGTTTCGCCGATTACCGGATTCCCCAGCACTTTCACCGACAGATCAGTAGTAAGTTCTTCAGCAACTGCCACACGAGCGCGCCCACATGCATTGGGCAAATCGAAGGTGTAGCTGACAGTGTATGCATTCTGAATAGCCTGTAAACGAATCGGTTTTGGGTCTCGTCGAAGGTCGGCTTCTACAATACCGAAATTATCGGTAAGTGCCCCCCGGCTGATACCCGGTGCTACGTAGGTAATTGGCATTCCATTGCCGCCGTTGGTATTGAACCGAATGGCTCCTGTACTACAATCATAAGTGGGCGCTAGTAGTTGAAGAGCCTGAGAAACACCGCCCCGACAGGCATTGGGCAAATCGAACGTATAGCTAACGGAAACCCCATTTTGAATGGCCTGAATAACAATCGGTTTAGGGTCTCGCCGAAGGTCTGCCTCCACTATACCCGTATTGGCTGTGGCCGAAACACGGGTAATACCTGGTGTTACGTAGGTAATGGGTGATCCATCGCCCCCACTGGTATTGAACCGAATGAATCCATTCCAGCACTCGTAGCTCGGTGTTAGTAACTGTAATGTCGACGATGATGTACCAACAGTCAACTGAAACGTAGCAATCGCAAAAGCTCCCTGCGGATCGGTTGCCTTAACGGTTATTGTATAACGCCCAGCCACCGGCGTCTGACCACTAATCCGTCCGCCATTTACAGCACTCCAAAAATGACTGAAACCGGCAGGCAACCCCGTCACTAAATAAGCCAACGACCTCCCCTCAGGGTCAGTGAATGCCGGAATATCAAAACTAAAAGGCTGATTTACACCAATAGTCTGGTCAGGAATAAGAGCCGGAATAGGAGCCAAATTTCCGCTACCACTGGCATTTATGGTGAGTGTATACGTAGCACTAGCCGATAAACCACCACGATCTGTGGCCGTTACCGTTACTGTATATACGCCAGCCATAGTTGGATTTCCGCCTACAATCCCACCAGAACCTCCACTAAACGAAAGACCTGCCGGAAGTCCCACTACGTTATAGGACAATGGACCTCCATCAGGATCTGTAAAGGCTGGTATGACTTGATTAAACCAGGTTCCGACAGTGCCGGTTGCATTGGCAATGGCTGGCGCAATAGGTGGGCGATTGGCATTCAATCGATACAGTTCGGCAATGGATGCCGAGCTAAATGGAAACGCCGTCAGATAAAGCTGGTCGTTGAAAACAAGTAGCGATTTAACGCGATTTTCCAGAATACCACTTCCTTCAGCTACCCGATACGCTCCGGTAGCTGTTCCATCGGTACTCCACAAAGCTCCTCCCGGACTGCCTGTAGTACTGGTATAATAAAGCCTACCGTTGGCTACGGTCAGATTTCTCGCTCCGCCCGCAGCGCCACTCACAGCCCGCGTGCCCGCTTCCGAACCATCGGATTCCCACAACTCATTACCCGCCGAGAAAAAAAGTTTACCTCCAAAAGCGCGGGCAGATTCAAAGCCAACAACTGATTTTAAAGCTTTTGTACCGGCAAAGGTTCCATCAGAAACCCACAATTTACCATCGTTCGGCCGGAAATAAACCAGGTTATTCAACACGGTAAAATTGGGTGCACTAACCCCAACAAATACGCCGGAGAAAGCATGTAGATCGAAGCCATCAGTTCCTTCGGGGGTTCCGTCGCTAACCCATAGTTCGTCGTCGGTAACCTGATTAGCGTTATTTCTTCCACTGGCAACAAATACAACTTTTCCGTTGAAGTCAGTCAATGATCTTGGGTTGGTACGCCAGAAAGGGTCCATTTGCCCTATGGATTCCCGCCCTCCTTTTACCAGACGAGTACCACCGCTCGTTCCATCGGTTACCCATAAACCGGGGCTTCTATCGCCATTAACAACTACTGTGGCCGTATAAAAGAGTTTATTGCCTACCGCAGTCAACCCTGTCGGATCATTGGCCCCTACCGAAACGCCCACTACGTCGGCTAAGCGTCGGCTTCCATCGGGCGTACCGTCGCTCACCCACAGTTCTCGCCCTGAAGCGGTGGCAACGGTGAAAAATAATTTATCCTGAGTTACAGTTAAGTGCTGCGGATCGCTCGATTCATTTAGCGGGGCAATATCTTTAAGCAGATGCGTACCATAGGGCGTGCCATCGCTCACCCACAGTTCACGGCCCCGGCTAACCTGAAATGTATTGCTCCCAACAAACGTCTGAGCCGAAAAATAAAGCCGACCTCTGAAAACAGTTAACCCTTTGGGTTCTGATGCGTAATTACCTTCGCGCGTCTCGACCAGCCGGGTTCCTTCCGATGCTCCGTCCGTCGACCATAATTTGTTCGTGTTATTTTCGCCTATACCGCTGAAGTATAAGCGTCCGTTATAAACAGCAAATTCGCTAGGATTTCTCCCTCCGGGCGTAGGCCCAGTTAGTGGAGTAACCGATTGTGCAACCGTGACTGTATAGCAAAAAAATAGCAAAAAAGCGGACCACAGTCGCGCTGAGGGGAGTGAATAGAGCTTAAACATGGTGGTATTATTTATGTGGATGAATAGATACGTGTATTAATAAGCTATGCCGGGGCATTTTCGCCAAAGCATATCCTACTTTTGCAGATACATTGCTTCATCAAAGATCAAGACGAAAAAAGGGGGAAACCATCCCATAAAAGGGGGATATGACACTCCGGAAGATAGGAATACAGGGTATGGCGGATGGCTTGGCTCCTGAAGCGCACCAAACCCGTTGACCGCAGTACGTATCCTGATCTCTGTCGATCAAAACATCCAGCCAACTGACACGCCGGGCAGAATCAGAGCCAGATTGGCCCGAAATAGAAAGCCGCTATAGGCCGTATACCGATAACCGATCAAAGGAGCCGGAACATACAGCCATGCCGTTTGGCGATCCCGAAAAGTCCCTCCCGGTGTCACCACGGTTTCTATCGTCAGTCGTTCCATCCAGACACCAGCATACCCGAACTCAACCATGGCCCTCCCCCGACCTATGCCGTAGGTGACGTAGTGCGGCACGGTCTGGCCGACTATGCCAGCGCCCCCCGTAAACCCGGCTCCTGTGCCGATGCCTATGTTGATGTAGTTGTGTTTATCATCGAAAGCCCGGTAATCGTCGGTGATACGTAGCGATCCGTGCAGTTGCGTACCAATACCAAACGTAGCGCCAAGCACATCGACCGAAAGTCCTACACGCATTCGGTGGGGCAACACCTGAGCGGCTAACGAAGTAGCAAAAGCCCAGGCGAGTACGCTGATTAAACAGAACTTATACATGGTGTAGATAGTGTTATATCAGTATACTAGTAGACTAACCCAGAAGCGAGTAAGCAACCGATCCATAAGATTATCCTACTTGTTTCGTTACTGACAACCTGCATACTCGTAGGTATACGTAGTGGTAGTGGTCACCATCGTTGTACCCGACAGAAAACTACTTGTATAGACATAACTCGCTACGTTACCCCGGCTATCTCCCTGATAAGCATAGGTGTATTCATTGGTTTTTGTTTCTTTCCCGGTGGTATCGATTGTATAGATAACCATTTTTGCCGTCGACCCATTGTTTCCATACGGCGATGGTACACTAGTTGGGTGCCCTTTAAAACCCAATGGATTTATAGGTGTCATTATCTCTTTATCAACCGACTGATAGGCCGTATAGCCTGTTTTCACACCCTGCACAGTATAGTTTTCGATTACAGTGTTATAGCCCACAGCATTATATTGGTACACCGAAAACGTACCATTTGTGTTGACTCGTTTGGTCATAAATCCCTGCGCATTGAGCGTATAGGTAGCCTGATTGCTTGTGATAGCCGTAACGGCTCCATTGGCAAACGTAGTGGTTTCCTGTAAACCAGCCGACGACGTATTGATCCGTTTATTCACATTACCCTGAGAATCATAGTCATACTGCGTTGCTGAACTGGAACTAGTTCCGCCTACACTCGTTATCACCAGCTCCGTCTTTATCATCCGGCCATTTTGATAGGCATACGTAGTTGTCATCTCCTTGGTATTCGAATTTGACGGAGTAGCATACCAGTAACTGCGCACCGAACGAGTTACAAAGCCGTCGGCATCATACGTATAAACCGTTGTATTCGATGAGGTTACAGTCCCGCTCGCATCCGTATTATCACTTTTAATCTGACTCAGTCGATTCTGATTATCAAACTGATACGTTGATTTAGATCCGCCTGTGGTTGACGTACCGACAACCGACACCACCCGGCAAACCGACGACGTAGCAGGTACTTTACTAACCGTAACCGTATACGCCTGTGTACTGCCATCTTCAGCCGTAACGGTATACGTAACAGCTTTTGAAAAGTCCTGCGCTACGCCCGAACCGGGCGAGACAGTAGCCTTTGCTGACAGCGAAATGGATGGCGCCAGTTTCGTTACGTCTGTATTGGCCGGAACAGTAGCAGCAATGGTTTTGGCCGTAGCGTCGATAGTTGCCTTCACGACCGGATTCAGCCCACTGAATTCAAAACCTAGTATGTCTTTGGCCGAGCTTTTGGTGGTGCCTGTAGTAGTGGTATTCGAGCCGGGCGTTGTGGTGGTTCCGCCGGGCGTAACAACAGGGTCAGTTTTTTTGCAGGATACTAGGTTAAGTAAACCCAGCATGGCCAAAGCCACGAAAAGGCGATGAAACGTTTTCATAAGAATAGATAGAAAAATGGTGTGGTGTAACTAAAAAATAACAAGAACGTAACGGCCTTTATGGCGTAAAACTCCACCACTCCTTGTTACCCACGCTATTAGTAGCCGTACCTAATCCCATATACGCTTTCCCATTCACAACAGGTAACTGATAAATTCCTCGCAACGTATTGGTTTGCAGTGGCAAATAGATTTCCTCACCCGGAAACTTCGTCCAGGTATCGGACGTAGCGTCGTAGCTCTGCACGTAGCGATCATTGATGGAATAGAACGTATTACCAATCGAACAGTAGTATTTTGCCCCGAACGAATTCGCTCGTTTCTCCCATACGTTTCGGTTGGGTATATATTCATACCAATCGCTCCAAACCGTATTACTGCCCGATCCACCACCTACAAATGGGCGACCGTTAATAACCGTTGCGATACCGTTAAATTCTACATTGGTGATGTTATTCCCTCTGGGTTTAGCCGGAAAATCGGCTTTCTGTGTCCAGTTATCTGTAGCGGGGTCATATTCATACGTAGCACTTTTGGTCGGATAATCCGTCTCACCCAGCCCCCAACCCGTTGCACCAAACAGAGCGTAGCCTTTACCTCCGGCAGCAAAAGCAGCTATGTTGTAGCGTGCTCCTCCCGGAATGCTTTTACGCTGCGTCCATTTGTCGGCCGATACGTCGTATTCCCAAAGCTGATCGGTTCGGGTATTGTCGATAGCTCCACCGACGAAATAGATCTTTGTGCCCAGAACGAACGTGCCAACATAGCCATACGTATTTTTTGCATTGGGCATGGTGGTTTTCTGTGTCCACTGATCCGTAGCCGGATCGTAGACGTACCAATCTTTACTTTGTTTTCCTAAGCCAGCGTATATTTTGTCGCCCACGGTTATACCCACAGCCCCTTCGGCTGCTTTGCCAGAAAAGTCAGCACGTACTAGAAAGTTATTATCTGAAGGATTAGCCTGAGCCACCAGACTAGCCAACGTAGCATACGTAGCATCGCCCGTAATGGCTACATCCAGTATACAATTACTTAGCTCAGGCTCACGAATGACGCCCGCTTGCCGACAGAGAGCCTCGGCCTTTTGCCGATCTGCCAATGAGAGACTGGAATAGGGTTGTCTATCATTCGGTTTTGCCCGGTCGGTATAGGTTTCGGTAGTTGCCCCATTTTCATAGAAAAAGTGGGATTCGGTCTGTGTAATCCGCCAACTATCAGCAAAGGCTGGGTAGAGTTCGTCGGGACGTAGCAGGTTTATTACTTTATTATCCCGCGTACGTCCATCGTTGCTCATGTTACCGTCGTAATTACCGAACAGGCCAATTAGTTTTCCTTTTCGATTATCGGCAGGCTGAAATTCAAAATCCCTTCCCTTACATAAAATCTGGTCGTTATTAGGCGTAATAATTAACACGCCATTATTCGTTTTCATAAGTGCACTCCCTCCCGACAATGGATAGGGTTTACCCTCCAGTTGTGTAAGGTTTATTTTTTGCTGATTAGCATATAGGTACGATTTATTCAGTTCGAAACTCACTATATCGGCTCCCGTATTTACAGCAATGGCCTGGTTATACGTCACACTACTCTGCCCCGGCGCACCATAGCGTACTTGTACTTCAAACTTATCGGTAGTTGATTTGATGGCTACGAACTCGCCCATTGCCTGAAAATCAAATTTCACCCCATCAAGCGAAATCAAATGTGGATCGCCCCAGCTTCGTGCCAAAGCCCTTCCTAAACCAATGGCAAAATCCAGCATTCCGACGGCACAGGTAACCGCATCAAATGCGCCGACACTACCTCCAGTAGCTACTGTAGCAGCCATACTTAACCAGCTACTTGGCGGGCAGGCAGTAATAAAATCAACTGCTGTTGGATCGTCCAGGCACTCTCCATTGCTTACTTTTTCCATGTTATCGTAAGCGCCCTTACAGCCTAGCCCCATAGCACCACTATTGCCCACAAAGAGCGCCCCGCCTATGATCCTCTTTGCTGCCTCCCGCTCTAGTTGAGTTTCCAAGTCATTAAAAATTTCTTGTTCTAGAAGGTCTTTTGCAGAAACAAAGGGTGCTATCACCGACAAAATACAGCCAGATGCTTGAAGAGCCAAGCGCACATCATCGACCCAGCTAGGTGTACAGGCCGCTTGTCTGGCCCCTTCACCTACCCTACCATTTTTCCGGGAACTGAGCCGTTGAGCTAATTGGGGTAGAAGTTTAAACGTTTCACCAACGTTTGCCTGAATAGGACTAGATGTTACTTTCGTCACTACATTCTGGCACCGAATCTCCACCTCTCCTGTATTTACAACAGGTTTTGTGAAGGTAAATAGCAGTTTTAGATCCCCTCCCATCGACTGAATGGCAAGTTGCGTTGGTAGCATCTGCTCATTCAGTTGTAATACAGCTATCGTATTTTCTTTTCCCAGGAAGAAAAGAATCTGCCGAACACCGATCAGCTCCCCAGCAGTGTTCTTTGGTCCGAAAAATGCGAAAATCTCTTTACGAGTAGTATCTCTCATGAGCATACCCATATCTTTCACCGATGCACCATAGGTCGTTATGAAATATGGGCTTTTCTGAGAGGGATTAGGCTGTGGGCTTTCTTCTGTTTTGGGCTTACAACCATCAAACAGTGTTGGCAAACACACCCCAAGTAGAAGCAGAATGCTAATGATACGTTTCATAATGATGGGCTGGATAGTTATGGTTTAAACTCATACCATTTGTCGGAATAAAGCCCAACGCTAGCACCGATAAATAGTCGATCTGGCCGTTCGAACGAAAGGGAATTGTTTTCGGTTGGGCGGTCAGCAGCACTCAATTTCAGTATAGATTTCCACGAATCGTCTGACGGATTGTATTCAAAAATTTCCTGTCCAAGTCCATAGAGTTTTCCACCAACGGCACTTATTAGCTGAATGCCATACGAGTTTGAAGCCGAAGAAGCTGGTACTTGTTTTTTCGTCGTCCAGATATTGCTGGCGGCATTATATTCGGCAAATGCCGTTCCGAGATGGGCATAAACGGTATTGTTAAAGGCAACCAGTTTGTTGCCAGACGAGTTGGTTCCGGCGGGTACGGCTTTTTGTGTAAACGTCCGGCTGGCAATGTCATATTCATAAAACCGGATAGCCGACGTAGTACCCAATTCCTGACCAATCAGGTATACTTTGGTACCAACCTGTACCTGCGAATGAAGAAGGAGATTCGGACTTCGAAGGGGGTTGGTCAGTCCCGTAGCAATACGAGTCCATTTATCGGTAGCCGGATCATACTCCCAAAGCTCCGTATTGGCCGTAAAATCTGTTGAGAAGCCAAAATACCCTTTCCCATTCGCTACATACGTAATACCAGAACGGCCTCCAGCATACGCACCACTACTGATAGTTATGTTGCCCTTCTGTGTCCACTTATCGGTAGCCGGATCATATTCAAACCAAAAGTTTGGACTTGTTGACCCATTTGCCGCTCGCTGATTGGCTCCCATATAGAATTTCCCACCCAGCGAAAACTGAATGGCCTGACTGTGGGCTATGCCGGGGAAGTTGGCCCGGCGTGTAACCGTTGCGTTGCTGGCTTTTGCTATGGTAGAAACCTGAAGTGCGTTGCTGTAATACGTTACGCCATCAACCACGGCATACGCTCGTATTGTGTAGGGCGTACTAGCCTTAAGCCCTGTTAGCTCAGCCTCGAAAAAAGTAGACGTAGCACCCGTACTCGACACAGCTCCACTCACCTTTGCGTCATCGGTAGTTGGTTGCGATTTCGTATCGGAATAGCAAAAGCCAGTTGCAGTCAGCTTGGCTCCCTGTTGATAATTTATCGCTACGGCTGAAAACTTAATTGAATAATCCGTAACTGATTCCACATAACTCTGTGTCAGAGTTGACAAGGTAATTTTCGCTGTAGTTGTAGTTGTAAACTCAGTTTCCTTCTGTGTCGATGAAACTTTGTTGGTTACGACGAAAATCGCTTTGTATTTCGTGTCGGCTGTCAATCCTGTAATAGCCTGTGTTACCGTAAGCGGAAAAGGGCCACTCGTTGCGCCTAACGTAATGGATTTAGCTTGTTTATTGGTAGCAGACTCAACTATGTTCATGGTGTGAGTCGTAATGGCCTCTCCACCATTGCCATCAATGACTGCCGTTATCACTGCCGATGTACTACTGATACTTGCCACGGTAATCGATTGATTAATCACTGGACCGCTGGCTGTTGCCGTGGTGCTGCTGCCGGGTGTTGTGGTACCGCCACCGGGTTTCACAGGGTCTGGCTCTGCTTTTTTGCAGTTTTGCAAACTCAGCACGAAGGCGAAACAGATACTCAACCAAAGGACTGGCGATAGAAAGGGTCTCATAATGGTGCAGATTGAAGCAGAAAGTTCATTTGACGCATCAAATGTCAATACTTTCCGACTGGCGCAAAATCCCATAAAAGGGGGATACGGTCAATTTTTGTCTGGTACTTCTGTGATAAACGCATTTACCCGTTCAACGCAAGCCGTTTTTAGACGTAGTGGCATTGAGTGATACATTGCAAAATTTATGGTTTCGCGACCCGTTGGCGTCAGCTTAGTAACAAAACAAAGTAAAAATAACGGTATACTATATACGTCCGTTAAATGCATGACTTCAGTTAGTTATTGTGTAGACAGAAATAATAAACTCAGAACACTATGATTGAAAACTACCATCCAGAATATTGGCCCCTTCTAACGAACCGCTCCCTCTCCGTAGGTATCTATAGATACGCATCGTGAGTGTGCTTCTATCGTTCGTTCCATACTGTTGAACAATACGTTCCCATACAGCCTGTCCGCTACCAAGTCTATTTACGTCGGCTGTTGCTTTGCGAACACCAACGTTGTAGCCTGGCCATGTAGACCCCAAGATTGTAGTGGTCGACGTATTGGCGTCACGTATTGCCTGCCTGACCTGATCCAGATAGCCAACAGCGCAAAAATTAATATTCAGGTCCCGATTCGCTCTGGCACTTGTTTCTGAAGGCATTTCAGCCACTCCCCATATAACTTCGAAAGCAATCTGCATTAAGGCGGTCGATGTCCAGCAACTTGCTCTGGCAGCCATTGATACGGCTGTTTCGGTAGACCCTGCTGCTGTCGTTCGCGCAATTGTCTGTCCTAATCGGCTTAAAGCTGCTTCGGTTGGCCCCAGCAGTATCGAAAATGTGGCACGTCCATCAATCCGAACATCCTGCCGACGCACCCGCCCGCTAGTAGTCCGATGCGTTGCAGCAGCATAACCATCTAAATCACCCGCCCGCCCAGACTGTCCTAAAATTCGCTCTACAATCCGCTCTATAAATGGATTGGCATTCGCGGTTCCCTCAAGCGTCAGTATAAATCCTTCGCGTAACGCCTGTCCATTGGGTGTGGTAGCGCTCACGGAGAAAATACCTCGCCCAAATGAATGACTCAATTGCCCAGAAAAAATGTCGATCAATCGTTCTGTAATGGTTCTTGATTGGTTGCTGCTAGCTACGCCACTCAATATCTGTTCCATCAAATTGCCATCAGCCATCTGAAAAGCACCAACAAACCCAGCGCCGACCTCATTTTGTAGCGATGCGGATAAAGCAGTTGTGTTCATTCGATCTGTTGGTGTGCGACTTCGGGTATGGACTGAGCTAGTAGCCAGTCGTGGTGTGCTTGAAGAGCCTCCACTACGCCGAACGGGCACAATGCTGACATTGCCGCTGATTTTCAACTTAAATCGAAACCAGCGAGCCGAGCGCTCAGCAAACTCTTTTTCCCAGGTTATCTCCCGTCGGCCAAGTTCTTCAGGAGTCATAACCCAGAAATTGAAAAATTACCGCACGTTCATAAATCCGATGATAACCTCGATAGCTGGTTTGAAGAAACTTGAAAAGCCCTCTACCAGTCGAGTAATCATAAAAAGACAAAACGTAAATAAACAGGTGTGGATCAGATAGCCTAAACATGACGTAGCATTTTATGGCTTAAACTTCGCTATGTCTCAACTGCTACGCCATCCCATGAAAGGGGGATAAAACGCATTCTTACATCACTGAGCCGTATAATATATTCGTAGCAGCCCAAGCAACTACTTAATCAATACTTCGCTCAGCCAATTTTTATACTTTAACTCTATATAAAGTTACTTATCTCGTTATTTTATAACGAAATGCTATCCACGCTCAATTACGTTACGTATCTTTTTAGATGGAATGCTATTCATGATGACCTGCTATGCATTCCTTTCTTTTCTCTGGCAGTATAAACAACTTTATGTCTACTATGGGCTGTAGATTGTATGGAGCCTGAACTCGTCGAGCGATTTGTTACAGGACGTAGGCTTATGTATCCGCGAAACGGCTTATGCTCTTTTTCAGGATAGTGCGGTTCGTCTTCATATCGACATCAGCGAAATCAGTGCTACGTTGAGCCTTTCAGAAAAGCAACGCCGTGAAATTCACCTGATTGCTAAAGAATGTCTGACAAACATTTTCCGACATGCCCATGCCCGTCAGGTGTGGCTTTCGCTACGTACTGAATCCAATACGCTATCGATTGTTATTCGAGACGATGGCGTTGGTTTTGACGTTAGCAATGATACGAGTGGGCTCGTTTTAAAAAGTATTCGCCAACGTATTGACGATTTACAGAGGCATTTGCGTATCTGATCAGAAGCAGCACAGGGCACTACGTTTACCACTGATTGCCCGATTTTGCTTCAATCAGCTAACTCAATCAAACCGTCAGAAAACACTCCTCTGGCAAATGCCTGGACCTGATTATAGTTTCATCAGCAACGTAATGGTAGTCCCTTTTTCGAGCACACTCTCAATTAACAACGTACCATTTACTTGTTGAGCACGAGTCTGCATATTTTTCAGGCCATTTCCACCCAACGAGTTCTGTAGCTGTAGTTGCGGATAGTCAAAGCCACATCCATCATCGCTGATGGTCAATTGTAACTGACCATTCATCTGGCGAAATTGTACCAGAACCTGCTTGGCCCGGGCATATTTTGCTACGTTGGTAAGTGCTTCTTTACTAACAAAATACAGATCCCGCCGATGTTCAGGCGTTAATATAAGTCCCGACAGTTTTTCGTCAATATCGACGTAGCAGACAACATCTGTGTTCTGGAACAAGGCAGCCACTACGTTCCGTAATCGCTCGGCCAACTGGCCTAACGAATCATATTCGGGGTTTACACTCCAGACAATATCGCCCATCTTATCCATTACACGTCGGGAGGTTTCGCCAATGGTGTCAAGTGTGGTCTGTGCCTTTTCAGGGTCACGATCAAGCGACCGGCGGGCCGTCTGACTAAGAATGCTGATGCTACTCAGGTAACTACCCATATCGTCGTGCAGATCGCGGGCAATCCGGTCGCGAATGAGCCGCAGTCGAATTCGTTCTTCTTCCCGATAACGAAACACGCCATAAACAACCCCAACAAAAATCAGAGCGCAAAGCGCATAAAACCACCAGGCTCGCCAGAAAGGCGTTTCGACATGAATCCGAAATTCGGCCGGGTATTGGTTCCATAATCCCTGCGCATTGCCCGACCAAACCCGAAATATATAATCTCCTCCATCCAGATTGGTATACGTAGCACTGAGGTCTTTATCGGTCAGCACCCGGCGCTCATCGAAACCAACTAACTGATAAGCAAACTGAAGCCCTGCACTGCGCGAAAACTGCGGACTGGTGAATGTAAATTTCAATACGTTCTGATCATACCGTAACGATAGAGTACGTATATGGCTACTATCGGGATCAAATGGTTGTGGTTTATCGAAAATGCTGAATTCAGAAATTAAGGGTTTCGGAATTTTATAATAAATCGGAACGCGTTCGGGTCTTAATACCGTATAATAAATACCAGATTGCACAGCGCACCATTCGCCTTGTTCGTTTTTCACCGGTACGGCAAATTGCTCATGTAAAAAACTTGATATCTCATTTTTAAAAGGCTCCAATTTCCGACGATCAGGCTGATACCGATAAAAACCTTCCTGTGCCTGAATCCAGATATAGCCAAACGCATCTTCATCGATCCACTCTGGCCGGATATTTCTGGTGTCGATATCCTTAATTCGCTCCATTTTGCCCGTTTGTGGCCAAAATCGCTTGGCCCCTCCCTCATACGATGCCAGCCACAAGCTTCCTTTCCGGTCTTTTCGAGCACAATAAACTGCGTTATGATGCAATGATTTACCACCGGTATTCTCTCTGAATCGGTTTACTACGTTGCCTGTATTCTGGTCAATCTGAAACAGACCAACTGTGGTGCCCACCCAAATCGTATTATCATCGGGCAAAATTGCTAATGGTATGGGAAAGTCAGTTTGTTCAGGCCAGGAAGGCAATCGGCTATACGAATATTGGCCTGTTTCAGGATTTAAGCGGCATAAATTCTCTTCGGCGGCTAACCAAATTATTCCGTCTTTATCAATATTGATGTACGTACACCATGCTGACTTCCCATTGAAAATAAGCGAAAAATACTTGACCTGTTTTCCAAATTTATATACGTAAACCCCACCCGACGTAGCAGTCCAGAGCCGGCCTTGTTTGTCGTAACAAAACCCATTCATATACTTTTGCGGATACTTTTGCGGATTAGCCCGCTCTGGCAATTTTCGTAGTTTATGGTTTTGTGAGTCCATACTTTCAACGGTTCCAGCATCCAGGTCGTAATCAAATACCCCCCACCCCAATGTACCAATCCACAAGTGATTGGGTTTTTCTTTTTGAGGTATCATGCATGTTAATTGAATACCCGAAAGATTTAGTGTTTCAAGCTGAATCGCCTGATCGTTTGGATCGAGCAATCCAAGTGCCTGATCAGCCAGCCATAGGTTTCCATCTGGAGCCAGCCATAATCGGTCAATCTGGTTACTGACTAGCCCCTCGGGTAAGTTCGCCTTTGTTACGTAATCACCAACAAATTTCCGGGAGTGGCGATTAAAAAAACGAAGCCCCTGATTATGGGTTGCTATCCACAGAATGGAATCGCCAGTAATGGCCGGAACCGTGCAGATATCATGTACAGCAATAAAGCTCTGATTGAATCCATAGCCGGGAGGAAAATAGTGTTTGGCCTGACCAGTAGTAGGATCGAACTCAACAAGTCCACGTCCGTTACGTCCCATCCAGATTGTTCCATCTTTATCGGCAAAAGCACAGAAGAAATGCTCCTGCGGATCATCATCCACAGGGTAGAACCGGTTCTTATTTGTGGCCGGATCATAGACAAATGCGCCTTCGGAAGCCGCAATTACTACCTGATCATTTTTCGTAAGAACTATCCGAAACGGCCGAAACATCTCCCGTATCGACGTAGTACTGGTTTTACCCGTTCGCAGATCGTACCGAAGTAATCCCAGCGACGTAGCAAGCCAAAGGCAGGTTCGGCTTGAATCATAAAGAATATGGTGACTATCGCGACTGACGTGCCCATCTAAGGGTGTTGGCACGAGCCTAAACTGATTGCGGGTAATATCGTAACGGGAAAGTCCCATCTGGCTCAATACCCAGAGTTGCCCTTGTTTGTCGATGGCAAATTTCTGATATGTATTGTCGATGGAGCCGCCGGGCTGCCGGGCTGGTAGATGATATTGAAGAAATTGACGTCCATCGAATCGGTTGATGCCGCTCTCGGTACTAATCCACAAAAAACCGCGCCGATCCTGAATAAAATCGATTATTCGCGGACTACTCAGGCCATCTTTCGTGGTGAAGTGACGAAATTTCAGATAGTGGGGCACTTGCGCCCGTGCCACAAAAGGTGCCCAAAGAAGAATCCATAAAAGATATTTATACAGTGTGGATTGCATATAGCTCTAAAGCAATGGCTTGAATATAAGCATCTCCGCTTAGGCTTAGTGTACTTTGGCACTTTATAATTTATATTTTGCTACCGCTTCTACAACGGAATGCACATGGAGTTTTTCATAAATTCGTTTGATGTGCGTCCGCACCGTTTCAATACCTACTCCCAGCTCTGCGGCAACGAGTTTGTAGCTCATACCCTGCGCCAGATAATGCAATACCTGACTTTCGCGGCTGGTGAGCTGATCTAGGTTGGCGGATTTGGCAGAGCGAGCTGTAAACGATTGAATCACCTTACGGGCAATACTGGGCGACATGGGCGACCCGCCAGCATAAACCGACTGAATTGCTTCAATTATCTGATCGGGGGAGGTTTGTTTTAGCAAGTAGCCCGATGCACCCGCACATAATGCTCTAAATACCCGATCGTCATCATCGAAAACAGTAAGCATTACCACTTCCACAACCGGAAATTCACGATGCAAACTTGTTACAGCCTGAATACCATCACGACCGGGCAGATCGATATCCATCAGCACTACGTCGGGCTGAAGTTGATACGTCTGGTCGTTGGCTCGCAGGCAATCGCCGAAAGCGCCAACCAGCACACACTCTTCCGTATCATCTACCAAAGCACTGAGTGCTTCACGTAGCGGAGCGTTATCTTCATAAATCAGAACACGGATTGGCATGGATAAAAGCAGAATAAGTAAACGATAACATCGTGAGCAGCAACGCGTTTTCTTTCAGAAAAAATCCGTATTGTGCACCTCATGTAAAGGTAGGGCGATGGGCTATTCTACGCTATCCCATATTTAGGGGATACACCACGTGTCTTTTAAATCGGGAAACGTAATAAAACACTTGTCCCCTTCTGTTGTGTTGATTCGATAGTAAGTGTACCGTTTAGCAAAGAAGCGCGAGCGTGCATGTTACGTAGCCCATTTCCTCCCGATGGGTTTTGCCGAATTGGGTTTTCAGGATCAAACCCGCATCCATTATCCTCAACTTTCAGATATAACTGATTTCGTTCGAACCAAAGCTTTACCCCTACCCGACTGGCTTTAGCATAACGTGCTACGTTGGTGATAGCTTCTTTATAAATCAGAAAAAAATCGCGCCGAGTCTCGGCTGGCAAGCTCATCTGTCGAACATCGGTGGCTATGTCAAGCTGAAACGCTACGTTGTTTTCTAACTCATTTCCAGTTGTAAATAAGCTGGATGCTACGTCGGTCATACGCCCAACGACCTGTTCCATTGAATCGTGCGAAGGATTAATACTCCAGACAATATCGCCCATTGAATCCATGATCTGTCGGGCTGTTTTTCCGATACGTTCGAGGGTGGCCTGCGTCTTAGCCGGGTCTTTTATAACCGAACGATGGGCTGTCTGACTCAAAATGCTGATGCTACTCAGATAGCTCCCCATATCGTCGTGCAGATCACGGGCAATTCGGTCGCGAACACGCTGTAATCGAAGAAACTGGCGAAGTCGGTAGCGATAGAGCAGGTAGAGTCCGGCGCTAATAAACAAAAGTCCATACAGGAACATCATCGGCAAAAACCACCAGCGAAGCCAGAGAGGAGATTCGATAACTAATTTGAGCTGTATAGGCTGGATTGACGAATTAGTCAGATCACGAATATGAATAATAAACTCTCCGTTAGGCAAATTTGGTAGAAAAAGGACGCTATCACGAGTCGCAATTGCTCCCTTAAAGAGTTTTCTTACTTCATACGAATAGGTTGGGTGAGCGGATGGTGATTGCAGATAGATAAGTAAGTTGTTATAGCGGTAATTAGTCGTTACAACTGTATCTCCACGCTTAAATTCAGAAGGTGGCAAATCATCGTTAACGTAGTATCGTTCAATAAATTTAACATCGTTTATGATCACCGACTGCCCCTTAACAGCCACTTCCAGAAACAGGCTCATTAACACGTAGACCAACCGAAGCCACCAGTTGTTCATAACGGATTGTAGGGTTTTGTAAAGGCATATATCTGATGTGTGAATCCTTTAGCGAATAAGGCAAACGCAACAGCACTTATCATCACAGTCAGTGTATCGAAGAAGAAATATAAATCAAGCGATGTTTCAATAAAGTAGTTTCTGAAATACATGGTCCCTGCCGAAAAAAAGCCGTATATCAAAAAAGCAGCATGCTGATACAATAACGGGTTGGTACGTAGTGATACGTTGGTTTGGTCGTCAATTAATCGGCGAAGAGAATCAAATGCATAGACGGCTAAGATTAATTTTGATAATGCCAGTGTACTGGAATTTATATAGTTAAAGCCTACCCAACAAATAACTTCGGCAGGAATCAGTGCAGAAACAACCAATGCAATTAATAACGGCCACCACTCCCATTTTCTAATTCGGGTATAGTATAAACTGCCACACCAGAGCACACTGATAGTCTGAAAGTAATACAGAAAATGGTTTCTAACCCTGTTGAATCGTAAAATATCGGCCAGTACTTCAAATAAAAGCAGTGAAGTTAGCAGACCAATAATCCATTTATCAGCAACGGTAAGTTTCGACCAATGCCTGAATCCAATCCAGAGTGGAATCAGGATAACTCCAAAACAGACATGATAAAGGATATCTAATATCGTTTCAACAGACATGGTTACTCGTGTTAACCTTCCTTTAATCGAAGAAAAGATAACTCATCAAAAAGCTATCCTTTCTTCTTGTTTCATCAATTAACAAGGCGATTTCGGCGGACAGTCACCAAGGCCCGGTCCAGCGATTTCTTCTGTGCGAATTTCAATAATTGGCCCTGCGACAAATCCATCGGTTCCAATCAGGAGCGTCATGTTTCCCATTGTTCTTTCGCCGGGGTAGTAAACTGTAAGACCCCATTGGAATGTAAGCGTCTCGGCCTGCATATAGTCTGGGTCAGTGCTAAGCAAGTTTAGTATGGATTTTACAGGCAATGTTACGCCATGAATATATGGATTACTCCGGATAGTACGTCCCGGATAATAGGCGCGAAACTGTTTCAGATATTGGCGTGCTTTGGTGACCCGAATTGACTGTTGCTGATCAAGATTGATATACATCTCGGGTAAATTGAAACCATTCTGGTTTGTTATATAGAAATTATTCCAGACTTCAGGGTCAGGCAATGGTGGATTTCCGGTGTAGAAACTGCCTTTATGAAGTAGTTGCACTTGTCCACCCTGCGCTATTGGTTTATCGAATCCAAAACAGGTTTGTATACCCAGACAATTGCGGCTGTCAAAATAGGCCAGCAGTTGTTGTACTGTTTGTTTCGGGACACGTAGTGCTAAATCACGCGAATCAGGAGTAGAATTACCGTTATCCTGCAAAAACTCTCGAAAGAAAGCGAAATCGTCCAGATGGGGCGTTTGTAGTAATTTTGGACGCAGAATTAGTTCTGACTCTTTGCGCTTTCCTTCACGAAGTCCATTCAGGTAAACTTGCTGCGTATCTGTCAAGCTGGTGAATATAGCCATGTTGATTTATAGGGCTTTATTATGTGAATAGATAAGATAATACAAGGTTGCATACCGATAAAGCTTAGTTTTGGCGTTACCATATGCGTTTTTTAAGCAGCTTACAGACCGCATTCCAGTCTGGCACTACCATACGAAGTTCTTGAGACGGCATATACATTGATCCTTTCTGAAGCAGAATAGGTATATCAGCCGCCATTAGTGTTATATTATTGAAACGGGCATAATTGAGAATCATCATTACAAAGCCACCTATGTAAGCTGTTGCAGCAGAACTATGGCCAAATATGATTTTATTGGCTAACATATACGGCACAATACCATAGCAGGTTATCGCTTTGCCATAATTGCTCTGAGGTTTCCCTGTCGTATCGACTCCTCCTACCAGAACTATTCCCTCGGAAGGTTTAGGGGAATTTATTGGCTTATTACCGTTGCCAGCGGCAAGAACTACAACTCCGCCCAGTCTGACAATAGCCTTAAGTAGTAATCGAATCAGGCCATCATCAAAAAAGCTTTCCTCTGCATTTGTGGGGGCAGCATTGATAACAACTACATCCCCCGTGTTGAGCATTGCCTGAACATAGATGAGCGCTTCCGGAAGGTTTTTGAGTCGTAGTCGGGCCGAGCCGGATTCAAGGTTTACATTCTTACGCTCTACCCCAATCAAGGTAATACGTTCGTCTGAAAGTTGACGGGCAATAGTTTTTATGATATGGAGCGTTTTTTCGCCATGAAAATCAGTATCATATTCGGCCTGCGCAAAGGAAAGATCATTGTATTGAGGCTCATCCCGTATCAGACTACCCGGCTCAACTGTCGGTTTAACACCAGCATGCCATGTAATATCGATCAGAAACAGATGTGGGTAATCTTTGGAACGGGGCTCCCAACCGTTTGTTTCCAGCTTAGATAAAGCAACAGGATTTGACATATCGATTCTCCTTTTCCCCTAAAATCCTTTCTGAAATTGAGTCATCTGTTTATTAACCTCTTGTAGTTGATTCACTTGCTTCATTAGTTGGTCTCGATAATTAAGCGTTAGCTCCTGATTAACCAATTGCGTTTGTAACATATATTGCTGATTCATCGAATACGTTTTCACAAAATTCAGGAAGTCTTCTGATATCGATTTCGTAGATACGACCTGTCCTTTAGGTAAATCCAGAAGGCTGCCGGGTTGTCTGGGCATGACAAAGAAATAATTAAAAAACCAGTTATCTGTAGCGCTTGATGAGCGAACTAAGGCATCGAAGAATAGTGAATCTGAGAGAGCGCGGGACATTAGATTATACGCCAGCGGAACCAGAAAACCATTGCCCGGCGTCGAATTTCTCATATCATACCTGAGAGTTATTTGCGGAAGTTTTGCAACTATTTTCTCAAATAACTCGCGAAAAGCTGGCTGAACATACGCTAAAGGAACGGTTATATTCAAGCCCGTAATAGGTAAACATTTGTAGTCTTCCATGTCTACTAAAGTGTTATACAATAAGACGGTTCTCGTTATGAACTAGCTAATAAACAAGTACTTAAATCTAATATATTACATTAAACCTTACCCGCTGGTTAATGTACTTATATTTTCCCATTCAACCAATAAGACGCGTAAACACAAAAATCATCATTCAAATTATACCTTGCCATCCCATAAAAGGGTGATACACTATTCCAGAATACGTAGCACCAAACGAAAGAAGGGGATGATTTGCCCATCAGACACGCCACCCCCTTCTCTACGAACGTAACACTTTCCCCTCTTACTGATATACCCGAACGTAATCGACTTCCATGCGCCGGGGCCAGATGGTCTCATCCACGCCTTTCTGACCACCCCAGTTGCCACCCACTGCTACGTTCAGTAGCAGGTAAAACGGCTGCTCAAATGGCCATTCTGCTACGTTGTTGCCCAAAACGGCCTTCTCAACTGTATTGTATTTCTGATTATCGACGTAAAAATCAATCTTGTCGGCTGTCCATTCTACGGCATACAAATGATACGTTTGTGTTGCGTCTTTTATACTAATTTGCTTGCCCTTCTGGGTTTTCCTGGCATGGTTATAGGCTTCGGTATGGATGGTGCCATGAATAACGCCCTCGTCGAATCCTACATGTTCCATGATATCGATTTCGCCACTGAGGGGCCAGCCAGCCGTTTTAATATTATCGCCCAGCATCCAGACCGCTGGCCACGTACCGCGCCCCGACGGCAGCTTGGCAAAGGCTTCGATACGTCCCTGTTTCCACGACATTTTACCACGTGTCAGCAACCGGGCCGATGTATAATTCTTGCCTTCGTAAGCTTCTTTACGGGCTTCGATAATGAGCTTTCCGTTTTCAACACGCGCATTTTCACTACGTCGGCGAGTATAATACTGGAGTTCGTTATTGCCCCATCCATTTCCGCCCACTTCGTATCCCCATTTTGTTGAATCGGGCAAACCGGGCTTATCGAACTCATCAGCCCACACGAGTTTTCGTGCAGTTAACGAAGTCGCTACGTTAGAGGATATCTCTACGTCAGGAGCTTTACAGGCTAAAATAGCCAACACTCCTAAAGCCTTTACTACAAGTATATTTTTCATAACAATCAGCCTTATTAGTTACGCTCCAGCGGCCCTATTTCGCCTTTTCACTTTTCGCCCTTTGGAAACGCCCATGTCAGAAAATCGGGCATAATCTTGCTCCAGGTCTCCTGATCGTGTCTGCCGCCTTGAACCTCAACGTAGCGAATATCGGTCGGCTGCCCGTTGTCATTACGTTGGTAGCCTTTTTTTTCCAGCTCATCCATCAGATCGAGCGTATCGTCAATGGCGTCGATAATTCCGTTGTTGTTACGGTCGCTTGTTTCGTCGTCGGTTCCGGCTTCAAACCAGAATTTCAGTTCTGGATGATACGTTCCCTTACGCACCAGATCGTGCATGATCCGGTCGGTTTCGTCGCGATAGCCATCGGCCGTACTTTTACTACGCCACCATAACGAGCCCGAAAATACACCCGCCTTTGAAAAATGATCGGGATGATGAAAAACTATATCGAAAGCCGACAATCCTCCAAGCGAGAAACCAGCAAATATGGAATGAACAGGATCGGTGCTAATGGGATAATGTTTTTTGAGATAAGGAATCAATTCGGTGAGCACAAAATCGGTATATAAATTCGCTTTACTGCCCCGATTCATATAATCGGCCTGGGCGGCTGTACCATATTCCTGAATTCGGTCGCCGGCATGAATAGCCACTAGCACAAACGGACGGATAGCCTGTTTTTCATACAGAGAATCAAGCACTTCTGTCATTCGCAACCGGGCTAAATCCTGCCCATCGTTGAGGTATAAAACAGGCAACAGATTGGGAGAATCGCCTTCTGAAACAGGCCGATAGCCCGTTGGCATCACTACGTCCAGATGAACGGTACGTTTCAACGGAACGGAATATAACGAGTCGTCGCGCCGAACCGTAACGGTGGGGTGTTCTGCGCAGGATAGGGCCGGTACAAGTTCAGCCATAAACGTAAAAATTAATAAAAGAGTAATAAGCACAACTCCCAAAGTAGCTAATTTTTTCGATATACGTCACTTTGTTTTTTGTCGGAGCCAGCTATTTCTTCTATTTTGAGCCTAATTTTAGACACTCATTAAACAAACATCATTGTGCAGGAAGACTATCGAAGATGGTATTCACACCATCTGGGACGCGACATCGAAATGCTGGTTTACGGCAACTGGGGTTATCCGGTGCTGCTATTTCCGACCTCCATGGGTCATTATTATGAATACAAAGATTTCGGCTTAACCGAAACGGCCAGATGGTTTGTGGAGACAGGGAAGATAAAATTATACTGCATCGACAGTATCGACAAGGATAGTTGGTATGCCAAACATCTGCACCCCGGCACTCGCATCTGGAACCACGTATTATACGACCGTTTTTTGCACGAAGAACTGGTTCCGGGTATTCAACGTGAGTGTAATGTTCAGAAAATTGGCGTATCAGGAGCATCGTTTGGTGGGTATCATGCGTTGAATTTCGCCTTCCGGCATCCCGAACAGGTCGGCCATCTGCTCACAATGGGGGCCGCGTTTAATATCAAGTCGTTTCTGGGTGGTTATTACGACGATAACGTCTATTACAACAACCCGCCCGACTTTCTGCCCAATGCCCAGAATAATGAGCTTTACCACATGAATATCGTGCTGGGTACTTCAGAATATGATTTCTGCAAGGACGATAATTTTCAGATGTCGGGTATTCTAAACCAGAAAGGAATTCGTCATCGACTCGACGTAACACCCTGGGGCAATCACGACTGGCCCGTCTGGAAAGATCAGTTTCCGAGATACTTAAGTCTAATTTAGGCGCATCCAGATCATCGCTATTTTCTGCTACATATGACACCCGCATACATTCAGGAAGCTGGTTCATTACCAGAAGCACTCGAACGGCTTCGCAGGTACATTACCGATGTACCTGCGAGCTTCAGTACGTTATCGGAATCAGACTTAAAACAGCATGATCCGGGAAAATGGTCGAAGAAGGAAATTCTGGGGCATCTCATCGATTCGGCGCTTCATAATCTGAAACGGTTTACCGAAGCTCAGTTTTCAGATGATACATATCTGGTTGTCTCTTATAATCAGAATCAACTGGTTCTTGCGAATCAGTATCAAACGCGGCCTCTTGCCCATCTGCTACATCTCTGGAGTAGTTTAAATACGCAGATTCTCTACGTAGCAGAAAGCATTTCGGAACCAATACGTGCCCAAGCCATAACCTTTGGTTCCTCAGCCCAAACCTATACGTTAGGCTGGCTCATCGAAGATTACGTAGCGCATCTTGAGCACCACCTCAAGTCACTGTAAATGGAGTGATTTGCGCCAGTTATTTGTAAACGGAATATTATTTTCTGCAGCTTATTAAGATTCGGCATAGTAGTTGTTTAGAAACGAGTGAACCTCATCCTCTACATATATTATGCAAACAATTACGTTGGTACGTCCTAACTTCCGCCGGACAGATTTTGGCCTACACATGTATACACAACACATTAATAAACAAGGTTTTGTATTAAGCAACTACGTCTGTTCTGCGTATTATAATTGACGTTTACCATTTTGATCTCACTCCGCACTGGTTATCAATAGAAGACATTCGAGCGGAAAATGCAATCATAAAAAACCCCCATTAACCGTTTCGGTCTATGGGGGTTTTTCAATGGTCTGAAATCAAAAAAGATTATCCTGTTGAGTAGCTCTGATGATAATCTTAAAGACGAGTCTCTTTCCTTATTTTCTGGTTCCGGTAATAGCTTCAATTCGGCTAATGGTTGCGCCTGTCTGAACTGTTTCGGTTGTTGTTGTTATAGCAATCTGGTTCTTATCGAACACACCCGTGGCTCTGAAATCACCCTCGTAATTGGTCGATTTCCCGTTGACATTAATTGTTACCTGATCGCGACTCCGGTCAATAATTGTGAACGAATTTCCTTCCAGTTCAGCCGTAACCTTAAACGGACGATTCAGTTTTACTTCTATGTAAATCTCTTTCGGATTCGCTCCTTTTGTAACAATTACACTGGTTGTACCAGTTTCTGGCGGAAATTCAAGCGTTGCAATTTTTATTGAACTTTGATAGCCACCTTCGTAAGTACCAACGTATTGGTCGCGAAGGTCAACTTCGGAACCGCCATTTTTTTTACATCCGGAAACAAAAACACTGGTGAGTAAAATAGCCAGGAACGTAGCACGAAATGAGCGAACGACGTATTGAGTAGCCATGATTGGGTATGTAGATGGGTTGTTAATAACAATTGTCTATCAAACGCCGTGCCGGGTTTTTTATGTATAAAATCATCAAAAAAGTGCGAATTTGTTTTAGGCAGAACAATTATCGCCCTATTCTAACAATTTATTATTGACCTTCACATTTTTGAGTGTAAAGCCCTTGACAGCGTTTTTATCAATAGCCGCATTTTTACTTTCTACGGTAAAATTCTCAAATGTGAAATTAGAAAGTTTATCCCGGCCGGTCACTGCTACGTCGAAGAATGTAGTACACTTGATCTCGATGTTTTTCAGACTTACGTGATCAGAATATGAAACAGGTTCATCTTTTCGCCCCTGCAAATCGTAAAACTGAGTCCAGGGCTTCACGTAGATCAGACTGTTTGCCTGTCCTTTTATGTTTTCGAGACTAATGTATTCGTAACGCTGTGGTGTATCTGGCCGCATCTTGAGCCATAATACCCGGCTGGCTTCGCTTACATGACAGTTACGCATTACTACGTTGCGGTTATGAATCGCTTCGCTGCCGCAGGTAAGTGCCGAATGACAAAAGCCAAATTCGCAATCTTCGATAACGATGTTGGTATTTGAGCCATTGTTGGGCACTTTGTCGGCCCAAGGGCCTTTGCCGCCTTTCAGGGCAATGGCATCATCATTTACCGACATATAACAACCTTTGATGTGTACGTTTGAACAGGCATCAATATCAATGGCATCGGTACTGGGCGCTTTTACGGGTTTGTAGGGCGAATAGATGTGCGCATCCAGTACTTTCACATTCTGACACTGGTAGTAGTGGCTCGTCCAGAAACCCGCGTTGTGCAGTTTCACATCCTGAACCTGTACGTTGTTACATTTCCAGATAAAGATCAATCTAGGACGAGAAACCTCCAGATTGGTACAGTTTGGATTTTCCTTACGACGTTGCCAAAAAGCCTCCCAGAAGCGTAAGCCATTTCCATCGATTTTTCCGTTTCCAGAAATCGTAAACCCATCGACCTGATACGCGTTTACCAAAGCGGCAAAATAATCTAAACTTTGCCCTTCCATACGAGAAGGCAGCTTAGGATAATCGGAGATACTGTTTGACCCTTTTAGTATCGCCCCTTCTGCTACGTACAGGTGTGTTTTGGGTTTGAAAAACAGCGCACCGCTCATGAACGTACCTTTTGGAATTACCACTACCCCACCCCCTTTTTCAGCGGCAGCATCAATAGCCCTCTGAATGGCTTCCGTCTGTATGACCGTGCTGTCTGTTTTTGCTCCAAAGTCGGTTACTACGTAGGGTTTTCCGAGTTGAGCAAGGCTTATTTTTTTTGTATCTGTAAACCAGCTACTCATTAAGCTACCGTCGGGGAACGTAGCACTTTCCATTTTCTGGGCCTGCATCCCTACAGTTCCAAAAAGGGCAAATGCGAGCATTGCGAGTACTTTTTTCATATCGAACAAACTCTATTGGCAGGGTATAATGAGTTAACGAACAGCAAGTTGTATTAACCTATCAATTTTCCCATCCTGTACACTCGGGTATTTTACATGAATCAGCATCAATACGTTTACCTATTGGGTAAACGTATTGATGCTGAAAAGGATAGCCATCCCATATTTTTAGGGAAACTTATATTCTGTTGAGAGAACTTGTTACAGATTTCGTTGGATTACCGCTTTTCGCCAACGGAATCATAGATGACAACTTTTTCCCACAGGTGCGCGTAGTTGTTTCGAAATTCGTCGTGAATCGGATGTTTCTGATAGGCTTCTTCATCGGCAGGACTATCGAAGAAACAAAGCCACGAATACGTATAGCTACGTTCAATAACCTCCCGATTCGTAGCGGCTGGTATGCCAATATGTACCAGTTTAATGGTTGGGCACTTCGCCAGTTTCGTTAAACCTTCCCAAAGTTTGCCTTTATCAGCTTCACTAGCTGGGTTCTTCAGATAAAATAGTACATGATGTACAAATAAACTTGAAGGCTCGTTTGTGTTAAGTAAGGGAATACTCATAAATGAAATAGCACTCGTTTTAATGAAACTTCGTCTCGACTGGTTACTCATGGTTTATCTGTTTAATAGCTAGACCATCAACGGGAGATTAAAATAATCCTGCGTACTGGTCGGGCATGGCCGTCAGGGGTTTAATGCGTATGTCACGATAAAATACTTCAGCAGCTTCGCTCTGCAACTGAATCTTGCCGCGTCTGAGAGGAGCATCCTGCCCATCGGCCTTTGTGAAGCGTGAATCTTTCAAAACCATTACCACATGGCCATTCACTAGGTGAATACTTTTGCCCTCAAAGCAAATCAGTTCTAGTTTCGTCCACTCGCCTGCTGGACTCTCGTAATTAGCCGACCGAAGGCAATAGAAATCACTCCCCTTTTTAAATGAACCAAACGGTTGTTTTTCGTCGGCTACGCGATTCATAATTCCCTCGGCTGCGAACGACCGGATGTCGATGGCGGAGTTTGCCTGACACCAGAAATCGCCCATGTGTCCCTCCATGACCTGAAACTCTTGCGATAGCATCCAGGAACGCCAATATTCTACTCCAGCTTCTCCTACAGAATGATAAAGTATACCTGAGTCACGCAACTTATTTTTCCGGGGATCATACTTCTGGTTTCCCCATTTGACTTGCAGCGTAAGATGATAATTTTCGTATTCCTGACGAGTGAACAGACACCCATATAGTTCACCACTTATCCGTAAAACAGGGCCGCCCGGTTCGTTTAGAATGGAAAATACATGGGTATCATCTTTGTTATAGCCAATCGGTTTAATAGGAATCCCAGATTCATCTCTCGGTATATTTCCATTATAATCAGGTTTATGGGCATAGCTCAGGTACGTTTCCCACTGGGTCAGGTCTTTGTCTAAAAGGTTAGTCCATTCATCGGCTCGACGCATAGATGGCAGACAATAAAACACTAGTATACTGACAGTTAGCAAAGCTATCTTTTTCATACGGCTAATTATTTGGGAAGGTTAGCTTCTTAAACAACAGCAAAACTACAGTGGGTAAAAACTGGATCAACTGTACAAATCCATCTTTTATTGGTAGTTTTCAGTCTCAACCACTACGTATGAAGCGATACATTTTACATACTCCCTTTAACATTTATCATTTTGAAGCTACCACTTGGGTGCATGCCGTACATAAGCACACATACTTCGAGATTATTTTCATACTTCGGGGCAATGGCATTCATAATATCAATGGGAACACCTATAGCTATAGTGAAGGAGACGTGTTTCTGTTAGGGCCAGAAGATTATCATTATTTTGTTATTCATCAATTAACCGAGTTCTGTTTTATTCGCTTCAACGAATCAATTCATAAAAACACAGAAGATAAACACAGCGCCTGGCAACCGATCATAAAAACCTTACTCTCAACGTCTTCGCAGAGCCGAGGGTCAATAGTTGTAGATAAACATGAAAAACGGAAACTACACTACCTGCTAGCCGTATTAGAAGAGGAATATGAACGCCATCAGTCGCAATACTTTGCCGTTATTCGGGATAGTTTGTTACGTAGTATGCTGATGATTCTGGCCCGAAATCTCTTTAGTCAGACACCAGCCAGGGAGCAGGTAAACGATTCAGTAGAAGCTATCCTGATGTACATTCGGCAACACATTTACCAGCCCAACGATCTTAGCATCGATCATTTGGCAGATGTATTTAATTATTCACCCGCTTATATCAGTCTCTTTTTCAAAAAGCAGACAGGTGAATCACTGAAACAGTACATCATCAAATATAAAATTAAACTCATCGAAGCCCGATTGCTATATAGTCCGCTGACGCTGGCCCAAATTGCCGATGAATTTGGCTATACCGATGAAAGTCATTTTTGTAAACAATTCAGGAAGTATACCGGCAGTACACCAACTGCTTTCCGCAAACGCAATTAACTACCTCAATTAATTGATTAACATAGCCAGATAATAAGTCCAAAACACAACAAAGAAAACCGGCATATCGCTATCATTTAACCTAAAAAAAGCCCGTCGAGTAAAGACGGGCTACGTAGTCGACGATTGCTTTGACGGATTTGGAAAACTACGTTTTGGTTTCACCTCTGGAGCAATCAGCCAACCCACTGCCAACTCGAACAGAATTCCTGCTAGTGTTTCCATACAGTTATAAAGATTATCCGAGAAAGAAAATCGACTCCCATTACTAACAACGTATCAAATAAATGATCGGATTGTTTGTTCGTGTTCCTTCTGAAATTCCAGATATTCTTCATTGAGCTTAGCCTCATTTACGTTCAGGATCGGCCTATTCGTCAGTAACTCATTCACAAAACTAGACTGCTTGTCGGTTAGTTTTTTATAGCTATCGATAACAGCATGTACTTTTTGGTGAGAGTCAATCCCTACCAGTTGATTTTTGGCGGCATCGGCACGTTCTTTTATGCCTCGCAACGCCCAGCCAAACAGGGCGCCGATAGCAATCCATAGTAGTATCATCATTATTACATTATTAGGGTTGCTTTATAAAGGCTACCTATTAATACAGATACTGAATGGATAAACTTCGTTATAAGTCACTTTATTTAACGGTATAAACATAACACTCCGAACTGTTTGAGCTGCTCACCAAAAAATAAAATAAGCTATGCCCCATTGGAGAGTACGGTGTGAAGAAAAGGATTCTCGTTTTTTCTGTACATATTGTTGGAACTGCTTAAGATTTTGCTTCTGGCTGCTAATTCTGTCAAAAACACGATTATTTAGAAAACCCTAAACAACTTCGTTGTATCAGATGGGAGAAAACAAACGTTGATACGTAGCTATTTTTACGGTACCTTACTTACCTAGAACTAAAACAATTTAGTACGTGATGAAGCTTAACCCTTATCTTTTTTTCGGTGGAAATTGCCGGGATGCTATGACGTTTTACAAAGATATTTTTGGCGGAGAACTGACAATTTCGACGTTTGGTGATGGTCCCGCCGATGCGCACCAGGACCCCAAAGCAAACAGCGATGAAATGAAAGCCAAAATCATGCACGCGCGGCTTGAAGGAGATATTGTACTGCTCGCCAGTGATAGCCCCCAATACTCCGGCTCACACAATACCGACCAGTTCAGCTTGTCGCTGGAAGGTTCAGACGCAGAAAAATTAACAGGCTATTTTGAGAAATTGGCAGAGAATGGATCAATCAAAGCTCCGCTCATAAAGCAGTTCTGGGGCGATGCGTTCGGCATGTTGACAGACCAATTTGGTATTAACTGGATGATCAGTATCAGTAGTAACAAGAGTCTTTAAGTTTTTCAAACAGCAACGAGCGCAAAGTGTATACGCTTCGCGCTCGTTGCTGTTTGAAGAAAATGAGATTAGGCAACAGCCAGTTCTTTACGTTCGCCGATTTGTTGCCGCCACATAGCGTAGTAAAGACCTTTTTGCACCAGCAGTTCTTCATGACGCCCCTGTTCAACCACGTGCCCCTGCTCCAGTACGAAAATTCGGTCGGCGTGGAGAATAGTGCTGAGTCGGTGAGCAATCAAAATGGTAATGTGCTGATGCGAATTCGATAATTCCCGAACAGTACGTCCTATTTCCTCCTCCGTCAACGAATCCAGTGCAGAAGTGGCTTCGTCGAACACCAGCAGGGCGGGCTTACGCAAGAGTGCACGAGCAATACTTAGGCGTTGTTTCTCGCCACCCGATACTTTTACCCCACCTTCGCCAATAACCGTATCCAGACCTTGTGGAGCTCGGCTTAGCAGTGAATCGGCGGCTGCCTGATGCAAAGCTCTCAGACATTCGTCGTCTGTGGCTTCGGGTGCAACAAAGCGTAGGTTTTCTCGGATTGTTCCGGCAAAAAGCTGAGTATCCTGCGTTACAAAACCAATCTGTTCCCGCAGTTCATCCAGATTTACGGCAGAACCAGGAATACTATTGTAAAGAATTTGACCACGTAGCGGCTTGTATAAGCCAACCAATAATTTCACAAGGGTTGTTTTTCCCGAACCACTTGGCCCAACAAAGGCAATCGTTTCGCCAACCTGCGCACCGAACGTAATGCCATCCAGAGCTGGTTTATCGGCGGTTAAGTGTTTGAAATACACATCGTCGAATGCCAACGTATTGAGCGCATTCACAGGTTTCGGCTGTGCTGGTTGCACATCGCGGGGGGTATTCAGAATTTGCTGAAAATTTGCCAGCGACGCTTCCGTTTCCCGATATACGTTGATGATATTTCCCAGTTCCTGCAAGGGGCCGAAGATGGCAAACGAATAGATAAAAAGCGAGAAAAACTCACCCACCGTAATACGTTCCTGCACCACCAGAAACAGCATAAACAGCATGATGGCGTTACGTAACAGATTTACAAATGTACCCTGCACAAACGATAAAGAGCGGATATAACGTACTTTTTTAAGTTCGAGCTTCAGAATTTTTCCGGTAGTAGCATTCAGCCGTTCGGTTTCCTGCTGAGCCAATCCAAGGCTTTTTACCAGCTCAATATTCCGTAAACTTTCGGTGGTTGAACCAGCCAGCGCAGTGGTTTCGGCCACGATGGTTTTCTGAACTGTCTTGATTTTTTTGCTCAATAATGAACTCACAAAACCCAGCAATGGAATGGTCAGAAAATAAGCGGGAGCAATAGGCCAGTACACGGTAGAGGCATACCACATTACAAAAACAATTCCGACTATCGACGTAAAGAGCACGTTTACAAACGATTGAATTAATTTCTCAACGTCGGCCCGTACTTTCTGTAATTTACCCAAGGTTTCGCCCGAACGCTGATCTTCAAACACCTGATACGGCAATTCAAGCGAGTGTCGAAGCCCGTCGGTATAAAGCTGAGCACCTAGCCGTTGGGTAATCACATTGACGTAGTAATCCTGAAAATTCTTGGCAATCCGACTTACCATTGCCACGCCAAGTGCCTGTAAAATAAGCAAGCCAGCCCCGTTTTTCAGAAAATCCCAGAAATCTAACGGACGTAGTGAACCATCTGGTTTTACCACGTACTGGTCAATGATTTTGCGAAAAATGTACGGATCAAGTAAAGAGAAAATCTGGTTAATGGCAGCCAGCAGAAGCGCAAGTGCCAACAGGCCCCAGTAGCGCCGTAAATAACTGTAAAGAAGTTGCATAGAATCTGTTGTTAGTAGATGATGGGCGAAGAACGTAGTAAATTCACCTTGTAGAGAACACAAAAAGATTGAATTTAGGTCAATTCGCTACGTTGAATTGTAGCGCGGTTTGCGGGAAGCATAGATTGCAGGGAATAAATAATCAATCAAACCAACTTTACCAACCAACCGCGTAATCCCTACTCCTACCCTCAGCCCCTTGCAATCCTTGCCCTTTATTTGCGAACTTTACCCCATGAAAAACGCATACGTATTGGTGTTGGTGGCTGGTTTATTGACAGCTTGTGGGGGAAGTGAGAAAGGTCAGGAAAACGCTACGTCGACTGTCGATACAACGGCTGTTGCTGCCGCCAAACCGAAAAACTGTCAGTCGATTTTAAACGCTGATAAATTAGGAAAACCAAACGAATATCAGGAGTCGGCCAAACCGATGAAATTTACGCTCACCATCGATCAGGACACCAGTGCTACGTCGACCGAAAAAGAGTGTTATTTCAATAATATGGTTACGGTACTGGCCGTCAAAAAATCGGGGAGCCGCGTTTTCAAACGGACTATCAGCAAAGATGATTTACTGTATTTTGTTAAAACGGACGACGTAGTAGAGCGTTCAGTACTGCAAAACACTACGTATAAACCGACGTTTAACGGCCAACGCTACGTTACATTAACCATGCGGCTCATTGACCCCGTCAGTGAAAAAACGGCGGAATACCTCATCTTCATGAATTACTTTGGCGAGATCGTGAAAGTGAAGTAATCCGCTAATGCAAACACCCCGAAAGTTATCAGCCTTCGGGGTGTTTGCATTGTATATCAGCAGTTCATATCGCTCCTGCTTTTATTTCATCGACCACGGCCGGGTCTAGCAACGTAGTGGTATCGCCCAGATTACCAGTGTCGCCCTCGGCAATTTTGCGCAGAATCCGACGCATGATTTTGCCTGAACGGGTTTTGGGTAATCCGTTTACAAACTGGATTTTATCGGGTTTCGCAATGGGGCCAATCACCCGGCTCACCGTCGCCAGAATGTCGCGTTTGGTTAGTTCAGCATCGTGACCACCGGCATCGCCTTCGGTAATCACATAGGCGTAAATGCCCTGCCCTTTGATGTCGTGCGGATAACCGACTACGGCACTTTCAACTACGCCCGTGTGCATATTGATGGCGTTTTCGACCTCGGCGGTGCCAATACGGTGCCCTGATACGTTCAGTACGTCGTCGACGCGACCCGTAATTCGGTAATAGCCGTCTTCATCGCGCAGACAACCGTCGCCCGTGAAATACAGGCCTGGATACGTAGCGAAATACGTCTGCCGACAACGCTCATGGTCGCCGTAGGTAGTACGTAGTATGCCCGGCCACGGAAATTTCATGCAGAGATTGCCGCTTACGCCGTTTCCTTCAATTTCCTTCCCGTTTTCATCGACCAGAATTGGCTGTACGCCCGGTAGTGGCAGCGTAGCGTAGGTAGGTTTGGTTTTGGTGATACCCGCCAAGGGTGAAATCAGAATACCCCCGGTTTCGGTTTGCCACCACGTATCGACAATCGGGCAGCGATTTTTACCAATATGATCGTCGTACCAATGCCAAGCTTCTTCGTTAATTGGCTCACCTACAGAACCTAATACGTCTAAACTGCCCAGATCATGGTTTTCTACTTTTTCCAGCCCAAAACCCATCAGCGAACGGATTGCGGTTGGAGCCGTATATAGAATATTGACCTTGTATTTGTCGGTAATATCCCAGAAACGACCATAGTCGGGGTAGGTCGGAACGCCTTCGAAAATAATCGACGTAGCGCCACAGGCCAGCGGCCCGTAAACGATATAACTATGTCCGGTAATCCAGCCAATATCGGCGGTGCAGAAATGAACTTGCCCCGGTTCGTACTGGAATACGTTCTGGAAGGTATAAGCGGCATAAACCATATAGCCGCCACAGGTATGCACTACGCCCTTCGGCTTGCCCGTCGAGCCTGACGTATAAAGGATGAACAGCATATCTTCGGCGTCCATTTCTTCGGCAGGGCACTCGGCGGTAACCTGTTTCAGTTCCTGTTCCCACCAGACATCGCGCCCTTTCAGCATCGAAACTGGCGTGCGCGTACGGGTCATCACAATTACTTTCTGAACACTTGGGCAACCAATCAGCGCATCATCGACCGTACTTTTCAGCGGAATTTCTTTATTTCCCCGATACGCGCCGTCGGCGGTGACGACCACTTTGCATTGCGCATCGTTGATCCGGTCGGCAATGCTTTGCGCTGAAAAACCGCCAAAAACAACCGAGTGAACAGCGCCGATTCGGGCACAGGCCAGCACAGAAATGGCGAGTTCGGGCACCATCGGCATGTAAATACAAACCCGGTCACCTTTCACGACGCCGTTCCGTTTCAATACGTTAGCGAATCGGCAAACCTGATCGTGCAGCATCCGGTACGTGAGCGTAACACCCGCTTCGTTCGGATCATTGGGTTCCCAGATAATGGCAGGTTGGTCGCCACGTTCGGCCAGATGCCGGTCGAGGCAGTTTTCGGTAATGTTGAGTTTTCCGCCGACGAACCATTTTATGTTAGGTTCGGTGAAATTCCACTGGAGGGTTTTGGTCCAGGGTTTACGCCACTGGAAATCTTGTGCGATTTCGGCCCAGAACGCTTCCGGGTCGTCAACACTTTTCTGATAAGCTGTCTGGTATTCGTCAAAGGTTCTGATACGCATAGGTCAAAAGGACGAAAGAGGTATTAGTGCCGTAAAATTGAAAATTTATGTGGGTAATACCAATTAATTAGCGATGCATTCCCTCCAGAATTGGTACTAAAAAATCAGGATTTTGGGCAAAATAGCGGCTGAATTACTAGGTTTTGGGGGCTGTTTTTTGTAACTTTAAAGAGGTTTCGTATTTACATTTAGTCTATTCTTTATGCCGCGTTACTTTTTGTTTACAGATGAAAAATCCAATAAATTCTGGCAAATTGATACCTCTGATACGAGTTTTACAGTAACATTTGGGAAAGTCGGTACAAGTGGTCAGAGTCAGACAAAAACCTTCGATACGTCCGACCAGTGCCATCAGCAGGCAGAGAAACTAATCCGTGAAAAAACAGCAAAAGGCTATCTCGAATCAAGTAACGGTCAACTGATTCCGGGTACGAACGTAGCGCCCAAACGACCAACAAGCCCACGTACTGCTGATGCCGATAAAGAAGCGCGGGAAGTGATGCTGGCCCGTTATGATGAGCTGATACGTAACACGCAGATAAATGAGTTGTTGCCTTTTCTGCAAAGCGTAGATACGCGCCATTACGAAACGCTACGTAAGCACATAAAACAGGCCAAACGCTACTGGTGCGATTATACGAAATTGAGTGATCAGCAAACAATAGTGGGGCCCCGCGAACAATGGGGGATTCGTGGCACCCGCGATCAACAGAAGCTGGTCACGCTCTCTGGCTTAGGTCTCCTGAATCACAATGAGTTAAAAGGATTTGGGCTATTAAATGGCTTATTGACTGGTGCTTCTTACGATCAATTAATTCTGTCGATACTAGCGTGGGCGAAACCGAAATGGCTAGCCGATTTCCTACTCCAACAAGGGCAGAATTCATGGAGTATCATCCCGTATAGGCGGTTACGTGAGCTGGAAAGTGCTGGTCTGGTCGATTATCTGCCAGAGTTGTTTGCGAGATCGGTGTCGAGCTTTCAAAATTATCTGTACAATGAGCATGGAGATACTACGTATCAGAAACATGAAAAACACATTGACTTTCTGAGCACGGACGAGCAGGCACTCACCCGCGAAATTCCTCTTCTTTTTGAATATCCAACCGACATTCATCAGTGCAGCTATAGTGCCCCAAATCCGGTTACGAAACGACATGATTACGTTCTGTTATGGCCGTTGATTTTTTCCCAGCTTCTAGCCGCAGAAAAATTAGATCGACTCTGGTTCGTTGAAAAATGCCTGAGTGTACAAACCAAAGACTGGAATCCGAACCTTCGGCAGTTTTTCCGGAAACAGATCGAAACCGTAAACCCATCAAAAACGGAGTGGATCAAGCTGCAATCAGACTTGTTTCGGCTGCTGGCCGGGCAACATCCGCATGTTGTCAGTTGGGCAATTGGTCAATTGAAAACGATCTATACCGAACCTGATTTCCGCGTTGACGAGTTCCTTGAATGGGCCGGTTCGGCCATGATGCGCGACGATTGCAAGACGGCACTCAAAACGCTTTTGAGTGTGTTTGAACGTCTACTGAAAACACAACCCGCTCATCGTTCGGCCATTACGTATTTGTTGGTCGATGTATTTACGATCAATGATTTAGCCTTACAAACAAAAGTTGCCTCCATGCTGGTCGGTTATGCTGATCCGGCAGACGATGATTTTTGCGCCCGATTACAGGCTTCTGCTGAGCAAATGCTGGGTAACGTAGCAAACGATCTACAGGGTTTTCTGAAAAACGATACCACAACGCTTTCTGCCGAAAACCCCGTTACGTATCAGTATGAACCGAAGTCAACGCCCCGGCTTTTGCCTGAGTTTGAGGTTTCATTGCCAGACAATTGGAATGACTTTATGTTTCTGATCGGTCAATTTATCAGTTCGGATGACGTGATCGATATGGAAATCCTGATGAATGCGCTGATCAAGCTTCCCGCCGATACACCTGACGATTTTCGGGAACAACTGAAACCGTATCAGAAAACCTTACTCAAAACGTATTTTGGCTCGATAAGCAAAGATGTTTTTCGGGCTTATCTGCTGCGTTGGCTCGCCAATGATGAAAAAGGATTTGCCAATGAAAATGTCGACGATAGTATTCAAACGCTCAAACTCCATAAAAACCGGTTCAATCATCTTCGTCAAAAATGGACAGCCAACTCTGAACTGCCTTTTTTGAGCTTGCCAACCCACGCGCCACACTGGATTGCGCCTAAAGTGCTCATTGAACGGCTACTACTTTATAAGGCGAACAATGAACCAATCGAACTGCTCGATTTCGCCATCGCTATTGCCCGGATGCCTCGCGAAGAAACTGACGAAGCTCTTGCGCTTTGCGATCAGCTCGACACGAATCTGGCGGCTCTACTACGTTATTGTCTGGGTGGCAGCAGCACGATACACATCCCCGATTCGTCACTTTTGAAGCGGTTGTTTTCATCAGATGGTACTGAAGTTAGCACACAAAAGGCACTGTGGGCCGTGGCCGCCCGGACTTTTGAGCCAGAAGGCGAATTTGATGAGTTTGCAAAAGCTTCCTTTAGCGACTTGCCAAACGTTGTAAAGCCATTTGTTTATGAATACAGCTTTAAAGAGAAATGGAACGAATGGAAAAACTACAACACAAAACAGCTTGAACGTAGCCCTTCTTGGTGGGAACTTTCTATCCAGTTGCCAGCAATCAATAAACCATTTCTGCTGACTAGTCAGGTTTTTCGGGCTCTCCTATACAGCAACGATTTAGTATATCAGAAGGATTGGCATTGGCGCTTCACTTATATGCACGCTGTTGATGTTTCATTCTGGTATAGCCTGATTCCGCAGAATCCTGAAGCTTTCTATACTATCATGGCAACCTATGGCTGTAAAACGTCTGATGGCACTACGCCACTGCCTCAGGCTATTACGCAGATGCTTCAGCCAAATTTCAGTTTCCGTGAAATGTCGATGTTAGTGCTGGCGTGTGGATTGATGACCAAGAAGCGGGAAACGGGGATATTGGCTGCTGAAGTGCTTATCCACCATTTTAATGAAGAGACTATCGATGTGTCTCTGCTGGGAGATAGATTAGGCTGGTTACTTGCAAACAAATACGCCCCGATTCAACGATTAGTTGACGCCCTGAATCTGGTTAAAGATGTGAGCCCACTGCATAACAAAGCCTTATTACTTACCCTTGAGGGGCTATTTGCTCAATTTACTTCGCTTGCTGAATTGCCTAAAAACACCAAAAAATTGCTGGAAATGTATCTTGACTTACTGGTCAAACTTGGCGAAATGCCCGCGTCTGCTACGTTGTTGCTGCTCGAAAAATGGCAGACAAATGCATCAATTAAAAAACTTTGTCAGGATATTTTAAAACGCGCCTAGTATGGAAACTTTAACGGATTACGGCTACGCCTATACCACCGCTTCGGCCCTCGATAAAACCGATGCCGGAAGGTCGTTGTTGCTATCGCATCAAACTGAAATTGAAGAAGATAATAAGGTTCCGTGCTTTTTCTGGGGGCGTTTGCGCGAACCCTACCTTACGTCTCGTTGCCTGATGACCATTGCCAAAACCGTTCGGTCGCGGTTTGCCCTTTCCATGCAGGAATTGATGGCGCTACGTGACCCAATTGTAACGGCGGGTGCTGGTCAGGTGCGGTTTGAAGGGTTCTCGTCCTGCAACGGTGTGTATGCTAGGCTCGATATTTTGCCCGAAGGTTTAGATGGTGAATTTCTGGCCAGCGGCACTACCAACGTCGATTTTAATGAGCCGATGATTAATGCGCTCAATGGCATCACCAAAAGCGAAAATATGGTCTTATCGGTGGGGCAGCAATCGGTGACGGTTATTAGTGAACGGGCTAAGGTGGTGGAGCGAAAAGTAACGTTGCCAAGTCGCTGGATTAAAGGGCTGACCAGCGTACAGCATTATCTGGCCGAAATGCAACCCATCTTTACGCTGACCAAACCACAGGCCGTTCAATTATTTCAGGCGCTTCCGAAAGGCACGGTTAAAGCCGACGTATTTATCGTTCAGCGGGCGGGTAAATTTCTGTTTTCACCTCTTAAACAGGGGAGTGCCGTTCGAATTGGTGGCGCGCATCGCTTGCGGCTCATGGAAGGGCTGTTGCCGTTTATTGACTCCCTGACAATTTACCAAAGCAATGACGGTCAGGCGGCTGGATTTGTGCTGATGATGGGTGCATTGCAACTGGTTTTTGCCTTTTCGGCCGATACGTATCGGGGATTTTCGGGCGAGGGTAAAGCGTTGGAACACCTCATCTACGACATGCCGATGGAGTTGATTTATGGTATCAATAACCTTTTAAAAGCCAATGAATCGTTCAATCCCACGTTGTTGTCTATCGAGCACGACCTTGAATTTGGGGCTATGGATACCCTAACAGCGCAGCTATCGAGCATTGGTATGTTAGGGTTTGATCTGGTGAACAATGCCCATTTTTACCGCCGACTTCCATTCAAAACGAACCGGATTCTAAGCCTGAATCCACGTCTGAAAAACGCGAAGAAACTCGTTTCTCAAAATGATATTCAATTCATTAACCAATCGCCTGGCTACGTCGAAGCGCGCGTAAAAGGCACGGGCGATGTGTTTCATAAAGTCGTGATTGATAATGGGCAAGCTCGCTGTACGTGCGATTGGTTCACGAACCATCAGGGTAAACGGGGCTTATGTAAGCACGTATTAGCCGTGAAGATGGTTGACGAACAGTCGTAATTTGTTAAAATAAAAAGTGGGTAATTTTGGATATTTTACAAAATAATCCATTGTTTATCAATTATTTAACTAGCTTTTTTTGTCATTCCGACGATAGGAGGAATCTCAAGCTTGACTAATCGGAAAGCCGAGATTCCTCCTATCGTCGGAATGACAAAAAAAAACTACACGTAAAGATCTATAGATCAGGTATATAGCTCCTGTGCCATCCATATTTTACGTTACTTTACCAACGTCCTGATTTGCGTTTCGATTTCGGCGGCTTTTTTCTGGGCTTCCTGAAGTGGTAAACCCGTATTCATGCCCGGTCGTTTATGGCCCGTTGCCGTTAACCAAGCATCTTTCATCAGATTCTGGCGTTCGGCGATAAGTTTTATGAGCTGGATGGTAGTGGGCGAAGTGGGCAACGACGCCTTTAGATCAGGTGCCTTTGCTACGTCTTTTTCGCCTAATCCAGCCAAAATACTACGGGCAATTACCCAATGCCCAACCTCGCCCGGATGCACGCCATCTTCGGCCAGTGCAAACCCGTTGATTGCGAACGTAGCGTCTACTTTTCGATGCGCTTTCAGCAGTTTCTTCATCGGATAATGAATATCCAATACCTGCCATTGCTGCGCTTTTTCCTGGGCGAGCAGCCAATCAGCGTAGCGGTCGAGCACAGCAGCGTATCCAATTTTACCACCTCTCACTTCGTCAAAATCGGGCGGAGTGATGTGAATAATGGGCGCGCCAGTTTTTACAATTTCATCATGAAGCCATTGAACTCCTTCTTTAAATTTCGCAAACCGACTTTCATCGAAAGGAAGATAAATACCGTCGTTCATGCCGTAGCAGGCAAATACAAGGTCGGGCTTGGTTTGCGAAAGCACACGCGCCAGTCGCTCGTGCAAATCAGGACGGGGAAATTTACCATCGGCATGCCCATCTTCGGAAAGTCCGGAAACGGTTTCACTTGGCAGACCAACATTGATAAACTCAACAGACTGGTTAGGGTAATGCGCTACGTAGTACGTCTCGATAGCCGTAACGTAGCGTCCGGCATACGTAATGCTATTACCCAAAAACAATACCCGCTTAACGTTGGCTGGAAATGGCAGCTGCGCAGATGCTACGTTGTTCAGACCCAAAAAAGTAACCAGAAGAAAGGAAAACCGACGTAGTACGGGTATTATTTTACGAATCATACTCTCCATCGAGCGCGTATTTACCAAACAGAATCAGCCCACCCACAACAATCGGCGTAAGCACAATCAGCACGACCCACCCAAATACGCGGTCTTCTAGTTGATCACTGCTAATTTTTGTCAGGCTGTCGGTAACTCGGTCGTAACCAACGTAAATCCCAAGTAATATCCAGACAATACCGAGGTATTTTTTTAGAGTTGCCATGTTTTAATGAGCGAAAGTGTGAAAGAGCGAATATGAAGTTGCTTATTCTTTTGCCTTTTCGTTATTGAGATAAAACAGTCCAATAATGAAGCAGACGGCAGCTACTATAATCGGATACCATAACCCTTCGAGGTAGGGCTTGGCCACCGAACCTGGAACGGCCTGATTGGCTTTCGTTGCTGTTGCGACCAGTGCTGTGGCCACAAATGGGGTTAATCCACCAAATACGCCGTTACCAATATGATACGGTAATGACATCGACGTGTAGCGAATGCGGGTCGGGAAAAGTTCAACCAGAAACGCGGCAATCGGCCCATACACCATTGTTACATAAACCACCTGCACAAACACCAGCAACACCATCAGCCAGAAACTGCCATCGGGCAAGGTTATGGCTTTGCTCAGCTCAGCTTTTGCCTGACTGCCAGATGGTTTTTCGGAGGTAATTGTTTTAGAAATGTCTTTGGCAACTAACCCATCAGGATATCTGTGCGTTGTGGTTTCGGTTACCTGCGTATCGCCATTATCTAACTTTATCAATGTCCGATTAATGGCGCGTGCATCAACAATTTCCTGACGTTGCGTCAAATCGGTCAGGCTATACAGCTTGTCGTAAATCGGGCGATACGTCAAAATACCCAAGAGCATACCCGCCAGCATAATGGATTTACGCCCGATACGGTCAGAAAGGCCACCGAAAACGATGAAAAATGGCGTAGCAGCCAATAAAGCAATGGCTACAATCATGTTCGACTGCACGAACTCTACGTTGCAGGCTTTCTGAATAAACGATAGTGCGTAAAATTGCCCTGTATACCAGATAACGCCCTGACCGGCTGTGGCACCAAACAACGCCAGCAACACCATTTTCAAGTTCTGTTTTTTGCCGAAACTTTCGGCCAGCGGATTTGCCGACGTTTTCCCTTCCGATTTTAATTTGGCGAACAGGGGCGATTCGGCCATCCGCATACGTATCACTATGGAAACAGCTACGAGCAGAATTGATAATAAAAACGGCACTCGCCAACCCCATTCCGCAAATTTATCGACACCTAACGTTTCGCGTGTGAGCAGAATAACACCGAGCGATACAAACAATCCTAACGTAGCAGTTGTCTGAATAAAACTGGTATAATAACCACGTCGACCTTCAGGTGCGTATTCTGCTACGTAGGTAGCAGCACCACCATATTCGCCACCAAGTGCTAACCCTTGAATCAGACGTAGCAAAAGCACGAGTAAGGGAGCCCAGAAGCCAATCGTAGCATAGCCAGGAATAAGCCCAATGGCGAACGTAGAGCCCCCCATCAACACTAGCGTGACGAGAAACGTATATTTTCGGCCCACCAGATCGCCCAGCCGTCCAAACACCAGCGCTCCAAATGGACGTACCACGAATCCGGCGGCAAACGTGGCCAGCGTCGACAGCAACGCAGCCGTTGGATTATCTTTGGGAAAAAATTGCGAAGAAAGAATAGCGGCCAGACTGCCGAAAATGTAAAAATCGTACCACTCAATGAGGGTTCCGACCGAAGATGCCGAAATAACACTAAAAAGCGTGCGGTTCGATACGTTCCGCTGAACGTTGGCTGTGCTGCCAGTCATAGACTAGAAGGGAAAGGAAGTACAGCCTGTAAAGTAATTAACGTAGCAGTTTTACCTGTACTAAAGAGTGAATGAGTGAAAGAGCGAATAAAGGCTACGTTGACGATTCACTCATTCACTCTTTAGTTACGGCGATAGCCGTTCAATGATCCAGTTATGGGCCTCCTTGCGGTAACGAATCCGGTCGTGAAGACGGCTCGGGCGACCTTGCCAGAATTCCAGTACGTCGGGAACGATACGAAAACCACCCCAATAAGCAGGTCGCGGCACTGGTTCGTCGGAAAATTGCGCTTCGAGTTCGCGCTGTCGATCTTCGAGAACGGCACGGTTTTGGATAACCGAACTTTGGTGTGAAACCCAGGCTCCAATCTGACTACCACGCGGACGACTGTTGAAGTAATCATCCGATTCGTCAGCACTTACTTTTTCAACTCGTCCCTCAATACGAATCTGGCGTTCGAGTTCAGGGTAAAAAAAAGTAAGACTTGCAAATGGATGGTCGGTAAGTTCGTGACCTTTTCTACTTTCGTAGTTCGTGAAAAACACAAACCCTGCCTCCGAAACTCCTTTTAAAAGCACAATTCGACCATCTGGCCGCCCTTCGGCAGTTACCGTGCTGATGTGCATGGCATTCGGTTCAGGAACCTTCGCCTGGAGAGCTGCGTCGAACCAATTCTGGAATTGTGCAATCGGATTTGATAGCACATCAGCTATGTCCAATCCGCTTTGCGTGTATTCATTCCGTAAATCGCTGAGAATAGAAGTCATTATATAAAGACCTTTAACGGCTTTTCCATGTTCGTACTACAAGGAAATCCGCATATTATCGTATTTTTGCAAAAGTAATCGGTACGTTCCCAACATGGCAAACCAAGAGCAGGAAATTAACCAGCAACCCGAAACCACCAATCAGGCAACGGAAATGCTGGCAGAGAATACCCCCGACAGTACAACAACTTCCGAAGCAGGAGAGTCTGTTGCTCCACAGAGCGAATCAGCTGCTGCCAGTTCAACGGCTGCATCCGAATCGGTGGACAACTCAGACGCGCCCTCTGCTGAAACACCATCAGAGACTTTGGCTACTACTGACACAGCCCCTGAGTCTTCAGACGTATCAACCAATTTATCTGAGCCTGAGCCTGTTGAGAGCGAAGCTGCGCCGGTAACATCCGAAGCGGCAGCCGAAGAAAGCACGACTCCTGCGGCTAGTACTGAAAGTTCGATTGCAGATGTACCTGCGGCTGAATCAACAGCTGGAGCGGATCTGCCAGCGGATGCCGAAGTGCCTGCTGAATTGGAACCGACCGAGAGTGATGCTATAACGGCAGAATATGCAACGGTATCTGAGTCTGATGATGACACAGAATCGTCGAGCCAGTCGGTTGTTGATTACAGTCAGTTTTCGAAGCCGGATTTTGTGAACTTGCTCGAAACACAGCTGGCCACCGTTAGCGCAGCCTCTGTTACACCCGGTGATTTCAAAAAAGCCGACCAGGCCCTGAAAGAAGCCAAACCACTGTTCGATCAAATGAAACGCGCCGAACGTGAAGCGGCATTGCAGATATACGTAACAGAAACGGGCGCAGAAGAAGGCTTCGACTATAAATATGACGATCAGACTCAGCGTTTCGATGAGCTTTACAAGCAAATCAAGAGCCTGAAAAATACCTATTTCCAGAATCTGGATAAGGCAAAAGACAACAATTTTGCCGCTAAAACAGAACTGCTGACACGCCTGCGTGAACTCGTAGAAAATGATGAGAACAACGCCGGTGACCCTAAAGCAAGCTGGAATGAATTTAAGAAAATTCAGGACGAATGGAAAGCGGCCGGTAACATGAACTCCCCACATAATGCAACCTTGTGGGCAACGTATCATGCACTGGTAGATCGTTACTACAGCAATCGGAACATCTATTTCGAACTGAAAGAACTAGACCGTAAACGTAACGCATCGCTTAAAACTGAAGTTATTGAGAAAGTAGAAGCAATGGCGAAAGCCGTTAACGAAACCTCTGTAACCCGCCAGCTAATTGATGAGGCTAACGCGCTGTTTGAAGAATACAAACACATTGGCCCAGCTCCAAAAGCGGAGCAGGAAGTTCTTTGGGGGCGGATGAAAGCCGCTCTGGACGTATTATACGATAAACGTCGTGATCAGACGAACGAGCAACGTAAAGAATCGGCTCTGTTATACGAAGAAAAATCAGCTATATATGAAGAGTTAATTCCACTTACTTCGTTTGCGTCGAACAGCATTAACGACTGGAACGACAAAACGAAGGTGGTAATGTCCCTTCAGGATCGCTGGAACGCCATCAAAGGACCAATGCCTCGTGAAGAAGGCAAGGAATTAAGCAAGAAATTCTGGGCTGCTTTAAAAACGTTCTTCCATAACAAAGGCGAGTTTTTCCGTCAACTGGAAAGCAAACGGGAAGAAAATTTACGGGCTAAAATCCAACTTTGCGAACAGGTCGAAGAAATTTTGGCGGCTGGTCAGGAATCGCCCGAAGTAACCCAGACGGTTATTGAACTTCAAAAACAATGGAAGAATATCGGCCAGGTACCGGAGAAGCAGAAAAACAGTATTTTCGACCGCTTTAAAGCTGCCTGTGATGCCTTCTTTGATAAAAAACGGTCGAAGAATCAGGAAACGGAGCGCGAATTTGAAGAAAATCTAGCGCAGAAAATTGCCCTGATTGAACGCATCGAAGCTGCTGCTACGGCCAATGCTGATCTATCGCAACTAAATGAGTTTAAGAAAGAGTGGACTGCTATCGGTTTTGTGCCGAAGAAAGACATGCAGACTACTCAGAAGCGCTACATTAACGCAGTAAATGCATTAGTAGGTGCAACGGGTAAGATTCCAGCCAAAGACAAAGAACGGATCATGCTTCAGAGTGAAGCCGAAGCCACCCGTGGCGGTCGTGACTTTAACCGTGGTGGTCATCGTGATAGTGGAGACGGTAGACGCGAAAACGATATTCGCCGACGTATTACGGCTATTGAAAATGATATTGCTACGTATCGTAACAACATTGAGTTTTTTGCTCGCTCAAAAAATGCGGACAAATTACGCGCCGATATTGACAAAAAGATTGCCGAAGCTGAGAAGCAATTGGCAGATCTTCGGCATCAATTACGTGTAGCACAGGCCTGATTTTTAACTTAGGCAATTTTTATTAAATAAAAGTAGTAATTCTGCTTGCACATAACTTACAGAATTACTACTTTTGCACCACGATTCAGCAATGAATTAAGGATCGCCAGTGTCGGATAGCGGTCGATTCCGCCTGATTTGTAATCAGGATGCGCAAGCGCGTCGGGGGTTCGAATCCCTCCACTGGCTCACTGAAAAGCTCTTACGTTAATTAACGTAAGAGCTTTATTTTTTGCAGGTAATGCATTTAACTATCACTCTTAATTCTTGTCTAGCCAGTGTAGCTGCTACGCTATCCACACTGGCTAGACAAGAATCGTATGTTCAATCACCTTATGACTTTCTTAAATTTGCATCGTCAGGCGCACCATAGCTCGATTACTGAGAGGTAAACGATTGGCTACACTGTCACTAAACTTAGCAGCTCTGACATTCTACATATTTAGGGGATTGCTATGCCAAATCTGGCTCATACGTAGCGCAACCACTTTATTTCGGGATGAGTCGATTTATAATTTCCGTACCACTTACAAAGCGGATATAACATCAAGACAATACTTAGCCAGACCACATATACCCCCACTAATGATAGTCCCGCTCCAACAGGTCGGCCAAAATTCAGGGGGCCACTTGGAGTATCAGCCAGTGAGTAGCCTTGCAGCAAGCCCATGCCAATCATCGACAAATGAACCAGATACCAGTGCAATACGTAGTAAAACATCGGCACTTTTCCGTACACTGTGAGCCATCTTGTGAGAACAGTGTTCGTACCATCTACTATATAGAGAATCAAAAACATTAATCCAAGTAACAGCAAATCGTACTGCAACGACGGCGGGTATTTTGTTACGTTGATAAACGAGAAAAACGTAAACACACTATCTTTCTGAGCACTCCATGGAACAGGATCGCCATATATGTTTATGAAACGTAACAGAATGAATAAAGCCAGTGAACCTAACCCAATACGTAGGACGAGTGATTTCCGCTGGGCAATTGGCCTGTCAACAAGTTGCCCGAATGCGTAACCGACCAACATAATTCCCAGCCACGGAACCAGCGGATACGCAACTAACAAGGCAAACTTTGGGCTAATTGGAAAAAATTCTGTCCGGAAAAACAATGACCAAACCAGACGACCAATCGGGTTTGTAAACGTGGGCACGAGTTGTAATACGTTATGCAAAAACACGATCACAAGCCCGATAAACCCAATCGACCTGACAGGCAGTTTTGCTAGTAATGAAAGAATTATAAGTCCTCCACCAATCGCATAAATAACCTGTAACATCAACGACTGAAACGGTATTTCGAACCAGAACGCGAAGTTTATAATCGTCAATTCAAACAATAACAATACCAGACCCCGCTTCCGCAAAAACCGCCTTCCTGCCGCATCGTTACGTTTCCGAAGCGACAGATAAGCCGATGCTCCCGACAGAAAAACGAATGTTGGGGCACACAAATGGGTAATCCAGCGCGTCAGGAACAAAATGGGAGTTGTCGTCGCAAAATTAGTCGGGTCTTGTGTCAGTGCGGGCAGGTGCAACAGGTCACGAACATGATCCAGCGCCATGATAACCATGACCAGACCACGCGTTACGTCGATGGCAGTTATACGATTCATTGGTTCAGAACGGTGTACGTAGCGTCACTTATCTTTTTGAATACTGACACGTAGTGTTATCAGATTTAACGTAGTACGATTTATAATTCGATGCTTTCGGGTCGGTGCATCCTTTCAGTTCCAGTATTTCAATCTGCTTAAAGTCAATCGGATGACTTTCTGCCTGAAGGGCAATATATCCTTCTTTGAGCGGAGTATTGGCCAGTTTGTTCCAGTAGGCCGCAGCTTCAGGACTAAAATGGCCCGCGTTAAAGTCGTGATCCCGACTGACAAAGCCCCCTCCTACCTGTGGTTTTTCGTAGGTCAGCACCGTATCGCCCTGAATGATGTGGTGAATAATCGAATCGCCCAACACGATGGCTTCGGCCTTTATCCATTGGTCGCCATCATACGTTTTCGACTTGGAATCAGTACAGTGTTCGGGGCGGAGTTTGTTGTTCATGTATACCTGCGTACCGGGTGTGCAAAGGTTACCAGTTGAACGAGGCCCTTTCCCTAAACCACCCAAAAACTGCATTTCGAGTGATACCGGAAACGTTTGGCCCAACGACAAGCTTTCTGCCGATTGTGAATGCAGCATAACACCGCTATTTCGAACATTCCAGCTATCTCCGCCCGGCGTCTGGTTGCCAACAAACCGATACGTAAAGCGCACTCGATAATACGAAAAGGGCTTTTTGTAATAGATGTGTCCGTATTTACCCTCGAACGTTTTATACTGATCGTAGGCAACACGTAGTATTCCATCCTCAACCCGAAAGGTATTTTTATAATTATCGTTTAGCGGGAGTCCGGCAATTTTAATATCCCAGCCGCTCAGATCTTTTCCATTAAACAACGATACCCATTCCTGACGGTCGGCCGCTTTCTGGGCAATAGAAATTGAGCCAGATAACAACATACTGGCGAACAGACACAATACTTTTTTCATAGAAGGCAAGGGCGTTTTGCTACGTCGGTAATCCGTTCCATCAATACGTTTGTAAATCGAAACGATCACTATCGAATAAAAGCGAAAATAAGCTCTGAATTAACGTATCAAGTCTAAAAAAACAGGTTGTTACCTTCTCATAAAAACACTACGTCCTCCCATAACCAACGTTACAGAAGGACGTAGTATGACTAAAAATACGTTTACAAAGCAACTAGCCCAGCCTTAACGGCCCAAAGTGCAAGCCCAACGCGGGTCTTAACTTCCAACCGAAAAAAAAGTGCTTCCCGATACCCATCGACTGTACGTGGACTTACGCACATACGATCGGCAATTTGCACGTACGTTAACTCGGAGCAAGCTAACTGAATAAAATGACGCTCTCGTTGATTCAACTGAGCATCGCGAAGGTTGATTGTGGTGGTTACGGCATTCATTTGTGTGGGAGGATTAGATTAACTGATTGTTTATCAGAAACTACCTAAAGTAAATACAAGGGCTTACCCACACCAAATCAAATGACTTAACGGTGTTTTTTTGACACAATTAGTTATATCCAAGCTTTTCACGTACACGCTGGATGGTACGTCCCGCTACGGCGCGTGCTTTTTCTTCTCCTGCCTGTAATTCAGCTTCTAGCGCATCGTTGTTGGTCATGTAATACGTAAAGCGTTCACGCTCTGTAGCGAACTGCTGTAGAATCAACTCGTAAAACGCCTTCTTCGCCATGCCATAGCCGTAATTACCGCCTTCGTATAAAGCACGCATTTCAGCAACCTGCGCATCAGAAGCCAGCAACGAATACAACTGGAACGTAATATCGATATCCGGATTTTTCGGTTCTTCAAGAGGGGTTGAATCTGACTTTATTTTCTTGATTACCTTCCACAACTCGTTTTCTGGCAGAAAAATATCGATATAGTTGTTGTACGATTTGCTCATTTTGGCCCCATCGATACCCGGAATCGTCATGAGCCGGTCGTCAATACGGGCTTCGGGAAGTACAAACACCTCATCGTCATACGCCCGGTTGAAAGCACTGGCAATGTCACGAGTCATTTCGATGTGCTGCCGCTGGTCTTTACCAACCGGAATAATTTCAGCATCGTATAACAAAATATCAGCGGCCTGCAACACCGGATACACAAACAATCCCGTATTTACGACTGACCCGGCTCGATCCGATTTCTCTTTAAACGACGTAGCGTTGTTGAGCATCGGAATAGGTGTAAAACACGTCAGGTGCCAGCACAATTCGGTATGTTCAGCCACCCGCGACTGCCGCCAGAACGTATTTTTTTCGGTATCGAGTCCAAACGCCAGCCAGGTCGATGCTACAGCCCGCGTGTATTCGCGACGTAACGTACCGTCTTTAATTGTAGTCAGAGAATGCAGGTCGGCAATAAAAAGAAACGATTCATTATCAGCCTGTTTCGATAGTTCAATAGCAGGCTTGATCGCCCCCAGAATATTACCCAGATGCGGCCGCCCGCTCGATTGGATACCGGTTAAGATACGTGACATGTGTTAGAATTATGAATGATTGAGTGATTGAATAATCGAATGGCTAGTACTGACTAACTATTCAATCACTCAATCGCTCAATCATTCAACATTTATAATCTTTATACTTATTTCCCCTGTGCCTCAACTACGGCGATGGCGACCATGTTTACGATTTCGCGTTCGGATGAACCAAGCTGAAGTACATAAACCGGCTTGCGGATACCGAGCAGAATTGGGCCGATTGCATCGAAACCAGCCGCTTCACTCATTAAGTTATAGGCAATGTTGGCCGCCGACAAATTTGGAAATATGAGCGTGTTTGCTCCTTCTTCGGCCAGTTTGCTGAACGGGTGATTTTGCCGTAGCAACTCGGTGTTGAACGCAAGGTGAGCCTGAATTTCGCCATCCACAATCATGTCGGGATACTTTTTATGCAGTAATTCAACGGCGCGATTCATTTTACCGGCGTCTTCGCCCTGTGCGCTTCCAAAGTTGGAATACGTAACGAGTGCGATACGTGGCTTGATGTTAAACCGCTCTACGGTACGTGCCGTTAGCTCAGTGATTTCTACGATTTCTTCCGCCGTTGGGTTAAAATTGACGGTGGTATCGGAGAAAAATAACGGGCCCCGTTTCGTGAGCAGAATATACATACCCGCCACTTTCTGAACGCCCTGCTCCTTCCCAATGATTTGCAAAGCTGGCCGAATCGTGTCTGGGTAACTACGTGTCAGACCTGAAATCAAGGCATCCGCTTCGCTCGTTTCGACCATCATCGCGCCGAAATAGTTACGGACGTTCATCTGCTTCCGGGCTTCGGTCAGGTTCACGCCTTTTCGTTTCCGCTTCTCGAAATAAATATCACCAAAACGCTGCACCAACGCTTCCTGTTCGGGAGAGCGTGGATCCAGTATTTGCACATTCCCCAAATCAAGGCTATTTTCCCGAATAAGCTCCTGTATTTTAGCCACTTCACCGAGTAGAATTGGGTGAGCAATACCTTCATCCCGAACCTGCTGAGCGGCTTTAAGTACTTTCAAATTTTCGGCATCGGCAAAAACAACTCGTTTCGGACTCGCTTTCGCTTTACTCAGAATTACCCGCGAAATCTGGTTGTCCTGTCCTAACCGACGCGCCAGTTGCTGTTCATAAGCATCCCAATCGGTAATGGGTAAGCGCGCCATTCCCGAGTCAATCGCAGCTTTTGCTACAGCCGGTGCTACGGTCGATAGCAAACGTGGATCAACAGGTTTTGGGATAATATAATTTCGTCCGAAGATCAGATTAGCTTCGCCATAGGCCAGATTTACGATATCAGGAACGGGTTTTTTCGCCAGTTCCGCCAGTGCATACGTAGCAGCCAGCTTCATGGCTTCGTTGATTTCGGTAGCCCGAACGTCCAGAGCACCCCGGAAAATATATGGAAAACCCAATACGTTGTTTACCTGATTCGGATAATCGGAACGACCCGTTGCCATGATAATATCGGGCCGAGCGGCCATAGCGTCATCATAGCTAATTTCGGGATTCGGATTCGCCATCGCAAACACAATGGCATCTTTCGCCATCGATTTGATAAGCGCCTGACTAACGATATTTCCTTTCGACAAACCAACAAATACGTCGGCTCCTTCAAAGGCATCGGCCAGCGTCCGAATATCGCGCGTGGTGGCAAACGGACGGGTAATTTCGCTTAAATCAGTACGATCGGCGGTAAGTGGTCCGTTTACGTCGAACATTACCATGTTTTCCGGTTTTGCGCCGAGGGCAATGTACTGACGTGCACACGAAATGGCCGCAGCCCCAGCTCCCAGAACAACAAATTTTACTGTACTAATCTGTTTACCAACCAGTTCAAGGGCATTAAGCAAAGCCGCTCCACTCACAATCGCCGTACCATGCTGATCATCGTGCATGACCGGAATGTTCATTTCGTGCTTGAGTCGTTCCTCAATTTCGAAACATTCCGGAGCCTTAATATCTTCGAGGTTGACGCCCCCGAAAGTGGGCTCCATAATCTTTACGGTACGGACAAACTCGTCGATATTCTTGGTATTCAGCTCAATATCAAATACGTCGATATCGGCATAAATCTTGAATAACAGCCCCTTCCCTTCCATAACGGGCTTGCTGGCTGCCGGACCAATATCGCCCAGACCTAATACGGCGGTACCGTTACTGATAACGGCAACCAGATTTCCTTTGGTTGTGTATTTAAAAGCATCGTCGGGGTTGGCTTCGATAGCCAGACAGGGTTCGGCTACGCCCGGTGAATACGCAAGCGAGAGATCGCGCTGGGTATTATATTCTTTACTCGGAATAACTTCAAGTTTACCGGGACGCCCTTTGGCGTGGTAATCAAGCGCATCTTCGCGCCGGATTGTCTGCTGCATAAACGTTTGTCAGTTGCTGATGGCAGCACGAAGGTACGAAAGTTTAAAGAGCGAAAGGGTGAATGAGTGAAAGAGTGAAAAGTTAACACCAGCCTTTTTTTGCTCTTTCACTCATTCACCCTTTCGTTCTTTATTTAAACAACGGCGCGTGAATCTTATTCAACGTCTCGACAGGAATTTTAATCACTTCACGGTCGTAGGTGAGTAGGCCGTTCACTTCGCCTTCTACGTCGGTCGTTTGCGTATACACAGCGGCTGAAAGGGCATTTTTCTGGTAATACTCAACAATTTTAGCGTATTTTTTCTGATAGGCTTTCAATACGTCCTCAGCCGATTGATACGTCTGGTATCCCCAGTTCCGCATTTCAGGATTCCAGAGGTGCCCTTGAACCGGCCAGCCGATACCACCAAATTCGCCGATCACAATAACCCGATCCGACTTGGCTGCCGCCGGGCGTGGTTCTTCTTCGTACGTATGAATGTCGAAAAAGTCGCCGGAATTGCGATCATTCCACCCGCTGACACCGTTGATTACCCGGCTCGGATCAAGCGCTTTTACCCAGTCGGCCATGCGTTTGTTTTCGTATTGCCCCCAGCCTTCGTTATGAACTACCCAAGTAACGATGCTTGGGTGATTATGCAATTGGTTCATCATCCGGCGTAATTCGAGTTCAAATTGTTCTTTCCCTTTCGAACGACGTAACGGCTCTACCTGATCGCCGGGATATTCGTTCTGCCCTTCCAGAAAGCCCGACGGCATATCCTGCCATACCAGAATCCCCAGTTTATCGCAGAGATAGTAGTAGCGTTCGGGCTCAATTTTGATATGCTTACGTAGCATGTTGAATCCCGATTTTTTCAGGAAATCAATCTCAAACGCCATCGCTTCATCCGATGGGGGCGTTAGCAAACTGCCGGGCCACCAACCCTGATCGAGCGGACCGTTCTGGAACACGAACTTATTGTTCAGCAGCAATACCGGCTGATTTGCTACCGGACCCGCGCCTTTTGTAATTTTCCGCATCGCGAAATAGCCCGTTACTACGTCCAACGGGTTGCCGGTTACGCTGGCGCTGGCGTACGCTTTCTGTTCGGCGTCGTTACGTCGTGGACGGCGATTGTTAGGCGTGCCTTCGAATGGATCTTTTACCGCTACCAGTTCAGTACGTATGTTGTATAAAAACGGGCTGTCGGGCGACCATAGTTTTGGGTTCGGTACGTTCAGATAGGCTACGCGCCCTGCTCGGACCAACGCTGTAGAAATAGTCTTATTTCCGTCCATCGCTGTTATGCGAATAGCCGTAACAGGATCTACTACCGACTGATCGAGCGACACTTCTACTTTAATACGGCTCGAATCAACGTCGGGTGTTATACGTACTTCTTCAACATAACGCGCCTTCGGTACGGGTTCCATCCAGACGGTTTGCCAGATGCCCGATACGGGCGTATACCAGATACCATGCGGACTCAACAACTGCTTGCCACGCGGCTGCTCGCCGTTCGATGTCGGGTCGGTTACGCCTAAAACCAGTTGATTCTGACCATCTTTCAGAAAATCCGTTACGTCGAACGAAAACGCGTCGGAACCGCCGGTATGCGAACCTACGAGTCCGCCATTCACCCACAAACTACATTCGTAATCGACCGCGCCGAAATGCAGGATTACCCGTTGGCCGTTCCAGTCGCGGGGTAACGTTACGTTCCGACGGTACCACAGCCGCTGATCGGGCGTGAGTGATTTATTGACTTTCGACACAGTCGATTCTACCGCAAACGGCACCAGAATCTGTCCGGAGAAGCTGGTTGGCGCAGGTGCAGTTTTCGGCACAATCGCATAGTCCCACATACCGTTGAGATTTAGCCATTTCTCCCGTACCATCTGCGGGCGAGGGTATTCGCGCCAGGCGTTTTCGGGCGTAATCTGCTTTTCCCAACGGCTTAAAATAGGTGCTTTGCGAGGTGGAGCGATTTCCTTGGTTTGTGCCCAGCTACCAGAGATTCCGGCAATGGTCAATAGTGTGGTCAATACGTGTCCTCGAGAGGTAAGCTTCATACGTTTTTTTATTCGGTTTTGCTTTTAATTAAATTACCCCACCCCAAAAATCTACCTTTTGAACAGAGTTGGAGTGGGGCGATACTACGTTAAGAAAATCAGGCTGCGTGTTTACTGATTTCTCTATTTCTTTTTAGCTGGCTTCGGAAACACCTGATGCGTTTTAGCCCATTGCTGCCACTGAGCCGTTAACTGACGAACCTTGTCGGGATGTTGAACTGCTACGTCCTGCGTTTCCGATTTATCTGTAGCCAGATTGTACAGTTGCCACGTAGTGTCGCGGCTGGCCGAAACAAGTTTCCAATCGCCCGAACGAGCGTAACGTGCACCGAAATGTTCGTTGAATAATTCGGTATGACCAGCCGATGTTTTTCCCTGAAACGATGGCACCAGACTGATTCCGGTGGTCGGCGTAATGGTATGGCCTTTGTAAGTTTTCGGATACGTGGCACCCGTTACGTCAACGAGCGTACTCATGAAATCCATTACGTGTCCAACCTGATTGCTGTAGCTTCCTTTTTTTGCCTTGATACCCGACGGCCAGAACGCCACCAGTGGCGTATGAATACCACCTTCAGAAGATTCGGCTTTCCAGTACGTATAGGGCGTATTCGCTACGTTTGCCCAGCGTTGCCCAATGGAGCCATAGGTTGTTTGGGGGCCGGGCATTACTTTTTTCTCCAGATCATAGACGATTTTCTGACCATCGCGGGTTTGGCTGGGCCGGTCGAAGCCGGGGCCATAAGCGGCACAATTTTCGGAACTGGCTCCGTTGTCGGACAGGAACAGAATCAGCGTATTGTCTAATTGCCCGGTTTCGCGGAGGGTTTTGATGATACGTCCGATACCCTGATCCATCCGGTCGATCATAGCCGCGTGAACGGCCATGGCGTGAGCATCGTAATCTTTATCGGGGTTGGTTTCCCAGCTTTGCTCCGATTTCCAGCGTTCCGACAGTTTCGTTTTGGCCGGGTCGATCAAGCCAAGTTTTACCATTTTCTGGTAACGTGCTTTCCGAATGGCGTCCCAGCCTCCTTTATACGTGTCTTTATATTTCGCAATATCTTCGGGCAGCGCGTGTAGCGGCCAGTGCGGAGCGGTTTCGGCTACGTAGAGAAAAAACGGGGCCGACGATTTTGCATACGATTGAATGTAAGCCACCGCCGTATCGTTGATGGCGTCGGTGTGGTAGTAATTTTTCGGTACGTTGGTAATGGGTTTCGTACCGCTCACCAGACTAAACGGATCAAAGAAATCGACCACACCCCAGATGTTCCCGAAGTATTTATCAAATCCGCGATTGGTCGGGTACTGATCCAGCGGAGCGAAATCGCCGTAATCTTTCTGGTGATTCAGCCAGGCCAACTGCTCTTTCGGGTCTTTCTGCACCGTCGTATTCGATACGTGCCATTTGCCCGACATCGCTGTATTATACCCTGCCGCTTTGAGCACTTCGGCCAACGTAACAGAATTATCAGTAATGTGCCCCCGATAACCCGGCTGGTCTTCCGAATCGGTCATTTTACCAATACCCGCCTGATGATTATATAAACCCGTCAGCAAGCTCGCCCGCGTCGGACAGCAGCGCGACGTATTATAAAACTGCCTGTACCGAATGCCGTTGTTCGCTAAGTAATCCAGATTAGGCGTTTGAATTTCACTTCCATAACAGCCCAGATCCGAAAAACCCAAATCATCGGCCATGATGAGAATGATGTTCGGTCGGGCCGCGTTCGGTTTTCGCGTTTCGGCTGGCGACGTAGCAGGATTATCTTTTCGACCAAAACCACTAAAAACCAAGACCGCAAACGTAGCAGCGAGCGATAATCCAGAAATGAGAATTGCTTTTTTCATAACACAAAAGTTAGTAGCTATTGCTACGTCTTTTTTGTCATGCTGACGTAGGAAGCATCTTAATGTTCGCTTACTCACCTGTTAGGATATCGTAAGATGCTTCCTACGTCAGCATGACAAAATTTAAAACTTACTTCTTCCCAGTCAACGATTTGATCGTTTTTACTTCGTCTTCGCTAAACGGCGTACCGTCTTTTCGGAGGATGTCGTGGAACCAAAGTTCAGGCTCTTTACCGCTCGGAATCGGCGTATCCCACGCAAAAATTGTGTTAGTTTTACCCGATACGAACCCCCAGTTAATGGCCCCGATATTTTCCTGTTTCAATAGCGGCATGACGTTCAGAAACAAACTTCCGTTGCGTCGGGCCATGTATTCGGTGCAGATGAGCGGGCGATTTTGCTTCCGCAAATCAGCGATACGTTTCTTGTGCTGGTCGATGTATTTGTAGTGGTGATACGTTACTACGTCTGAATTTTCGAGCTGAAATTTGTTTAGCTCATCGAAACCTGCATCCCAGTTCCACAAACCTGCGCTAATCGGTTGCGACGGATTTACCTCACGCGCCCAACCAAACACGGCTTTCAGCAATGGCAGGCTTTTGCTCAGGTATTTATTATTGCCCGGCTCGTTGTAGAGGTCCCAGAGCAGAATCCGCTGATCGTTTTTGAACGTCGTCATTACGTCTTTAACGTAGCGTTCCAATACAGGCAGGCTGTCCTGATGAGTTAAAATCATGCTACCGGGGTCACGTACCCAGCCGCTGTTGTGCACACCGGGTTTGGGTTCAGGCTGCTTTCCGGGATGGTATTCGTCGTTCCAGCAATCGTCGAAAAAGACCAGAATGGTTTTGATACCGTGTTTATTCGAAATCTGCAAATACTGGTCGAGCCGTTTTTTGAACCCTGCCGGATCAATTGTCCACGCCAGATGATGCAGGTATACGCGCATAGCGTTGAACCCTAAATCTTCGGCCCAGCCCAGTTCTTTATCAATCGTTTGTGGATCGAACGTAGCAGCCTGAAACATCTCTAACTGGTTAATGGCCGTACTTGGTTGGAAATTACAGCCCCGAACCCAACCCTGTTTCTTATACCATTCGTTGGCTTTTTCAGGTGTCCAGATTTTGCTTTGGGCATTCAGACCCGATGCGGTAAGTAGTAAAAGCGCAATGGCGAGTAGTTTATTCATAAATAGTAATCTGTAAATCAGGTATTATTCAGTCGTTTTAAAGAAATTCCACTCTTTCGAAAAGTCAGCTTTCATGGTTCCTTTCGGGAATACGTAGTGCGTATTGGCCCACTTATTCCACTGCTCGTCAAGTTTTTTGACGAGGTCAGAATGTTCATTTGCTACGTTGTGTTGCTCCACCCGATCTGTTTCCAGATTATATAATTCCCACGGCTTTCCGATGACACCCACCGCCTTCCAGTTTCCGGTGCGGATAGCGCGCATATTTTCATGCTCCCAATACATAAATTCGGGTTGCTGACGCGTACCGCGTGTCAGTACAGGCAACAGACTTTTACCTTCCAACGGATGAATTTTCTGTCCTTTCGCTTCGACTGGATACGTAGCGCCACTGGCTTCAATGAACGTGGGCATAATATCGATCAGATAACCGGGCGCATTCGAAATTCGCCCTTTCTGCCCAGTCATACCTTTCGGATAGTGAACAATCAACGGCGTAGCAATACCGCCCTCATACGATACGTGCTTAAAGCCTTTCAACGGTGTGTTCGACGCGTTGGCCCAAACGGCTCCATACGAAATCGCTCCGGATTTGTCGGGCTGGTTGATGTCGGCTAGTTGCCCACCGCCCAAAATGCCGCCTTCCTGACAGGCACCATTGTCGGACAGGAAAACCAGCAACGTATTATCGAGCTTGCCGGATTTGGTCAGGTAATCGACTAGTTTGCCAATGTTCTGATCCATCCGGTAAACCTGCGCGGCATAAACAGCCATCCGATAATCCATGTCACGCTGTTTCGCCGTATCCTGTTCGGCCCAAGCAGGGTAAATTTCTGGACGGGCAGAAAGACCCCATTTTTCAGCAACAACCCCTTCTTTTACCTGCTTCCGAAAACGTTGTTGACGTAGCGCATCCCAACCCTGTCGGTACTTACCCCGAAATAGTTCGATGTCTTTTTCGAGCGCGTGTAATGGCCAATGTGGCGAGGTAAAGGCCAGATACAGGAAAAACGGATCTTTATCTTTCTGCTCGTTCAGGAACGTAATGGCATTATCGGTGAATGCATCGGTCGTGTAAAAGGGTTGTGCTACGTGTTCAACAGGTTCGTTATCGACCCAGATTCCGCGTGGCTGAATTGGCTCTAAATAACTGCTGGCTCCCGACAGTAATCCGTAAAAACGATCAAATCCGCGCTGACGAGGTCGAACATCTGACGTAGCGTGACCCAGATGCCATTTCCCAGCCATATACGTATGATAACCAGCCGTTTTGAGTACTTCGGCCAACGTAACAGAATTGCGGTTGATTTCCCCCCGATAGCCATACACACCGTAATCATAGTCTATCCGATTACCCGGTTCTTTGGTCATGTGCCCAATACCGGCCTGATGCTGAAAAAGTCCCGTCATCAGGCTTGCGCGTGTCGGGCAGCAACGCGACGTATTATAAAACTGCGTAAACCGAACACCCTGCCGAGCCAGTTTATCCAGATTAGGTGTCGGAATTTCAGAGCCGTAGCAACCCAAATCCGAATAGCCCATATCATCAGCCATGATCAGAATGATATTCGGGCGAACCTCGTTTGGCCGGGCCAGTGTCGGCTTCGCTTTTTGCTGCGCCCACCCTGTCAGACACATAAACAGATAACCCAAAAGAAGAACCAGTTTTTTCATTGTAGAAGGAATGGAACACAGATTTTTATGATCTGTACAATGGATTATGATCTTAACAATCATAAAAATCTGCGTTCCATTGTTCTTACTCTTTTAGTAGCCCGGATTTTGCACACAAAGCTTGTTCGCATCAATTTCGACCTGCGGAATCGGGAATAGTGTCCGTTCGGGTTTGGCGTTGGTGATGCCCCGAGCTTGCGCTAATGAAATAAACGTACCCTGACGTATCAAATCCTCCCGCCGTTTACCTTCTGACACAAATTCCCAGCCCCGCTCCCGAAAAATAGCGGTACGGAAAGTTTCTTTCGTAGGCGTATCGGTTGTGGTCAGGTTAGGAATTCCAGCTCTGGTACGTACCTGATTGATCAACGTAAAGGCTTCTACAGTTGGGCCATTTAGCTCATTCAATGCTTCGGCACGAGTCAGCAGTATATCGGCATAGCGTAGTATCGGCACGTCGTTCCCACTGTTGTTTCCAACCGTATTATTGTCCCAGTATTTAAAACTACGGGCGTTATCACCGGTTGATAAATCGACGACCTGATCGCTGTTGTTGATGTAGCTGGTACAGATAAGCTGAAGCCGTTTGTCGCTTGCCGCGAACGTACTTGTGAAAGCAGTACGTAGCCGATACTGGGTCGCAAAGTTCGACATGGTCGCTTTATACGTATAATTCGGAAACTGCGGACTGCTTTTGTAGGCCGGTGGTAATGCCCCTGCCTGATACCAGTTACCAAATGGGTCTTCGGTACGGCACTGCAACACCAGCATCATTTCGCGATTGCTATTCCCCTCATTTTCAACCCGAAACATCGTTACAAAATTGGCATTCAGCGAATAGTAGTTCAGGTCTATAACGGCTTTGGCAGCATCGGCAGCTTTTTGCCACTGCTTGGTATTCAGATAAAACTTGGCCAGAATACCGTTCGCATTCCCTTTGTTTAGCCGGCCATACGCTTCTTCTTTACCCGGATCAGGCAAATCAGGAATAGCCTGCGTGAGTTCGGTTTCGATGAAGTTTTTCAACTCATCATCGGTAGCGCGAGCTAGCCCCGCAGGTTGCGTAGTAGACGTACGTAGCGGCACCGTACCAAAATTGTTGTACAGAATGGCGTAGGCTTGCGCACGTAACGCCCGCGCTTCGGCCCTGAATAGTTTTTTAGTGGCATCGGACGTATTGACATTGGCGATGTTCTCAATTACGCCGTTGGCATCGCGGATGGTACGGTAATTTGGGCCCCAGATATCGTCGTTGAACGTACCAAGTGAAGGGTCCCAAGTGAAATTGATGAGCGTAATAAGCTGCCCATTTTCAGCCCCGCCGGTATTGAAACCCATATCCGTAGATACCTCGGAGTCGTTGATAACGTAGCGCGAATTTGACTGCGTCTGCTGTTGCGCATACGACGAAAATAGTAACGATTTAATCCCGCTTTCGGACGTTAATACGTTGCCGGGTGAAAACTCAGACTTTGGCGTTACCTGCAACGCTTCTTCGCAGGACGAAAGTGCCAACGTGATAGCAAGAAGGATGATATAATTCAGGTTCGGTTTCATCGAAAAAATGCTAAAATATTTTGGTTACTTTTGTAAAAACAATCAGCTCTTATGGTTATCAAAATTCATAAAGACACACAGCCAGAAGCGCTTAAAGAAATGCTTAAAAAAGTCCAGTCGAAACGTAGTCTTCGCCCATTCGTCGGCAAACTCAAGCGTGGTCTGGATGGTATGACCTATCAAAACGAAGCTCGTAATGAATGGAGCTGACTTTCTGGCCGACACTAATTTTCTAATCTATCTGCTCGAAGGCCGTCCGGAAGCAGCTTTGTTTGCCGATTTTTCATTTGCGGTTTCGTTCATTACCGAAATTGAGTTGTTGGGTCGAAAAGACATGTCCAGTACCGAAAAACAGGTTATCCAGCAATTGCTCGACACTTGTTTTATTATCGACCTGCATCCAGCTATCAAAGCAAAGGCTATTGCGCTGAAACAGAAGCATAAAATCAAGTTGCCAGACGCGTTGATAGCATCAACTGCCTATTATTCAGGGCTGGCTCTGTTGACAGCCGACAAGGGTTTCGCCAATCTTCCTGATTTGGATTTGCTTCTTCTTGATCTCTCATCGGATTCATAGTGATTTCGCATAAACCTCTTAAAACTGAAGATTCAATCCAGCGGTGAAGGTTCGGGTTAATGGATAGGTATTGTAGTCGATACGTAAAATATTGTCGCCAAGGGCATTAGCTGCCGGATCAGAGCCCGAATACTTTGTAAACGTGGCCAGATTTTGCCCATTCACAAATACCAACGCCCCACTCACGTAGCGATTGGCCGGAAGCGGCAGTTTATACGACAACCGGATAGCCTGTAGCCGCAAATACGACGCATCTTCCACCGTTTTATTCGTCACCTGACGTTGCCCCTGCACGTCGTTCGGCAGAAACGAAGGATAATCATTTGTCGGATTGGTGGGCGTCCAGCGATTCAGATACGGGTCAGCCAGTTTGTTACGTCGGTAATCGACCGGATAATACGAATCGACCAAGCTGCTGTTCAACATTTTAGCACCACCGGAACCTTCAAAAAACACGTCGAGGATAAGCGTCTTGTACGATACGCTGGTGTTGAATCCGTAGTAAAAATCGGGCAGTGATTTTCCCAATACAACCCGGTCGTTGGCATTGATTATTTTGTTGCCGTCCAGATCACGGTATTTCAAATCGCCGGGGCGTACGCCAGATTGTGCCTGCCCGAAATCATCGCCCGTTTGCCAGACGCCATCGACCAGATAGCCATAAAACGATCCAATAGATTCGCCGGGTTTCAGAATACTTACCTGACCAATGCTACCGGGGCCATTACCAATGGCCTGACTTACGTTACCGAGACTTAATACCCTGTTTTTCAACGTAGTGATATTAAATCCGGCATCAACCCGAAAGTCTTTATTATCGACCACAACACCTTTCAGTGCAAGTTCAAGACCTGTATTACGCATACTTCCGACGTTTTCAGTTCGGCTACCAAATCCGGTGCTGGCTGGCTGCGGAATATCGTAGAGCAAATTGGATGTTTTGCGATTATAATAATCCAGACTACCCGTCAGACGACCGTTGAAAAAGCCGAAATCGATACCAATATCCGCCTGAACCGCCGACTCCCATTGCAAATCCGGATTGGCGCTACGTGACGGTTGCAGTGAGCTTACTTTGTTGCCATTGAAGACCGCGTTACGTCCGGCGGAGAAGGTAGAGAAATAAATATAGTTGGCCGTAGGCTGGTTGCCCGTTACGCCAAAGCTGGCACGAAACTTCAACTCACTGATTGCCCGGCTGTTTTTCAGGAAATCTTCATCATGAATCCGCCAGGCCACAGCCGCCGATGGGAAATAACCGAACCGTTTGTTTGGCCCGAACCGAGCCGACCCATCGGCACGCATCGACGCCGTAAGCAAATATTTTCCCATGAAGGCATAATTGACCCGACCCAGAAACGACACCAGCTTGTTTTCCTGCCGACCGCTACTGACGCCATTCAACGTATTATCGCCGGTTCCCAATGCATCGAACGTCAGATCGGGCAGCGCAAACGAACGCGAATTGGCAATCAGTGAGCTGGATGTATATCGCTCATACGTAGAACCGATTACGGCCGAAAGCCGGTGATTTTTAAACTCTTTGTTGTAGTTTAGCGTCCCCTCGGCCAGATAATATCCCCGTTTACCGTCGCGCACATCGGCATATCCGTTATACGAAAGCCCTGTCAACGTAGTGGGGTCGATCCAGAAATACCGTTGATTATCGTTCAAATCGATACCAACCCGAACTTTTGCCGATAGCGATGGCACAAAAAAGTATTCCGCAAACACATTCCCGAACGTCCGATACGTATCACCCATGCCGTACTGACCGTTTATAACCGCCAGCGGATTGTCCATTGGTGCCATCAACGGAGAGCGGTAAAATGAACCGTCGGCATTGTAAGGCGCAGCAGTCGGGTCATAATTTTGCGCCATATAGAGCGCACTGGCATTGTCGTTCAGGCCCACACCCGTAGCGTTGTAATAATCTCGGGTATAGGCGGTTGCGAGACTGATCCCTACGTTATATTTCGACGCTACACCGTTCTCTACGTTCACGCGGGCGTTGTACCGGCGGGTACCCGATTTCAGCATAATCCCGTCCTGATTGAAGTAGCCAACTGACATGTAATATTTCGTGTTGCCACCCGCTCCGCTAAACGACAGATCGTGCGATTGAATCGGCGCGTCACGTAGCAACAAACTCTGCCAGTCGGTGTTTGCGTTGGTTCCGGTCACTTTGGGGGTTGTCAGTTTCCCCAAATCAATGATTTCGTTGATGGCTTTTGTGTATTCATCGCCCGTCATAAACCGCTGCGTATGCGCCACTTTCTGAATCCCATACGTACCGTTATATTCGACTTTCAGCTTGCCGTCTTTCCCTTTTTTAGTGCTAATGATCACCACCCCATTAGCACCCCGCGATCCATAAATAGCCGATGCAGAAGCATCTTTCAGAATTTCAATCGACTCAATATCAGCCGGATTCAGGCTATTCAATGGCGTCCGGTTATTAGGATTGCTAGTGGTACCGCCCGCGCTGGCCGAACCGATAGCCGTACCGTCGTTCACAGGCAGTCCATCCACTACGTAGAGCGGGTCGTTATTACCCGTAATTGATGTAATACCGCGAATCTGAACGCTCATGGTAGCGCCCGGTTCGCCACTTTTCTGATAAATCTGTACCCCCGGCGACCTACCCTGTAACGTCTGTTGCAGGTTTACGTTGGTGCCACGGGTCAAATCCTGCGCTTTCAGCGACGTAACAGAACCCGTCAGATCGCTTTTACGAACGGTGCCATAACCAACGACGACGACTTCGTTGAGCGACTGGTTGTTTTCTTTCAACTGCACGTTGATTTCCGAACGATTAGACACTGGAACCTCCTGCGCTTCGTAGCCAACGTAGGAAAAAACCAGCACCAGCGACGATGCCCCACCAGCGGGTTCAGGAATACTCAGTTGATAGCGTCCGTTGGCGTCAGTCGTTGTCCCCCGATTGGTTCCTTTCACCACGACACTAACACCCGGCAACGCACCTCCGTTATCAGTGGCCGTTACGGTACCGCTCACCGAAATATCGACCGGAACAGGAGCTACCGACGTAGTGGATTGAGAGGTCAGCCCCGTATCAATAGCATTATTATCGGGCAGATGCTGGTCGGAAGGAGCCGTTACCGGAAATCGGGCGTCGCTGGCCGATGAAGCAGCTTTTTTGTTCAAGACAACCCATGTGCCGGGCTTTACCTGTTTGTAGCGTAAGTTAAACGGACGTAGCAATCGGCTCAGCGCATTTTCGAGTGATGTGCTACCCGCCAGCGCATCGGCCGGAACCGTCAGATTAACAACGGTTCGATCTTCGAACAGAATATCGGTTCGGTAGCGGGTTTTGAGGTCGTTCAGTACGTCGGCCAGTCGGCGGGTTGAAACAACGGGCGAGGTTACTGAGCGAGTCTGTTGTCGAGCCATCGCCAGTGTCTGGCTACTGGCAGGCTGAGGGCCACCCAATAAAACGCCAGCCAGTAATACGGGCAATGCAGAAGAATGTAAGCGTGAGGGCATAACCAGAATAAGAGGATCTATATGTGAGTGGTTTATTCGAAAAAAGAAACGATATCGTCCTTCTGTTTGTAGTTGATTTCCAGCAGTTCAGCCACTACCTGCAAAAACTCATCGGCGTTATGTGCTTCAAAAGAGCCGGTCACGGTTCGGTTGGCTAAGTCTTCATTTTTCAGCACTACGTGCAGGCCATACGTATCGCGCAGGAGTTCGGCAATTTCCCGAACCGACGTACTTTTAAACACAAATCGATGTTCGCGCCAGGCGGTGCTGATTTCGGGCTGAGTGGTGTGGCTTTGGCTCAATTTGCCCGATGAGTCCACACTCACAGCATCGCCCGGTTTTAGGCGGAGTTGATGGATTGACTTGGCTTTCTCCTTATAATTGAGCTGAATAGCCCCTTTACTAAGTACAACTTTGGTTCTGCCGGGACGGTCATAGACGTTAAATTCAGTACCCAGCACCACTACATCGACTCCCCGGTTCGTATGTACCACAAATCGTTGATTCGTAGGTGTATGACGTACCGAAAAAGCGGCTTCTCCACTCAACCAGACGGCTCGTGTTTTTTCGCCAAAACCAAAACGCGGTACACGTAGCGTCGAATTTGAATTGAGCACTAGTGACGTACCATCCGACAAGGTCAACTGACGAGTTTCGCCAAAAGCCGTTTCTATAGTTTGGTAAAGCCAATATGAACGACTGGCATACAATCCTCCGAGCAAACAGAGTAATACGGCTGCGGCTGCCAGCCAGCGAACGTTGCTATATAACGGACGAATGGTAGCGGATTGATTTGTTTCCGTTACGTGCTGTTGTTCTTCCCACGTGTCGATCCGGTCGCTAAGCTGCTGATATGCAACGTCTTCTTCGGCCAGATACTGGAGATGCTGTTGTTCCCATTCATCGAGCCAGGCAACGTATTGAAGCTGATGCGCTGGCTCCTGTAACCAATCAGCAATCATGGTTCGCTGTAGTGCCGTTGAGCGACCCGCAAAGTGCTCAAACAGCATGTCTTTCATGCTTATCGGTTTCATTTCATAACGATATGTTGCACCGACCCCGAAAGGTTCGGCAACGTGGAAGGTTGGGTAAACCCAATGACCATTAACCAGCTAAAAAGTCCTAACTGAAGCGTTTGCCGCAATTGCGACAAGGCCCGACTCAGGTGCGCTTCGATAGTTTTGGGAGAAATCTGAAGTTCGTCGGCAATTTCGCGGTGTTTTTTGCCTTCAAAACGACTCATAATAAACACCCGTTGACATTGTGGCGGCAAGGCTCGAACGGTTTCTTCGATACGTTGCGACAGTTCGGTATACTGAAGCAGTTGTTCCGGGTCGAGTGCTACGTCGGTTTCCGTTACGTCGGTCTCGGTATCTGTCGACGTAGTGCCTTGCTGAAACTCCTGACGCAAGTGCGTATAGGCCCGTTTTCTGACGGCGGCATACAGATATGCCTGATACGTAGTGGTAATGTGCTGCTGAACCTGATTTTTCCAGAAGCTGAAAAAGACTTCGCTCACAAGATCTTCGGCAACAGCTCGCGAATGTACAAACCGAACCGCCTGACTGCATAGGGTACGATAATACCGTCTGAACAGCAGCTCATATCCTCGCCGGGCATTTTCGGCAAAGGCCTGCCGAATCAGGAATTCAGCATCGACCAGAACGGGTTCGGTGTCGAGTCTACGAAACGGACTTAGTGGGTCAGGTTTATCGGGTATGTTTTCGGCCATTGGCAGCAATAATCAATGCTGTTTATTACTAAGTCCGCAGATTGCCTCTTATCCCTTAGTCGATTCGCAGATTTTTTTTAATTATTTTAGGATAGAGCCGTTTCAAGAACGTAGTAAAGTTCTGGACGAAGCACTCTGCCTACTTCTGTTCCGAATGGGCAACACTGGTAGGCAGTTCGTAAAGTAGCCAGGTTTTATTTCGAATCGACGTATCGTGCGTTTGAATCAACCGAATAAAATCGGTAATGCCGAGCGGTTCGTTACCGTTGGCATGTATCAACACAAAACTACCCGATTTAGGTGATTGATTTTTGGCAAGCCACGCATCGCTACCAATGGGCAGCAGTCCAAACGCCAGCACCTGATTAAATACTGCTTTGTCGGAAACAAGTCCGGGGAAACGAAAAAAAATGGATGGTAACAAGCCATTGTGAATCATAGTCTGTTCGTTCAGCAAAACCTCGTCTGACAGGTTCGTGCCGGGTTCGAGCATGAAATTAACCGGAAGTGGACGTCGCGGATCGAAGCGGTGATGATAAGAATGATTGACCCACGTGATATCCAGATCGCCCCGACGTACCAGATTTTTCAAATAGTTCAAATCGTCCTGATGGCTATTCATCCACAAACCCGAAACGGTAATCGTTACCGGAATTGGTTTTTCGTCGGGTTCAAAGGCTTTAATCAGGTCATCAAAAACAGTACGTGTCAGCGGTTTGGTCGACGGGCACAGGTCGATGGTCAGGCTAAATCCCCGTTCGGTGGTGTCGGCCCGCTCAAGCCCCGCATCCTGAAGTGAACCAGACCGTTGCTGCTCCGTTTTCATGGCACGACCATAGGGTGTATTTGCTACGCTCCGAAACACATCGGGCCAAGCCAAAGGCGTAATATCAGCCGGAGCCAGCGTCATTATTTTCGTTTCGAGAGTCTGGGGATTGAGCAACAGGTAATAGGATTTATCGGACTGCTTCCACTGTCGCATTAGCACTTGTTGCGGAGAGCGTTTGGTAACTCCGTAGAAAACCTGGTAATCTGTAAGCTGCGCCAGCGCGGGGAAAAGGGTTACTAAAAACAAGACACCCGAAAAACTAAACTTGGCCATAAACACTACGCTCAAACCGATACGGTACTATTGAATGACTTCTTAATTTTTATAACAATCTAAGGCTTAGTACACTATCCTTACCACCTTAATTTCTCAAGTTTCGTGGGGTCTGTGATCAGAATCTTTCCATCCTGATAGTCAATAACGCCCTCATCCCGAAAATCGCCCAGTGTGCGAATGAGTGACTCAGTGGCTGTTCCCGACAACGTAGCCAGTTCTTCACGCGTTAGTCCCACCCGAAAGCTCGTATTGTCGCTCGTCCGGAATCGATGGACGTAGTGCAGCAGGCCGCTCGCTACCCGTTTCCTGAGCGAATTGTAGGCGAGTCCCAGCAGTTGCCGTTCTTTTTCGGCAATGGAGTTAGCCATCAGCGCAATAAACGACTGTGCTACATCGGCATGGCGAAAAAGCAGTTCCATAAAGTCGCTTTTGGGAATATGAATAATTGTCGAATCTTCGAGTGCCAGTGCCGTATCTTCGTAAGGGCGATTTTCCAACAAAGCCGTATATCCAAAAAAGTCGCCCGGCCCAAAGAGTCCTGTTACGAGTTCTTTTCCTTCGATATTTTCCCGAACGGTACGCACTTTACCATTTTCTACAAAATGAAGCCGGCTGGGTTCGTCACCTTCGGCATAGATAATTTTGCGTTTTTTAACGGCATGGGCCTTACGATTAGTGGCTAGTTGCGCCAGACCTTCACGATGCTGAACATCGGTTAAAAACTTACCAAACGTCTGCGTAACACTGGGCTGGCGACGTGTTTCTACCACCCGCAGCCGTACGTCAATAGCGCCTAAAAGTTCAGCTTCGCCAAATGGTTTGGTCAGGTAATCATCGGCGCCTAATTCCATTCCCTTCCGAAAATCGGCCCGTTCTGATTTAGCCGTAATAAATATGAACGGAATGGTTTTAAGCTCAGGATGGCCGCTAAAAATTTGCAGAACACCATATCCATCCATTCCCGGCATCATGATATCGCAAAGCACCAAATCAGGTTTGCTTGCCAGCGCCAGACGCACGCCATCTTTGCCATTATCAGCCGCCTGAACAGTATAGCCCGATAGTTCGAGCAGATCGGCCATATTCTGCCGAAGTGCGGCTTCATCTTCAATAATTAAGACAGTGCGGTTAGTCATGGTTTCGAATGCTTAAGAATATCGGCCGTTTGATGAATTTCCTGTGCCGAAGGCGGCTGTTCCTGATTGAGCGTATGTTCGACCAACGTATCGAGCAATGCTTTCAGGTGTTCTACCTGCCGTTGGATAATCTGGGCGTGCCGGGTTAGTTTTTCGGGCTGATTGGTTAGCTTGAGAACTAACATGGCGGACGTTTGTAGAATAGCCATCGGATTCCGAAACTCGTGCGACATGGCCGTAATAAAGGCGGTTTTCCGCTGATGCAATGTGCGTTCGCGGCCCAATGCCTGCTCCAGAGCCTCTTTGGTCACTTCCAGTTCGTGAAGGGAATGCTGTAGCACATCAGTACGTAGCGGATCAGCAGGTAGCAGCATTGCTGACGTATCGGTTACGTTCTGCGAATGCTCTTTACTGGGAAAAACGACATCGGTGATACGTAGCAGCAATAGTGATTTCCCATCAACTTCAGTCGTAATCAGATGGAACGATGCCCAAAAGCTTTTTTTTGTAGTATGCAGCTCACAGTCAACACGTTCTACCCAAGGCTCTTGAATCAACGACTGCGCCAATGCCTGATCGAAGGCAGCATTTGCCGGGTTGGCAGGCTGGCGCAGAAAACCGTGAGGGTACTTCTCAAGATAATCGTTGAGCGATGAAACGTTGAGCAACTGAAGACCCGCCGGATTTATATAAATCGGCTTGAATCCGTCTCGTTCATAGAGCCCCAAAAAGCTACTCATGCTTTGTGCCAGCACGTAGAACAAGGTATCAGTGGTAGCATCTGTTAACATATGGAAGCTGATTAGGTCTACAAAGGTCGGCCAAAAGCCTCCGATTTTTACTGACCGTCATCAGTATTTCCTACTATTTCCGATCAGTTTACGAACAACGAAGACTTTTTCAGGTCAGGTCTCTATTTTTGTCGATAGTTCTACTACACTTACTATACGCTGATGGAACCTAATGACGCTGATAGTCGTATGCATCAGTCTTTGGCTGACTTTCTGGCAGAGTTAGATCCTGACGTACTCAGCGATTTATATCAGAACGTACCGGTTGGGTTGCATTCGCTGGATGCTGATGGCGTATTTCTGTTTATCAACGATACTGAACTGGAATGGCTGGGCTATGAACGTAACGAATTGCTGGGGAAACTACAGTTTGCCGATCTGCTTCCGCCAGAACAACTCACCCTGTTTCAGACCCGTTTTTTCACCTTAAAAGAAACAGGACGTATCACCAATATACGGTATACATTACTACGTAAAGATGGATCGCCCCTACCCGTTCAGATCGACTCCAGTGCTCTTTACGACGAAGATGGTCAATACCTGATGTCGCGTTCGGTTGTCATAGATTTAACGGTCCAACAGGAACTGGAAGAGCAGATTCAACAAAAAAATGATGAACTGAAACGGTTAAATGAGCAGTTGATCGTCCTGAATCAAACGAAAAACACGTTTATAAGTGCGGTAGCCCACGACTTACAAAATCCGGTAACGAATTTACGAATGCTGGCGGCCAAATTCCGCAAAACAGCCGATACGCTCACTCTTCAGCAAAAGAACTGGATTGAAGACCTCGATAACACGGCCCAACGTATTGGCAATTTGATTAGCCAGACGCTCGACGCGAACCGGATTGAGCACGACGCCAATGCTCCTCAGTTAAAACCCGTCGATTTTCAATCGTTGCTGCAATCACTTCTCAAGCATTTCTCGAATCTGGCCGATCGCAAATCAATTCAGCTTATTTCGGTGCCCGACTCGTTAGTACCAGCTATTGCTACCGACGCTACGTATGTGATTGAAATTCTGGAAAACCTTTTGTCGAATGCCATTAAGTTTTCGCCCCCCGGTAGTCGGGTTATCCTGACTACGCATATTCATCCCGACTGTATTGGTATCAGCGTTAGCGATGAAGGCCCGGGTATTCCTTTATCCGAACGTTCTCGTTTGTTTGGCCGCTACGTTACCTTAAGCACGCACCCCACCGCCGGTGAATCATCGACAGGTTTGGGGCTTTTTATTGCGAAAGAATATGCCGAGCGAATCGGCGGAACACTCTATTACGAAGAACATCCCCAAACGGGAGCCACCTTTGTGCTGAAACTCCCCAGAGCCTAATCCATTATCTATCAGTCTACTACGTAGCATCACGAACCCTAACATGGCAGAAATACTGACCATGGTCAGCAAAAAACTGTGCCGACAATCAGAGCCGTTCAATGACTACCGGCAGTATGTCCACTTGAAATACCGCCCAACTTTGTCACCATCAAACACGACAAAGAATCATGAAAACGCTCTCAAAAACCGCTCTTGCCCTCGTCTTAGGAATATGGCTCACCAGTTGCCAATACGATGGTAAACCCAGCGAAACAGTCCTGAAGGCTTTCGAGCATAAGTTCGGCAAAGTCGAACAAATCAAATGGTCGCATAACGTAGACTACACCTACGCCCACTTCAAACAGCATGGTATTCCTGTAGTTGCCGTCTTTGGCAACGATGGTCAATACGTTGCAACCGACGATGCAAAACCCATTCAGTAAATGTCATCCCCAAAACAAACCATCTTTAATCACTTACGCCATGAAAACCCTCATTCTCATCACCTGTCTGGCTATCGGTAGCGGTAGCGCCACATTTGCCCAACTCAACGAAGAAACGGTTACGGCCAATGCAACCAGTAAAACGCAGATTCCGATTGCAGTGCTGAACGCCTACAAAAAAGACTTTCCGGGCGGTAAATCCATTGATGCCTGGAAGCTCATTCCCGCCCAGGCCTATGCCGATAAGTACGCTGTCAATGAGCAGGGAGAGGATGTGACCGACGGAAAAACAGATAATTTATTTTACTCCGTCGATCTTTCCGGTAAAGGGGTTAATGCGCAGGCCGTCTACAATTCAAACGGTAAACTGCTGGTCTTTAAAGAAGACATCAAGAATACACAGCTCCCCGCTGCCATTGTGAATCGGGTTGAAGAAGCCTATCCAAACGCGGTCATCACCAGCGACCACGAACGTATTCGTCTCGAAAACAATAAGAAACGGATTATCTACACCGTCAAATTTAAACAGAACGGGAAAGCGGGTAAAGTACAGCTCGACGAAAATGGTACCCTGCTGAAAGCCCGAAAATAAGTCAGGTTACCTCCATACAGTCCGCACTTTGGCGGCATTCAACTACAATCATTAACCAGTAACTGGCGTGTCTTTTGACCACCTCATAAACTCATGAAAACGCTGTTTTCTTCACTTCGCGCATTACGCGCAGGTGTTTCAACCCGAGGATGGGCACTAGTAAGTACTTCCCTGCTTGCCCTCTTCATTGTTCTGCATACAAACGCATGGGGCCAGTCTAACCAACTGGAAACACAACAGGGATTACTCAATGCCATTGCCCCCTACAACGCCAGCCAACGGCAGGCGATGCTAACAGCTAGTCAGTATCCGCAGGTGTTAACCGATATACAAAAAGCGCAGGAAACATCCCGCTCATCGTTTGAGGCATTAATTAATGGATTTTCGCAGAACAAGCAGGGTTGGTTTTACGACCTGACGCGCTATTCAGATTTAATGCACCAGCTAGCCCAGCTTCCTAAAGGCACAACCGAAGATGCGGTTAAACAACTGGCTCCAGCTTCGGAACCTGCTGTTCAGGAAGCGGCTTGGCGGCTTTACCGTCATCACAACGATGACCTAATCAAAGCCGACAATCTGAATCAGCAGGCGAATCAAACATTTGAGAAGTTGATTGGTAACCTCGATGCCAATACCCAAACGGCTTTTCGTCAGTTACTGGCTTATCCAGATGCACTGGTGCTGTTGACCAACAATAGTGATCTGACAGCCCAACTCGGTCAGCAGTATGCCGCCAACACGTCCGATATTTCGGGGCAACTGGCTACCCTGCACGATAAACTGGCCGCTGATCATGAATCAGAAGTGGCCGCCTATAGAAAACAGCTCGACGCTGATCCACAAGCCAGTCAGGAGCTGAAACAGGCTGCCCAAACCTACGCACAGGCAAACGGCTTTTTGCTTCCGAATGGCACTTATAGCGGTAATCTTATGTATGCCAACCCCTATTCATTCTGGTTTGGCTATCCTTACTGGTACGGTACCGCTCTCTGGTATCCGGGCGCTTACTGGGGTGGATTTGGGCTTACGTATGGTCTGGGTACCTTTGGGATGTATGGCTTTCCGGCTTTTGGCTTCAACAACTGGTTTTTCAACGGTGGATATGCCGGTTACCCGCACCTCTACACCCGTTTAAACGGTTACTATCGAACGGTTGCGCCAATGCATCGGTTTTCACCAGCCAATCGGGCCTTTATGAATGCCGCCGATGCTCATTTTGGTACCTTATCGGGCACGCACATGAATCGGTTTTCGCCCGGTCGTCCGACTACTTTTCCAGGCGGTTCATTTGGATCACGTAGTTTCGGAGGAGGAGGATTTGGTGGCGCCAGAAGCTTTGGCGGACACCGTCGATAAATACCTTGCCGAGTGTATAAAAACGCTACGTCCAGCCTTGACATCAAAGCTGGACGTAGCGTTTTTAGTTTTGCGTACATCAAAAATCAATATCGGTCAGTTCAAAATTCTGCTTCACGCGAATCGTGCCGTCTTCTTCGGTTCCGGGAGCATAAATGATTCGTTCGGGTTGAGTTCCTTTCTGCACATTGCCAATGTCACGCTTTCGGTTGCCGTTACTATCAATAATCAGCCGAACGCGGTAAAGTCCAGCCTTAATTCGGCCAAAACTGTAGGACGTAGTGCCGTATGAACTTCGAACCACTTTGTATTTTTCGTCTAGCAGTTCGACAATAAATTTGTTTCCTGCCGCACCAATCGTAGCTGGATTTACCCGCCCGGCAATGAGTCCATAACTATCTTCATCGGCAATAAGATACCGAGCCGAATACCTCGCCAACGTATCGCCCTGAACACTAATAAACGCCCCTTTTTTGAGTCGAAATAGTAACGTATCGCGCAGTTTTGTATTCTGTTTGATAACCAGTCGGGAGAAACTGTTGCTCCACACCAGATCGGCAGGCGTCAGCTTTAGCGGCTTTGTACTATCGGGGCCGATAACGATTTCGTCGATGCTGTACCGTAGCACGGGTTTGTTGAACACCATCGTAAATTCCATATTATTGTCGATAGGTTCGCTGGGTGATGGTGTTACCTGCACATTGAGTGGCGTCCGGTTTTTGGCCCTTGTCCGAAGCGGTGAAAAATAAATTCGCTCGCGTAATTCTGTTACGTTTCCTACCGAATCCTGAACCGTAATAACCGTATACAACGTGTCGCCAGCCGCTCGGTTGGCAGGCCGGAACAGCCGAATCATCTTTGGATTTTCCAGAAATGAAACCAACGTATCAGTCGACGCGCTTCCCGAAGTTGATGCCACTGTTGTCGACGTAGCGGTTGTAGTAGCTGGGGCAGTCGTGGCTGACGTAGCAGATGTTGAAACAGTTGTTGTGGACGTAGTGGAAGTAGACGTGGCCGTTGTGGACGTAGCACTTGTATATAGGGCTTTCCCGAAACGCATTCGATAGCTGGCAATGCCGCTGCTTAATTCAAGGCCCAGCGTTTCGTCAGTACGTTCGCGTCGGCTAATACGTGGTTTACCGTATCCTCGAAAAGCGACCATATTCACGTCGGTATAGTTCCGATTCAGATTAAGCACACTATCACGGAAAGCCACCCGCTCTTCAGGCGTGTTATTCACCAGATTTAAATCTTTATCATCGAACCCATATACTTTGTACTGCCCAGCTTTTACGTTTTCAATCCGAAAATTCCCGCTGCTATCGGTACGGGCAAAATATTGGGGGCGTTTTCGATTAATGGGCAACGTATCGGTCGGTGCAAACAAACCCACCACAAAATTCAGAATCGGCAATCGACTTTCATCGTCCACTACGTTCCCCGTCAGATACAATGAATCGATCATGGAACCCGTACTGAACACAACCTTGGTATCTTTCGCTACGTTACGTTCGGTAACGTCTTTGATACCATCGGCAAAATCAATGGTATACGTAGTATTGGGCAAAAATGGCTTGTTAAAATTCAGGCGAATCCCTTTCGGCAATGTCTTAACAATGAACGTATTACTATCCTGCGGGGTGATGGTGATTTTCTGTTGCAGGTTTTCGGCATTCACGTATTCATCAAATTCCAGTTCAACAAACTTACCCGTATAATTTAACTGCCGGGCTTTGGGCATACTGCTCACCAGCTTTGGCGACAACGTATCCTTTTTACCTCCTGGCGGCTGGGCAACCTGCGCACAGTTCTGAAGCAAAACCGGAAGTGATAGAAAAAAGGCAACGAATAAATAACGTAACAATTTACGTACTGAATGATTAATCAATAAATGGCTATGGCACTGTAATAGATGTTCGCTCGTTCGCTCTTTCACTCGTTCGCTCTTTAATAGTAGCTACAAAGGTAAACGTCCGTTCATCGTTTCGTGGTGCCGATTGACATAAAATGGCAGCTTGCTTCGTTAGGTTGTATAGAATTTTAAGAAAATTTAAGCTCACTTAGTGAATGGCCGGGTGGTCCGTACCTGATTTGGTACATTTGCCGCTCGGAAATAGCCTGTTCAACCACCTAAAACCTGCACATGCGGCAACACCGTTTTTATTTATTTATCGTACTGATCACATCGCTCGGCTGGATGGCCTCCTGCTCCAGCCCAGTCGGTGAACTCGATAGTCAAATCAGCGAAGCCCTGACGAACGACAACAAACTTGATGCAGACGAAGCAAAGGCCATTCGTGCGTTTCTGCAAAAAGAAGCGAAAGAACTCGCCGACGAGAAGAAAACAGCTAAACTTTACACGGCTGATGGTGAGGTAGATGACGTAGCATTGACCGCTTACATCCGAAAGCACATCGATTATCGAAAACTGGCCAAAGAGGGCGATGCGCCAACTATTGAACTGGCCGGTGCCGCTACGTCGACCAAACCAGTAAAGTTGAAACTCTATCTCGAAGCGAGTGCCAGTATGTTTCCGTACGATACGCCCGGCGGAAACGGCGCGTTCAAACGGACGCTTAACGACGTACTGACGCAGTTCGACGCTATAAATCCGGGGCAGGGAAAGCTTTACGTAGTGAATACCGAGGTCAACGAATTGGGTTTGTCGATGTCGCAGTTTTTTAAGGAGAAAAATATTTTTACAGTTGCCAAAACCAAAGGTAAAACCACCAGCACCGACTTCGAAGGCATTTTTACCGACATTCTCCGCAATACGTCGGGCGATGAACTAAGCGTGCTGGTTTCTGACCTGATTTACTCCGACCCGAGCCTGACAGGTATGAGTGCGCAGAAAACCCTCGACGCGGCCAGTTCGTTGCTAACTACGGTTTTCAATCCGTATGCCAGTACGCATTCGATGCTGGTTATCAAGCTCAAAAGTGATTTCAACGGAACGTATTATAGCTGGAACAATGGTAAAAAACCGTACACTGGCGAGCGCCCTTACTACCTCTGTCTGATCGGACGTAACGAAACGCTGCAACGACTCTATCAGGATCAAACTTACCAAAACATTCGCCGATTCGACCAGCTACCGGGTTTTGCCGACTCATGGTTTTTCGGTCGCGATACTAAAGCCGTTACGCCATTTTACAGTATTATGGTTACTGACCCCGCTCGTAAAGGACGCTTCAAACGGTCGGACGAAGAGATACGTAGCCACGCCAAAGCCATTCACGCGCTCAAAGACGTACAACCCGACGTAGCTGACAAAAGCCTGACGATTCCGGTAGCGGTCGATTTGTCGGCTATGCGGCTTCCGGCATCGTTGCTAACCGACCCTAGTCAGTACGTTGTTTCGGGGAAAGATAATTTTAACGTATCAGCGGTTCAGACGTATTCAGGAGCAAATGGCACTACGCACAAACTGCTCCTTTCCACAACTAAACCTGCTCGCGGTGACCGTAGCGCAACGATTCAGCTACGTCGTCAGTTTCCGCCCCGCTGGATTGCCAACACCACTACAACCAACGATACGTCGCCCGATGCCAACTCAACCTTTGGCCTACAAAACCTGTTGCAGGGCGTCGAACGAGCTTACAATCCTAACAACCAAACCGAATATTTCACCCTAAAAATTAATTTAGAATGATTGAAAGAAACCTAAAGAGCGAAAGAATGAATGAGCGAAAGAGCGGCTGGCGATCCAGCGAAAAGCTAGCGCAAGTTTTCTTTTGCTCTTTCGCTCTTTCACCCTTTCGCTCTTTAAAAAATGGAAGAATCGCTGTATAACTTTTACAACCTGTTTGTCAACGGAGCTTTGCTCGAAGATTTGTATCAGGAAGAACTGCTGTCGCCCCTGACCTGGACAGCCATCGGTATTGCGTTTGTCGTTGCGTTTGCGTTCTATATCTGGCCATTTAATAAGGTGAGTTTCAGTGGTCTGGGAAGCTGGCTGCTGATGATGGGCGTGAGTGCATTGACACTTTTTGTGATCGCACTTGTTACGTGTTATCAGAAAGCCAATCAGGAAATTCCGCGCGATGAAGCCGACCTTGACCAAGGCAATCTGTTCGATCAGGGCGTGAGTATCTTCTTAAGCTATTCCTTTACAATGGCGTTATTAACTGTTATTATTTTCTTCATCATTTCGATGGTGATGAAAAATTTCAGCAAAAACGCCAAACACCGGCCCATGCTCTGGCCTTCTAAATAACACAGGCCCAAACAGGCTCCGGCTGTTTGAATTCGCTATTTTGAATAGACAAACAGCCAGAGCCTGTTTGAGCCCAATAATCCCAAATTATGGCTAAACTATTTGTCTTCGCCATTGGCGGAACCGGCTCACGGGTACTGAAAGCCCTTACGTTTTTGCTGGCATCTGGCGTAAAACTCAATAATACAGATGAGGTGATTCCGATTGTGCTGGACCCTCACGCAACGAACGACGACCTGCTACGTACCAAAGATCTGCTACGTGAGTACGGCAACATTCGGGCAAATCTGCAAACCAAACCAACGTCGGGCTTTTTCAGCACCGAAATCAAAACCCTGAACCGCTCCATCGGTGGTAACGCAACTATTGCCGATACGTATGTATTTGAACTACAGGGCGTTCAGCAGGAAAAATTTCGGGATTACATTAATTACGAAGGACTCGATGCGCCCGCCAAAGCGTTTGCCAGTCTGCTCTTTTCGGAAGAGAATCTGGAAACCAAAATGGATATTGGTTTCGTCGGGAACCCGAATATTGGCAGTACGGTATTAAATCAATTCAGGTATTCGGAGGTGTTTCAGGCATTTGCTGAGAACTTCGGCACCAACGACCGTATTTTTATTATCAGTTCAATCTTTGGCGGAACGGGCGCGGCTGGCTTCCCGATTCTGCTCAAAAATATTCGGGGAGCGCAGGCTATCGGCCAGATTCCGAATCCGGCGTTTCTGCGCGATGCCAAAATTGGTGCGGTGTCGGTGATGCCGTATTTCAGCCTGACTACCAATGATAACAAGCTGATTGACCCGGCTTCGTTCATTGCCAAAACCAAAGCTGCACTCAACTATTACCAGAAAGGTGTGAATCCGGCGGTCAATGCGTTGTACTACATCGGCGACGATCAGACTAAAGCATATACCTACGATCCCGGCGCGGGTGGGCAGAAAAATGAAGCTCATTTTGTCGAAATGGCGTCGGCACTGGCCATTGTCGATTTCATGGGTATGGACGATGCCAGTCTTGCCGTATCGAATGGTCGCCCGGCGAATCCGGTATTTAAAGAGTTTGGCGTTGAACAGGATGGCATCAGCCTTCAGCTGGGCAATCTGGCCGGAGCGACCAAACAACTCATCAGCCTGCCCTTGTCGAAAATGGCGCTGTTCAGTACGTACCTCGGCCAGCGAATTCGGCAGGCTGCCGGTACGGTGCAATGGTCGAAAGCAAATCCGCAGATTTCGACCTCGTTCCTGAATTCCGGCTTTTTCAACAGCGTTAAAAACTTCGATACGTCGTTCCGCCAATGGCTTTCCGAAATGCGCGAGAACAAACGATCATTCGAACCTTTTCTGCTCGATGCAGCTAATCTAGGCCATACGGTACGTGGTTTTGAACCCAAAAAGCGCGGCATATTCGGTGGAGAATCGGACGTAAAACTCGACATCATCGACGATTTCGATCAGACGCTCAACAAAACCGCCGAGGGGAAAGCGTACGGCAGCGAAGCCGATAAATTCATTCAGTTATTTTCCGAAAGTACCGATAAGTTCGTTCGGGAAAAACTGCCCAAAGTGATGGATTATTAATTGTTTCAGGTTCAAAGTTGATTGTGGTGTCAGATGCTTAAATCTGACAGGTGAGGTTTCTTAAAACCTCGTTCAACGATTTTGTGAAATCCTCCAGTGCCGGTTTTGATAACCCGACACCAGAAGCTAAAAAAGATGCCAACAACATTCAGCCTACATAACCCCGTACCGGGTCTGCACTGGTACGTTAGTAAACCCTTCGGCACCGACCAGATTGCGGCCATCCGTGATCCACAGGGTGGCCAGACGGTAAAACAGCCGACGTCTATTCCGAGCCCGTTTGCCCGAATGGATTTAGTGCGTTCGGCCTTCCTCAATCTGGCGCTACGTCCTGATCTGAACGGTTCCGTAAACGATCAACGTATCGTTTCGGATGCGCTTGACGTGGGTGAGCTTTTTTTCAACTACGATAAGCTTAAGACATTCATTGTCATTACGCCCTTCGATATACGTACCGACCTCGACCGGCTACGTCAATCCATGAATCAGGGCCATCGGCGACTGGGCGATGCATTGAAGCTGTTTCTGGATCAGGATGCACCCGAATACAATTTTGGCGATATCAACCGGTTGTTCGTACTGAACTATCGGGGACGGGTTGTGGGTGGAACATCGCCGAAAACGTTGTTTTTCAGTTCTGGGAATGACCTAAGCTGGGTTGACGTATCGATGGGTAACGACCGCCTGTTCGATTCGTCGGTAAACCCCTTATACAAGCGCGACATTGAATACCAGAAATTCTGGTACTCCATCAAGCAGTTTATGCCCAACTTCCGCGAGCGATTCCGCGAGGTAGATGATTACCTCAATCGGAACCTGGCGCTTTTGCAGCAAACCAACTCAACCCTGTTCTACGAACACATTCAGTCGCAGAATGGGCAGCCGTTGCTGACACAGGAAAAATTTCAGCAGGATTTTGAAGAGCTGACCACTGGGCCGGGCGATATTGTGGAGGTATTGGGCTTTCCGCTACGTAAGAAAAAGTCCGATTCACGCGCCATTGGGCAGGTCAGCGATTTCATTATCAAGTCGGACAAATACGCACGGCTGAATCCGAGTATGCCGCGTCCGATGGCATTGCAGAATCGGTTTTTCCGGCAGTTTACCTACGTACCACAGGCGCAATGGAATTCGAATACAGCCGTTCCGTACTACGTTCGCGAATCGTGGCGCGAGAATCAGCGGCCATTGCCGGGGCAGCCGGGCAACTATCCGTGGCTAACCGTTTCTGATTTTCTGGAACCGTATCTGATCCGTCTCCCCTTCCCCACCGACCGGGGCCGTTTCTTCGACGGAAATTTGCAGACTCCAGCCAGTGACAAAGGCTTTTTACTGCCCCTCAAAAAAGATTTCTTCGACTTCTTCGATGTGGATGATCTCTTGCAGGGACGTGTTCGGGTGAAGATGGTTCCACAGGCGGGTGGTATTAACGTAACACTCGACATTCCGGTGACGGCACCCGGCCAGCCTGGTAATCAATTCGTTACGTTCGAACGTCTGTACAGTTCCACGGCGGGAGCAGCACCCAACGAAATTAACAACGAGGGTATCATTGTCGAAAATTCGTTCACGGTAAATATTTATCCGTTTGTTCGGTCGGGATCGGTAACGGTTCCTGCCGATTATCGAGTGCAGCTTATTGAATCTGGTTTCGACAGCCAGAACCAATACGAACTAACGTATTTTGGGCAAAAGGATAATGCCGAGGTTGAGGTCGAATCGAAACACCAACGCACTGTTCGTCAGCAAAATACCGATGGTTCGAGCGTTTACTACGTACTGCGCGAAGAATTCGATTACCTGCAAACTAACATTCGGGGCGATGGTCGGGAAATGCACGGCATCCTGATTCCGCGCTGGCAATTATATAACGGAGGCAGCAAACAATTTGAATTCTCAGTCGACTTTGGCACTACCAATACCCACGTTGAATATAAGGTCGATAACGGTGCTCCGCGTCCTTTCGACGTAGCCGAGTTAACTCCCCAAGTTGCTACGTTGGTAGCTCCGTCGCAATATAATCCGGCGCTGTTCGAGTTGTTTTTGCTCTACGATCTGGAGTTCGTACCACCAACAATTGGCCCCGGCAAACCCGACAATTTCCCAACACGTACTGCCATTGCCGAACCACTCAATCTGAGTTTCAACCAGCAAACGCAGGCGCTGGCCGATTTCAACATTCCGTTCTACGTAGAGCGACAACCGGCAGGTTCTAACCGAATCACTACCAACCTGAAATGGGCCAAGACCAGCGACCAGACCGAACGTCGTGTTGAGGCTTTCCTGGAAGAACTGCTGATGCTTATAAAAAACAAGGTTCTGACCGAAGGTGGAAATCTGGCCCAGACAACTGTTTACTGGTTCTACCCTGCCAGTATGACGCCCGGTCGGGTAAGCCAGCTACGTACCGACTGGCAGGAGTTGTATGACCGTTACATTGGCGGCTCGGCAGGTCGTTTGCGCGAGGTTTCGGAATCGGTAGCCCCGTTCTATTACTACAAGCAAAACCCAACGCTAAGCGCATCGGCCCGGCCAGTTATCAACGTCGATATTGGCGGTGGTACGTCGGACGTTGTGGTTTACGAACGTAATGAACCGAAACTGCTGACGTCGTTCCGGTTTGCCGGAAATGCCATTTACGGCGATGCGTTCAGTGAATACGGCGCAGCCAGCCACAACGGTTTCGTTCGCAAATACGCCGACAAGATTCAGACGCTGCTCGAAAGCCAGAGTCTGGGCAATCTGAGCGACAACAATCGGCGAATGCTCGACACGAACCGTTCGGAAGACATTATGGCGTTCTGGTTCTCGATTGAGAAAAGTAACGACGTTAAGGCGAAGAACATGCTGTCGTTCAACGGAATGCTGGCAAAAGATGAAGACCTGAAAGTGGTATTTGTCCTGTTTTTCACCGCCCAGCTTTACCACATTGCTCAGTTGATGAAGCATAAAGGCATTGGTCTACCCGGTGCCATTACGTTCAGCGGAACGGGTTCGAAAGTGCTGACCATTATCAGTTCCGACGATCAGATGTTGGGAAAACTAGCGCGGGTGATTTTCGAGAAAGTATACGAGCAAACCTACGATGCCAGCGGCTTAACGCTCTTCTACGAACGTAAAGGGCCAAAAGAAGTGACCTGTAAAGGCGCATTGATGCAGCCCGCCAACAGCCGTCCGGTTGATACCGAAGCGATTAATTTTGTTTACCCCGCTACGTTCAGCAATGAATTCCCGAATCTGACCTACGCTGATTTGCGGAAGCCAGAAGTGATTGACTCGCTGCTCAAAGAAACCAATGCATTTATTGATTTCTTCTTTGCCCTCAACCAGCAGTTCAGCTTTGTCCGCAATTTGAACGTATCGGCCCGTTCGTTGGCCGTTGCCCAACAAGAGTTACGTACTCATCTGGATACGTCGCTCATGGATGGTATTCAACGACGCGAAAGTGATATTGCCGCCGAGTACAGCGGTATGACCGATGCATTGAGTGCGCCCATTGAAGAAACCTTGTTTTTCTACCCGCTTATTGGAGCGATCAACAAATTGGCGAATGCGCTGGCATAACGAAACCTTTGCATGAACTAGTACGTAACGTTTCTCAATCCAAACCAGGAACGTTACGTACTGCCTACCTAAACTTCTTTATGCTGAAGAAAACCCTTTCAGGCTTAGTGGCACTGGTTGTATTGCCAGCACTAGCTTTTGCTCAGAACGCCAATCAGGCGGCAGTCGATACGTTGACAAAGGACGTAGCCGTAGCGGTGTTCTCCCGGATTAATCAACCTAAAGCACAGGAAATCTACGGTATGCTGCTGGATTGTGGCGATGGCTGCGACCCACAAAATGTTATCCGAACTGTGGGAAGCTGGGATGCTGTGGGGGCAACGATGCAGGAATTAAGCGAGTTAAAGGACGTTGCACCTTTTTTGCGCATGTCGCCTGCAGAAGCCAATGCCGCCATTCGCAAACAACTGGCCCAATTTTATGCCCAGCATAAATCCAACAAAAATTACGCAGGCCCATTGTCTCCCGCCGTACAGGCACAGATAATAGCTAAAATTGACCGGATGCTTCCGCCTGCTCCGGCGGCTGTGGAACCCGCTCCTGTTACCGAAAATACCTCAGCAGAATCCGACTCAATAACCGACCAAGGAAGCGGAATAGACCCAACTGCGCTGAAGTTAAGTCAGTTAGAACGGGCACAAAAAGACAAACAGGATAATCAACTCTGGATGATGATACTCAGCGTGATTGCAGGGCTTGTAGTAGGTGCTGCGGGCGTATATCTATTACTTTACCGGGCAGCCAAGGCCGAAATAGACCGGCTTAAAAATGCCAACAGTGAACTTAGCCGCGATTTAGATCATGCGCGACGTAGCAAACCTAACGAGCCACGACAACCGCAATCGTCGGGTGGTCATGATCTAAAAACCCGCGCCTATGATGAAATTTTAGCCGAACTTGGCCCAAATCCTATAGAAGCAATCCGACAGTTGAAACAACAAGTTGCGGCCTCATCACGACCTACACCCAGACCTCGTTACGACGAATCTACGCTCGAATCGGCATTGGTCAGCAAACCGGCTTCTATTCAGGTACAGGAACCAATTTCGCCACTTCCACCTATGGAGCCAATGCCATCAATGGCCCGCTCGGAGGTCTTTTATTGTCCCCCACCCGACCCTAGTGGCCAATTCGATGTTTCCCAAAAAGCAGAAACGCTTTCACCCGAATCAGCCTATCGGTTCAGTGTAAATGCCAGCAATCCGTCGGTTGCTACGTTCCGATTCGAAGCCGATCCGGGTCGGGTAGCGCGTTTTCTAACGTATCGGAATTACATGATTGAACCTGCCTGTGACAGCGAAAACAGTTATTCATCGGCTCATACTCGTATCGTCATGCGTCGCGATGGTGAAGCCGTGCTGGAAAATGGTGTCTGGCGCGTGAAAACAAAAGCGTTGATTCGCTACGAATAGAAATCTACAATGCAGTTTTCAGAAGTATCGCGGTAAGAAAATATGCGTAAAACGTCCGTTTTTCCGTTTACTTGATAGGGCATTCTGTGCCGTCGGAAAACCGTTTTGAAAATCCAGTTATGCTGGCCCAACCTGATGAAACCCAAACTGAACTCCCAATTTATTGGCCGAATCGCCGTGTTTCTGCTGTTGGTATGGACAACGTTTTACCTGACTGGATGCTCGGGCTGTTCGCGCTCAGGCAGCCACCAGCCCCGCCGAAACAAACGTAGCGCTAAAGTTGCGGAACCAACCACCGAAAAAATTCAAAAAGACACAGCTACCCCGAAGCCAACCTTGACCCAAATTGGTGATGGCCCCACGGAGGTTGCGATGGAAAAAGAGCATGGCGTCTATAAAATAACCGTAGAAATCAACGGATTACCGTTAAAATTCATTCTGGATACAGGGGCCAGCTTAATTTCAATTTCGGCGACTGAAGCTGAATTTATGTTTAAGCAGGGTGTTATCAGCGAAGACGATATTGTTGGTAAATCAAAATTTCAGGATGCTAATGGCGATATTTCGCCGGGGTCAATTATCCGACTCAAATCGGTACGTATCGGCGACCGTGTTTTGGAAAATGTGAATGCTAACGTAGTGAATAGCGCCAAAGCACCGCTCTTACTAGGCCAGTCAGCCCTATCAAAATTCGGTAAAATGTCAATCGATTACCGACGTAATACCGTTACGTTCGACTAGTAACGTAGCAACCCCTTTTCTACGTAGCATTCACTACGTTCTAACTACTCAACGCCTTTCACTTGCATAGGCAAGGTATAAACAGACTCAGTAGCAGTGATAAACAAGGTTTTACGATCTTTTCCGCCGAAGCAAAGGTTCGCTGCCCAGCGTGATGGAATCGGAATAAAGGCCACTTTTTTACCAGTCGGATTGTAAACAGTAATGCCTTTTCCAGTCAGATAAAGATTTCCCTGACTGTCGAGCGTCATGCCATCGGAACCCTGCGAAACAAACAATTGTCGGTTCGTTAATCGGCCATCGCTGGCAATTTCGTACTTATAGGTTTTACTATCCCTGATATCGGCTACGTAGAGGTATTTGCCATCGGGCGTACCCACAATGCCGTTGGGCTGTTTCAAATCGTCGTCCATAATGATAGCTTCTTTTTTCCCTTTCGGTAGGTAATAAACTTTTTGCCCTTCCATATCCGGCTTTTTTCGCTCCCAGTAATCGCGTTGGTAATATGGGTCGGTGAAGTAAATTCCTCCTTTCGAATCGAGCCATAAATCGTTCGGGCCATTATACCGTTGGCCCTGATAATCAGTCATCAGCACGGTTACCTTTTTATCGGGGCTGATCGACCACAGCTCATCTTTCTCGTCGGCGCAGGAAATGATGTTGCCTTTCTTATCGAAATAAAGGCCATTTGACCGACCAGTTTTATCCATGAAAAGCGAAATATTTCCGTCGGTGCCGAATTTCCAGATTTTATCGTTGGGTTGATCGGTGAAATAAACATCGCCATTCTTGGCAACCGCCGGGCCTTCGGTAAACGTAAACTGGCTCGAAATTTTTTGAGGAGTCGCCCCCTTTACCACAATATTTGCCGAATCAATGATGGCGGGTTCGCTTTGCTGGCCAAATCCCTTCGAAAAACCCACCAGAAGTGCCGACATAACGAGTCCGGCTTTTATATAATGTTTCATAAGCTATTTACACGGCACTTTTCCACACTAGGTTGTGGTCCACTACGTATCGTTTTAAAACGATGGCCGATTAATTTCTACTCTATATTTACGGATCGGTTCATTTCCTTACTACGTATCACCGGCGTTAAACACCTTACATTATCAAATTGTTAACAAGAGAACATATGGATTCATATCTGATTAACAGTCACTAATTTTGTCCGTATTTATACCTAATAATTACTGTAACAACGCGTAGCCGTGAGCCGATTTCGCTTAGCTTGCCTCCTGACAGCCAGTCTGTTTCTTCGCCTGACCAACTTCACATTCGCCCAAACATCTATCACACCTGCAACGCCCGTTGGTACCTGGTTTATCGGTACGTTGGTTTTACCACCTGGTGAAAAAAAATGGGGCGGCTTTGCTGAAATTCAGGCGAGGGGTAACGATTTTATGCGTCAGTTTTTCTACAACGAGCTGAAAGGTGGTGTCAGCTACGACCTCGATCAGAATTTCTCGCTGATGTTGGCCGGTGGGCGTTATGCTACGTATGACTTTCTGGATTTATCGACGGGGCCACTTAACACCGAAAAACGACTCTGGCAGCAATTGACGATCAACCAATATCTGTCTCGTCTGAAATTTGAGCATCGCTATCGGATTGAACAACGGTGGTTTACCTTTCGCGATGGAGCCGACCAGTTTCGGAATCGGATTCGTTACCGGCTGAATATGTTTATCCCAATCAATAACCGAACGATTACGGATAAAACGTTCTTTCTGTCGGCCTACGACGAGATTTTCCTAAATCCGATTGGTCCCGTTTTTGAACGGAATCGCCTATATGCGGGCGTTGGTTATCAGTTCGACAAGCACCTGATTCTACAATTAGGTATGGTGAATCAGACCAATTACAACCCGGCTGTTTTTGAAAGTGGCATCTTCAAACCCCAGTCGGCAAGTGGCAAGTATAACGTAGTGATTGGGGTAATTTACCGGCTGAAACGGCTTGGTGATTCAGAAAGACTTCCTACGCAACCCGATTAATCGATATGTTACGTTAGTTGCCGGGTGATGCAGAACTGATGAATTCCGTCCGTTTCCTGATAGGCAATATGTAGTCCGTAACTGTCGCATATTTGCCGGATAATAGACAATCCTAATCCAACCGAATCGGGGCCGGTGCTTTCCTTTTTGAATCGTTCGAATAGCCGTTCGGGTTCTGAAGTGAGCTTACCACCCGTGTTGCTAAGACAAAGTTCGTTAGCCGTTGATTGAAGCTCGATACGTCCATTTGGCTGGTTGTGCTTGATGGCGTTATTCACCAGATTCGTTACCAGACTTTCGGCCAGCGCCGTTGGCAATTGCACCTCGAACGGAGCCATCAGGTCAACTTTTACCGATAATTCTTTAAACGTAAGCACCTCATCCATATCGTTCAGTTTTTCGCAAAGCAAGTTGGCTAGATCAACGGGATGGCTCTCGTTGAACTGCCGATTTTCAATCTTTGCCAGCAGCAATAATCCCTGATTTAGACGCGAGATACGTCGGGATGCCTGATAAATGGTTTCAATCCAATTAGTCTGATTTTCAGCCAGTTGCTCCGTCTGTATAAGTTGTTCCACTTTCGCGTTGATCAACGCCAGCGGTGTCTGCATTTCGTGGGAAGCATTTTCTGTAAACTCTTTTAGGCTTCGGTAATCCTGCTGCATTTTGGCCGCCATTTTCTGCAATACGTCGTTTAGTTCAGTAAACTCTGTTATTTCCGATGTTTGCAGTTCCAGCGACGTATCGTGGCTGAGGTCGAATCGTTTAATACGTGATAGCGTATCGTAAAACGGCTGCCAGATTCGCCCCGACAATCGGCGTTGAAACCAGAACGTACCAAGCAGTAAAAGTCCCAGAAAAACCAGCATCGTCGCCGTCACCACTTCAATCAGTCGATACGTCTGAATCAGCGATTTTCGAATCGAAACCCGATGCATCTTGCCCTGAATTGGTTCATAAAATGTTAATTGCCGAAACGGAATCAACTCAAGATCATAGCGATTCTTGATCAACGTATCGATAAAGGTTTCGCCGTAAGACGCGCGTTTCGGTACAGGCACAACTTCTATTTTGTTCTCGATAAAGTAAGGACTATCGGTCCAGGTGTTGTGCGCGCGCACGTAGGTTTCAAAATCACGCCGTTCAATACGTAGTCGGCTTTCAACTTCATCGTAAATTAATAGCCGGATAATCTGATAAAATACCAGTGCCGTAAGCAGGTAAATTACCAGCGAAAAGGATAGGTAAATGCGGTTGGTTTTGGCGAGTAGTTTCAAGGCTGACTGAATTTATAGCCAATGCCGTAAATGGACTGAACGTAGTCGGCGGCTCCTTTTTCGAGCAATTTCCGACGTAAATTTTTAATATGCGAATAGACCATATCGAACGAATCGGCCGAGTCAATGTTGTCGCCCCAAAGGTGTTCGGCAATCGAGGCTTTGGTCAATGCTACGTCTACATTCGACAGAAAATACAGCAGCAAATCATACTCTTTGCGCGATAACGTAGTGAGCTGGCCGTTCACAAAAACCTTGCGGGTGTGCGGCACTACGTTAATTTCCTGAAACCGAATTTCGGTATGCCCGCCAAACTGCCGACGACGTAGCAGCGACTTTACCCGCGCGTTCAGTTCCGACAAATGAAACGGTTTGGTCAGGTAATCGTCAGAACCAATTTCCAACCCTTTCAATTTGTCTTCCAACGCGTTACGTGCCGAAATAATAATTACTCCCGTAGTGGCAATGATTTGTTTGAGCATTTCGATGATCTGAAAACCGTTACCGTCGGGCAGGGTCAGATCAACAATAACGCAATCGTAGGTATAGAGATGAATCTTTTCTTCGGCGTCGCGGAAGGTAGCAACCGTTTCGCAGATGTAGCCATCTTTTTCCATATACTCGGTGATGCTCTCAGCCAGCCCAAGTTCGTCTTCAACGACCAGTACTTTCATTACGTTGTGTGCTCATTGGAATGACGAAGGTATATGCCAATGTTGGAAAGATTCTGGAAATGAAACGTAGAGACACGACATGTCGTGTCTCTACGCGGCTGCAATTTTTTACATATACAATCAATTTACATTTACAACACCATCCGGTTATGAGACGCAACGTATCGCGTCTCTACGTAAGCTGTGTATCAGCAAAATATACCATTGCCTGTTGCAGGAAAGTAGCGTAAGCGGGGTTCGGCTGGCCGTTCTGACTCGTGAATCGGGGATCGTCGACGTAAAGCTGAGCCAGTCCTTTATAGGCTTCCGCCATATCTTTCGACTGGCAGGCTTCTTCGCCCCAGAATCCGCGAATGTTGACATAGTGACGTGCAATCTGCTGTTGTACTACGTTGCTCGCTGGATCTTCATTTACCAGACTGGCCAGCTTTTGGGCAATATCCAGTTGGTCGGCTTTCAATTGCTCGAAACCCGCTTTACCCATACTCCGCAGCTTCGCTTCGCTGTCTTCAATAATTTTCTCTCCGTATTTTTCAACGGCTTCTGCCCGGTACTCCTGACCTTTCGGGAAACCCTCGTATAGTTCTTCGTTGGTTAACATGACATTTTCTCCTTTTAGCGATGAAATTGTTTTGTCAATCGTGGTGAGCAACGTAGCCAATCGGTCACGTCGGGCTTTTAGCGCCTGTTTATGGCTTTCAAGCGCCGTTAACAGGTTAAAATTTGGGTCGTTCATGATTGCGAGAATCTCGGCCAGCGAAAAATCCAGTTCCTTGAAAAACAGAATCTGCTGTAACCGAAGCAACTCGTTTTCGCCATACAGTCGGTACCTGGCCTCGGTACGTATGGATGGTTTTAACAGGCCCAGCCGGTCGTAATGATGGAGCGTGCGCACACTCACACCCGCTAGTTTTGCCAGATTATTGACCGAATATTGTCCCATTGTTTACTCGTTTTGCTGATTGACAAACCAAAAGTAGACTATGACGTAAGGGTAGAGTCAAGAAAAATCTTCACTTTTTTTAGAAGCTAATTTTTTCATCCAAAATCGGCCTGCGACTTATCGGCCTTTTTATACAGTTTATCCGCTAAAACTGACGCCTTATCAATTTATAATAGGAACGTGGTCAGTAACGTAGCAACTTTGTATCACCCTGCAACAGTAAACAATCGCTACAATGAAATTCAAGAATATTCTTTTGGTTAGCCTGTTTATTTCACTACTCCTGATGAGCGCAATGGTGTCACGTAGCATTCAGGCGTATCATCAGGCAAGCGCCCAGCAACTTCATCCATAAACCATTTATAAAAAACGGGCGGATGAGTTTATCGCTCATCCGCCCGTCAGTAATTGGGAAGTTGCTTCTATACCAACGTAGCATCTACGCTAATCGTTGTATTGAACAGTTTCGAAATCGGGCAGTTATGCTCGGCATGATCGACCAATTCATCGAACTTAGCTTTATCTAAACCCGGCACACTGGCTGTAAGGGTCAGTTTAGAACTGGTAATGCCACTATCTTCCAGCGTAACCGCACATTTCACATCCAATGAATCAGCCGCAAAACCTGCCTGCTGAATATTGAACGCCAGTTGCATGGCGAAACAACCTGCGTGAGCGGCCGCTATTAATTCTTCGGGGTTCGTACCGATACCATCGGCAAAACGAGTGTTGAACGAATATTGTGTCTGATTCAGAACCGTGCTGGCGGTTGTCAATGTTCCTTTACCATCTTTGCCGGTTCCGGCCCAATTTGCTGAAGCATTCCGAGTAATTTTCATGAGCGTATGATTTAGTTTTGTATGCAATTCGTTTTTGTTGCAACAAAGGTATACGCCCATTTTCGGCCATTTTTTCACCTATGTTAAAAAGCGATACACGTAGAAAAAAAGAGAATGGATAATCGCGCTACGTTACACAAGCACCTGCGGGAATTTGCTCAATTATCGGAAGATGATATTCAACTCGCCGACGAGTTCTGGTACGTCCGACGAATTGCTAAACATGATTTGTTTAATTTCCAGAACTCGGTTTGCCGACAGATTGGCTTTTCGTTGAGAGGCTTGTTTCGGGTATATTACGTAGATCCGAAGACAGACCTTGAGCATAATCTTTACTTCATTCCCGAACATGCATTTCTGACCTCGTTAAAAGGGTTATTGGCCCAAACAACTTGTCCTTATCTAATTGAAGCGCTGGAAGATGCTGAATTGCTGGTCATTGACTACGACCGGATTCAACAACTATACACACAGTCGCACGGTTGGGAACGGTTTGGCCGACTACTGGCTGAGCAATATTTTATGATCAACCAGATGCGGGCCGAAAGTTTACTGATGCAAAGTGCCGAAGAACGCTACGTTGATTTGCTGAACAATTTCCCGGATTTGCTGAACCGGGTTTCGTTGGGGCATATTTCATCATATTTGGGCATCAAAGGCCCATCGCTTAGCCGGATTCGGGCGCAGGTAGCGCGTAAATAACGAGTTAATACCCTTCGTCGTTGACTAGATAATATTGGCGAGTTGTTGTAGAATGGTCTTCCTGCTGAAGCGTTACGGTCAGCAATTCGACATGTGTGTAGGGATCAAATGGACGTATCTCAGTATCGGCAACTTTTTGATTTTCAACCAACAAACCGCTTTCTATAAAAGCTAATGCTTCGTCTCGCGTGTCGAAACTACCTAGTAGATTGTCGGCATTAAGTTCGGGTTCCTGATCGGGCAATTCGCCTGTGATATTCGAAATTGGCGAATCAACAACGTCCGCAGAATCGGCCACTGGAGCCGAATAAAGTTCTATAGTCATCTTTCTGTTGCATCCTGAATACACTATACTGAATAAGGAAAGCGCGTGTATTGTTCAGGATGCAATAGAAATTATTGTTACGAAGCCGTTTTCGGCAACCGATTGACCAGCCAGAGGAAGAACAGCGCGTTAAAAATCAACGTAAACGGAATTACCGATATATTCTTAAAAAACAGAATGATAGCCCATTCTGACGCCTGATCTGAAATAAGCTGGCGAGCTTTTAACGTAATGTAGAGACAGGTTTCGTAGGCAATGTGATTAATCAGCACGTTGAACAGCAGAGCGATTACCGAAAAAACCAGAAAATTAAGCAACAAAGCGCCCCATTTCGTCCGTAAGGTTTGCAGAGCCAGATGCCAGTTTTTACTACGTTTCTGTTTATTGGTAACGAACTCTACTAACCGACCTACGCCTTTTCTAACGTTAGTAAATCCCAGCGCATACAGAAAAATCAGGATACGTGCGGATTCAATCACAATTTCGAGTGATACGTGCGCCGTTTGACTCACAGGGCCGAACGCTCTTAGCTGAATAGCTCGTCCAAATGCGGCAATTAGCCCCAGGCTGAAGATGAACAGAAAATGTTGTTGACAGAACCGGAGTGTATGAACCGTCCAATCCATTGCTTTGAGGAGTTTTGGTGATTGCGTCATCGTATTTGAGAGAAAGGTAGATTATATCCGTGCTAACCCGTATTCTGTTTTACCCAATTAACAATCTGCTCAAAACTTAATACTCCTGTGGCTACGTCGATCACGAAGGTGTACTTTTCATTCTGGCCAGCCAGAATATCTTTTCCCTGCTCCAACAGAAGTAACCGCATCAACACGTATCCTGTCCGCTTATTTCCATCAACAAACGGATGGCCGGTAACAATACTTTCCAGAATAGCAGCTGCTTTCTGCCCAATTTCAGGATAAAACTCAACCGCTCCAAACCCGCTATATGGCCTCTGCAAAGCCGATAGCAAAATTGTTTCATCTCTCACACCACTAGCTCCTCCAAATTCCTCAATCAATACCTGATGAATAGCAAGGACTTCTTCTAGTGTTATCATTTTGCCAGCTTCTCAAGCAGTTGTCGATCTTCCTGAAGGATTTTCCGAAGATATTGTGCACGCTGCTGGGCAGAGCTTGAAGATTTGTCAACTTCACGTAAATGACCTAGAAGTTCAATCAACAGGCTATCAGGAAGATGCTCTACAATCTGGTTAATTTCTTTCTTTAAAGCTACCGTATCCATACATTATTCACGTATAGGTCAAATATACGAATTTTCTGTCCTAGCTACGTTCACCACGATATTCCCATTCCCAAACGTCGCCATCTTCTTCGTCCCAAATAGTACCAAGATGCACGAAGTTATTTTTCTCCAGAATGCGCGTAGAATAGTTGGCCTCAGGCAACGTTCGGGCGGTAATTGTAACGGTCGGGTCAGTTTGTAGCGCCACCGATACTAAAGCCCGGCAAATCTGCGACCCAATACCTTTTTGCTGAAACTGAGGAAAAACTCCGTACGCAATTTCGACCCGCCCATCCTTGGGTTTACCTTTAAAAGCGGCACTTCCCACCAACGTATCATCAAGCTGTGCTACGTAGCCAATCCAGGGTAGTGTATATCCGATTTTTGTGTAGAACTCTATCGTCATCGGCAATGCAATTTCTAGATCAGGTAGATTCTGAAAAAGCTCATTTTCAGCAAGAGTTTGGTAAATGGGCAGGAGTTTCATGGAATACGGGTTCAGAACTCTTTAAACGTTCTAATATACTATCGTCAAAGGAATACTCAATCCTAGTCAAATGACCGCATCCAGTAAATCATAGGCTTAGGCGTTGATTCTGTTTCACCCAGATCAGGCCATTCGAGCGAGCTTTGCAGCGAAGGTATTTTTTCGTACCCTCGCTTGAGCCAGAACGTATCATTTGGGCGATAATCTGCGGGTTTGGCCGGATGATTATCGCCCCGGTCGACAGCACAGAAACAGGTAGTATCGAACGTACCAAAACTACGCGCATGTGCCTCTCGTTCGTCGAAAAAACGATGTCCAATTCCCAGGCCACGATAGGGTGCCAACAGAATACTTTCGCCAAAGTAAAAGATACGTTCCAGATCGAACGTAGCGTTTTCGAATGGTTTACGTAGTTCGGCCGTTTCGTCTACCAGCGGAATGCACGTAGTGGCACCAACCATCTGATCATTGTCGTAAACAGCGAACAACAATGCCCGATCAGAACGAACGTAGGTCTGCAAATACGCTTTTTCGTAGTCCGTCGATCCTTCGTAGAGATACGGATAATCGCGAAAAACGGTAATTCTCAACGCAGCTAATTCATCGAATACATCAGCAATAGCACTCCCCTGCTTCCGGCTAAACGATAATGAATTCATTAATTATTTCGAGACCAGCTCAATCCAGAGTGGCAGGTTGTAATACGTAGTAACGCGAGAAATCTTTCCGTCTGTGATAGCCAGAAAAGCAGCTGCCGGCAGAACATACGTCTGATTATGAGCTGGTGGAAACCCTTCTTCCGCCTTTTTGTAGACGCCATTTACAACAAACTCAACCGCAACGCGTGAGTCAGACGGTTCGCCCAAAAACACCATCTCGGTCAGTGTTTCTTCATACGCTTCGTCCATGCGTTGAAGAAATTCCGTAAACTTTTCGAGGCCAATACGTACTTCGCCCTGATTAGATTCATGGCGAACGTCAGGGTGAAGCAAACTCAGCATGCCCTGCCAGTTTTTCTGATTAAAATAGCCGTAATACTCCTGTGCAATTGCCAATGCGCTCATTTATGTAACAATTTGTATTGGAGCGCAAGTTAGGCACAGATTCTTTTTGGTCTGTTTAAAGGCTGTTTTTTCACCCGAAAACGTAATATTACACGGTGTTCAAACGACTCGGTTCATTAACCAGTATACGAACTACACTCTACCGCTCAACTACCGATTGAACGAGTCTCGGTTAAGCAAATCGGAAGCAACCATTATGTTGCCGAGGTTGCCAGTCGGTACGTATCTGTACGCATTCTCTTGGGAGTGTGCGAGTGGACTGGCGACTCGCTTTGAGCTAATCAAACAAGCCGCTTAGCAAAGCGAAATTATTTATCGGCAGAGAGTTTCTGCTTCACATTTTTCACAAAATCAACCGAAACACCAGCGATATCAGCAATTTGTTCGATACTATAATTCAGCTTTTGTAAAAGACTGGCTACTACTTTTGCCTCCCCTTTTTCTTCCCCTTTATCGAAACCAACCATATAGGCGGCATCATTCTCAATACTTACAAACTTGGCAATGCTGTCCATAGCTATGTCTTTCAGATTGTTACCTAAATTACGCAACTGCGCCAACACACGCAACTGCCTGAAATATTTTCTTAACGAGAAATCGCCTTCAGCCGTTTCTTCAATACGTTGAATAGTTTGCTGCAACGCCCTTTCTGGAGCAATGTCTCTAAAATTAGCTAGCACCCCCAAAACCACTTCTTCTGGCCGGAGCGAATTCAAAAAGATCTGGAAATCTAACTCGGCAAAGGATACCAGTTGAAACGAATACTTCATCCGATTACTGTTTAATTGAACGGGCATTTGCGGCCTGTTCGTCCCCAGATAAATTACATATTGCTCAACAGGTAATTTATACTTCCGTTCCAACATGATGTAATATTCAGCCATCCGCTAGATCATTTCTGATTCATCAGCTACCTGAAACTCAAGCTGTAAAATAAATGTGTTGCCCTGTTGATTCGTGATTTTCTTCAGTACATCAGGCTTTCTCTCCTTCGTATGTTGAATATCATCGGGAACCTCCTCTACGGCGATAACGATTATCCCGAGTACATTTTTGATAAGTCCCGGAATAACCGCTTCGATATTTTCTTTGAAGATTTTGTCATACTGATTGGTCTGTTTACTCATAAGATAAAAATACCACAAGTAAACATAATAAAATATATAGACACAAAAATTCTCTTTCGCAATAGCTCAAAATATTGTCTGGCTTCCCATAAATGACAATTCTGTTGAACTGCGACCTGAAGCAATCGACGTGTAACCCGAATAATCCTTTCGCTGACCAGCGAAAAAGCTACTAAATCCTCTACCTAAGATTCACTTTCCCAAATGTTTCCAGATTTGGCTCCGTGTTTTGCAGACACCTAACCGTACATTCGTCAAAGAGCGGTTGGGTTGTTGTGCATGATGAAATATCCTTTCTTCTGTTTTCGACAATGTTTCACCAGTCGATCATTGCATTTGCCCAAACGAACCTGGCTACTGGCGCTGGGCGTCAATGCCGTAGTGGTTTCATCCTGGGGGCAGTCGCAGAATCTAAATCAGGTCATCGAACAGAGCGTTCGGCAATATCCGTTTCTGAAGGCTAAGCAGGCCGAAGTAAGCAGCGCCGAACGCCGACTTCACGCTAGCCAGACCGAGTTTCTGCCGATTACGCATCTTCAACACCAGTATAATTACGCGACCAGCAATAGTCTCAACGGATCGTTTTTCCCGAGTGAAGCGGTCAACCTCTCCACATCGGGTGGTGTACGGGCTACAGCGATTTCACAGGCCAGCTTTGGTAGTTTCACAACGGCCTCCATCGAATGGCGCGCCATTACGTTCGGACGTATCAAAGCCAACATCGGTGTTGCCAAAGCTGATCTGCAACGTAGTCAGGTCGATTACGAAAATGAGATTTTCCAGCACCAGGTACGTACCATCGACGCGTATCTGCTCTTACTCATCAACCAGAAACTGGTTCAGATTCAGCAAAGTAATCTGGAACGGGCGCAAACGTTCAAGCGCGTAGTCGATGCCGGTGTTCGGTCGGGTATGCGGGCGGGCGTCGATAGCTCACTGGCAACGGCCGAAGCGGTTCGCGCACGACTACTCGTTCTGAGCAGCCAGCAACAGGAGCAGGTTCAACGCCTGCGTCTGTCAGAATTGACGGGTCTACTTCAGAACAATCTTCGGGTCGATAGCATGCGTTTCTACGCCGATCTTCCGACCGATACGTTCGTGTCGGATTCTATTTCGCCAAAGAACCCAACGCTACGTTTGTTTGAATCGCAGATTACCCTGTCGGCGGCCCGGAGTCAGGCAACCCAACGGTCGGGCATGCCGATCATTTCGCTGGTGGGTGTTGGTAACGCGCGTGGCTCTGGCTTTTCAAATCAGGGCGATGTATTTCTAAGCAATCAGCTCAACGGCCTTGGCTATCAGGTTGGCAACTACCTGTTTGGCGTAGTGGCCCGCTGGAACATCACCAATCTGGTACGTAGCCATCGCGATTATCAGGCCGATCAATTTCTGGTCGAACGGTCGCGGCAACTTCTGAACGAGCAGCGACTACGTATCAATCGCCAGTATCAGGAAGCCGATACACAGTATGATATGGCGCTTGAGCAAGCTCGACAGGCACCTATTCAGCTACGGGCTGCCCGACAAGCGTTCAATCAGGCCAAATCACGCTACGAAAGCGGCCTGACCGATTTGCCAACGCTTCTGCAAAGTGTCGTTACGTTAAATCGTGCCGAAGTTGATGGCTACGTAGCCGTCAGCAATGTGTGGCGGTTCCTGCTCCTGAAAGCAGCCGCCGACGGTGATTTGTCCTTGTTCATGAATGCCCTGTAGAGACGCAATACGTTGCGTCTCAGTAACCGGATGGTTCACTACCGGAAGGTTTTGGTAGATAAAAATTGCTGACGCCAATGAGACGCGATGTATCACGTCTCTACCAAATCGACTAAAAAACTATGTATAACATCATTCGTTCCGCGCTTCGAAAGCCCATTTCGGTGGTAGTTGCGGTTTTGGGGCTTCTGTTTTTCTCGGTGATGTCGCTGTTCACCATTCCGGTCGATATTTTTCCGAATCTCGATCTTCCCACGATTTACGTCGTACAGCCGTACGGCGGTATGGCTCCCGATCAGATGGACGGCTTCATTGCTACCCGTTATCAGGATCACTTCCTTTACGTATCGGGGATTCGCGATATCGACGTAAAAACGATTCAGGGCTTGTCGCTCATTAAACTGTCGTTTTATCCGGGCACCGATATGGCGCAGGCGGCAGCCGAAGTTGCCAACAACGTATCACGGGCGAAGGCGTACATGCCCGAAGGAACGGTGCCGCCCCAGGTTGTTCGATTCGATGCCAGTTCGGTTCCAGTGGGGCAATTAGTGTTCGAAAGTCCGAGCCGGTCGCTGAACGAAATTCAGGATTATGCATCCTCACGTGTGCGACCGATGTTCTCACGGATTCCGGGCGTATCGAGCCCTCCCCCATTTGGCGGTAACCAACGGACAGTTGTTATTCGGGTAAATCCACAACTGATACGTAGCTATCAGCTTACGCCAGAGGAAGTTATCAAAGCCATCACGACCAACAATCAGCCATCACCCGCCGGCAACATACGTATTGGCGAAAAGACGCTGATGACACCCGTAAACTCGCTGGTGAAACGCCCCGAAGATTTTCTGAACATTCCGATACGTATCGGCAGTGGACCAACGGTGTTTGTTCGGGATGTGGGTACGGTAGAAGACGGTGCCGACGTAACGGTGAGTTATGCACTGGTCAACGGTCGTCGGGCGGTATATATTCCGGTGGTGAAAAAATCAGATGCCTCGACGCTCGACGTAGTAAACAACATCCGAAAAGCAATGCCCGAATTACAGGCGGCTGTGCCCGAAGATGTAAAGATCTCGTACGAATTCGATCAGTCGGTATACGTAACGAACGCACTGAAAAGCCTTGTAACAGAAGGGATTCTGGGTGCTGTACTGACGGGTTTGATGGTGCTACTTTTCCTGCGCGACTGGCGGAGTGTGATCATTGTGGTACTTACGATTCCGATTTCGATTCTGTCGGCAGTGATTATGCTCAACCTGTTCGGGCAGACCATCAACATCATGACGTTGTCGGGGCTGGCGCTGGCTATCGGGATTCTAGTCGATCAGGCGACGGTAACGATTGAAAACATTCACCAGCATCTGGAAATGGGAAAACCGAAAGCCGTTGCCATCTGGGACGCCTGTAAGGAAATCGTCTTCCCCGAATTTCTGATTCTGCTGGCAATTCTGGCCGTTTTTGCGCCCGCCTTCGTGATGAGTGGCATACCACGTTCGATGTTTCTGCCACTGTCGCTCTCCGTCGGTTTTGCCATGATTGCGTCATTCCTGCTTTCGCAAACCTTTGTTCCCGTTCTGGCAAACTGGTTGCTGAAAAGCCATCCCGAACATGAATCGCCAACGCTGGCTCTTGATGCTACTGAACGGCACATGATTGAAGCGAATGGTGCTCATCCTGAAGCGAATGCAAAAGGGTTCGAAAAATTCAAGCAACGCTATTCAGCCACGCTCGAAAAAATCCTGAATCGTCGGGGGCTTGTCGTAACCAGCTATCTGGTTGGCAGTCTGGCTATTATTGTGGTGTGTTTTATGGTGATTGGCACTGATATTTTGCCACATGGAAACAGTCACCAGTTCCAGATGCGTTTGCGTATTCCCGACGGAACTCGCGTAGAACGTACCGAAATGGCTACGTTGAAAGTGCTGGATATCATTAAGAAAACCGTTGGCAAAGACAATGTTGAAATTTCGTCGGCTTACGTCGGTACGGTGCCATCGAGCTACGGTACGTCCAACATTTTCGTGTTCAACAGTGGGCCGCACGAAGCCGTGTTGCAAGTATCGCTCAATGAAGAACATCCGGTAATAATGGATGACCTGAAAGAAGATCTTCGGCAACGTATCGCCAAAGCCCTCCCAGCAGCCAGCATTTCGTTTGAACCGATTGAGTTGACCGAGAAAATCATGAGTCAGGGCGCATCTACGCCTATTGAAGTAACGGTCGCGGCCAAAGACCTTACTGAAGCCGGACGTTTTGCCAACAAGATTCGGGAACAGATGACAAAGATTGACTTCCTGCGCGATGTGCAGATTGCTCAACCACTAACGTACCCGGTTCTGAACGTAACGATGAATCGCGAACGTGCTGGCCAACTGGGTGTTACGTCGACACAAGTAGCACGTTCGATGGTGGCGGCTACGTCGTCGAGTCGGTTTACTGACAAGAATCTCTGGCTCGATGAATCGAAAGGACTGGCCTATCAGGTGCAGGTGCAGATTCCTGAATACCAGATGAGCAATACCAGCGATATCGGTAATATTCCGCTGAAAAGTGGCGAAATGCGGCCACTGCTGTCAGACGTAGCAACGTTCTCGGAAGGCACCGCTCCCGGTGAATACGACCGCGCTGGCCCGAACCGACTGGTAACGATTACGGCTAACTTACAGAAGAAAGATTTGGGTTCGGCCCGAAAAGCTGTTGAACAGGCGATTAAAAACGCTGGTGAGCCTCCACGTGGTGTATTGGTCGAAATGGGCGGCCAAACCAACCTTCTGACCGATACCCTGAATAGTTTACAAACTGGTTTGATAGTGGCTATTGTGATTATCTTCCTGTTGCTGGCGGCTAACTATCAGTCGTTTAAATTATCGCTGGTGATTCTGGCGGCCATTCCAGCCGTGGTAGCTGGTGCGTTGCTGATGTTGCTTGCCTGTGGTGCTACGTTGAATCTGCAATCGTACATGGGCCTGATTATGTCAGTCGGTGTGTCGGTTGCCAACGCAATTCTGATGGTAACGAACGCCGAAAACTTGCGACTGGAAATCAAGCATACCCGCAAAGCCGCCGTTCTGGCCGCTAACAGCCGAATTCGTCCAATTCTGATGACGAGTATTGCCATGATTGCCGGAATGGTGCCGATGGCTTCCGGTATGGGCGAAGGCGGTGATCAGATTGCTCCTCTGGGACAGGCAGTTATTGGTGGGCTAATTGCTTCAACGCTGGCCGCTCTGCTGATTCTTCCCTGCGTGTTTACCCAGCTTCAGGCTAAAGCCACCACCCAATCGGTATCGCTCGACCCGGAAGATCCAGAAAGCAAATTCTTCAATCAGGAACAACCCGAACTAAGCCACAGCCTTTAAGGCAGCCCAAACACTCGTATTCAACCTTCAACGGTCTCTCGTAAACAGAAAACGACATGAATTCGCCAACGATAATTCGATCATCCACTCTCCAGCAGTCCGGTTCGGCGTTCCGATTTGCCCTTTCGCTCCTTATCGGTGCGGCTCTAAATGCCTGCTCATCGGCTAACAGCGAGAAGAAATCGGAGAGCAAAGAACCTGACGTACAACAGGTTGTTACAACTACCGTTCAAACGCTCCAGCCAAGCAAACGCGTTACGTTACCCGGCGAACTAAAACCCTGGAACCGGGTGAATATGTATGCCAAAGTAAAAGGATTCGTGCGGGATATTCCTGTCGATCGGGGCACATTGGTTCGCAAAGGGCAGGTTCTGGCCCGGCTCGATGCCCCCGAAGTGATTGCCGAACTGAGTCAGGCGCAGGCACAATTACAGGCACAGGAAGCTACTTTGGTTGAACAAAGCACCCGCGCCCGCGCCAGCCGATTGATTTATAACCGACTAATACAGACCGCAAAAACTGAAGGAGCGGTATCAGCCAACGAAATCGATCAAGCGCAGGCCCGTATGGAGGCCGACAGCGCTATGGTTGCCGTGGCGCGGGGAAGTGTTCAGGCGTCTCGGTCGAATATTCAGGCAAAAACGCAGCTTCGCCAATACCTGACCATTACAGCGCCTTTCGACGGCATTGTTATCGAACGTAACATCAGTCCCGGTGCGTTGGTCGGTGCGGGAGAGTCTGGTAAACCGCTTTTCGTGCTCGAAGACAGTCGCACATTACGTTTGACGGTTGCCATTCCCGAAACATTCGCCAATCAGTTGCCGAATAAAAGTTCGGTTTCATTCACAGTAAACGCCATGCCCGACCGGCAGTTCAACGCCAAGCTGGCTCGTTCGGCTCAGAGTTTGGTGGAAACAAACCGCTCGATGATGGCCGAATTCGACGTCCCCAACGCATCGCACGAACTAAAAGCGGGTATGTATGCAGAAGTGTTGCTACCAATCGAACGTACCACCAAAACGATGTTTGTGCCTACTACGTCGGTGGTTGCTTCGAGCGAAAAGGTATTTTTGATCAAAGTGAAAGACAATCGGGCGCAGTGGGTGCCGGTTCAGAAAGGGAACGTACTAGATACACTGGTTGAAGTTTTTGGTGATGTACAGCCGGGCATGACCATCATCAAAAAAGCAACAGAAGAAATACGCGATGGGCAGGAAGTAAAAGCGGCTCAGTAAGCGTTTATCTTACCGCAAAGAGCACTAAGAAACTTTGCGGCTCTTTGCGTAAAACTTCGCGGTCTTTGCGGTAAATAATACTACGATCAGTACAACAAAACCGGATTTATCTGTTCCTGCCACGCTTCACAGGCCAAGAGCTTGTGAAGCGTTTTTGTGAATTCGGGAAATGGCTTTTCAAAGAGTGCTTCAGCGTTTTGTATTCCTACTAATCGATCCAGATGATTGCTACCGCTTGGGTTGACATGGGTTGGATAGGTTGCCCACGAAAAGTGTTCTGGTTGCAGATCATGAACGAGTTTGATAAACAACATTCCCGACAAAACCGCCTTGAACCGTTCGCGATCTGTTACATGAAACATCACGCCCTGACATCGGTGATCTACGTAGCGGCTGCTTTGGGGTGTAAACGTAACAGGCCGCGCTACTACGTTCCCCAAGTTTAGCTCATTAAACAACGTAGTGATTTTTGGGGCATCGAGCCACGGCGCACCCGCAACCTGAAACGGTGTGGCTGTCCCGCGTCCTTCGCTTAGATTCGTCGCTTCCAGCAAGCCCGTACCCGGATAAAGTAAAGCCGCTTCGGCACTAACCATCGCGGGCGATGTCTGAACAAATGACGATTGCCAGTCTTGAGCAAAGGCACTACGTTGCCAGCCTTCAACCGGAATAACAGTCAGTTCCAAATTTAGCAATCGTTGCTTTTGCCAGAACGTAGCAAGTTCGCCAAATGTGCAGGAATGACGTAGCGGAATGGCCCATCGTCCAAGAAACGAAGCACCGTTTACTTCGTCCAGCATTGGGCCTTCTACTAAGTCCATACGACCAGAAAGTAGATTCGGCCGGTCAAGCACAATCAACGGTTTGGCATACGTAGCACAAGCTTCCATGACGTGCGTGAGTGTCCAGAGATACGTATAAAAACGGCAGCCAATATCGGGTAAATCCAATAGAAGAGCATCGACGTCCGCTAAATCGTCTGCCAAAGGCTGGAGTTTTTCACCGTACAAACTGACGATAGGTAACCCTGTCAATACGTCCGTTCCGTTCGGCATGAGCGCTCCATCATCGCCAATCGCATCCAGTCCATGTTCGGGAGAAAACAGTTTACTAATCTGAAAGCCATTTGCCAGTAACGCCTGCCGGGAGGGTATATACGTAGCAGTTGTGGCCGCATTGTTGGTAACAAGTGCAAACCGACGTTTTTGATACGTAGCAGTCTGCTTCAGGAAAACATCAACTCCAAATTGTACAGCCATAGGTGTATTCTTATCGCTTTCGGAACGTTACGTCTGAATGTGTTCAGGGCGCGGCCCGATGCCCACTATATAGGCTGGGAATCGACGAAGAACCGGAATATGACGTAGTAACCAGAAAAATGCGGACGGAATAATTGTAGACCGCATTCCGGACGCGTTGATCAACCGACGGTGAACCAGTATCTGCCCCGACTGAATGACCCGTACCGGCCACATTCGCCGACGCTGAATCTGGGCAAGTTCTGCTACGTTGGCCCGACCTTTCTGAAGTGAACGCGTCAGTTGATTGGCCGTAGCCACAGCATCCTGAATCGCCAGATTAATGCCCACGCCACCCGCTGGCGACATTGCATGAGCGGCATCACCAATACATAATAAGCCAGGTTTATACCATTGCTTTAGCCGGTCGATTTTAACGGTTAACAAACTGATTTTATCCCATAAATCCAGCTCGTTCACGCCCTCACCAACAAAAGGTGCCAATGATTGAATATCGGACTGAAGCGCCGACAAACCGCGTTTTTTCACTACGTCGAACTGGCCTTTTGGAATTAGAAAACCACACTGGAAGTAATCATATCGGTCGATCAGCACCATAAACTTATCGCCTTTTACGTACCCAAGCGATTGCTCGCCGATGGCCGGACTCTTCGGAATGCGCATCCAGAGTACATCGATCGGTACACCAAAATCCTGCACCGACAATCCAGCTTTTTCCCGAATAATGGAATGTCGACCATCCGTACCAACCACTAGATCGGCTTTAATCACAAGTTCGCCCTCCGACGTAGTGGCCCGAACACCTGTTACGTTCCCATTTTCGGCTAGCAAATCGGTGGCTTGTGTTTGCATACGTAGCTGAAAGTTAGGGTACTGCCGGGCTTTTTCGGCCAGGAACTTGAGGAAATCCCATTGCGGCATGAAGGCGATAAACTTGCAGCGGGTAGGTAAATGCGCAAAATCGGCGATGGGAATCGTTTTTCCATCGAACGTGACCTGAACGGCTCGTAGCTCCTGATGCGGCAATTGCAAAAATTCGTCGAGTAAGCCCAGTTCGGCCAGTAGCTCCAGCGTAGACGGGTGAATGGTATCGCCCCGGAAGTCGCGCAGGAAATCGTTATGTTTTTCGAGTACCACTACGTCGACGCCAGAACGCGCCAGCAGAAACCCCAGCATCATACCTGCCGGACCGCCACCTACAATGCAGCAACGAGTTGATATCTCTTCTCGATTTTTCGGATTTTCTACCATAAATCAAGCCAGTTTCGCAAACAAAAAATCCCAGATTATTTGTTTATCTAGCATTGTAAACCAATTCACCCACTAGAAAGATTAACCGATTTATGTCTTTTTATTCAAGCCTTCCGCAAGATTTGCTCTTTGACGCTGCCCGCAAAGGGGATGCCGTGCAGATAAAGCAACTGATCGACGAAAAAGCGAACCTCAACATCCAGAACGACAAGGGCTTCACACCACTGATTATAGCCGCTTATGACGGGCATTTGGACGCGACAAAAGTACTGCTTGACGCTAAAGCGGATGTTGACGCAAAAGATGCAAGCGGGAACACCGCGTTGATGGGTGTGTCGTTCAAAGGCTACACCGATGTGGCTCGTCTGTTAATTGAGCATGGCGCTAAAGTAGATTTGCAAAATGGCAATGGCAATACCGCACTGATGTTCGCTACGTTGTTTGGCCGGAATCAACTCGTACGGCTTTTGCTGGACGCTGGTGCCGATACGTCGATTCGTGATAATAAGGGCTTAACCGCCCGCGATTTGGCAACCCAGCAGGGTAACGAAGAAGCTCTTCAGTGGTTATAAATTAATAAGAACTGAGCGATTAGCTAATCGCTCAGTTCTTATGCTACGTAGCTATTTCGGTAACAATGGCGGACAAATGTCCGCGTTACTTTACTTTTACTTTCCGCCCGGCCGGGTTGGGCGAACTTCGATTTTGCTGGGCAACGTGCGTGCTGGCATACGTATCAGATCAATAACGAGCTGACCAATATCTTCGGGCTGGATTTTCCAGGCGTCTTTTTCGCTGGGCTGGTGATCGTTGAAATACGTAGCAACAGAGCCCGGCATAATTGTAGTCACTTTAATTCCTTCGTTACGTAGATCGAGCATAACGGCCTGTGTAAACCCAACCAAACCAAATTTGCTGGCATTATACGCAGCTCCCTTTTCGAAGAAGTTTGTTCCGGCCAGACTCGCGATGGTAATAAAATAACCCTCCGCTTGCTTTAACGCGTCGAGCGTGGCTTTAGCGGTGTAAAAAACGCCGGTCAGGTTAATATCGATGGTTTCCTGCCATTGTTCAGGGGTTAATTCCTGAATCGGGGCAAAATGGCCCACACCTGCATTGGCTATTACGTAGTCGAGCCGTCCCCATGTGCTTATTACGTTCTCAACAGCCTTTTGCTGAGACGCCAGATCGCGTACATCAGCCGCAACCCCCAGTGCGTAGCCGGGTTTAATTTCGTTGAGTTTGGAAGCCGCCAGTTCAGCCGCTACCGACGACCGACTGGTAATAGCCACTTTAATTCCTGCATTAATCAGCACCTCGGCAATGCCATATCCAATTCCTTTCGAGCCGCCTGTGATCAGGGCTGTTTTTGTTTCTGTAGGATTCATACTTATCAACTTATCAAGCTTTATGAATGTGCAATTAACACCATTTTCCGGGATCGTTACGTCCAGTCAATGAGCATAAATAGGTAACTCAGTAAGTCAGCAAAGTGATTAAAATTAGGTAGGTTAAACACAGACTGCCACATTATTAAGCCAACAATAAAGAATCAATGAATAACTGCTCTTTGTCTGACATAACAAACTGATATATAGCATTTATTCGATGCTACCATTATGTTCTGTCTGACTTATTAAACGTTAATTAAACATGATCTCTTATTAATTAATGGTTATCACAAGAATCCTATATTAGCAGATTCAATGACATTAAATCCACAAAAAATGAAAAAACTAGTACTGCTATTAGTATTATCTACTCCTGTATTTGCTCAGCCAGCCACTTTTTTTGGCCAAAAGCAACTCGAAAAGAATACGAATACCATAAACTGCATCCCTCCTGCTTTAGAAAAACAGATTCAAGACCAATTACGGGCGTATCAGGCTGGCGCTAGAAGTAAAGCTGTGACAACAAATCCGGTACTTTTCGATTGGCCACTACGTCAGCGGGCACCCCTCGACTACACGTATTACGGATTTGTGGCTTTTGTCGATAACAATCCGGCAGCAAATGCCATCCTTGATTATAATGGAGGAAATCGTACGTACGACGGCCATACCGGAACAGACATTGGCGTCCAGCCATTTCCCTGGGATATGATGGATAACAGCCGGGTAGAAGTGCTTGCTGCGGCATCGGGCACAATCGTACTCCGTCAGGACGGCAATTTTGATCGCCAATGCAACGCTGATCCAGCAACAGCAGTACCGAATATGGTATTTATTCAGCATGAAGATGGCTCGATTTCTCGCTACGTACACATGAAAAATGGTTCCGTAACCTCTAAAGGTGTTGGCCAGACCGTGCAGCAGGGAGAGTACCTCGGTATAGTGGGTAGTTCAGGATATTCTGGCGGTCCACACCTTCACTTTGAGATACGTGATGCCAACAATCAGGTCATCGATCCTTTCGTCGGCCCTAATAATCCAACCACGACCACCAGCCGCTGGCTCGCTCAAAAGCCTTATTGGGATCCTAAAATCGGGCGTTTAATGACTCATAGTACAGACCCCGTCCTATTTGCGCCATGCACAGCCAATCCAGTTGATGTCACAAACGAAAAGCGTTCATTTGTATCGGGTAATACCGTAACTTTTGGATTTTATGGACGAGATTGGCAACCCAATCAGGTGTTCGCCATCAAAATTCTTCGGCCTGATGGCACTGCCTTTCAAGATTTCCAATATACACGTCCAGCCGATTATCTTCCCTTTGCCTTCACGGCTAACTATTTCCCTCAGGCATTGCCCAACCCAGCACAAACTGGCCGCTGGAAGTTTCAGATGACTACATTGGGCGTTACGTCCGAAACAGTTTTCAACGTCAACACCACCAGCCCATATGCTGCTGCAACTATCATCTGTTCGGGAAATGGGATAGAACTGACGGCCATGAATGGAGGTCAGAATTTTACGTATCAATGGCGACTTAATGGCAGCGATATCGGCGGAGCTACAAGCGACCGGTACACAGCAACACTGGCCGGAGTATATACCGTAGTGGCAACGTTAAATGGCACATCAACAGTAAGTGATCCGCTCACTATCACAAGTGCTACGTCGTTATCTACCTTAAAAGCAGGCAATTGGGATGACCCATCAGTATGGTCGTGCGGGCAAATTCCTTTATTCACAAATAGTGTCGTGATAAATCATGCCATCACCATGCCAACAAGTTATACCGGACAAGCATTAACTGTCCAATACACAAGCAGTGGACGATTATTGCTCAGTAATGGCGGCAAACTGAAGCTGGCCAACTAACTAATTTTACAAAATATAAAGAAAATGAATAGGGGCAGATTTTTAGGAATTTGCCCCTATTCATTTTCTTTACCCTACCAGTCGGTAGAAACTATAATCGGTCATGGGCGCATCGGTAATGCCGAGCACACGCCCGATGGTAACTACCTGCCCCCGGTGATACGTACTATGATTCATGCAATGATGGATAAAACTGGTACGTGTCTGAATGCCAGTAAACCAGGGAGTAACGAGCGTTACCTCTTCGGCTAACTCTTCATCCGACAGCGATTGTATATAAGCCGCAAACTCTTCCGACTGATCAACAATTCCGGTAAATACCTCTTCCACCGTACCGTCGAAACCATGCAACCGAAACGAGATTGGCGGTTCAACCTGCTTCACAACGGCCAGCCAGAAACGCTGCGTATCCCAGATATGAACCAGCGTTTCTTTCAATCCCGGAAAACTAGACGGCACTACAGCTTCTATCAGCTCAACCGATTTTGGTTGTAGCCAATTGACCAGCATTTTGTTTGCCCATGCGTTGTATTGGGCGAAATCCTGAATCTGAGAAGCAGCGGTAAGTGTCGTTTTTTGTTCGATTGCGTGTATCATACGAGCGTTTGATTTATAGTATAAAGATACGCTACTCCACTGACAGCCCTATGTCAGCAGTGTTACGCCGACAAGGCATTTTTTCTACTAAAAATGCGGTGCATAATACGTTCAATTTACTCACAATCAATCGGGTGAGTAAGCACCGCCGAAATCCGGCTTTTGTGCAACAAACTGTGCCCGTTACTATGAAACTATTCTTCGCCTTTCTTGCTACGTTGTTAGCCACTGGCTTTGTTCTGTCGCAGCCGATTGACTCAAAAGTCTATGTCTGGAAAGAAACATCCGTCGTGAAAAAGGGAGGAGTTGAGCAACGTATTATATTGAAAGGTAACACGACTGATTTCAGCCAGATGGAGGTGCATGCCACTACGCTCCCACCCCATCAAAAACCGCATCCGGCACATAAGCACGACGACGAGGAACTGATTATCATTAAAGAAGGTCAACTGACCGTAACGATTGACGGGAAAACGAAAATACTGGGACCGGGAAGCGTTGCCCTGATCATGCCCGGCGATGAACACGGTTTTGCCAATAATAGCGACGCATCTGCTACGTATTACGTTATGCGCTATACGTCGAAAGAGCCCGTTGATCTGGAACGTGGTAAAAAAGCCGGAGGCTCGTTCTGGATCGACTGGAACGACGTAGCATTCAAGCCACACGACAAAGGTGGCATCAGACGTATGTTCGACCGGGCTACGGCCATGACTAAACGGTTTGAAATGCACGTCACTACGTTAAATCAGGGGTTATGGAGTCATCCACCGCATACGCATCGGGCGGCTGAAATCCTGCTCATGAAAGAAGATACATCGCAGGAAAGCATCGACGGAAAACTGTCATCAGCAACCACAGGCGATTTGATTTTTCTGGAATCGAACGTACCGCACGCTCTTCAGAATATCAGCAAAGGGCCGTGTATGTACTTTGCATTTCAGATTGAATAAGAATTCGCTACGTAGCAGTATCTCTTAAAATCAATAGAAGTATACACTTTCCCAAAAATAGTATTTTGTATTACTTAAAGAAAATGTACCATTATTTATGAATTGGGTAACAATAAACCAGAAAAGGCTGTTCTCTGAGTATGGTAGCATGGTTTCAGACTAGTAATACGTATATAATGCAAGCAGTAATTTGTTTGCTATGCCTATACGTGATTTTATCTGCCTGCTTCCCCAGTGCATCTGTTATCTCTACATCGACAACTTCAAAATTTACCACTATTCGGGCCAATGAAAACTGCTCGATCTGGTCAGACCTTACTGGCTCGTATATAAACCAGCAAAACTATATCCGAAAACTAGCCGCATTTTATAAACCTTTTCACAAGATTAGTCTGGGAGAACGGTTACTGATTGCCGTGTTAACCTTCTCATTTGGTGAGCTTACAATGTTTGGCATCTCCAACTATTGTTTTTCTGGAACGAATCGGTTCAACGAAACTGTCTGTTTCGCCAGCAACAACCTCCACCAGCAGACCTTTTCTTACTCTTTCTGGCGCCCCCCTGTTTAGTCTGAACACACTTGGCAAATATATGCCCTGTTGAGATGTAGCACAGGGCTAGTCCGATAGCGATCAGCATATCTTTTCTCATCTTACACATAGCCGGAACGCTACTTATTTTAAAGGTGTATTGTTTTATGGCCATTGGCCAATGCACAGACCGGCTCCAGTTAATAAATCCAATGAACTTCTTTTTATTTGGCGCGCCAGCTATCCCGCTGGATCGCCTATCAACTTTAGAAAAGGCAACACCCAATCTGATTTTATGGGCCGTGCCGATAATGATCTTTTTTACGATTCTGGAAATGATCCTCACGTTTATCCAGGAAAAACCTTATTACGACAAACGAGAAACGATTGGGTCTATTCTGGTGGGGTTAGGATCGCTGGTGATTAGTGCAGCCCTAAAAATGGGGCTTCTATACGCCACCGTCTGGATTTACAACCAGCTCCCCTGGCGCATGACTTTAAACTGGTGGACATTTATTCCCTGTTACGTTCTTTTTGATTTGTGTAGCTACTGGGCGCATCGCATTTCCCACAATTCCCGTTTTTGGTGGGCAACCCACGTAGTGCATCACTCTGGAGAACACTATAACCTGACGGTTTCTTTCCGGCTGAGCTGGATACAGAACTTAAAGGTTATTTTTTTTCTACCCGTGGCACTGCTCGGCTTTCACCCGATTATTTTTTTTACGACGAATCAATTGGCAGTACTATTCCAGTTCTGGGTGCACACCGAGTATATTCGCCGATTACCTCGCTGGATTGAGTTCATATTTGCGACGCCATCTAACCACCGGGTTCATCATGGTTCCCAGCCTAAGTACATCGATAAGAATTTCGGTGCTACGTTCATTTTCTGGGATCGTCTATTTGGCACCTATCAGTCTGAAGAAGAACCCCCCATTTACGGTATTACAACAAATATTTCTCAAAAGGCCAATCCGCTTATGATCAACTTTCATGAGGTAGGCGATATTATTCAGGATGTAAAAACCGCTCAGGGATGGCGTCAGAAATGGTTTTACTTTTTCGGTAGTCCCATTGAAGTAGATCGGCAAAAAAAACAGGTTGTTCAAAAACAGGCAGACACTGTTATATAACTTTAAACATACAGCGCTACGTATCACATGTTTTTCATGGCACGTAGCGCTACGTTACATAACTAGTTGATCTAAGCATTTTTAGCTAACCAATCCAGAATATAATTGGCGTCTTCTCTCCAGGTCGACTGGCCTAGTACGTAGTGATTACGGCCTTTAAATTCTTTGTATTCCAGTACCGAACCGTTTGCTTTATAGGCCGCAAAATTTCGGTGATTCAGGTGAGCTGGGGTAATGTTGTCTAAATCGCCCGAGGTAAGCAGCAATGGCGCATGTGGTTTATCGAAATCGACATGGGCAGCGCTGGTCAGTCCACCACGAGCCACTCGTTTCGATTCTGGGATGGTGTTGGCTTCGTAAGCTGCTTTCTGTTCGTTGAGTGGCATTTCGTTCACAAACGCATACTGCCAGTCTTCGAACGACATTAAATAGGTTTTGTCGAGGTCAGTAAACAATCCCAATGCTTTCCAGGCCGATTTAAGGAACGAAAATTCGTATGGAATTATACCTTGTGGCGGAACCGAGTGAATAGCAACGCCAGCAGCGGCCAAGCCACGGTTCACCAGAATCTGGGTAATCAAACCACCCAGCGAATGCCCGATTATAATTGGTTTTTCTGGTAAAGCTTTTACAATTTCAGCGTAGTGATCGACCAGTTTATCGAGTGTAAGTCCGGCAAGATCGCTGTCGTTTGGTTGGCGGTTGCGTAGTTCTTCGGCAGTACCATTTTTATAGGGCCATGCGGGTGCAATTGTTGAATAGCCTTTACCTTCGAAGTAGGTTTTCCAGTCGTTCCAGCCGTGATGGGTAACAAAAGCTCCTGTAATAAAGACGATGGTTTTACTCGATGTAGTTTTCATGATTGTAGCGTTATAATTGGTTTGAGATAAATCTGTTTTATGCTCAATACGCTACTCAAATAATCTGACTGTCAGTCGGTTGCTGTAGCGTTTGAACATGACAAAATTCCGCACAGATACCGACAATCATTTTAACCCAAGTTAAAATCGTTTACTGACCTATCATTCTTTTTCGGATACGACTTAAAGATGGCCCCTGAATACCTAAATACGATGAGATATGATAGAGCGGAATGGCATTAAAGATATCGGGGTGTTGTTCAATCAGATCCAGATAACGCTGCTCAGGCGTCTGAAACAGAAAACTTTCGGTTCGGCCCATTGCCACTGAAAACGCTCGCTCAGCTACCAGCCGCCCAAAACGTTCCCATTGGTGCGACTGCTTATAAAGCTGCATAAGGTGATTGACATGAATGTATAAAATGGTAGAATCGATCATCGACTCCGTAAAATAATTGCAGGGCGACTGCTCCAGAAAACTTTTGAAGGAAACGACAATCTGATTTTTCGAAAAGAAGAAAACGTTTTTCTCCTCCCCCGTCTGCTCATTCACGCAATACGCCCGAAACACGCCATCCAGAATAAAACCAAGGTGTTTGCAAACGTTTTTGTATTCATTATAGAACTCTCCTTTCTGATACTGTTTCTTCTGCCAATATGGCAAAGACATAGCGAAAGCTTCCTCGTCAATATCGGCAAAAGCTTTCAGTGCATACGCTAGTACGTCAAGTTCAGTCATAATGCTGGGTGGCTAATTCAGGTTTCTGTAAAACTAATACGTAGAAATCCAATGTCTCATGTCTCAGATGGCAAGATACCTTCGGAGACAATCAAATAACTCAATATTAGCTAATTAATGCATGACATTCCCCTAAATGAGCCAAGTCAATTATCGCCCGATGTGTCTACCCACTACGTAGCCGGTTGTCCAGGCACTTTGAAAGTTGAATCCGCCGGTAATGCCATCAACATTTAAGACTTCCCCCGCGAAAAACAGCCCCGACTGGGCTTTACTTTCCAATGTCTGAGGACTCAGACTATCGAATGGAATGCCACCACACGTAACAAATTCGTCTTTAAACGTACTTTTTCCAGCTACTTTAAATTGACTGTTTGTCAATCGCTCGGCAAGTCGATTCAGGAGTTTGGCAGGCAGGTCGGCCCAGCGCTGCGTTTCGGAAATGCCGACATCGGCTGTTAAGGCTTGCCAGAGTCGGGCGGGTAAGCCAAATGGGTTTTGCGTGGTAACCTGTCGGCGGCCGTTTTGCTGTCGAAAATCCTGTAATGCGTTACGTAACAGATTGTCGTTCAGCGCTGGTACCCAGTTGATACGTAGCGTAAACCGATAATCTAACTCGGCCAGATCACGAGCTGCCCATGCCGACAGACGTAGCACCGCCGGGCCGCTAAAACCCCAGTGCGTAAGAAGCACCGGACCACGTTGCTCCTGCTTTGTGCCTACTACGTATACAGCCGCATCAGCAACCGAAACGCCCGCCAGCGGAAGCAGTGGACTATCGGGCACGTTGAACGTAAACAACGAAGGAACTGGCGAAATTAACCCTTCAGATTGTTCAGGGAACCAGCCATATGACGTCAATTGTGGATAACCGCCCGTAGCAATAAGCACCCGATGCGCCCTGAGATTTTCGGCGTTTCCGAGTGCTACGTGCCAGTTTAATCCGTCAGAACTTGTGGGTATATAATTGAGCGACGTAACACCCGCGCTTGTTCGAACGCGAATACCTAGCTGATTAGCTCTGTTAATCAGACAGTTGACAATTGTTTCGGACGTATTGGTTGCTGGAAACATACGCCCATCTGCTTCGGTTTTCAGCGATACTCCCCGTTCTTCAAACCAACGTACCGTAGCGGTCGCATCGAACTGATTGAGCAGTGAACGTAATGGTTTTTCGCCACGCGGATAAAACTTTACCAACTGGCGATTATCGAAACAGGCGTGTGTTACGTTGCAGCGGCCTCCACCCGAGATACGTACTTTGTTTAAAACAGTTCGTGATTTTTCAAGAATAGTGATACTAGCGTCGGGAAAATGTTCGGCGGCTGTGATGGCTCCGAAAAAACCGGCAGCTCCACCACCAATAACGACAATGTGCAGGGATGACATAGGTTCTGAACAGGCAAGGCGTCTTCTGGGTTCACTGTTTTAGCGCACAAGTTGCACCAGAAGTCTGAAACGCTAAACCAGAAATATCAAACATCAAACCTAAGCTTTACCTTTGTTAGATGCTCCTCAAACCAAAATTTTCCGATAAAAACTATCACCGTCGCGGCATCCGGCCACGTGGTAATACGTTGGTTTTGTTGTTTATTTTTTTTCTGATTGGCCTGTTTCTTCACTACGGCGGGCGAACCAAACCCGTAGTTGCGTTTTGGAACGATGTGCGCGAGATTGTCGGTTTAGGTAAATCGAAGTCAGAATCAGAAGATAATCCTTATAAAGCACCCGAGCCACAGGATAACCCATCGGCCAATAAACGTAACAATGAGTCGGAAAGTGAAGCCTCCGACGAACGTGTTGCCAGTGATACGAAAGGCAGCAAATCAAACACTAGTTCTCCTAAAAACAATCGTTTCGATTTCGAGAAAGAGATCGATTTTCTGTTGCCACTGGTTAAGTCGGGCGATGAGATTATTCGGCATGAAGGGTTTACGCTACGTTATCGCGATGAGTATAAGAACGCTTCCTGGGTAGCTTATCCTTTGCTAGATTACGAAACAAAGGGCGATGCAAACCGTAAATACGAGCAGTTTAAACCCGATCCGGAGGTATCAAATGGCACAGCAGTCACGTCCGATTATACCCGGTCGGGCTACGATAGAGGGCATTTGGCCCCGGCTGGCGATTTTAAGTTTTCGCAACGCATAATGCGCGAAACCTTTTTTATGAGCAATATTTCTCCGCAGGAACCCGATTTTAATCGGGGCATCTGGAGCGACCTTGAAAATCAGGTACGGGCGTGGGCCATCCGCGACCACGGTTTATACGTAATAACCGGACCCGTATTGAAGCCGGGGTTATCGACAATCGGCAAAACCAACGAAGTGAGCGTACCGGAGAAGTTTTATAAAGTATTGCTGTATTGCAACAAGCCGGATATTCGGATGATTGGCTTTTTGCTCGACAACCAAGGTTCGAACAAGTCGATTCGGGAGTTTGTGGTTTCGGTCGATTTAATCGAGCAACTGACGGGCCTTGATTTCTTCCCGAAGATTCCTGACGATATGGAACGGCGGTTAGAAAGCCGGAGTCGTGGCGAAATGGTTGATACCTGGTTCGATAATTAAACTACAGCCTGTTTATTCAGAAACGTCATCACATCGTTTGGTCGTTGTGTGCCGATGGTCAGTTTTGATCCGTTGGTTCGAACGATACGTATGCCTTTGTTTCCTGCTACGTTATAGATCCAGTAGCCATCAAAACCTAACCGGATGCCATAACCAACAAATCCGTATTGGGTTACGGTTGCTGATTTAACAGCAGTCCAGGTGATGGTTCGCCAGGGTAAAATTGGGAAAACGCGGTAGTGAATTCCCTCAGCATCCAGCCGAGTATCTAACCGCCATAGATAGAAGAGAGCACCGATTAGCAGGGCCACAACCGGACCAAACCAACTGAACGAATTGTGGCTGGCTTCTGAGCTAACTAGGGGCATAACAGTCACTAAAAAGACACCACCCAAAAGTGCCCAGAGCCACCATTGCCGAAAGTGCTGCGTTTCTACGAACGGCTGCATACTAAGTTTTTTGTTTTTTCTTTTTTGCGGCCGGGAACAGAATGTTATTTAGAATCAGGCGATAGCCGGCAGAGTTCGGATGTAGGTTAAGATCGGTTGGTTCTTCACCAATTTCGTGGCGATAATCTTCAGGGTCGTGGCCACCGTAGAACGTAAAGAATCCCCGGCCATACGGTGAATGCAGATACCGTGCTTCGCCAACCGACCGATTCTCAGCCATAATGACTACTTCGGGCTTTATAAATCCTTTCTTGAAGGCGGTTGTTTGTCCCATAAATCCTTTGATGACGTTAAGGTGATTCTGCGTCAGCATGGTTGGAATAGGGTCGTATTTAGCCGAAAACTGGAACAGTGTAAAATAATCGTTGTGTTCGCTCAAGCCGCGTTCTTCAGGTTGATTATCGATGTTCGAAAATTCAATTAAATACGGGTTGGTATACACCTGAAAGTTTCGGAAAGCAAATGTCTGGCTATAATCCAGCTTACTGTTTGCATTAGGATCGGCTGGGTCGCCGTCGTAAAAACTATCAACAATATCGGTATTGTGCGAAGCCAGCGCGATATCATACGTATCGGTAGCGTTACACATGGCGAATAAATAACCTCCGCCGAGCACAAAGTCACGAATTTTCTGCGTAACAGCCCGTTTCAGTTGCGGTACTTTAGTGAACCCATATTTGTGGGCAATATTTTCTGCTTCTCGTTTCTGAGCAATATACCAGGGCTGATCTTTGAAGTGGAAAAACTTTCCGTATTGGCCCGTAAAATCTTCATGGTGTAAGTGAAGCCAGTCGTATTCGGGTAATTTACCGTTCATCACTTCTTCGTCGAACACTACGTCATACGGAATTTCGGCATAGGTCATAACCATGGTTACGGCATCGTCCCAGGGTTGTTTTGTTTTAGGCGAATAGACGGCCACTTTGGGTGGTTTCTGCAACTTAACGGCATCCATATTGGCATCGGCAGCCGCAATTTCTGAGAGAATCTGCGCCGACTGTGCATCAGAAATAACCTCGTAGCTAACACCACGTATCACCATTTCGTTAATAAACGACTGACTTTGAGGTATCATAAACGAACCGCCCCTGTAATTCAGCAACCAGTCAATTTCGGTATCATGAGTCTTCAGCACCCAGAACGCAATGCCGTACGCCTTTAGATGATTCTTCTGGGCATCGTCCATGGGAATCAGAATTTTTGAAGCCCAAACCTGATTCGTCAGACAGAGAATTAGGATAAGCGGTAACAGCAGTCGTTTCATTGGTTTTCCTGATAAGATTGCTTGTGGTAGTTTTGCTATAACGAAATATACGCAAATATTGTGCGAGAATTAAAGAGTGAAAGAGCGAATGAGTGAAAGAGCGATTCCTGACAGACTCCTTTTCGCTCTTTCACTCATTCGCTCTTTCACTCTTTGAGTTATGAATCTAATCGAAAATATACGGGAAGGATTACGGTCAATTGCTGGAAATCAACTACGTACTATTCTGACATCGCTGATCATCGCAATCGGTATTACATCCCTAGTGGGTATTCTGACCGCAATTGAAGGGATTCAAAGTTCCGTAAACAGCAGTTTTGCAGGTCTGGGAGCTAATACGTTCAGTATTGTGGCTCGTCAGGACGCATTCCGACGTGGAGGGCGTGTACAGCGACAGGACGCTCCAATCGATTATTTCGATGCTGTGCAGTTTAAGCGTCGGTTTCCGTATGGAGCCACCATAACAGTAGCCTCGGTTGTGAACGGAGCAGCACAGGCCAAGTTTGAGTCGAAAAAGACCAATCCAAATTTGTTACTCGTTGGTGGAGATGACGCTTATTTGTCGGTGAAAGGGTTTACGCTTCAGAGCGGCCGGAACCTGACGCCCAACGATCTGGCTTCTGCACGTAACGTAGCAGTGATTGGTAGCGAAGTAGCTACTACGTTGTTCGAACGAAAGATAAATCCACTCAATCAGGCCATTCGAGTATCAGGTACGCAGTACAAAATAATAGGTGTGCTTGCCAAGAAAGGCGGTTTTGCGGGCGGTGGCGAAGATCGAATGATTCTGGTTCCGCTCGACAATGCCCGTGCGCTGGCTGGAAATCAGAAGCTAACCTTCGACATTACGGCTTCTGTACCGAGCGTATCGAGTCAGGATGAAGCTGTTGGCGAAGCACGGGGTACCATGCGCCTAATCCGTAAAGACCCACTTGGCCAGCCCGATTCGTTTGAGATAGAACGCGCGGATGATTTAGCCAAAGAGACAGAAAATATAACTGGCTATCTTCGCATAGGCGGCTTTGGTATAGGCTTTATTACGTTGCTGGGTGCGTCTATTGCACTGCTGAATATCATGCTGGTATCGGTTACGGAGCGTACGCGTGAAATTGGTATTCGAAAATCGTTGGGTGCTACGCCAAAGCGGATTCGGGAACAGTTTTTAATTGAAGCTATCGTGATTTGCTTATTGGGTGGTATAGGAGGTATTTTACTAGGGTTAGGCGTTGGTAATTTAATTTCATCATTGATCAGTGAGGGTGAAGGTACGTTTATTGTTCCCTGGGGCTGGATGGGTTTAGGCTTACTGGTCTGCGTTACAGTTGGCTTATTCGCAGGCATTTATCCGGCTGTTCGTGCTTCTAAACTCGACCCAATCGAAGCGTTACGTTATGAATAGTATTAACTGGCCCATAAAATTTGATTGTTACGGGACATAATATGCAATAAAATTTATGTCTGGCCATTGTACATTATAAACAAAAGCTTACTTTTGCACCCACGTTTGACAAACGCATCTCTGGAAACAGAGACGATTCTGTCGCCGGGATGGCGGAATCGGTAGACGCGATGGTCTCAAACACCATTGTCTGCAAGGACATGCCGGTTCGAGTCCGGCTCCCGGTACTCATTTATCGCCTAACTAGTTGGACTACAACCAGTTAGGCGTTTTCTTTTTTTCAGATGTGTACGGCTTTGTGTACGGAATCGGGTAAGTTAAAAGTTCACTTTGATAGAGAAGCAATCCTACCATTTTGTGAAATATACCTTTACCTTCTTCTTAATTGTAATTGCTTTAACAGGCTGTCAGGTCAATCGCTATTATTTTATTGCGGAGGAAAGAATACCACTATTTGAATTTGCCACTTTCTCTGGGGTTCCGGTTGATATGTCTTGATCCCTCAAAAGTGAGCCAGTGAAAAGTAGGGTAAAAAAACTTAACTTTCACAAGCAATCGAAAAGGGAATGAAGGCAACACGATTTACTGAATCGCAGATTGTGGCGATTCTCAAACAACAGGACAGCGGACAAACCGTCGCTCAGATCAGCCGAGAGCCTGGTATTAGCGAGGCTACCTTTTACAACTGGCGGGCTAAGTACGGGGGCATGCAAGTTTCCGAGGTGAAGCGCCTTAAAGAGTTAGAGGACGAAAATCGGCGTCTGAAAAAAATGTACGCCGAGCTAAGTTTGCAAAACGAAATTATCAAGGAAGCCCTGGCAAAAAAGTGGTGAGGCCCACTCAGCGTCGAGAGCTAGTCAGGTGGATGATCAATCAGAAACGGATTAGTCAACGCAAAGCCTGTTGCTGGGTGGGCCTCAGTTGGAATGCACTCATTGAGCCAGTTACCATCAAAGACAAGGACAAAGCGCTGGCAAGCCGGATTGAGCAATTGGCTCGACGGCATAAGCAGTGGGGCGTGCTCAAAATTTATCGCCGGGTACGTAAGCAAGGCGAGTTGGTGAATCATAAGAAAGTCAGGCGCTTGTACAGAAGTTTAGGCTTAAGTTTAAAACGAAAGACCAGGAAGCACCTGCCGGATGCAGTACGCAAACCGCTGCCTAAAGCAACGGCTTGCAATCAGTGTTGGTCGCTGGACTTTACGTCGGATAGCTTAACCGGTGGGCGGAAGTTTCGTACGTTAAATGTGGTTGACGATTATAACCGGGAAGCCTTGGGCGTCGAAGTCGATTATTCATTGCCCGCTCCACGAGTCACCCGATTGTTAGATCGACTTGTGGAACGGTATGGTAAGCCTGAGAGGTTACGCAGTGATTATAGGGCTCCCCAATAGGGCTCTTACGCACTTTGTGTGGTTGAATATCGATAGAGGACTCGCTGTCGTAATAAATCTAATTTGGCTCTACCATA
>NZ_BAAHBF010000007.1:0-129743 GCF_054776875.1 Spirosoma daeguense
ACGACGACGTTGATAGGCGGCAGGTGTAGGCTGAGAGATCAGTAGAGCTGAGCCGTACTAATGACCCCGGGAGCGTAGCTTTTGTTTGTTATGATGATGGTTGTGGATAAAGGTGATTGATTTAGCATTGTTTGTCTTTCTCTGTGGGTTATAAGACTAAAGGAATTTAGAGCGACTAGCAGTAGTAGTAAGTAGCTCGAGAATGCATTGTAAGGTTGGTGCTGTTAAGGCGGGTGAACACCTTTTCCATGTCGAACAGAGCCGTTAAGCCCCGTACTGCCGATGGTACTGCTGTCAAAAGTGGGAGAGTAGGTAGGTGCCACCTTCAATATTGAAAGAAGTCCGTTGACCCAGGTGGTTGGCGGACTTCTTCGTTTTATACCCTTTCGATGTGAGTAGAGAAGATAAAGCTGTGCTTTTTCTTATATTAGTTTTCCCTTAGTCAATTCTCTACTATTCAATGGCTATCTTCAAACTACAAATTAACAATCGTAGCTATCGAGCTGACGTTGAGCCCGATACTCCACTGCTGTGGGTATTGCGGGACTCGCTTGGTTTATTAGGTACTAAATACGGCTGTGGCATTGCCCAGTGTGGAGCCTGCACAGTTCACCTGAATGGTGAAGCTACACGATCCTGTGTATTACCGGTGTCAGCAGTTGGTACGTCGAAAGTAACAACTATAGAAGGACTTTCTGCCGATGGTACCCATCCAGTTCAACAGGCCTGGGATAAAGTGGACGTAGCACAGTGTGGCTATTGTCAGGCTGGACAGATAATGACGGCAGCAGCTTTCCTGAAACGCAATCCTAAACCGACGCAGTCTGAAATTGACGATGCTATGACGGGAAATATTTGTCGTTGTGGTACGTATCATCGCATCCGCGAAGCCGTAAAAGTTGCCTCGACTATACCTTCTACGTCTACTAAAACTCAAAAAACGAAATAGCTATGGAAACATTCGCTAATTCAAGCCGACGGAATTTCCTAAAAGCAGCTTCAGTGGCTGGGGGAGGGTTGATTTTAGGTTTTAACTGGAATGAATCAGAGGCTGCCATGGCTAATGGTGGGCTTGCTCCTATATCAGGAGTTGACTTCAATAGCTATCTGTCAATTAATACTCAGGGAATCGTTACTATCCTATCGCCTAACCCGGAAGTTGGGCAGGGAATAAAAACAGCGTTCCCAATTATTGTTGCCGAAGAATTGGATGCCGATTGGACAAAAGTAGTTGTAGAACAGGCACCTCTCGACACTAAGAAATTTGAACGTCAAGTGGCAGGAGGCAGTGGTTCGATACCGCATTCCTGGAAGCGATTGCGCGTAGCTGGTGCAACGGCAAGACAGATGCTGATGGAAGCTGCGGCAAAACGCTGGTCGGTGGCAGTAACCGAGTGTAAAACCAGCAAAGGTTTTGTTACACATCAGGCAAGTAATCGTCGGTTGAGTTATGGCGAATTAGCCACAGAGGCTGCTCAGATTCCTGTTCCAACGGATGTTCCACTGAAACAGAAAAAGGACTATACACTGATTGGAACTACGGTTAAGAACGTCGATAATCCGAAAATCATAACTGGGAAACCATTGTTTGGTCTTGATTTTTATCGGGAAGGGATGCTCTTTGCCATGCTTCAGCGTCCGGCGTTTGGCTATAAACTGAAATCCGTAAATACGGAAGCTGTAAAAACCATGCCCGGAATTGTCAATGTCGTCACGTTCGATAATAACGTAGCGGTTGTTGGCAAATCGACCTGGCAGGTAAAAAAAGCGAAGGATGTCTTAAAAATTGAGTGGGAGAAGGCCGATAATCTGGAAAGTACTTCTGATCATAACCGCCTGTTCAAGGAAATGCTCGACAGTTCGGAGGCAACCGTTCGCCGGAAAGATGGCGACGTTGAGACGGCTTTCAAAAATGCAGCAAAGGTTATTAAATCAGAATACCAATGCCCTTTTCTGCCGCATAGCCCATTAGAACCCATGAATTTTTTTGCGCATGTACGTAGCGATGGTGCAGAATTGGTAGGGCCCACTCAAACACCTGAACTGGCACGTAACGAAACTGCAAAATTGCTGGGTATATCTCCCGATAAAGTAACTGTTCAGCTTACGCGAATGGGGGGCGGTTTTGGTCGCCGACTTAAAGCTGACTACGTAATAGAAGCAGTACAGGTTTCAAAGCTCGTAAATGCACCGGTGAAACTAACCTGGACGCGTGAAGATGATATGACAGGTGGCAGCTATCGGCCAGCAGTACGTTATCGGTTCGAAGCAGCGCTTGATGCACACGGTATGATGATTGGTTATAAACTTCGTGGAGCGAGCATAAATGCGGGAAATGCAACCCGTGAAGATAATTTCCCTTCAGGTGCTGTTGATAACCTGCTTATTGACAGCGTAGACCATAAATCACCAATTACTACGGGTCCATGGCGAGCGCCCATTACGAATTTTCTAGCATTTGCCGAACAGTCGTTTCTCGATGAAGTAGCACAGGCAGCTGGGAAAGATCCTGTTCAATTCCGGCTTGAATTGCTCGATAAAGCGAAGCAGAAACCAGCGGGTGCCATCAAATACGATATCGACCGTATGAAAGGTGTTATCGAACTGGCGGCCGAAAAATCGGGATGGGGCAAAAAGAAAGGCGCTGACGGAAAATTATTGGCACAAGGATTTAGCGTTTATTTTTCGCACCGTTCCTACGTAGCGCAGGTTGGTGAAGTTGTGATGCAAAAAGGAAAGCCTGTACTTCAGAAAGTGTATTCAGCCGCTGATTGTGGTGTGGTCGTAAATCAGAGCGGGGCTCAGCAACAGGTGCGTGGGTGTGTAGTCGATGGAATTGGCCATGCCATGTATGGGAAACTTACGTTTAAAGAAGGCGTACCCGAACAAAAAAATTTCAATGACTACCGGCTCATAAGGCTAAATGAAATTCCTGAAGTAGAAGTACATTTTGTTGAAAACGAAATCGAACCCACCGGTTTAGGCGAACCTTCGCTGCCTCCTGCCGGTGCGGCTGTTGCCAATGCCATTTTTAAGGCTACAGGCAAGCGGTTACGTGGTCAGCCGTTTATCGAACAGGATGAGTTCAAAGGTGTATCCTAGTTATGCATAATAGTACCTATTCTCTTCATTTTAACCCAAAAATGTATGTTCGCGCGTGTCATTCAATTTCCAATGCATCCCGAAAGTATTACTGAGGCAGTAGCTTATTTCAAGGATTCGGTTGGGCCAGAATTGAAAAAAATTGAAGGTTTCAAGAACGGAAGAATCCTGACGAATCCCGAAACCAGCAAAGGGCTGATGGTAACGATATGGGAAACCGAGGCTCATCGGAAAGCTGCCGAAACCAGTGGCTTTCTACAGGGTGTTCTCAAGCAGATGGGAAGTTATTTTGCTGGACCACCCACCGTCGATTACTATGAAGTCAACGTGCAGGTAAGTTAATGAGTACGTTTGAAGAATAACGTAACAACAACAAAGTCCCCTAATACAGCACGTAGCACTGTTTTTAGGGGACTTTATTGTAAAACTAACTATTGATGAATAGTAGTTTGCAGATACGTTTGCCGTACTGTTTACTGCATGGCAACTAAGCGTACAGGTTTCTGTACAGGCTTGGTTGATAGATTCAATTGCTTCCGAACACTGCCATTGTCGGATTTAAATTCTAGCTCATACGTTCCGTCAGCCAGATCGTTAACATCTAGTTTTACCCCATAGGCTGCTTCTTTTTTACTAATGGGTTGCCAATAGATTATTTCATGCTGATTGTTACGTAGAAAAATTGTAACGGCAACGTCTGTACTCTTCTGAACGACCACACGAATCTGGTTGTTGGTCATAACGTATGCATTGGCTTCAAACGATAATGTACTGGGCGTAGTCGGGTTCGTTAACGTAGCGGCACTCATCAGAAGAGAAACGGCTACTTTGCTCATTAGTGAAAACATGGTAGTGTACTGTTTAAAGAGGTTGTAAGATTTGTTGTTTGTTCATCTTAAGTGAGCCAACGATTGTGCCAAATGTTTAAAGTGCTTAAAATCAATATTTTATGGATAGAGCACTTTTCGGATTTCGTCCGCACTCGGACAATCTTCGTTCACTTGCGGACAAAAGTAGTAGGCGAGTTCTCGACCTTGAAGAGAAGGTAGGCTGAGTCGTATTAATCGGTAGGTGAACCGGATAAATAGGAAAATCAACCGTATTAATAGAGGAAGAAACCTATTGATAATCAATGCGTATACTTGAAAATAAGCTTTACTACGTAGTAGAAAGTGAGTAGTGTATCTGTTTGCTATGTAGCTATAGTTTCAGATCGACACGGTATTTTTGCGGGCTCTCCAAAATGAGCCAATCATTCGACTTGTAAATTCATTATGTCAACCTTATCTAAATCTCTGCGTGTGCTTGTTGTCGGTTGTGGCAATATGGGGTCTTCGCACGCTATTGCTTATCAGACAATTGACGGATTTGAAATCTGCGGTATTGTATCGACCGGGAACAGTAAGGTTGTTCTCAACGAGCGATTGGGAGGTGGATACCCTTTGTTCGATGATTACGCAACGGCCCTCGTTGAGACAAAACCCGACGCTGTTTGTATTTCGACTTACCCGGATACACACGAAACCTTTGCCGTTATGGCTTTTGAGCAAGGATGCCACGTATTTATCGAAAAACCTGTTGCCGATACCGTAGAAGGTGCGCAGCGAGTGGTAGAAGCGGCTGAAAAGGCAGGTAAAAAATTGGTGGTAGGCTACATTTTGCGTCATCATCCCTCGTGGGAAAAATTCGTGGAAATTGCCCGCGAAATGGGAAAACCGCTCGTAATGCGCATGAACCTCAACCAGCAGAGTCATGGAACAATGTGGACCGTTCATCGCAATCTGATGAAAAGTCTTAGCCCAATTGTCGATTGTGGCGTTCACTATATTGATGTAATGTGTCAGATGACCCGTTCGAAACCGATTCAGGTAAACGCCATAGGTGCCCGCCTAACAAACGATATTCCAACTGATAATTACAATTATGGTCAGTTGCAAATTCGTTTTGAAGATGGATCGGTTGGCTGGTACGAAGCTGGTTGGGGGCCTATGATGAGCGAAACGGCCTTCTTTGTGAAAGACGTAATTGGGCCGGAAGGCTGCGTATCTATCGTAGCAAAAAATGCGGGTGGAACCGGGAAATCGGATAATGTTGATTCGCATACAAAAACCGAATCGTTACGTGTACACCGCGCAGCCCTTAACAATCAGGATCAGTTTGTTGAAGAAGATACTTGGATTGATATGCAGGATGAGCCTGATCATCAGGAGCTTTGTAATCGGGAGCAACGTTATTTCCTGAAAGCCGTTAACGAAAATATCGATCTTACCGATCACATGCAGGATGCTGTCAATAGCTTACGAATTGCCTTCGCCTGTGATGAATCGGTTAGAACGGGGCAGCCGGTTCTGTTATAAAACTAGGCCCCGACAGGCTCCGGCTGTCGGTTGTAATTACATGATTAGTCGCGATAGCGATTCCGACAGCCGGAGCCTGTTGGGGCCTACGAACGTAGCATGGCCGACGACGCACCCAAACGAACCATAGTAACAACTGTTAAACAGTATAGCAATAAGCTGTTACGGTTTATTCGTGGGCAGGTGCGTTCAGACGAAGATGCCGAAGATATTTTGCAGGATGTCTGGTATCAGTTGAGCAAAGTGGTCAATCTCGATGAAATCGGTAGCATGAGCGGCTGGCTTTATCAGGTAGCGCGTAATCGAATTGTCGATACGTATCGTCGGCGAAAAGAAGACTCGATGAGCGATTTAACAATTGATGATGAAGACGATGAGTTTCGCTTTCGTGATATTTTGCTGGCCGATGCGCATACACCTGAAGATCAGTTTTTTAAAGATATTTTCTGGGAAGAACTGATGCGTGCGCTCGACGAACTGCCCGAAAATCAACGTAACGTTTTTGTCTGGAATGAGCTGGAAGACAAAACTTTACAGGAAATTGCTGATCAGACTAACGAGAATCTGAAAACCATTATCTCCCGAAAACGCTACGCCGTGCAGCATCTCCGAAAGCGGCTGCAAGCATTGTATAACGAACTGGATAATCTGTAAACGTATGGAATCTCCTTATTCAAGACGTCGTCGCCGTCCGTTTCTCTTCCCATTCTTTCTGTTCGCTTTTCTGGCGATTACAGGAATCGTCTACTGGCTCTGGAATAACGTATTGGTTGATGTAACCACAGTTAAGCGGGTAACTTACTGGCAGGCCATGGGTTTATTGATTCTGTCCAGGATTCTGGTAGGTGGATTTCGATTTGGTCCTCCAAAAGGCGGTCATTCATGGAAAGAAGCATCTCAGTTGCGGGAAAAATGGCGTAGCATGAGTGAAGAAGAACGCGCACGATTTAAAAGCGAATGGCGTCGGCGTGGTCCTTGGGGGCATAAAGGTCGAAACGAGTAAAGCATATGGCGCACCAAAAGCCTATCTTGTACGTAGCAGTTATCGGTTGAAACAGGGTATTTATCTATGTCTTTGGTTCGGCTGTCTACTTCATTTTTCTGATTCATTGAATCGGGGCAATTTTGAAATTCGATTAATAGATATGAATAAGTAAAGCGGATTCGCCCTGTGAGTTCGCTTTTTTTTGACTACTACGATTCATTCATGTATGTTGTCAATTGGTAACTCTCCTAAATCAATTGGCGTTTTTTTCTATTGGTTTGCCTGACCACACGTAGCAGCTTTGCATGTCAGTGTATGATTCCTGACGAGTTGATAAATCCTCTTCTCAATTCAATAAGCTGTAAGCAACATCATGAACAATCGTTTATCTATCCGAGTCTTTGTTGGCGCTGTCTTGCTGACAATGAGCAGTCTGTTAACGCTGAGTGCTTGTGAAAACAACTCGCCTAAACCCGATGAAGGCAATTCACCTACAAACGGCAATACGTTGGCCGGAAAAGCAGGTTACCTTGTTGGAACAGTTACCGACCCACAAGGCAAACCGTTGTCTCGTGCTACGATTTATATCGATAATACTGTAGTGAAAGGGCGTGGCGCAGAAGTGAATTCATCCTCAAATGGTACGTATCAAATACAACTCGTAAAAGATCTGGGGCAATGGATCGCCAAAGGTTATATGCTAAAACAGTATAACGACCGGGTTTATAAAATCAACCTCGACCCTGAAAATCCGGATTCATTTGCGGAGAATGAAAAACCCGTTCGCAATTTTCAGTGGAAGTTAACCGGCCATATTCCCGACCTGAGTCTGGATTTATACTACGGCGGTACGGTCGAAATGTTCCGCGACCCGAACGTAATCGACTTAAACGACAACGAAAATATTGAATTTACCTTCAAACCTGTTGGCCCTTTAATTGATGGCTCTACCGGTAAAACGCTGACATTACGTAGTAAAAAACGCTACGACTCCTTTATCCGAGACGTACCAATAGGTCGCTATCAGGTTTCGGCTGTTTATAAACCTACAGGCAAAGCGTTGCGGGTAAATAATGTTTTTGAAGATGGTGAATATGCAGCATCAGTTACGGTTGATTTTACGGGCCGTGAATCGGCGACTCGTGCCAATATGATGGGAATCGGCTACACGAACCGGTAGCTAACGTAGTGGCTGATAATCAGTAGAATCCTTGCAGGTTTAACCTGCGAGGATTTTTTTATGTGGGCGAAAAAAAAGTCGTAAAAAACGTGGTATCTGTAAAGTAATTTCCGGACAAAACCGTCATCCTCTTTGTAAACACGTAACAACATACAAAGACGATGAACAACACCTTATTAAAATCAATTCTGGCAGGTTTACTCATAGGAGTGGCCCTGTTTATCATGCCGTTCTTTCTGCTGCGGTTTTTTGTATTCCTGTTCATTATTGGCCTTTTATTCCGACTCTTTGGTGGTGGTCGTCGGAGAGGTTGGGGGCGTAGGTGGGGACATGGACCAATGCCCGCTTTCGCCGACCGGATTCGCCAGATGAGCGATGAAGAATACGATGCGTTCAAACAACGCTATTCTGGAAATTGCTACCGAAACGATTTTTCAAAAGAAAATAAGACACCTGAAAATCAATAAACTAATGAGACAACGCTTAAATCCCTGGGTGGTTGTAGTAACGGCTGCCCTTACCTTCGGAAGTCTGATGGCATTTATAGGCCCTCGCTCATTCGGCCCCCGCTACTGGGGACATCACGGTTATGACCGGGGTGGGCATTGCGAAAGCGGGCATTTTGAGAAAGCCCACAAGCATAGCCAACCTGATTCTGTAGGATTGTAGTTTGAGTTTTAGTATTAGGAGCGAGGAGTGAGTAGAGAGGAGTAATTGACGTTGTACCTACATTCTATCTATCACTCCTCGCTCCTAATACTAAAAAACTCACATCTTCTTTACATTATTACTCAAATCGGCATCCATAAAAATGCCGCCGTCCAGTTTTACCGACTCGACTTTTTTGTTGGTTGCTAATTTGATAACAGTCTGTTTCTGATTGGTTTGCCAGATGGCTGGTGTCTGATGATACGTGTGCGTAGATCCATCGGCGAACGTAACAATTACATCAACCGGCGCTACGTAGCCACCGATGTTTTCGAGCGTAACGGTTGTCTGTGAAGCTGTTGTTGCTACGTTCTTAATGCTGTAGTCAATGTAGTTATTGCTGAAAAACCAGTTGCTCCAGAACCAGTTGAGGTCTTTGCCAGTAGCGTTGTTGAACGTATTGAACATATCCCAGGGCGTTGGATGCTTGCCATGCCAGCGGTTGATAAATTCATGCAATCCTTTTTTGAATGCTACGTCGCCCAGTAACTCCTTGAGAGCCAGATAACCTAAAGCTGCTTTTCCGTATTCATTATTGCCCATCGCGGCACCACTCAGTACGTTGGTAGGCGTGATGATCGGCAAATCTTCCTCGGCCGATGGGTCGTTTATCCAATAATTGACCCGAAACTGTTGGAAGTTTTTGGTAGCTTGTTCATTGCCCAAATCCGACTGACTGATCAGGTATTCAAACGCAGTTGTCCAGCCTTCGTCCATAAAACCATAGCGAGTTTCATTGATACCCATATAGAATGGAAACCACGTATGCGCAATTTCGTGCTCGGCTACAAACCGGGAGAAGTTCAGGTCAGGAGTGCTGCTATCGTTTACCATCATCGGGTATTCCATGTCGGCAAACCCCTGAACGAGCATCGTTTTCGGGTATGGATAGGGCAGGCCGGGCCAGTTATTCGAAAACCAGTCGAGCGAATGTCGACCAAAGCTGACCATCTGGTGAAAGTCAGCCGCATCGTCTTTAAAAGCTGCCTGTACGCTGGCTCGTCGGCCGGTTGTTTTATCGACCACTACGCTCGAAGCATCCCAAACGTATTGATTACTAATGCACAACGCCATGTCGGGTACGTAACTGCCTTTCCAGCGCCAGGTGTTCGTCGGTTGCTGCGTCGTTACGTTCCGAGATGCTACGTCCTGAGCCGTGGCTACGTGAATCAGCGAATCGGTTTTCATGGATTCGGCCAGGCGTTTGGCATAGGTGGGCTGTAATACCTCGTTGGGATTTAGAAGATCGCCTGTGGCCCAGACGAGGTAATCTTTAGGAACGGTTACGTTAAGCGTATAGTGGTTAAAGTCGCTGTAGAACTCCTGCGCTTCTGTGAAATTGGTTTGGTCCCAGCCATAATAATCGTCACGGACAGCCACGCGCGGGTAGAAATAAGCTAGAAAAAATGTAGTTGAATCGAGCACACCTTCCCGGCCGCTTTCAATCGATACGTCGTAATGCCAGTCGAACGTAACCTTAACCGAGTCGCGGGGCATCAGCGGTTTGGTTAGCTGCATCGGGTGCCACGTACCAACGCCTTCACTCGGCCATTGACGCGCTACGTTATTTTCGGTGTATTTGTCGATGTGTATGCCCGAGGTAAGGTAGTTGTCTGATGCCTGATTCTGGCGAATGGCTCCCGGTTTGTGGCTATTAATGAACAACTTAAATACGAGTGCCTTCAATGTATCGGGACTATTGTTGATATACGTAATTGTTTCGTTGCCCTGAATAGTACGGCTTGGTGGGGCTGTATTGATGTTGATGGCGTAGCGAGCTGTGTTTTGCCAGTAATTTTTACCGGGTTTTCCATCCATCGACCGCGTACCTTTTTGATAGGCCTTTTTGACATTGCGAGGCATATAGAGCGACTGAGCTTGCAACAGACCCGATGTCGATAGCAGTAAGTAGAGAAAAATAAGTCTTTTCATACAGTATTTCGGCGTAATAAAACGAATTCGTAACGAATGGCTAAGCTACAATAAAAGCAAGCTGTACGTTACGTCGACTAGTATAAACGGTAAAATTTATAAAGCGGTAACTCTAAAAATATGCAGACCTATTGTTTGTCCGGGATTATGTCGGTAGTCTTACTGATGACCTGTGTGACCATTAATTATGGACAAAAAGCACAGGAAATCAAGCGGTTCCAACCGAAGCAAGTGCAGCAGGGCGTAGCCGTTGATCAGACGTATTTCTACGTTGTGAACAACCACTCATTAACGAAACATACCAAAACCGATGGCAAACAGGTCGCTGCGTGGCAGGATACGACGGGCTTGTTGAAACACATGAATAGCGGGGTAGTGGTTGGCCAGAAACTGTATTGTACGCACTCAAACTATCCCAACGTACCGATGGCTAGTTCCATCGAAATTTTCGATACCGCAACGCTACGTCATATAGGTAGTCATAGTTTTGGACTATTTTCCGGTTCGGCAACCTGGGCCGATTTTTACAAAGGATACTGGTGGGTTGCCTTTGCCAATTATTCGGACAAAGCTATGGCCGAAGGGCGCGACAATCGCTGGACAACGCTGGTGAAGTTTACCGAAAACTGGCAGCAACTCGAGGTCTGGACATTCCCCGAAAACGTATTACAGGCATTTGCCCCAAAAAGCACGTCGGGCGGAACATGGGCGCCAGATGGCCTGATCTATTGCACGGGCCACGACAAGCCCGAACTCTACGTACTGAAACTCCCCGAGCGTGGTTCTGTATTACAATACGTGAAAACCATTCCGACCATCAGCGAAGGGCAAGCGTTCGCCATTGACCGCAGTCGTAAAGATAAACTTGTGTTTTACGGTATAACACGTAACGATAATTACGTTATCGTGTCGGTTGTAGAGTAGACGTAGTGTTGAATGAATTTGATCAAGGAAAAGAAAACGTCTCGACTTAAAAATCAGCGTCTCTCGAAATGGAGCGTTTTTGAAACGCTAACTTTTTAATATCTGTCCAATCTAATAAGTAGACTACGACCGAGTTTAGTAATGGGTTGAGAGCCGGTGGCTTAATAATTCTACCTTTCACTCAGTGAAATTAGGCTGAACACAAGTGGTTTGTTACGTTTGATTTCTGAACCGATGCCCGTTTTGACAGGCTGCGGTGGGTGGATTCCAAATGTCAAACTACAAACTTCCGTTACTATGAAAAATCTAGGGGTGTGTGGACTATTGCTGCTTACGGCAAGCCTAACCAGTTGTAGTAAGAAGGAAGCTCCTAAACCAGCCGAAAACCCGATAACTACCTTCGTTAGCGAACAATTGCAGACATTGAAATTAGTGGAATTTCGGGAAAATAGCTTTCGAGAGTCGGGGGTGGTATTTAGCAGTTCCGTCGCCGGTAAACTCACCCAGCTGGGGAGTAACCTGCCCGACGCTGGTTTTTATGTTGTCACGGTCTGGGACTTCGATAGTGGAAAAGTATTGCTACAAAAAACGGTGGAGCAACAGATCCCTAACAAACTAACACTCACCGACACAGAGGTAGTGCCGCTGACAATCAACAAGAAATACTTAATCAGCATCAACAACAAATCGGGCCAGCGCGGCCAGGGATCGTTCACCCAAGCTTTTAAAGCCAGTGGAGGGAATATTCTGCCAGCCACTCAAGGCAACATCACCATGCATGGCAGTCGCTCCGGCGGTGGCAGTACGGTTGCCTTTCCAACCTCCTCGTTGAACCAGTTCAGCTTACTTAATGGCTTTCCCGAGTTCACGTTTATCCCCGACTGAGCCACTGCTCGCTTGAAAGTTTTGCCTATACAACCGAGTCGTGACGATTTTTATATCTTTTGCACTCTATTAGTCGATTAATCAGGGTTTTGCTACTTGAACAATGTCTTTCACTTCCAGAATTTTTTTTGAGCCTCCTTTAGTTGCTATGTTGATCATGGCTTGCCCAACTTCGGCCAGTGTGCAGAAACCACTCGGAAAAACTGCGCGTCCAATCGGGTATAACCAGCCGAGGTATTTATAGCCGCTGAGGGTATTTTTTAGGCCGGGTGTCGGTTTCATAAAGCCGGGCCTGAACATATAAGCGTTTTTAAACAGTTGCATCAACGCATTTTCGGTGGCCCCTTTCACCCGTGCCCACGCAACACGACCTTGCTCGGTGCTGTCGGTACCACTACCTGATACGTAGCAGAACGTAAGGTCAGGATTGTCTTTGGCCAGGATTTCGGCCATATGCATGGTCAGGTCGTAGGTCAGACGTTTATATTCTTCTTTGCTCATGCCGACCGACGATACGCCCAGACAGAAAAAGCAGGCGTTATAGCCTTTTAGCTGCGATTCTATTGGGGTAAGGTCGAAGAAATTCTTATGAACAATCTCGCGAACTTTAGGGTGCGATACACCTGAGGGTTTTCGATTGATGAGTAGTATTTCGGAAACATCGGGGTGATTCAGGCATTCATGCATAACCCCTTCGCCAACCATGCCTGTAACCCCGGTAATGATCGCTTTTATTTTCATGCTATTGAAAGCAAAACAGCCTATTGTTTGTTGGGTGAAATCGATAATTTTACAAAAAGCCAAGTTAACTTATTCTATTGATTATCGACGCTTCTTAATCCGTTCAAATCATGCGTACTTCCTTTTTTACCTTGTTTTTGTTACTGATAATAACTCCATGTACACTGATTCTGGCGCAGGAGTTAACTAGTAACCAGCAACGCGAGATTGTTTTTCGACGGGTAAACGTAATTCCGATGGATCGGGAGCGGGTTATCGAAAATCAGACGGTTGTTGTGAAAAATGGACGTATCACGGCGCTTGGTAACGAAGGCAGTATAAAATTCGGCAAAGACGCGTTGATTGTTGACGCAAAAGGTAAATACCTGACACCGGGCTGGGCCGAAATACACGCGCACGTACCACCTATCGACGATATAGAGCCGATGAAAGAAGTACTGACGCTCTACCTCGCCAATGGCATTACAACCATTCGGGGTATGTTGGGCCACCCGAAACATCTGGAGCTACGTAGTAAAATCAACAATGGTGAAATTCTCGGCCCTCACTTCTACGCAACAGGACCATCGTTCAATGGCCAAACGGTGAAAACGGCCGAACGCGGTGCCGAAATGGTACGTGAACAAAAAAAGGCGGGCTACGACTTTTTAAAATTACACCCCGGTCTGACTAAAGAAACCTTTCCGGCCATTGCTAAAACGGCACACGAGGTCGGTATTCCGTTTGTCGGGCACGTATCGTTCAACGTAGGTGTCTGGCGTGCCATCGACGCCAATTATTCATCCATTGATCACCTCGATGGTTTTATTGAAGCCATTACACCCGGTTCTGATACGTTGGTGGAGCGGGAAACAGGTCAGTTTGGTGCCTGGATTGCCTATCGTGCCGATCCATCGCGGATTCCGAAACTGGTAAATGGCTTGCGTGAACATCATATTCGAGTAGTGCCTACGCAGGCGCTGGCCGAGCGTTGGCTATCGCCGATGTCGGCCGAAACCTATACAAAAGCACCGGAGATGAAATACATGAAACCGTCTGATATTCAGAGCTGGACTAACGCAAAAAACAATTACAACAACAATCCGAACTTCACGAAAGAGCATGCCGAAAAACTGATCGAGATTCGCCGGAAACTAATTTTAGCCTGCCAGAAAAATGGGGTTGATTTATTACTAGGTTCCGACGCGCCACAGGTTTTCAACGTACCGGGTTTTTCGATTCATCACGAAATGAAATACATGGTCGATGCGGGGCTTACGCCATACGAAACGTTACGTACTGGAACCGTCAACGTAGCGTCTTATCTTAAGAAAGCTGACTCGGGAACGATCAAAACCGGCAACGTATCGGATTTGGTTTTGCTCAATGGCAATCCCCTGAACGATATTGGTCAGACACGTAACATTGAAGGCGTTATGATCGGTACCAACTGGCTTCCGAAAGCGTACATCCACGCTGAGCTTAAGAAGCTGGAAAAGAATTAATTGGGGTGTTTAGCAAATGGGAAATATACTCAAAAATTCAGCCCAGAAAATATCTATTAAATAGGAAATAAGCAAGATCCTGTTTTTAAGTATTCGTACGTTTAATAAGATAATTAAGTGATAATTACAGGATTGGAACCATTCAGCTCCTGCTGAATGTCTTTACTATAGTATCACTTTTTTGTTTTCATGACCCGTCGTCAGCACTTTGTTATTATTCTGATTTTAGGGACGCTTTCCACCATCAGTCCATTTTCCATCGACATGTATTTGCCGGGTTTCCCGGCTATTGCCAAAGACCTGAATACATCTATTTCGCAGGTTCAATTATCGTTAACGGCTTACCTGATTGGCATTGCTGTTGGGCAGCTTCTGTACGGCCCTTTGCTCGACCGTTTTGGTCGGAAATTGCCTTTGTATGCTGGTCTTCTGATTTATGCCGTAGCCTCGGTTGGGTGCGCGTTTGCTACGTCGATTGAAATGCTGATCGGTATGCGGCTCTTGCAGGCACTGGGCGGTTGTGTAGGCTTAGTGGCGGCTCAGGCGCTGGTGCGTGACTTATTTCCGGTCGGGCAAATAGCGCAGGTTTTTTCGTTGCTCACACTCGTGGTAGCGGTTTCGCCGATGATTGCGCCAACTGTTGGCGGTTATGCTACGTTAGCATTTGGCTGGCATTCGATCTTCCTGATTCTGGCTGTTATAACTATTTTGATTATGCTGGGCAGCTACGTAGCATTGCCGAACGGTAAAGCTCCTGATGCTACGATTTCGCTACGTCCGAAAGCGGTAATGAGCAGTTTTCTGACCGTAATGAAACAACCCCAGTTTCTGACGTATGCGCTGGTAGGTGGCATTGCTACGGCGGCTCCGTTTGCGTATCTGGCTGGTTCGTCCGACGTGTTTATGAATATATATCACGTTAGTGCACAGGAATATGGCTGGATTTTCGCCTTCTTATCCGTTGCTATTATTGGACCAACCCAACTGAATCGGGTTCTGTTGAAACGCTATAGCAGCGAGCAGATTATTTTCACTACGTTAGCGTATCAGTCCGTAGTTGGTTTAGTGATGGTCATCGGCACATGGGCGGGCTGGTTTGGAGAATACGGCCTGATTACCATGCTGTTTCTGTTTTTTCTAGGGCAGGGCATAACCGGGCCAAACGCATCGGCTTTGTCGCTGGCTCCGTTCACGCGTCATGCTGGTAGTGCGGCCGCGCTGATGGGCAGTTTCCGAATGGGTTTCGGCGCTTGTATATCGGCAGCTGTGAGTATACTGCATAACAACACGGCCCTACCAATGGTGGGCGTAATGACGGGCTGTATTTTTCTGGGTATGGTCGTTCTGCTATTGAGCCAGTACGCTGTTACGTATCGGCGTAGACGTAGCGAGATTGACGAATCGATGCCAGAAGTCGTGCTGTAAGAACTAGCGTTGTTAGCTAGTTCTTTGGCTCATCCGGTGAACCATATTTTGCTTCGCGGATGGCCATCCATTCATGGGCCGTACCACCGTTGCTGAAATGGTCATCTTCGTCCTGAATTTCCTGATCCCAGCTAAAATCAGCCGTAAATTTCCCGTCAACTGTCAGGTCAATTTGTAGTTGGTTGAAATCAGACTGGCCTTCGTTTTTACGCTGAACATACAACTGTTGCACAGCTTCGGTGACCTCTTCCGGGAAGTCGGTTAGCAACGGCTGGGCTTCGCCGTCGGGTGTCAGGTATATACCGCCAAATTCAATCTCCTGACCATTTGCGAAAAAATGAATCGTAAGGCGGGCAATAGTCCAGTTGTCAGGAATAACTGAGCTGATGGCATCGGTCAATACGTCGTAAATATCATTCGTTGTCATACGTTCGTTGAGCTTCGTGAGTGATAAAAAATCGTTAAAAGCCGTGTAAATCTACCTCTTTGGTATCGACCTGTTCAACGCGTTTGCCCATCTTCTTCTGAATGATTTTAAAATGGTGCTCGTCGTCGGGTGTTATCAGTGAATAGGCTTTTCCTGTTGCTTCAGCGCGACCCGTCCGGCCAATTCGGTGCACGTAGTCTTTGGGTGAGCGGGGTAAATCGAAATTAATCACGTAAGGAAGTCGCTGAATATCAATGCCTCGTGCCAGCAGATCTGTGGCGACCATAACGGTCAATTTACCCGATTTGAATTGATGAAGTACTTCCGTTCGAACGTTTTGTCCTTTCTGTCCGTGAATAGCGGCCGCCTGAATCCCATTTTTGGTAAGCTTGGTGACCAGATTATCAGCCGTTCGGGTCGATGAAACAAAGACCAGCACCTGGTCCATCTTCTCAGTTTTGATGAGGTAACGTAAAAGCGGCCCTTTGCGCTCCGGGTCAACTTTATAGGCCAACTGTTCGATCAAATCCAGATTGGTGTCTTCTTCAACCACTTCTATTTTGATCGGATTTCGCAGTAACGTAGCGTTGATCTGCTGAATGGAGTCGCCGAGCGTTGCTGAAAAGAGTATAGTCTGTCGATTCTTGGGTAAGCGTTTGAACAGTTCGTCCATTTCGTCGGCAAAACCGAGTTCGAGCATTTTATCGGCTTCGTCGAGCACCAGAATTTCAACGTCCGACAGGCGTAGCGCGTTCTGGGCCAGCAAATCCAGTAACCGACCGGGCGTGGCAACCACAATGTCGGCACCATGAACTGCCTGCATCTGCGGATTGATGGATACGCCCCCATACACCGCCACAGTTTTTACTTTCGGAAACAGGTGAGTTCCCAGATTCTGGAAAACCTCAGCAACCTGTCCGGCTAGTTCACGCGTGGGAACCAGCACCAATACGCTGGCAAATCGGCTGCTAACGTTTTTGGTTCGGTGAAACAGTTCCAGAATAGGTAAAACGAAGCTGGCGGTTTTACCAGAGCCAGTTTTGGCGATACCCAGAATATCCTTTCCACGCAAAATAGGCGGAATGGCGTCCTGCTGAATCGGATAGGGGCGTGTATATTGCTGATCGGCAATGGCGTCGAGCAGAGGCTCCGATAAACCAAGGGCTTTGAATGAGAGCTTATTTTTTTCCGCTTCGCTTAATGGGTCGACCATATTTTTTCATTTTTTCGGCTGCATAATCGCGCCGGACATTTACTTTTTTGTTTTTCGCTATTTTTTCATGGAAAGCCGGGCCAACATCCTCCCGTTTCGGTGCTTTCACTTCCACCGATGGCATATGGATTTTTGGCTTCTCAGCTTCGGTTAGTTCATCAGATACCGCAACATTAGCCGGAAAATCGAGTAGTGGAATCTGGTAATTCATCAACGATTCAATAGCTTCCTGACGTTCCTCATCGGTGGGCGTTATGAACGTAGTGGCAATGCCCTGCTGATCGGCACGGCCCGTTCGGCCAATGCGGTGAATATAGCTTTCCGGTACGTCGGGCATGTCGAAATTAACCACGTGCGACACTTCTGCTACGTCTAATCCACGGGCAATAATATCGGTAGCAATCAGGATGCGATACGTTCCGTCTTTAAATTTGTCAACGGCGTCGAACCGCTGATTCTGCGCTTTATTGGAATGGATAACCCCCGTTTGTTCGGGGAATTCGGCGTCGAGTTTTTCGTATAGCTGATTTGCCAGTTCTTTAGTCGCCACAAAAACCAATACTTTGGTCATGCTGCTATCCTGACGTAGCAGATGTTCCAGCAGATTAACTTTCGTGTAAAAGTTAGGAACCTGATAGGCCGACTGCGCAATATTTTCGAGGGGCGTACCAACGGGCGCGGCTTCTACCCGAACCGGATTTGTAAAGAACGTATCAATTAACTGCTCTACGTCGGCGGTTAGCGTAGCCGAAAAAAGTAGGTTCTGCCGTTTCGGTGGGAGCAGGTCGAGAATCGTTTTTAACTGCGTGCGAAAGCCGAGATTCAGCATTTCATCGACCTCGTCGATAACCAGTTTTTTAATAGCCTTCGTTTTTAACGTACCGTTCGACAGTAAATCGACCAGCCGACCGGGCGTTGCTATCAGAATATCCAGCCCTTTTTGCACCTCGGCCACTTGCGGTTTCAGATTCACACCGCCATAAATACCAACTGTAGTTAGGTTCATGTAAGTAGTTAACTGATTGACCGTTTCCTGTACCTGAACAACCAGCTCACGCGTGGGCACAATAATGAGCAGTTGAACCAGTTTCTCTTTCGAAAACTGTAGCTGGCGCAGACAGGGAAGTAGATAAGCCAGCGTTTTTCCGGTACCCGTTTGTGCAAGACCGCACACATCTCTGCCCGACATCACTACCGAAAATACATTCTGTTGAATGGTTGTCGGTGTTGTATACCCCAGATCGTTCAGGGCGTTGATCAGCGGTTTATTCAGATTCAGGTCGTCAAACGTCATGGCGTGCTCGCTTCTATTTGAGCACGAAGGTAGGGCTAATCCCTGACTTGCTCTGCAAAACGTGCAATCGCTGACGGGTTTAGGCTTACTTTTAGGGTATGATAACCTCACAACAACAAACGCAGGTTCTGGCGAATCTGGGTATTTCGGCCCTGAATCCGATGCAGGAAGCTGCCCTGGAAGCGATTGGTCAGGATAATGATACATTTCTGATAGCCCCGACCGGTTCGGGTAAAACCGTCGGGTTTCTGTTGCCGATTCTCCATCTTCTCGAAACAGATGCTACGTTGGTCCAATGCCTGATTCTGGCACCTACCCGTGAATTGGCTATGCAGATAGAGCAGGTCTGGAAAAAGATGGGCACAGGTTATAAAGTGAATGTGTGTTACGGCGGGCACCCGATGGAAACGGAGATCAAAAACCTCAGTAACCCGCCTGCGTTGCTCATCGGCACGCCCGGTCGAATTACGGATCATATTTCGCGTCAGACGTTCTCGCTGGAGGGCGTAAAAACACTGGTACTTGATGAGTTCGATAAGTCGCTCGAACTTGGGTTTCAGGACGAAATGGCGTTTATTATCAGTAAGCTGCCGAATCTCAGGAAGCAGGTACTGGTTTCTGCTACGTCGGGTATACAAATGCCACCATTCATACGTCTCAACAACCCTACTACGTTGACGTTTACGTCGGAGCGAAATGAATCGGCTAATTTGACGGTAAAGCTGGTTTATTCAGAAGCGAAGGACAAAATCGATACGTTGTTTGAGTTGCTGTGCACATTCAATTCAGAGTCTGCGCTGATTTTCTGTAACCACCGCGAAGCCGTTGAGCGAACCAGCGCTTTGCTCAACGAAATGGGTATTTACGCTACGTTCTATCACGGAGGTATGGAACAGGACGACCGCGAACGGGCACTGATCCGGTTTCGAAACGGTAGTGTACGGTATCTGGTTACCACTGATTTAGGCGCTCGTGGACTGGATATTCCAGAAATGAAACACGTAATTCATTACCATTTACCAGCGCATACGCACGAATTTGTGCACCGCAACGGTCGAACCGCTCGCATGCACGCATCGGGAACCGCCTATGTAATTCTACACAGAAATGAGCCGCGCCCTGCTTATCTGGATGATACTTTACAAAAGCTTGAACTTCCAACAGCTGAGCAACTATCGTTACCAAAACCACCGGAGTTTGTGACGTTGTACATTAGTGGTGGCAAAAAGAATAAGCTGAATAAAATTGATATCGTTGGGTTTTTCGGTCAGAAAGGCCAGCTCGAGAAAGGCGATCTTGGTGTGATTGAGGTGAAAGATTTTAGCTCGTTTGCCGCCGTAAAACGCGAGAAAGTTGATACGTTGCTGAGCCGGATAAAGAACGAGAAAATGAAAGGCAAAAAGTATAAAATCGACGTAGCGCGCTGATGGATAAATGACGGAACAGACTGTTTTTCAGTATATTCAAATCGCGTTCATTACGAATTGATTCGTTTCACTTGTTCACTCTTTACTTTTGATGAAATCACTACTTATTTCCTGTATTATTCTGGCGAGTTTTGCCCCTGCCAAACTTCTTGCTCAGCACAACCACACTGCTACCAGCGAACCATCGAAAGTTAGCCGAACCATTATTCGTCAGCAGTTGCTGGCCGAAAAAGGCATTGATAACCGAGAAGTTCAGATGCTGGTTGTCGATTATCCGCCTAATAGTTCATCGCCATCGCATCGTCATCCGTGCCCCACGTTTGGGTACATTCTGGAAGGCGAACTCGAATCAGTTTTCGAAGGGAAAACCTATCATTACAAAAAGGATGATACCTTTTATGAACATACCAACGGTTTACATAGCTCAGCCAAAAATCCGAGTCCAACGGTTCCGGCCAAATTATTAGTTTTCTTCGTTGCCGAGCCGGGCAAACCAACGTCCGTTCTTGAAAAGTGAAATAACCCTCTTCTGTATAGTTGATCTTGTAGAGGTTTAATTTACCACCCCTAGCCCCTCCTGTTTTAGGAGGGGCTAGGGGTGGTAAATTAGGGAGTTACAGATTGAAAATAATAATGCTTTATCCGTCAACTGGCTCCGGCTTGCGCTGGTAATTGTCCGAAAGCAAGCGGTACGATTGCGATTGCATGGCCAGTAACGTAACGATGAGTCCAATCAGGCCGGTAACGGTAAATAACAACGCTAATCCTCTGTCTTTGCCGGTGCCGAACCAGTCGCCAATTAACGTAACACCGGCTCCGGTGGTCATAAACGGAATAAAAATATATTGGGCTATCGGGCCAATCATAAAAGCTGTAATAGGCGAGGCTGCCTGTTCAATACTTTGAGCAAAGCCGAATACCCTCCCTTGTCGTTCGGGTGGAATCAGTTTCTGCACAATGGTTTGTTCGGCCGATTCAACCACTGGAATCAGGCACAGATAACCGAACATACCAATTGCCAACAGCACAATAGAGGCCTGTATCGTGAAGAAAACGCAGATTGTCCACATCACGATGTTAGCCAGAAAAAGTGTACGTAGTGGCTTTTTGCCAAGTCCTTTTTTGGCTACAATCAGCCCGCCAATAATAAATCCCAGACTTAATACCCCCCACAAAATGCCCCACGTCTGCACTGAAACGAGCGAAAGGCCATACGCATCCATCAGCGACATAAAAACGCCCCCCAGAAAGTTGTTGAACGTATTGAAGAAAATCAGTGCAAACAAGCCGGGCATACCGCTCAACGCACGTATCGTTCCTCTGATGTCGATATGATTGGTTTGGCCTTCTACGTGAGCAATACCTTTTTCGGGAATACTCAAAAACCAGAGATGTACCAGCGTTAGAGCAGTCAGGCCGATGGCTACGACCAGTGTCCACGACATGCCCAGAAAGCCAATTCCCAACCCGCTGAAAATCGACGAAACTAGAAACGAAACCCCATTGGTCGTACCCACCATGCCGTTTGCCTTGTCGCGTTCGGCTTCGGGAATCAGCACCGTAACGAGGGTCGATAAAGCAATTGAACGGATGTTGCCGATGATGGCGCCAATCAGCGCTAGAATGACAAATGCCCAGAGAATAGGGCTGGCCGGATTGTTGAAGACTTTTTCGGACGTAGTGCTGTAAATAAAGAACGCCACTACGTAGAGAATCAGAGAGCCAATGCTCGAAACCAGCATCGCTATTTTCTTTTTGTAGCGGTCGACCAACGAGCCGAGAAAGAACCCTGAAAGTGCCACTGTTCCTGAATAAACACCAGCCATAATCGACGTAGCAACTACCGATTTGGTTTCGAGATAGACCCAGAACGTAACAGCGAACCAGACAAAGTTATTCGTAAGTGAAGCGGCCAGTGAGTTGGCCAATATGGCGTAGAAGGTTTTCATTAGACCTAATTTTATCAACCTTTAGGTTCGTCGGGCACTACGTTCCGGCTAGCGGGAAAAGACAACGAACTGCATTGAGTGTAGGATAATTACGGAATCGATACGTATCAATTCGGGCCGCAGAATAAAACTATGAAACCCCGGCAATAATGGATAAGTTTTACCAGAAAAAGACGCTATGAAACGTATCACTGTTGGTCGCTGGGCAGTCGGTGCTTTGGCCGTTGGGGCCGTGGCTATGGGCGCACTCGCGATTGGTGCGTTAGCTATCGGTCAACTACGCCTTGGTCGCGGATATATTGGCAAACTTCGAATTGGTGAACTCGAAGTCGATAAGCTGACTATTCACGACCAGTAACCACTAACACGATACAGGAGATAACCACCCTAATCAGTATTGATTAAAGTAGTTATCTCCTAATATATCAGTACGTTATAAGGTGTCTCTGCTAGTTTGGGAAGCCTAGTTTGTTGGCTCAACCGCTGATGGTTCCATGTATACTAATTCCCAGAGGTGACCATCCAGATCCTGATAGCCATGACTGTACATAAAACCCTGATCTTGTGCTTCGTTAGGTGTGGTGGCTCCCGCAGCAACGGCTTTACGTACCAGCTCATCGACCTCTTCGCGGCTTTCGGTTGATAGGCAAATGATCGCTTCGGCGGCTTTCGACGTATCGGTAATTTCTTTCTTAATGAAGCCTTTGAAGAATGGTTCTACTAGCAACATGACATAGATATCGTCGCTGATGATCATAGACGTAGCGTTCTCGTCGGTAAATTGCGGGTTAAAACTATAGCCGATTTTGGTAAAGAATTCGACGGATTTGCTGAGGTCTTTAACGGGCAGGTTTACAAATATCTTGGTTGCCATAAGTAATTGTTGTTTAGTTGATTACATAACAAAGGTACTGCCTGAACTGGTAAGAATTGATGGGTAATTGCGACAATAAGCAGGGTTATTCCGACAACTTCTCTGGGGGAGTAAAGACGTAGCAAAAGACAGGGAAAACGGGTAGTGTTACGTTCTGATCTCTAACCGGGATTATTAAATTACATGCTTACTAAATGTTCATTTATAAATCATTACGTTGATGCTGCGTCTCTATTTTCTGATTGGAGTTTTGTGTGCTACGTTCCTGTTGCTGACTGGTTTTAAGCCAGAACCGAAACCAAAAGTGATAGCTTATGTGGGCGGCTTTCGGGGCTTGGTGAATACAGATCTGATTGCGGTTGAGAAACTTACGCACATCAATTACGCCTTTGTCGATGTTCGGAAAAATCGGGCGTGGCTGCACAATCTGGAGACCGATTCAACCAATTTCAAGAATCTGAACAACCTGAAAATACGTAATCCAGAGCTTAAAATTCTGATTTCTATTGGCGGCTGGGCCTGGAGTGAGAACTTCTCTGATGCGGTGCTGAGCGATACGGCACGCGTGGCGTTTGCGGCTTCGGCGGTCGATATTGTGCGTCAGTACCAGTTAGATGGCGTCGATATTGATTGGGAATATCCGGGGATGAAAGGCGAAGACAACGTATTCAGACCCGAAGACCGTGAGAATTTTACGCTACTGTTCAAAGCGCTACGTGAGCAGTTGAATACGCTCAAACAGCAAACCGGAAAAGAGTATCTGGTAACAACCGCCCTGCCGGGATTTAGTGAAATCTTTACGCATACCGACATGGGACAGGCACAGCAATATCTGGATTATATCAATGTCATGTCGTACGACCATTTCACCGGTGGACCACTGGCTGGGCATCATACCAACTTATACGCGACTGGAAAAGTCGACAATGAACAATCGGCTGATAATGCGGTGAAACTATATAAAAAAGCGGGCGTACCGGCCGAGAAACTGGTTATGGGTATTGCGTTTTACGGGCGAGCGTGGCAACTCCAAACTGGCGATCCAAACGTGCATCCGCGTACGATTGCGAAAGTGGAACGGGGCGGTGGCTACACATTTATCAAAGACAGCCTGATCACCAACCCGGATTATAAACGTTACTGGGATTCTCGGGCTAAGGCACCGTATTTATATAATGCCAAATTAAAGCGGTTTGTGTCCTATGATGACGAACAATCAGTGAAAGAGAAATGTCGCTACGTAAAAAAGAAAGGGTTGGCGGGTGTTATGTTCTGGGAGTATTTCAGCGATCCCAATACGTATTTGCTCAACGAAATAAACCGTGATTTGCGTTAATTTCTTACGCCATAAAAAAGCCCTGAAGTTACTGTTCAGGGCTTTTTTATGGCGTAGTACGGGCGCTACTTACGTGTGAAATACATAATCTCGCTAGGTTTATCTTTCGATCCCAAGTATAACTGAAGCTGGTTTGAACTAGGAAGTTCAAAAAATGTAGCTTTCGACAGACGTTCTATAAACTGGGTTTCTGCCCGCATATCTTCGTCGGAGCCGCCCATCATGGTTGAGATAAAATCGGTGGTCGAAACGATCAACCCTTTTTGCTCGTTGATCTCAAATTTTCCGCCATAGTGATTGATAAAACTACGTCCGCCAACACGTATCGAATCGCCGGACTTATCCTGAAAAACTAAGGTTGCCCGGTTTTGTAAAGCGGAGGGTAGCGGGTTATTCTTGTAGTTGGTTAGAACCCAGTTTCCTTCCAGCGAACTCATACTGGCACGCATGGCCTGCACATTTGCTGATGAAGGTGTTGGGTCGGGCACAACGTTATTCTGATTGCAGGCCAACAGTTCTATGCCAAGAAATACAGGCAGAAACAGTCGCCCGGTCATTTTTACGATATTCATAGTTTTTTCTGTTTAATGAATGACTATGTCGACAGAACAATGACCGTATCTATGGGTGAATGGTTGGAACGTAGCAAAAAAAAGCAGCACTCAGTGGAGTAGCTGCTTGAGAATCTTGTTAGAAAAAATCTAAAAATCAGTGTTCCCTTCTTTTATATCACGTTTTTGAATCCAGATATTGCGGTAAAGTACGTCGTGGCCTTCGGCTTGTAGTTTCAGGCCACCGGGCGTATCGGTGATGCCTTTGCCGCCGTCGTTACCACCATCGATGCCTGAGTTAGCACCACCCCACACTTGGTTGATTTTCTGGTTTTTGTGGACTTTTTTACCATTGAAATACATCGTTACCATAGCCGGTTCAACTCGTTTGCCATCTTTAAATCGGGCCGCCCGGAACAGAATATCGTAAGCATTCCACTTGCCTACGCCGTTGTAAGCATGGTAAGGTGAGGGAGTTTCGTTGATAACGGCGGCCATTCCGTGCGACGTAGTATCGCCATCGAGCACCTGAATTTCGTAGCGATTCTGTAAGTAAACGCCACTGTTGCCACCCGGTTTGCTGATGAAGAATTCAACATGCAGCCGGAAATCGCGAAACGTTTCTTTCGTAACAATATCCGCCGATCCATATTTGCCGCCTGCCGCCGATGGATCGTTGCTATTCAGCACCATATCACTGCCTGAGGGACCTTTTTCAACCATCCACTTAATGGGTAACGTAGCAGCCAGCCGGGGGCCTTGCCAATACGTCCATTTTTCATCAAGCATTTTGCGTGAACCGTCGAATAAAATGTCGGCACCCTTCGGTGCTTTCGTCCCAACGCCTACCTGAGCTAGTGTTGGGGTAAACGTAGTGATACCAATTGCTACAGGCAAAATACAGCGAAAAAGCGCAGCAGGCTTAAGTATAGAGAACATTCCGAAATTACGTTTGAACGATTTAATGAATATGACCCAATAAGCCGCAGAGCTCACTCATTTACCCATGCAAACCAGTCACTACGTGTCATAAACGTATACTTTTTATAACTGCTTTACCTGTAGCCCTACCTTCGACTCCACCCGAATCATTACCTGAATTTCGTTGGGACGTATTGCGATTTTTTCGGGTACGAATCGAAAATCCCGAATACCCAAATCAGTTTTTTCGCCCGGCTTCCCTTTTTCAAACGCTTCGTTGATTTTTTTAGGAAGTTGCTCAATATCATCTCCCAAAGGAATAATTAATAGGCTTTGTAACATCTTCCGTAACCCTGCGTGCCAGATTTCGCCGGTGTCTTTCGCCAGTAAACTTCCGCTTTCAGCGTCAAAATCCAGATTGTTTATTCGAAGAGCCTTGGTAGTTGTATCAAACTCGGGGCGACCTTTCAGATAGACAGTCCCATTCAGAAGTCCATCAACTTCAGCTTTGATAATGAGCGATTTTTGCCCACCGTATACCGAGGCTCCTTTTAACGTAACAGTGCCTAATGCCATTTTTTTCGGCTCCCGGCCAATGCTGATTGCCAGCATCTTATTGATGTCGGTATATGGAATTGCACTTAATATGTGCAAATCAGATGTTGAGTCTATTTTTTCCTGTTTCTGCAACTGTGGTAAAGGCGTTTCACGATAGGCGGGTTGTTGGGGTTTTATTTCAGTTTTAGTATCAAAGGCAATCCGCAAGTGTGTCGTTAATGATTTCGCATTGCCCGTAACTGTACTGGCTCTTATCCCAATCGGTTGGGGAAGAAGCCAGAGGCCATAATCACGGCTGATAAGAAGCGGCTTTTGTAAATCTCGCCAGATAGGACGTACCATTCGGTCGAGTCGCAGGTCTTTATACAAAGCGGAGTCGATAGCCGTTTCGATTGAACTTTGGTACTTTTCCAGAATTTTCTGCGCCATATTGGTTAGCGAAATGTCTTTACCAAGCAACCGGATATCGGGCTCTTTTATCCAGGTATATTTCGTGAATTTGGTCTGGCTGGCCAGCCGCCAGTTGGAGGTTACGCTAATGGGCGATTTAAAATTGACGTGTAGAGCACTGAATCCTTTTTTAGGCGGTGTTGTGTCGTTGCTAAATGGCTTTGTTAACCACATCTGTAATGGTGCCGACAGTTGGATCTGATTGTCAATGTATTGAACCTGCACAGGGCCCATGCGTTTCACCCGAAACGAAAGTATTCCTTTATTTTCGCCGTTCTTGGTTCCTTTCCCAATCAAGACCGGATCAAGCTCACTATTGATTTTATCCTGTAATTCGCTCAATTGAAACGTAATAGAAGCAGCTACGTACGAAACTTTGGCAGCTATAGGAGGATCGAACCCCGTTGCTTCAGGAGCACGGGGTTCTTTTTTCTGACACTGACTAAACAGCAGACAACTGCTCAGCACAGCAACTAATAATCGTTTCATGAATGGTAGCGTAGCGTAAACTCTATTACTGGCCTAACTCACATAGTGCTATGTATGTTTTACCAATTGGTTCGTTACGTATCATGCCTAACGTAATGCCCCATCTCTACGGATAGAAATGGGGCATTACGTTAGGCATTGAAATTTATTGTTTCGCCTGCACGGGCAAATCTTCGAGCTGAGCGTAGCTGAGTTTCCAGCTATTATCGGTTCCTTTTTTCCAGAGCAGAATAAAATTTCCTTCACCGTACCCTCTGGTTTGCTGACCCGGTTCGGGGAGTACATCAACCGAGAACGTACCGGCTTCGTAGGCCATCTGGGTATCCGTTGCTGAACTCACTACGTTGGTTTTGAGGTCGTTCAATGTTGGTAACGTAGCGCGTACCCATTTTTCGGAAACTTCCGATTTTCCTCGGAAATGCGTTTCTCCCTGAAGAAAATGAACATCGTCGGCCAGTAATGAAATAATCTGATCCGGGTTTTTGCTGTTCCAGGCCCCAATGAACTGCTGATTAAGCGACTGAATATTAACAGCTTCGTCTTGCTTGACACAGCCCGTAAACAGAGCCGTTGCCAACAACGTATAGAGAATTAGTTTCGTGGTTTTCATAACAAAAGTAGAATAGTGGTTGAGTAATGGAAGGCCGAACTTTATTTTCAACGTAGTGAACGTAGCGTCCGGCCTGTTAACAATTTACCAGCTTTTACGACGATATTCCGACGATGGATACGCCGTGTTGTGATCGCCAAAGGTAGGATTAAGCAGGAATGAGTTATCGACTGCATTTGTACTGGCTGCCAGCATTGTTGGAACGGTCGACGTAGTAGCCGGTGCTAGTGCCGGTGTGGCTTGTGCAGCAGCTACCGAGCGTACCGATGGGTTTGCTTTGGCATGAAGCGCCCGTTCGCGTTCAACGGCGGTCGCAACAGCTCGTTCACGTTCGGCCGCAGCGGCTACGCGTTCACGTTCGGCGGCTGCGCGGGCGGCAGCTATCCGAGCGGCTTCTTTGTTTTTATTGTCTTTATGCTTGCCAATAGCGTAGCCAGCGGCTCCACCTACGGCACCGCCAATGAGGCCGCCTACAGCACGATTTCGTTTGTTTATGATGGCACCTGCGGCACCTCCGGCTACGCCCCCGATAACGGCACCTTTAGCCTGTGGGCTCCAGCTACGTTGCGCCTGAACTTCGGTTGAAAAGCCAATGAGGAAGCCCGTCAGCACCAGAAGTACGGCAAAAGAATGGAACGTTTTCATCGTCTTTTTTTAGTTAGGTTAAACTTGTATTTACATCAATAAGACAAATCATGGCGATAAAGGTTTAGTGAATTTCTTATTGCCAATTACCGAAAAGTTGAACGTAGTAATTTATCTTTATACGTTTATAAATGATCGAAAAAGGCTTTTTTTGTGCGTAGAGGGTCAAAATGTGTTAAATAGAGTTCTTGAAAAATCCTGATGAGGTATCTGTAAATTTTTGTCTAATCCGCCGTTTTCGGCTATATTTCTGCATCAATGATTGACGCTTTATAAACCTGATGCCTTCACGCCGATCCTTTCTTCAGGCCGCCAGCCTGTCGCCTTTTGTATCGCTGGCTGCGAGTCAGAATCCCCCCGCAATTATTAAACCCGATCGGCTTCGTCAGGGCGATACTATTGGTTTATTCTGCCCTGCTGCACCTGCCTACAGTCGCGAAACTGTACAGATTGCGCAGGAGTCTTTACAAGCACTCGGTTTTCAGACCAAACTAGGGCCGCATATTTATGATCGGTATGGTTATCTGGCCGGTCGAGATGCTGATAGAGCTGCCGATTTGCATGCTTTTTTTGACGACAAAAGTGTGAAAGCAGTGATGGCTATTCACGGTGGATGGGGATGTGCCCGTTTGCTGCCCCTGCTCGATTACTCACTTATGCAACGGAATCCGAAACTGCTGATTGGGTATAGCGATATTACCGCCTTATTGTTAGCCATTTACGCCAAAACTGGATTGGTTACCGTGCATGGCCCGGTTGGTTCGGCTACATTCAATGCGTATACGGTCGACTGGATGAAGCGAACGCTGATGGAAGGTGAACAGGTTACGATGCGAAATCCAGTAAATAAAGGCGACAACCTTACCCAAACTCAGGACCGTATTACCACCATTAAATCAGGACTGGCTCGCGGACGTTTGGTAGGAGGAAATCTAACCGTTTTGACCCATTTAATCGGGTCGGCTTACCTGCCCGACTGGCGAAATACGATTCTGTTTGTGGAAGATACACATGAAGAAGTATATCGAATGGATCGGATGCTCACACACTTGAAACTAGCCGGAATTTTGGATCAGGTGGCGGGTTTTGTTTTCGGGAAATGTACCGATTGCGAACCAACAGGTGGAGGTTACGGCTCGTTAACGATGGAAGATATTATAACAGAACATATACTGCCTTTAGGAAAACCGGCTTATTCCGGTGCTATGATTGGTCATATACGGGATAAATTTACCGTTCCGCTGGGTATCGATGCTGAAATCGATGCAACTGCTGGAACGATCCGGCTGCTTGAATCGGCGGTGGGATGATTTAATACTACGTAATGAATTTAAATAATGAATAGAGAACAGTCGATGGGTAACCCGCAATTGTTGAAAGAATTACTTCATTATCAGATGCCATTCGGTAAACATAAAGGGCAACTGATTCGACATTTGCCTGTTTCGTATCTGGAGTGGTTTGTACAGAAAGGGTTTCCGGCGGGTAAGTTGGGAATGCTCCTGCAAACAATGTATGAAATAAGGCTGAACGGACTGGAATACCTGTTAGATACTCTGCAACGTAGCAAATAGCAACGTAGTGTTTACTCTGTTTCTAATTGGAGACGTAACAAAAAATCCCTCACCAGTGAGGGATTTTTTGTTACGTCTCCAATTAGAATAATTTTTCGTTTGGCGGCTTGATGCCTTTCATACGAATGTAAATTGTTGTCTGGCCGCGATGGTGCGTCTGATGTTCAAACGCTTTGGCCAGAGCCACTTCGCGCGTCATTTCACGTTGGCCCATTTTTACATTTTCGGCCAATTGCGCATCGGTCATACCTTTAACCGCATCGATCACGAAATCATAACTTTCCAGAACAGCTTTCGTTAGTGCAGCTTTTGTTTTAAGCTCGCTCATTTCTTCCAGTTTTTTTCCCTGAAATGGGTTGGCTTTTCCGCTGGCAAGGGCTGCAAAATTGTAGTTAGCTGCGGCTAAATGCAGCATTTGTTCGGCAAAACTGCGAATCTCTGGCGTTGGTTTAAAATTGATACCATCTTCCGACATCACGTCCAGATATTCTTTGGTGTAATCTTTGGCGCGTTGCCAGTCGGCTGTTAGTTGCGAAATGGTTGTCATTGGGCGGGCAGCCTGAGCTGAAAACCCCAGAAGCAGACCCAGAAAGACAACCACTAATCGAAAGCGTAATGAAGTTTCCATGAAATAGGTAGTTTGTTTATCAAGTAAAAGGGGGGAGACTCGCGAAGTTACTGTAGTAAAAAATGGCAGTTACAGACTGATAAACAACGTACTATAAACGGATTTTTTTTCGTAAAATCGCCAATCCAATTGGGTTATTATGGCGTAAATGGCTGATAAAATCTGAGCATAAGTCAAGAATTTTATATCGTTTTTTTGATTTGTTCGTATCCTGTTTTAACGAATAACTCTATTCAACATGTAAGATTATACTTTACGATTGTTTTCTGTACGTTTACGTAGAGAGATACTACTACAATGAGACAATTAAAATTTAGAGCCTGGACGCGGTTTAATACCATTTACAGAATGGACTATCTGTCGGGCTTTTTCTTGTATGGAGAGGAAGAGGGACAAATACACCTGTTTATGCCTAATAACGGGGGAGATTTTGTTGTTCCTCAAAAAAACGTAGTTCTTATGCAGTTCACGGGGCTTGTCGATAGCGATGGACGTGATATTTATGAGGGGGATATCATTAGTATTGATGATAAAACCACGTACAAAGTTTTCTGGGATGACCAGAACTGTTATTGGGCGATCCTGTCGCGTCAGGGTGATGAAAATGGTCCTTATGGTGGCGCGTTAATTCAAAATACAGGTTTTAGTAAATCGCGAAGGCGGATCATAATTGGCAATATTTACCAAAATCCAGAGCTTTTAACGGAAGAAACGCTAGAAGTAGAAGAATAAATCAACGTAGCACGGAGCGGAGCTGCTACGTTGATTGGGTTTTGAGGCTATCTCAGCCAGCATCTTGCTGGCTGAACTGCTTCAGCAAATAACTACACTGCCCAATTAAGCTAGTAAGGAGCTTGCTGGGATAATTAGATGCGTAATTGCAAGCTCGGCTTTATAGTCGAGCTTTTGTTTTGCAGAACTGCTACGTAGCAATTTATAACTGTGGCCAGCTTCACTTCACAGGCTTATTAATTGATGGAAAGCCATCAGCTCAACTCACCTTTTTACCAATTCACTCAACTTAAATTCCACTTCGTTCGGCTTGTTGCTGCATTGCCGGCGGCAATCTGCCAATTTTGATTCCGTAAACAACAAAAACGAAACGAAAATGAACTATAATTTCCTCTTTATTATGCTGGCTCTGTTGCCATTAAGCGTATCGGCACAGACACGTACAACTACCCGTAGACCAACTACAGCAGCCACATCTGCAAACGCCAATCGGTCGCAGGCGAGTCGTGCTACGTCGGCGCCAGTAAAACGTACGGCTCAGACAACTCGCTTTACAACTCCTCAACCCGCTCAGTCAACACAACAGCCAGTTGCACAGGCTCAGCCTGCCGTTAGCGAGCCGGTGAGCGCACCCGTTGCGCAGGCACCGGTTAACCAGGCTTCTCAGTCTGTGTATACGCAGGCACAAAAACCGACCAAACAACGCCCGGAAAGCCGTTTTCGGTTTGGCGTACGTTTGGGTGCTAATTCATCCTCTATAGGTGGAGCTGATGTTGCATCGGTGGGCGACGGTGTTCAACTAGAGCGGGTAACTGGTTTTCACGGTGGGGTTGTATTCAACATTGGCGGCCCTGTATTTTCTGTTCAACCCGAAATTCTTTTCAGCCAGTATGGCACTCGTCTGGCTATTGGGTCAGACTATCTGCAGGTTAAATACAATCTGGTCGAAGTTCCGATACTGTTAAAGGTTGCATTTGGGCAGCCTAATGTCCGATTCTTCGTAAACGCAGGTCCTGTAGGTACATTTGCAGCTAATGGAACGGTTTCTGTGCGAGAAAGCGGTCAAACGGATTCGCAGTCAATAGATCTTAGTCAGGAGGGCCGTTTCAATTACGGCGTATCAGGTGGAGCTGGCGTTTCGATAAAAGCTGGACCCGGTTCGGTACTGCTGGAGGGCCGCTACAGTTATCTGGTTGGTAGCGACGACAAGTCGACCCCTCAGAATGCTATGATTTCTGTTGGATACCTTTTCCCATTAGGCGGGCGATAAAAAGATTAGTTACGTTAGAATGTCATAGGTTAGGATTGTGGAATGCCCGAAGCGTATTGCTCCGGGCATTTTTGATTCAATAGGAGATAATTACAAAGGTGGGATGTTCCGAGATAATGTGCTCGGAAACGTATTAAAAGCTTATAACGAGTATACAATTAATCGGCTAAATCATACGAGTATTTTTGCCCGTATAGACGCTGAAGTTTATCACGTGTTCGTTTCAGCCGCATCTTAATTGTGCTCGATTTTAAATTGTATTTCTGTGCAATGGCATCGATACTCATTCCATCTTCATACTTGAGTCGGAGTAGAGTGCGTTCCTTGGGCGACACGGTTTCCATGGCCCGTTTCACTAGAAACATCGTTTCTTCGTGAATGGCTGTGTCTTTCAGTTCCGGAAAGTCATGTTTAACAACATCTTCCAGTGTAATGGTGGTCAGTCGTTTAGCCAGACGAATCTGGTCGGAGCAATAATTGAACGAAATAGAATAGAGCCAGGTAGAGAAACTTGATCGTTCCTGAAACGCATCCAGCTTATTAAATACTTTTAAAAAAATGTCATGAGTAAAGTCTTCTGCCTGTTCCGAGTTTTTAGTCATCGACAAACATCGTCGGTATACTTTGTTCGCGTAGCGGTTGTAGAGCGTCTCGAAGCAATGCGAGGGCTGACTGGGGAGGTAGCGACGAATCATCTCTTCGTCTGACAAACGAACATTCATGGGTTATCATTAAATTATATTTATGGGCTATAAGTAAGGTACGCATAATTGGGCTATTTAGATAAATGATGTGGAAGAATTTTACTTAATGAAAATAAGAGACAGGATGTAAATTTAAATTTACCATATCTGGCTTTTACAATATTAATCATAAGATTAAATATCTGTTTTATAAATACTTGAAATTTTAACTAATAATAAATTATTGATAAAATTATAATTGCATTTATTGTAAAATGGTTAATAAAATTGTAGGTAATATCTGTAATACTTAACTAATAGTTACTGAATATTTTTATTGATAAATAAAGTACATACTTGTAAGCGTCTATGAAACTATTTTAAGAGGTTACCAAAATCAAGGAGTACGCTGACAACAGTATGAAACAGGGAATAAGCTTTTACTTTATGACGTTGTGAGCAGCAATCAACCAACTTACACTAAGTAGCAAAGTTCGTCTTATACAAACTTTGAGTTAATGGACAGGCCTTTTACGTATCCTGTTCCTATTGTAAAATGTAGTGGAGCAGACTAAAGGGCTGAGTTTCGGTCAATAAATTAGCCGTTGCCAAACATTTTATGCGTAGAAACTGTAATCTTGCCATAAAGAATCGTAATACGTATTAATCAAGAAAAACTATGCGTTGGTTAGGAGGTCGCGAAAGCGATAATGTCGATGATCGCCGGGGAATGGGCGGAGGAGGAATGCTGGTTGGGGGCGGAATAGGTACCGTGGTTATAGCGGTGATTGTTATGCTGTTAGGTGGCGATCCGTCAGACATTCTGAATCGGGGCGGTCAGACTCAGGTAACTCAGGCACCAGCTAACCAGAAGGCTGATGACGAAGCCGCCCGATTTACCCGAAAAGTACTGGCTAGCACGGAGGATATCTGGACAAAGATATTTGCAGAACGGGGAGGGCGTTACCGACAACCTACATTGGTTATGTTTCGGGGCGTCACACAGTCGGGTTGTGGCACGGCTTCAGAAGCGTCGGGGCCGTTTTACTGCCCTGCCGATCAGAAACTATACATTGACTTGTCGTTCTATGATGAACTTAGCCAACGATTTGGTGCACCGGGTGATTTTGCAATGGCCTACGTAATATCGCATGAAGTGGCGCACCACGTTCAGAATCTGCTCGGCGTTATGCAACAAACCGACCAGTTGCGCGCCCGTATGAATGAACGACAGTATAATAAAGTATCAGTACGTCTGGAGCTACAGGCCGATTTTTTTGCGGGTGTGTGGGCAAATCAGGCACAAGGAAAAAGCTTTGAATTTGAACCTGGCGATATTGAAGAAGCCCTTAGGGCGGCTAATGCCATTGGCGATGATCGCATTCAAAAAGAAACCAGAGGATACGTAGTGCCCGACGCGTTTACGCATGGTTCATCAGCGCAGCGCGTTTATTGGTTTAAAAAAGGCTTGAAAACTGGCGACATTGATCAGGGAGATACGTTTAATAGTAACGAAGACGCGAATCTTCAATAAAACAACGTCACATTGACTAAAGACGCTTAACAACCTGTTGTTGAGCGTCTTTTTTATGGTATATATTCCTGTTTAAAATCGTATTCTAACAGGTTAGTTGCGTATACAGACGATGGCTATTCAATAGTAATAGTAAACTTTTTGTGCGATAGATAGTCAATATTGAAAATCTATATTCTGTAAACAACGAGAACCTTTAACGTTAACTCATCATATGAAAACCTTCATTCAGTTGTTTATTCTGGCTTTGGGTATTCCAATAATCGGTGTAGGCCAGAGCAAAGTTGACCCTAGTCTCGTACAGGCAGGCATGGATGCGCTTAATTCTGCCTTACTGTCTGATGCACAAGTGGCGGAATACTCGCGGCAGGCGGTTCTGCAAATGGATGCTAAAAATCCAATAGCGGGTCCCAGCGATCCATACACATTGCGTCTGAACAAAATTGTTAGTCGTCACCGTACTGTTAGTGGCTTACCGATCAATTATAAAGTTTACAAAGTGTCGGATGTAAACGCCTTTGCTACGGCCGATGGAAGCGTGCGTGTTTTTAAAGGACTAATGGATATAATGACCGATAATGAATTGCTGGCCATTATGGGCCATGAAATTGGGCACGTAATAAATCGTGATACCCGCGATGCTATGAAAAGTGCTCTCAGACGCTCGGCGGTACGTAATGCCGCTGCATCAACATCGGGAACAATTGGTCGGTTGTCGCGTTCGGAGCTGGCCGGTGTGGCCGATTATTTATTAGGAGCATCATTTAGTCGGCGTCAGGAAACCGAAGCAGATGATTACGGTTACGATTTCCTGAAACGTAACGGTTATAACGTAATGGCTTTGGCTACGTCCTTCGAAAAATTGGCCAAGATGAATGGGGGAGGGCAAGGAGGTAAAGTCGCTACTATTTTATCGACCCACCCCGATAGCAAGAGTCGTGCACAACGTGTGCGCGACCGTGCCCGAAGAGATGGATTGGTACGTTAATAGAAACGCCCGTTTGCTACGTAGCAAACGGGCGTTTTCGCTTGTTTACGATGAGATTACTCGCGCAGACTTTTCAGATAAGCAATACTTTTGGGCATTTGCTCGTATTCTTTATTGCTTTCATCTTCAATAAAATAGTGTTTTACGCCCGCCTTTTTTGCCAGTTTTAAGATTTCAGGAATGTTGACCTGACCATCGCCCAGCACTACGTCGTTTTCTGGAGGAGTACCGCCGGTTAGATCACCTTTTACACCTTTTTTGAGGTCCTTCAGGTGCATCAGTTTATAGCGATTACCGTACTTTTTCAGTAAAGCTACCGGGTCGGCTCCGCCATGCTGCGTCCACAGAATATCCATTTCGAACGATACGTATTGGGGATTCGTGTTCTTTACGATGTAATCGTATAAAGTGCCGCCCTCATAGGGGTGAAACTCATAACCGTGATTGTGATAGCAGAACGTAACACCGTTCTCCTTCATCACCTTACCGATTCGGTTAAAGTCTTCAACGGCTTTTTTCGCGTTGTCGATATTGAAGTTGCCCTTTTGATGAGGAATCCAGGCGCACATAATATACGTGGCTCCCAACGCCTTAGCTTTGTTGACGGCTTCCATTGGATCTTTCACCAACTGCTCATAGCCACCACCCGTAGCCGGAATTTTTATACCCCGCTCATCGCACAGCTTCTTGAACTCAGACTCGGTCATGCCTTTGGGTGCTCCACCTTCCATTTCGGTGATACCCAGTGCTTTAATGGTATCTAACGTAGCAATAATATCTTTCGGGAAGCTATTTCGATACGTATAAGCCTGAACACCAATCGGAAATGTATAAAGGGGTTTGCCTCTCTGAGCAAAAGTATTGGTCAGGCTGAGCAGAAATGGCGCTGTCAGGCACAACGCGAGCAGGATTTTTCTCATGGTTATCTGTCTCTTTTTGTTTTTTAGAAGCCATTGACCAACAGAGCAGTCAGCAGCACGCAGATTAACTAAGGTATAGCTTGGCTTTGGGAAAGCAACCTTTTGTTTGCGTACATAAGCATCAATCAGGCTGGTTTTTACTTAGTACGCTCTATAATTCGATTTGATGCAACGGTCTTCTGGTTTGCGAGTAGATCAATGCCACTGTTTACTCTTTCGTTTATGCAACGTAGGACGTTTATAGAAAATGCCGGAGTGCTGGGAGCGGCCCTGAGCATAGATGGCCCAGAACTTTTTGGAAAGTCGCAGTTACGCAACGTAACGAAGAACAAACTTCCTCAATGGAAAGGATTCAACCTACTGGATTTCTTTTCACCTGACCCGGCCAATAGCCGCCCTGCCACCAAAGAAGATTATTTCAAATGGATGCAGGATTGGGGTTTCGACTTCGTGCGTCTACCTATGGCGTATCCGGCTTATATTAAGTTTGACAGAAGCCGTAATATTACGCCCGACGAAGTATATCAGATTGATTCGCAATCAGTTGATCGAATCGATCAATTGGTGTCGCTGGCGCATAAGTATAATCTGCACGTTAGTCTGAATCTACACCGGGCGCCTGGTTATTGCATCAACGCAGGGTTTCATGAGCCTTATAATCTCTGGATCGATCAGGCCGCCCTTGATGCTTTTTGTTTCCATTGGGGTATGTGGGCGAAACGTTATAAAAACGTATCGTCGCAGCAAATCAGCTTCGATCTGCTCAACGAACCTAGTATGCGAGCCGACATGAATGATCAGCACTCGAAACGTAGCACGGTTCCGGGCGAAACGTATCGAAAAGTGGCGCAGGCAGCTGCAAAAGCTATTCGTCAGGAGAATCCAAAGCATCTGATTATTGCCGATGGAAACGATGTAGGCAATTCAGTTATTCCAGAGTTGACGGATCTGGATATTGCGCAGAGCTGCCGGGGTTACAATCCGGGAATCATTTCGCATTATAAAGCACCGTGGGCAAACAAAGACCCCGACAATTTACCCGAACCGAAATGGCCGGGACAGGTAGGAGATAAATACCTGAGTCGGGCTATGCTCAAAACTTATTATAAGCCCTGGATTGAACTCGTAAACAAAGGAGTAGGCGTACACTGCGGTGAGTGTGGATGTTGGAACAAAACACCACATGCAGTATTTCTGGCCTGGTTTGGTGATGTGCTCGATATCTTGAAAACTGGTGGTATTGGGTTTGCACTCTGGGAATTTGCGGGCTCTTTTGGTATACTCGATTCTGGCCGTACCGACGTAGCGTATGAAAGTTGGTATGGTCATAAACTTGATCGTAAACTACTTGATTTAATCAGAAAACATTAGCCGACAAACGTAGTGATTTATAGAGGTATTGGTAATATGAGGTAAGCATAAATAGCCAATATGTGAATATGAGTATAAATGCGCATTGCTGAGATTATTTTGAATGTATATGGAGTGGGACTTGCCCGAGAATAATAAGCCTTACTGACCCGTTAACAAACATTTAATACAACAAGTATAAGATTCAGATAATAGTGATACTAATACTTTATTAGGTGCTATTACTCATGAATGGCAAGCCGTGACCTATTCGTAACTTGTCGTCATACACCAAATTTTTTGGTTATGACAAAACTCATTACTCAACTACCTTATTTATTAGGAGTTCTTTTCAGTTTTAGCTTCATCAACGGCCAATTTACGGCAGACAATCGTGCAGAAGGGACCACCGTTTATATATGCTCGCAGGATGGTACGTTGTATGCGCTGGATTCGCGAAATGGAAAAGCAAAATGGCAAAACAAACTAAGTCGCGGCCCTATTAATGCCGCGCCTATTGTGGCAGAAGGATTAGTGATTCAGGGCGTTTCTTCAGAGTCTGCACTATGCGCTGTTGATGCCACAAACGGTACGTTACGATGGAAATATCAGATAGGCACTGGGCCTGTATTTTCGGCTCGGATAGCTGATCAGACTGTGTTTTTTCTGACCGATAATGCCGCGCCCTGGGATCTTACCCGTAAGAATTTTACTACTATTCACGCAGTTGATATACGAACGGGGCAGCGTAAGTGGTCGTTTCAGGCGGGAGAACAGACAAAAGGTATACTCGCTTCGGGAAATGCGACTGAAAATTGCCCAATTGTCAATCAGGGTATTGTTTACTTCGGAGGAAATGACGGTACGTTTTATGCACTCGACAGTCAGAGTGGTACGTTACAGTGGCAGTATAAGTCTGGGTATTCGTTTCATTCCAGTCCTGTTTTTGCTAAAGGAAATGTTTATGCTGGCGATGACTTGGGTAACCTCTTTGCGATGGATGCGAAGACAGGTGCGCTGAAATGGAAAACTAGGGATTCGTTTGCCATTCATACGAACATCGCCACAGATAATGATTATTTGTTTGTGCCCTACGATGGCCCTCCAGCTTTAACAGCCTATTCGTGCGAAAACGGTTCGCGACGCTGGTCGTTTACCCCAACAAATTTTATTGGCTCAGCTCCTTCGCTGATTCATGACTTTATCTACATCAATTCGAACGACGGAAAACTCTATGCAATAGATTCTCGTAAAGGAACGTCAACCTGGACAAAATCTATTTATCAGCCGAATACAACGCCAACTGTTGTCGATGGAATTATGTATGTGGGGAGTGGTAACAAATTATGTGCTCTGGCTACTCAGGACGGCAAAGAAAAATGGGCGTTTACTGCAACATCACCTATTATAAAAAGTGCCTGTGTACAGACCTTTAACGGTTCTGTTTATCGAGGGTTAGGTGGAATACACCCCTGATTTTGTTGAACGACTAAAATGGCTGGCTGAAAAATAGACAAATTTCAGCCAGCCATTTTTATTACTGAACAATAACACGCTGTATAGTACGTCGAGTTGCTGACTCGGCCCGAAGCAGGTACAGACCAGTGCTAGTCTGTGGAATTGACCACTCAAATTGTTGGCGACCAACAAAGGCTGGAATTTGAACGTTCAGGATTGCTTTTCCCATTAAATCGATCAACTCAATCTATACAGCTTCCCGAATGGGCTGGTCAATCTCAAGCCGAAGCCGCTCAGTTACTGGATTTGGTACAACCTGAAGACTGAGCGAAGGGTTGTTTCTATGGCGGTTAGAATAAAACTGAAAGGTTCAGAAGCAGGCGAAACACACCCATTAACTGTTGCCACTACGTAAAAAACTATTGCTTTCAAAAGTGGGTAAACGTAGCCTGCGTAGCGTTAATTACTGGTTTGCAGGTTGTTACATCAAAACCACTATATCATTGAACGCCCGATTGCGTAATCGTTGGTTTGGGCGGGATAGGATTCTGGGCGGTTAACCTACCAGAAGTAGGCACTGCACATCGATTTTTATCCGTCACTGTTACGGTATATTCGCCTTCAGGCAAACGGCTAACCGTCACGCCAGAGCCCAGCGAATCGCTAGGCTTTTTAGTCTGCCATGCATATATAAAACGGCTCCTGACCACCTGTAACTTTTACAGTTGCACTGCCATCTTTTTCACCTGCGCAGTTCACATTTTTCAGCACCAACGTAGCAGCAGTTGCATTGCCAATCGTTACCGTTTTTGTAGTTGAACAGCCAGTTTCGTCACGTACTGTAACAACGTACTGCCCAGAAGTTAATTTAATCAACGTGTTCTTACTAAGCGGCATAATCTTTTATAAGGTTACATAAGGAGTCGAAACCCGTTGTTGATGGCTAACTAATGCCAGCTATCAACGGGCCTCTTGTAATTTAGGAAATAGGCGTGTTACAAATTCTTGATAAACGCTTCCAATGCGTTCAGGTGGTCGGAGAAGGCCTGTTGGCCAGATGGGGTGGCCGAATACGTAGTGTTTGGTTTGCGCCCCACAAATTGTTTCTGCACCGATACGTAGCCCGACTCTTCCAACGCACGCAGGTGCGTGGCAAGGTTGCCGTCGGTGAGGCCGAGCAATTCTTTTAGCGCGTTAAAACTTAGCGAATCATTGACCATTAAAACCGACATGATGCTCAGCCGCGCTTTACTTTCAAAAGCTTTGTTAAACTGAGCTAGCAGGTCGTTTTTCATGCGTTATGTTACGTTCGTACTTATAATACATGGCCATACCATACACAATGTGAAGTATGCCAAAACCAATTGCCCACGTCAATAAATTAAAACCGGGTAGAAACAGCGATAGCATTCCGAGGCCAATTTCGCAGTAAGCCAGCGACTCGACATCACGAAATGTGTACTTGCTACCATTCAGCAAAGCTAAGCCATAAAAAATAAGTGTGGCCGGAAAAGCCAGCCAGATAATATTATAGTAGAGCAAAGCCAGACAGAAAACGCCACCTGTTGCCAGTGGAATGGCCAACGCCCACACCAACCGTTGCGATGACTTGTTCCAAACATTTAGGCCCTGTCGGCGGGCTTTACGAACGGTGAAATACGAACCAGAAAGCAAGGCCAAAATCAATACGCCTACGGCTACCTGTATAAGAAATTCGACGAGTGTCTGGTGTGTAGCATTATCGTATCGACCGAGTTGATCATGACTAAGAATGGACAGCCAGTCTGTACGTAGTCGTAAATAAACAACCAGCGCACCACCGAGGGCAACTAATCCTGCCGATACACCAGATAAACCGCTTAACGATAGGAACTTTGAAGAACGCTCCATCAAACTGCGAATTTCCGTCAGTGTTTGCAGGTGTTCGTGCGATTCGTGCATGATAAAGAGCGAAATAGAATAAGTGAACGAATTTAATACGTATCAATAAGATCGATCAGACGACCGCCCAAAATAATAATACCAACAATAGAAGCCGTAATCGCCATTAACAAAACCGCCCCTGATGCTACGTCCTTGATTGATTTGATTTGCGGATGCAGCCCCGGCGATACAAAATCACACAACTTTTCGATAGCGGTGTTAACTGCTTCGGCAGACCAGACTAGCCCAAACTGGGTGATCACAATGGCCCACTCGATTCGGCTCAAGTTTAGCACCAATCCGGCCAGAACAACCAGACCCGCTATGAGCAGATGAACTTTGGCATTGTTTTCGAACCGAAATAAATCTAAAATACCCTGCCCGGCAAATCGAAAACTGCGAATCACTTTCCGAAAATCAATCATTCGGCAAATTTACCGTTAAAATAATCGCTTCAATACGTTAAAGGAAGGCTTTGCTGGTAACATAGTAATCAGGATTTTTCTTCGTGGTCTACGTACCAGTAAAATGCTACGTAAAAAATCACCAGTACAAAGCCATAAGCCAGCGTTATTTTTACACTCAGATGGTCTTGATAGGCAAATGCAATGGCTTTGGTAAGGGATGAAGGGCGGTTCAATATGTCCCAACTGTTCCAGCGGCCAAAGCGTCCGAGATAAATACCAAACCCTGACAGAACCTGACTCATCAGAATCAATGTCCAGCTTAGCCAGGGCTTCATCAATGGTCGGAACATGCGGTGTACAATAAGTGTGGAATAAAGACCAATCAGCAATCCGGTAAGCGCGAACAAAAACAGTGACATTGTATCGAACCATAGCAGCGGTTGAGGAATGTGGTTGATATGATAAAGATCGGTAATGATGTAGGGGGCGTTAGGTAGAAAGGCCAACCACAACAGCAGTGCGCCAATCATCAACCAGCGGCTCTGAAACCACGTAACATTATTGCCTTTCGCTCGTAAGTCGCGTAGAATCAGAACAACACCCAGCGGAAACCAGGCCAGAAATAGATTCCAGGTGAGCATAATAAAATACCACCAGTTTCCGGTTAAAAAACCTCGAACGGCAACCAGACTTAATCCGGCAATAGTTAGTAAAGCCAGCACGTGAATGCCTTTTCCGGGTCGTGCATTACGAGGAAACGTTAAATCCTGATAGTTTGCAGTAGTTGATTGCATAGTAAATAAAGTACTTTGTTTTGCAAAGTAAATTCAAAAAACAATCAATAGTCAAGAGTGAAATGAAAAATCTATCGAATGCGGTTAGTTACCGATTTTGAATGAGGTACGTTTGGTAAATTTTACGGCCTCTACTTCTGTGCAGATGTCTATTTACAGCTTATTCTATTCATCTTTTCTCTTGTTTTCGTTAGCTTTACCCGCATACGTAGTGCATACTGACGCTACCCAACTGAGCAAACATACGCCCGAAAGTAGCCGTTATCATGCCGAAAGACTTAGCATACTAATCCGTTTTTATTGAACCGATAAGGCCCATTTTTGCCGTGAACGTATCGGTTTGTGATGCCAATGAAACAATTTCAGGAACTGCCTCCCCGGCGTCAGGAACAACTGATGGCCTTCGATCGATTACTAACCATCATGGATGAATTACGGGAGCAGTGCCCCTGGGACCGTAAGCAAACGCTGGAGAGTCTGCGACACCTCACCATCGAAGAAACCTATGAACTCTCTGACGCCATTCTGGAAAATGATCGGGCTGAAATATGTAAAGAGTTGGGCGACATTCAGTTGCATCTGGTTTTTTACGCACGAATCGCATCGGAAGTTGGCGTAGATTCGCCAGATTATTTCGACATGGCCGACGTACTGAATAAAGTTTGCGATAAGTTGATTAACCGCCATCCGCATATTTATGGTAACGTAGTGGCCGAAACCGAAGAGCAGGTAAAGGCCAATTGGGAGCAGCTTAAACTGAAAGAAGGGAATAAATCGGTATTGGGGGGCGTACCGGGTTCGTTGCCTGCGCTTGTAAAAGCCATGCGGATTCAGGAAAAAGCGCGGGGTGCTGGTTTCGACTGGGAAGAGAAACAGCAGGTTTGGGAGAAAGTAGAGGAGGAAATGCAGGAATTTCAGCAGGAGTTTAACGTAACGTCGAACCAAACCATTGATCCGCACCGGGCCGAAGGCGAGTTTGGTGATTTACTTTTCTCACTGGTCAACTACGCCCGATTCATAGACATAAACCCCGAAACCGCCTTGGAACGTACTAATAAAAAATTCATCAAGCGGTTTCAGTATCTGGAAGAACAGGCGCGCGTCAACGGTAAAACGTTGAGTGAAATGACCTTGGCTGAAATGGATATATACTGGAACCAAGCTAAAGAAACGGGGATTTAACTGCTTTTGAACCTGGATCTGGCAGGTGCGGTTCAGACAACTTTTTCCAATGAGAATAGCATTTATTACCGATATGCACCTCGATGCAGAGGGGGAAAATCCGTCGAATGTCGATGTGCGTCATAATTTTCAGAAGGCTCTGGCTTATTTAAGTGAGCTAAAACCCAATTGTGTTGTCGTTGGCGGAGATATCAGCAATAAGGGGGGCGACGAAGCAATTTATCATTGGGCAAAAAGAGAACTGGATAAACTGCCGTACCCATACTTTGTCATTGCAGGGAATCACGACGATTCGGCGATGATGGCCAGTGTGTTTAAGCTGATACACAATCTGAATGAGCGTGAACTTTATTACGCCTTGCCACTAGAAGGTAGACCAGCCTTATTTCTTGACTCCAGTAAAGGTGAATTTTCTGAAGAACAGTGGGCATGGTTAGGAGATTATATGAAAGCACTGCGCGATACCAACGTAGTGATTTTTATGCACCACCCTCCGCTTCCGGCCGACGTTCTGTTTATGGATACGAAATATCCGTTTCGGGAAAGTGAACGGTTTCTGGACATGATACGTGAATTGCCTTGCCATGTCACGGTTATTTGTGGGCATTACCATGTTGAAAAATTAGTTCAGCGAGGTAATCTGCTTGTGCTTGTTTCGCCGTCGACGTTTTATCAGATGAAACAGGATACGCCCGGATTTGCCGTCGATAATTATAAAATTGGCATTCGGGAAGTGAACCTTACAACACACGGAACCATCAGCGCAGTACATTATCTCGAACCTTGAGTCTATTCGGTGCCACGTATTCTTACGTCTATTTTCGAGGGTAACGTAGGGCTACGTAGCTAAAAATCAGGCATTAATACGTTAGATAAGTTCCGCACTTCTGCGCTAAAATCACCGCTGATATTCAGTGACTTTTGAGAAGTTTTCACCAATAATAACTTCTCAGATATGGAAACGCGTAAAAACAGTAAAGGCAGCGAATTCCACATATTGCTAAGTGGTATGAAACTTCCGGCCCAGCTCGAAAACAAAATTGCAGCGGGCATTCAATCAGTTGTTGCATCGGCACTGGCTGGCTATCCAAATCCCGATGATCCTGATGGAAATGATGGCCCCGTTGGCGGGGGAGGAAATCCATTTCCTGGCGGAGGTGGCCCGCATGTGGTTATTCCGTCAATTCGTTGGAAAGGGTATTGGATCAAGGCACTTGGCGATGACTTTCGGGTTAGTCTCGATGAAGTGAAGATTCAGCAGGAAATGCTGCAAAAAGGTGTACAAGGCTTTTAATCGCGATGATAACGCCTACCACCACGCTTTGTCCTAGCGCACGCGCCGAAGAAGGCGCGTTGCTGCTGGGCGTTGTTCGGCCAGATAAATCGGTTGGTTTTCTAGCTGAACCTGAGTTGCTAACTGCTGAATTAACGGAAGCTGTTACGTCTATCGAAGCGCCTGAACGACATTTTCGGTTTGCAAATCGATGTGTAAAATCTGGCTGTAACCAATGGCGGGAAGGCCGATGCGGAGTTATTGACATGGTTATGGCTCTAAATGCACATCTGGCCGAGCCAGCGGCATTGCCGTTTTGCGCTATTCGATCACAATGCCGATGGCATAAACAGGTGGGTGCTACGTCATGCACAGTTTGTCCGTTTATCCTGACTGATTCTACCGAAACCAACGACGAACGATTAGAGTATATAGAATCCCATAATTTGGCAACGAATCATGAGCTATAGTGATCTAAAGTGCATAGATTAGGGGTAGTAAAAAACAGCTATTAATTTATTTATAGCCCATGATGTAGTTGGAATATGACCGAATACACAATTATAGGTGTATAATGAACCTGTATTTTACTGGTCTATTAAAATGATAGTTATCTTGTTGTCAATTCAAACCGCTTTTAAGCGGTTTTTTATTCTCGATTTCCCCTCTTTTTATGAAACACCTTTACTGTCAGGCGAGAAAATATTTCTTTCCTTGTATATCTATGCTTGTTGCCGGGATTTTGGATTCAACACGGCTACATGCTCAGGCACAGGTAGAAACGGCTCGACAATACGTAGCAGCCAATGTGCAGCAACAAAAATTGGCTCCAACCGACATCGACGGGCTTACCGTTTCCAGCTCGTACCTGTCACCCTCCACAGGCTGGTATCACGTTTATTTCAACCAAGCTTTCCAGAATATCGAGGTCTATAACCGTATGATGAACGTAGTGCTGATGAATAATCAGGTTTCCTACATGAATCATAATTTTGTGTCTAGCCTTGGACTATTTCCTAAGATGGGTACTGTAAAGAGTGCCATCAGTCCGGTAATGGCCTTACAAAAAGCGGCATCGAACGTCGGATTAGCTATGACCAGCTTTGCGCCAATTCAGGAATTGACCGCAACGAAGCTGGCAGACGGTACGTTGACCCGAGCTACTTATTCGCTGTCTGAATTATCGAACGAGAAGATTGATGTGAAGCTTTACTGGTTGCCAGTTGAGAAAGAAGGTAAAGGAGAGTCGAGACTCGATAGGCTGGCGTTGAGTTGGGGCGTTCGATTGTTGACTAAAGATGGAAAAAATAGATGGAACATTCATGTGGATGCTACGTCGGGAGAGATTCTACGGAAAGTAGATGAGATCGTTCGCTGCGATTTTGGTACACCTAACCATCTGAAAGCTCCTCACGAGTGTAAAGGTGCTACGTTGTCAGGTGATGCGCAGTATTTTGGTGTCAAGAAAGAGTCTAAAGTATTCACTGCCAATGGCTACACAGTATTTGATTACCCCGTGGAGAGTCCTACGTTTGGTTCGCGCACGGAGTCGGTCAATCCCTACAATCGGTTTGTAACAACGGGCACAGGCCCTGGCCCCACCAATGGCTGGCATCATGATGGTGTGAGTAGCTATTCTATAACGCGGGGCAATAATGTGTGGGCGCAGGAAGATGTTAATGATAATGATGGTACGGGTTTTAGTCCTGGATCAGCGACATTGGAGTTCAACTTTCCTTACACGGCTGGGCCAAATACGGCGGCTGGCAACCAGTCTGCCGCCATTACCAACCTGTTTTACTGGAACAACCTGATTCACGATGTGCTCTATAAGTTCGGTTTCGATGAGCCTAGTGGTAATTTTCAGAATAACAACGGTGGCCGTGGTGGATTGGGTAACGATTTTGTGTATGCCGATGCGCAGGATGGTGGCGGAACCGATAATGCCAATTTCGATACGCCACCAGATGGTCAAAATGGCCGTATGCAGATGTATCTGTGGACATCGGCCAATCAACCCGATGGCGATTTCGACAATGGTATTATTGCTCATGAATACGGTCATGGCTGGTCAATCCGATTGACTGGCGGCCCGGCCAACTCGTCATGTCTGGATAATGCGGAGCAAGGCGGAGAAGGATGGAGTGACTTTCTGGGTTTAATGCTTACCACTAATTGGGCGTCGCTGAGTCCTAATCTGGCAAGCGCTAACATTCCAAGGGGTATAGGTACATACGCATTAGGACAATCCACAACAGGCCCTGGTATTCGTCCTTACCAGTATTCATATGACATGGTGAACGTTAATGGTCCTGTTACGTATGGGAAAGTAAACAATGCACATGCATCGACTTTTCCAAGACCACACGGTATCGGTTCTATCTGGGCAACAATGTTGTGGGATATGACTTGGGCCATTATAATGAATGATAACTTCATCGACCCCAACGTTTATAATACACCCAGCAACGTAGCGGACATGCGGGGTAACGTAGCAGCTTTTAAACTGGTAAATGAAGGGCTTCGGTTACAGCCTTGTAGCCCAAGTTTCGTACAGGCACGGGATGCCATTCTTCAGGCTGATCGGATGCTTTTTGGTGGGCGATATCAATGTGTAATTGGTCAGGCGTTTGCTCGTCGGGGTTTGGGGGGTGGTGCGTCTACAGGTTCATCGACCAATGACCGGGTGGTTACCGAAAGCTTTACGCCGATTGATGGGTTCGGGCTGATTTCTCCTACTGCAGCCATAGCCTGTACAGGAACTCCCTTTTCGTATACTGGTGTATCGAATGGCTCAAGTACAAACACGTTCCGTTGGCAGCGGAATGCTGTAGCCGGTATTAGCAATGGTAGTGCCACTGCGAATTTGGCAGTAATAAATGAAACGCTGATCAACACAACCAATGACCCGATTACGGTTCAGTATTCATTTACATTGACTACTAGCTCTGCCGTATGTTCGGGCCAACCAGCATCTGCTACGCAAGTGATTAGTGTGGTCGTTAATCCTGTTCTAGTGCCTACGGTAGCTTCTTATTCAATCTGTCAGAATGGGACAGTCCCTTCCGGGCAGGGGCTTGAAGCTCCAATTCGTTTGTTAAATACATTTAATGGTGCACTGACAACCAGTTCCCCGACCTATGTACGTAATAATACCTTAACCAATACAACGACCTACGTAAGTGGTGGGCCAACGGTTTATTACCAGGCTTTTTCGTTTACGGCTCCTACTAGTGGTGTTCAGACGTTCGAAGTAACTGGCTCCACTTTCACAAATAACGACTCCTTTTTATCGCTATACGAAACATCGTTTAACCCAGGCAGTCCTGCTACTAACTTTCTTCGAAGTGTTGACGACGATGGGGTCGTCTACTTGTCTAAATTTACGCATACCCTTACGGCTGGTACAACCTATGTTGTCGTAGTATCTACCTATGCTACAGGAATAACTGGGAACTTTACGTTCAGGTTGAGCGCGCCCGTATTTTCTCTAGGTGCCCCCAATTGGTATGCTACTGCAACTGGAGGATCGCCTTTAGCCAGTAGTACTGTTTTTAATCCGGTTGGTGTATCTGGTTCGGGCATCCCCAACACGAATACTGCTGGTATCACTACGTTCTATGTATCTAGTCCTGGGTTAGATGCGTGCCGCACGGCTACTACGTTCACCATTTTGAGTAATGCCGCTCCAGTAGCATCAGGTAGTACTACCGTAACAGCGGGCACTTCGATTACGCTCAATGCCACTGGGTGTACTGATCCTGGCTCTATTCTGAAATGGTATCGCACCAGCGACAACGTAGAGGTTAGTATGCCTGTTTCACCCACCGTTACTACGCAATACTACGCTCGTTGCCAGCGGGGGAATTGTTTAAGCGGCCCTAGTGCAAATGTAACGGTAACAATAGCCGTGTTTACCGCCTTTAATTCGGTGCAGGTAGGGAATTGGAATGCTGCCAGCACTTGGAACTGCAATTGTGTTCCCGACGGTTCGCTTCCGGTAGAGGTTTCTCATGCGGTAACTGTACCAACAGGTTATACAGGCCTATCTAAACAACGGGTTAAACTGTTAAGTGGTGGCCGAGTAATAGTGAGTGGAACTGGAAAAGTAAAGCTTGTAAATTAAAAAGCCTGAGAAGGATTTCTTCTCAGGCCTAGGTTCAGGGAGCATCGAATTATCTTGACGAATAATTCGGTGCTTCTTTTTGTATCTGGATGTCATGCGGATGGCTTTCGCGCGAACCCGCCGTTGTAATCTTAACGAATTTGGCCTGCTGTAGCGTCGGAATGTCGATAGCGCCACAGTAACCCATGCCAGCCTTCAGACCGCCAACCATCTGATAAACAATCTCAGAAACTTTGCCTTTGAAGGGTACACGGCCAACAATACCTTCTGGTACAAGTTTCTTGATGTCGTCTTCGGCATCCTGAAAATAACGGTCTTTCGAACCATCTTCCATGGCTTCGACCGAACCCATGCCCCGATACGTCTTAAATCGACGTCCTTCATAAAGTACAACTTCGCCGGGGGCCTCTTCAGTACCGGCTAATAGTGAGCCAATCATAACCGTGCTCGCTCCACCTGCCAACGCTTTAGTGATATCGCCTGAGAAACGAATGCCACCGTCTGCAATTACGGGTACACCGGTGCCCTGCAATGCTTTTGCGGATTCGTAAACGGCTGTGAGCTGCGGCATACCAATACCGGCAATGATACGTGTTGTACAGATACTTCCGGGTCCAACACCAACCTTAACGGCATCGGCACCTGCATCGGCCAGCGCTTTAGCGCCTTCGCCAGTTGCTACGTTACCGGCAATGACCTGAAGTTTCGGAAACTGTTGTTTAATGCCACGTACTGCATCCAATACACCTTTCGAATGGCCATGAGCTGTATCAACACTGATTACATCGACACCGGCTTTTACCAGTGCTTCGATACGTCGGGTAAGATCGGGCGTTACGCCTACTGCGGCACCAACACGTAAACGACCTAATTCGTCTTTACAGGCATTTGGATGGCTTTTCTTTTTAAGAATATCTTTATACGTAATCAGTCCGACAAGGATGTAATTGTCGTCGACGATAGGAAGTTTTTCAATCCGATACTGTTGAAGAATGCTTTCAGCTTCTTCTAACGTAAGACCCTGATGCGCCGTTATCAGCTTTTCGCGGGTCATAATGTCGGTGACAGGTTTTGTAAGATCGTTCTGGAAGCGTAAATCACGGTTAGTCAGAATTCCGACTAGTTTACCGCTCTCATCAACTACCGGAATACCCCCAATTTTAAACTCGCGCATGATTTTGTGCGCATCGCCCAACGTAGCGCTTTCGAGCAACGTAATCGGGTCGATAATCATGCCGCTTTCCGACCGTTTTACTTTCCGAACCTGATCGGCCTGAGCTTCGATGCTCATGTTTTTGTGGATCATGCCAATACCACCTTCCTGCGCCATGGCAATGGCTAGTGCAGATTCGGTAACGGTATCCATCGCTGCCGATATCAGCGGAATGTTTAACTGGATGTTGCGGGTAAGTTGGGTGACGGTTTGCGTATCGCGGGGAAGAACTTCCGAATAAGCAGGAAGAAGGAGTACGTCGTCGTAAGTAAGAGCCTCGTAGAGAAACTTGCTGGTATCTAAGCTCATGAGCAAATAGCAGGTTGTGTTATTTGCCGGACAAAGATACAAAAAGTTTTGGTTCGTTTGTTATAATTCTGTTAAATACCCTTAATGGATGCATTGCGGATTAAGTGTTGTCTGACAGAAATAATTCAATTGAATTTGACGTAAAAGCCTACCGCAACGGATTTATGTACGGTATGGGCCGATATATAATTGAAACGGTTAAAACCTGAATACGCGGGTTGGTAGAATTATGTTAGGTATTTCTGTTTTTATATACAGGATGTGGTTGTTATATAAATGTTAGCAATGGCTTGAGATAGAAATAGATAAAATTTTGGGAAATAAACGGACCGTCAAGCTTTCCCGGTCGATAGATTCAATTATCATACATTCATGTTCTGTATAGAACGCGATATATTAGGGGATTAGCAACTAATTCTTATACTCATGAAAAACTTACTTTTCTTTTGTATTGTGGTCACGCTATGCTTTTCGGGTTGTAAAAAAGGTGAAGAACCCAACCCCGATCTGGCCGCAACCATTGATGGTACCTATACGTTGACGCAGGTTATTCAGGACTCACAAACAATTAATCTGCCATCGAACGGCATAAGTGGCACCATCACCTTTACGCGGCAAAATAGCAACACGACCAATGCCCGGTTTTTTGTGAAACAGGGAACGGCTACTCTGAATGATCAAACCTTTCCTGTCTATCTGAGTGGTAATGCGACCAATGTTGAGCTGTATAATGAGGAAGCTCGGACAACAAAAGTTGGCACTGCTACCAAATCATCGGTTAACTTCACAGTGGTCCAGCAGGGCGTTACCAGTTCGCTGACTGGTAGTCGATAAACAAGCTACCTATATACGTATCACTATAAAAAAATCCAGCCCATTGATGAGTTGGATTTTTTTATAGTGATACGTCGGTTAATGAAGTCAGGATTATGCTCAGATGAATAGCATAAAAGGGGAGAATGGTCTAGACTACCCCTGTATTTTCTGCCAGGTTGATTCGTTAATGGAATTCAGATGGTCAAGATGCTGTTTGGTTGCTTCACGAGTTATTAATTGTTGTTCTACGCCACCAACCAATAACCATTTGGCGAAAGGAAATCCGTGGATCATGACAGGCCGACAGTCGAGCGTAGTGATATTAGCAGAGACCTCGTACGGCTCGAATGATAGCCCATTTTGGGGAGAGGACGTATTGATTTGCTGCAATTCTTCCTGATTCGACTGCGTAGCAAACGGATTCATCAGATATTCCCAGCCCTGATATTGGTCAATCCAGAAACACTCTTTATTCGCAAACGCGATAACCTGAATGCCGCCTTCTTCGTGCGAAGGACCTAGTAGTAAGCCACCTCGTGGCGACTCAAGAATCAGATCATTATCGGCAAGGAATTTAACAAATTCAAGGTTGACGAACCGTTGATTACCTCGTTCGTAAAAAATAGGGGGAGCCGACTGTTCGTCCATTGCTGGTAAAGAAGTTAGGTTCTTTTTTTGTTTCTGGCGAAAGGTAATGAAATTCTTGTGTGGTGTTGAGTGAAAGCGGATTGCTTTAGTTTTCGGTCTAAAACCAACGTAGCACCAGTCACTTCTAAAATTTCTTTAAGGCAATCTGAATCGTTTTGCTGCTATTGCCGACGTCAAACTGACAATCGCTGAATTTAGGAGCCGACATTTTAGGTCGGAAATTATTGCTGAAACCATAGGGTTCTTTCGGAATGCCAAACATTTTCTTATCCATCTTACCATTAGCGTTTTCGTCGTGAAAAATAGCTACGGCATACGTACCCGGGTCTACTGAAAAACTGGCACGAACGCTAGCACTGGAGGCTTCTACCTTTTTTCCATCGATTGGCTGCCCATCTGGAAAATCTTTTCCTGGTTTGAATAGCGCCACAAATACAGTTCCTTTTAAGGGTTGAACATTTTGAATCTCAACCGTTAAGTTGGTTTTAAGCGGTGACGGTACGGGTCTGGAAACAGTCATAGACAGGCCAAACAGAAAAAGCAGATAGCGCATAACGTAGCGATTTTATAAAAACCGGTTTATTTTTACAAGTATGATAGCCCAGCCGCCCCCGCCCACTAAACGATGGATCATTAGACCGTTTCCTGATTCAGAAGAACAATTGGCCGCTATCGATTCATTAACTCAATCGCTGGGTATTAGTTCGGCGTTAGCTACGTTGCTCGTACAACGTAGTGTACACACCTACGACGAAGCTCGAACGTTTTTTCGACCAGAAATGGGGCATTTGCATGATCCTTTTGCCATGAAAGATATGGACAAGGCTATTGCGCGCCTGCAACAGGCAATGCAGCCAGAACGACCCGAAAAAATTCTGATATATGGTGATTACGATGTCGATGGTACTACGTCGGTGGCACTGGTTTATAGCTTTCTGAAGAAATACCACGCTCAACTGGATTATTACATTCCCGATCGTTATAAGGAAGGTTACGGAATCTCGAAACAGGGAATTCAGTGGGCGGCCGATAATGGGTTTACGCTGATAATTGCGCTCGATTGTGGTATTAAATCAATTGATCGCGTTGCTGAAGCGAAAGAATTAGGTGTCGATTTTATTATCTGCGATCACCACCGCCCCGGTTCTGAGTTGCCCGATGCTGCCGCTGTGCTCGATCCTAAACGCGATGATTGTTTATATCCATACAAAGAATTAAGCGGTTGTGGAGTTGGCTTTAAGTTGCTTCAGGCATTCTGTATAGAATCTGAGATTGATCTGGCATTGCTTTTTCCAAGTCTGGATTTAGTGGCGGTTAGTATTGCATCCGACATCGTACCCGTGACCGGAGAGAATCGGGTTATGGCCTATTATGGCTTAAAATATCTTAATTCGAAACCACGTATCGGGTTAAAAGCGTTAATTAAAGTGGCTGGCTTTTCGCGCGAACTGGATATTACTAATCTGGTTTTTGGACTAGGACCACGTATCAACGCAGCGGGCCGGATTCAGCACGCGAAAGCTGCGGTGCAGTTGTTGCTGGCTGAGTCAGAAACAGAGGCTGATGAATTTGCCATGGCGATCAATAAACACAATACTAGCCGACGCGAATACGACAGTAGCATGACCGAGCAGGCATTAGAAATGATTCGCGGAAACGAAACATTGCTTCATGCCAAAAGTACGGTACTGTTCGACGCTACGTGGCATAAAGGCGTAATCGGCATTGTGGCTTCCCGTTGTATCGAGCATTTTCATCGACCAACGATTATTCTGACGCAATCGAACGATAAAGCGGCAGGTTCGGCAAGGTCGGTGCCTGGCTTTGATGTATATGAAGCGATTGAAGAATGTTCCGATTTGCTGGAACAGTTTGGTGGACATACGTTTGCCGCCGGAATGACTATGTCGGTCGATAAGATCGACGCGTTTCGGCAGAAATTTGAAGAGGTGGTTTCGCGCAAAATAAAAGACGAACATCTGACGCCATTGGTTGATATTGATTTGCCCCTCGATTTCAATGAGATTTCGGATAAACTCGTCAGAATTGTGAAGCAGATGGGTCCTTTTGGCCCTCATAATATGCCGCCGGTATTTATCACTGAAGACGTGTATCTGGTTGATGAACCGTATATTATGAAAGAAAAACACCTGAAAATTAAAGTGCGGCAACAACATTCAGGACACGTATTAACAGCCGTTGGTTTCGGAATGGGACATTTGGCCCGACAACTTCGGGGAGATACGCCATTTTCGATTTGCTACCACGTAGAGCAGAATTTTTACAACGGGAACGTACTGTTGCAGTTGATGTTGAAAGATATTCGCTGTTAATCAGTTACATGGGACAGGATTACGATAAGATTATCAAGGAAAATATCGAAGGTATTCTGCTTCCATTGGCCCGAAAGGTGCTTGCACTGCCCGAGCCGGAAGGGTTGATTGAAATTCCTGATGACCTTCAATATACCATCGAACGCAAACCTGACTTCTTGAAGATGGTTACGAATGCGGCTGGAGATGGCTTGTTTGTTCTGCAACTGGAATTTCAAACTCGCGACGAACCAGATATGCTTTCACGTATGTTGTTCTACGCAGCCCAGTTATATGGAAAATATAAATTGCCCATAAAGCAGTACGTTTTTTACATTGGCAGTCGGCCTGCCCGAATGCGTCGTGAGCTGGAACAGGAAGATTTATTATTTCGATTTCACGTCCGAAATGTTGTCGATGTTCCCTATAGTGATTTTCTGAACACGGATAAGCCCGAGGAAATGGTGCTAGCTATTCTTGGCAATATGGGCAACGAACCGCCCGTAAAAGTGGTTCAGCAAATATTGAATGCGATTAAAGCTATTGAACCAAGTCAATTGGCGTTAGGTAAATTTTTTCGCCAAATAGAAGTGCTATCGAAATTGCGTAATATTCAGTCAGTTGTTATTGAACAATTTGAGGCTATGGCAATTGTGTATGATTTAGAAACAGACATCCGGTACTTACAGGGTAAGCAGAAAGGTGCCGAAGAAGCATTACTGCGTGGAGTGCAGGAAGGATTGAAAGAAGGATTGAAAGAAGGTCGACAGGTTGGTATACAGGAAGGTCGTCAGGTTGGTATACAGGAAGGTCGTCAGGTTGGTATACAGGAAGGCCGTCAGGTTGGTATACAGGAAGGCCGTCAGGTTGGTATGCAGGAAACACAACGTGAAGCGGTGAAAGGATTGCTGCGTTTAGGTGTTTTGACTATTGAGCAGATTGCTACTGCGCTCGACGTAACTACAGATTTTGTATTGACTATACAGAGGGGAATAGATACCTCTGCATCGAACAAATGATTCTTAGAACTGAAAATTTAATAAAGAAATACGGCTCGCGGCTTGTTAATAATAACGTATCGTATCAGGTCGAAACGGGCGAAATCGTTGGTTTGCTTGGGCCAAATGGTGCTGGTAAAACAACATCGTTTTACATGGCTGTTGGTCTCGTAAAGCCCAACAGTGGCAAGGTATTTATTGACTCAACAGATGTAACAGACCTGCCTATGTATAAACGTGCTCGGCTTGGTCTAGGCTATCTGGCGCAGGAAGCATCTGTTTTTCGTGACTTAACCGTTGAGGAAAACGTATTAGCGGTGCTCGAAATGACCAACCTACCCAAACGGGAACAACGCGAAAAAGTAGAAGAACTGTTGGAAGAATTTAGCCTTACACACGTAAGGAAAAGCAAAGGTAAAGTGTTGTCGGGTGGCGAACGTCGACGTACTGAAATTGCTCGTGCACTGGCGGTTGATCCCAAATTTATTTTGCTGGACGAGCCATTTGCGGGCGTCGACCCAATTGCGGTTGAAGATATTCAGAGCATTGTAGCCAAGCTAAAGCATCGTAACATTGGCATTCTTATTACCGACCACAACGTAAACGAAACCCTATCCATCACAGATCGCGCCTATCTGCTCTTTGAAGGGAAAATTCTGAAACAGGGCTCTGCCGAAGAGCTGGCAAGCGATGAGCAGGTTCGTCGGCTTTATCTGGGTCAGCATTTCGAGTTGAAACGTAAAATTTAAGTCAACACCTCACGTAGCACCGGGAGTGATTTCACTTCGCCAATCGTGTCGATGTGAATCTGATAATACGCCACCAGCGCATCGAGTAATTCATTACGTGCCGAACGACTTAATTTGATGGGCGTACCAAGTGGCAGACGTAGCATAATATTCAGCGCGGTATCCATTTCGGTATCGGACAGAAATGGATACGAGTTTTCGCGAAGCTGACTGTCAAATTCGCGAGCCGATTCTGGGCCGAAACCCAGAAAAAACGATAGTTTTAAGAGAAAAGCGAGGTGAAAGTTCTCATAATTGCTCCTCGCGTTTTCAAGAAATAACACAGAATCGATAAGAAAACGGTAGAGCATCGGGTTCGCGGCTTCCTCTTTCAGAACTTTGTTCAGCATTTCAGTCACGAACATGGCAATCGTCGATTTACTGACTTCAAACGGTAAACTCTGAAACGGGTGGCCCGTTTTCATCTCCGATAATCGGTGCAGATCACGGTCAGGTTTGTTATAAACAACCATATCCAATAGCGTAAGCGGCTGAAACAACGCAATTTTATTATTCTTGCTTCGGGCCGAGCGGACGCCGTTTACCAGATAGCTTTGCAATCCGAATTCTTCGGTGTAAATACGAGCAATAATCGATGTTTCGCGGTAACGAATATAACTGAGGGCAATTCCCCGGGTTTTTTGCAGCATTAGACTTCACAGTAGACTAACTAAGATAACATCTTTTTCTGAAAAAATTAGCCAATCAACGCTATAATTGCCCACAAATCCAGTCTTCATGAAACTCTATAAAACCAGCTCCGGATTCGTTCTTGAATCAAATGATAAATATTATTCCGTGCCCGCTACCGATTGGGATTCATTGATTAATCGGGACGATTTGCACGCTTTTTTACGGCGACTAACCGAATCCGCCATACCCGACAATTACTATAAAGCATGGATTCAAACAAGTCTGCTGGCGCCCATTGAACGACAGGAGGTTTGGGCATCGGGCGTTACGTATCTGCGTAGTCGTGATGCGCGGATGGAAGAATCGAAAAAAGCCGGTGGTGATAATTTCTACGACCGTGTTTATGATGCTGATCGGCCAGAGTTGTTTTTCAAGGCAACGCCCGAACGTGTGGTTGGGCCGGGCGATAACGTTCGTATTCGAGCCGACTCAACCTGGAACGTACCAGAACCTGAATTAACGCTGTTCATTACGTCGTCGGGTAAAATTGTTGGTTACACCTGCGGAAATGACATGAGTTCACGTAGCATCGAGGGTGAAAATCCGCTGTATTTGCCACAGGCGAAATCATACGATGGGAGTGCCGCATTGGGGCCGTGTCTGTACGTGCCAGAATCGCCGATAGATCCTTACTCGGAAATTCACTTAGAAATTATTCGAAATGAACAGGCTGTTTTTACGCAGAGTATTGCCATCACCCAAATGAAACGGCAGCATGTCGAACTTGTTGATTACCTATATCGTGAGTGCTCATTTGCCAACGGTTGTTTTCTGATGACCGGTACCGGAATTGTTCCATCCGACGATTTTACGCTACGTTCCGGCGACGAAATCAGTATCACAATTGACGGTATCGGTACGTTGACAAACTGGGTGGAATAGGTCGTTGAGGTTTTGTAGCTTTGATGCTAAATGAATAGATTGATTAATTAATTGTCTCAGACAGCAGCTTGCTGTCTGAGACAATCTAATCATGTAAGACCGTCAAATTGTAGAAAAGCTATGATCACTGAACTTTCGCAACTCGACCCAAACGGTACGTATACGTATGCCGATTACCTGAAATGGCGGTTTGAACAGAGCGTAGAACTGATTAAAGGCAAGTTTTACGACATGTCTCCAGCTCCACGCGCTAAGCATCAACGTATTGCTATGCGGATTTTACGTGATTTACTGAATCATTTTGGGGATAAATCATACGAAGTCTTTTCAGCCCCGTTTGATGTGCGGTTACCGAATCCGGATTATGAGCCGGGTTTCAATAATCGAATTTATACGGTTGTGCAGCCAGATATCTGTGTTATTTGTGATCCAGCTAAAATAGATGACTTTGGTTGCGTTGGTCCACCCGACTGGATTGTTGAGATCACGTCGCCATCGACACACAAAAAGGATTTTAATGAAAAATTCGATTTGTATGAATCGGCAGGGGTGCGTGAATACTGGATTGCAGTGCCTAAGAGTCAGGAAATCTACACCTATGTGCTCGAAAACGGCGTCTATACGGAGTACAACGTATATGAGCAGGGAGCCAAAGCAACATCGGCGATTTTCCCAGAATTAACACTCGACCTTGACTGGATTTTCGGGTAATCAGGTAGCTATGTGATTACCCGAATTCCAGCTTTTACGTCTTCTACTTTAGTACGTAGCGCATTCAATGAATTGTCCATAACCGTTACGTGTCCCATTTTGCGAAACGGCTTTGTGATGGCTTTCCCGTAGAAAAATGGAAATACCCCCGGAATAGCTAGCAGATTTTCCAGACCGTCATAAATGGCAGGGCCTGTGTGTCCATCTTCGCCTAGCAGATTGACCATAGCCGCAGGTTGATAAGCCGACGTATCACCAAGCGGATAATTCAGAATGGCGCGCCAGTGCTGCTCAAACTGCGACGTTACGTTGGCCCGTATCGTATGATGGCCACTGTTGTGCGGACGAGGAGCCACTTCGTTGATCAATACGTTTCCTTGCTTATCCAGAAACAATTCTACCGCAAGAAGTCCCACAATGCCAAACGCATCGGCAGTACGTTGGGCAATTTCCTGTGCTTTTTTGTTAATCTCGGGAGAGATTTCGGCAGGAGCGAAGAGGTATTCGACCAGATTTAATTCAGGGTGAAACACCATCTCTACGGTCGGAAAAGTCTGTACGTCACCGCGCTCGTTACGTGCCACAATAACGGCTAGCTCTTTTTCGAAATCAACGGCTTTTTCGAGAATGCCCGGTGCGTCGAACGCTTTTCCGACATCGGCGACTGACGTAATACGTTGTACACCCCGACCATCATAACCATCACGTCCTAACTTATGGAAAGCAGGAAGGAAATCGGGTTGCTGAATATCGACCAGTGCTACGTCGGCGCGGTTTTCGGTCAATACGTAGTCGGCAGTCGGCAGATTATTGGCGGTGTAGAATTGCTTCTGAAGCCGTTTATCCTGAATTGTTCGAATGACCGATGGCTGTGGATACACCCGTTTGCCTTCGCGTTCGAGTGCTTCAAGGGCTTCAACATTGACCCGCTCGATTTCGATAGTAAGTACGTCGACCGATTGGCCAAACTGATAAACCGTATCGTAATCAGTTAGCGAACCCTGTGAAAATTGCGTACAAAGATGGCGGCACGGCGCTTCGGCATCGGGGTCAAGAATATGAACACGAAGGTTCCAGTCGATAGCGGCTTGTAAAAGCATCAGGCCGAGTTGCCCTCCGCCAAGAATACCTACTGTGGGAGTCAAAATTTAAAGAGCGAAAGAGTGAAAGAGTGAAATGGCGCAAGAGTGCCGCAACAGAAGTTGAAAGCATTTCGCCAGAATTACTCTGATGGAAAACACACAAAATTACTCTTTCACTTTGTCAGTCGTTCACTCTTTCGCTCTTTTTTTAGTCTCTCCGGCTAATATCGGCACCACCTGATTTACTTTTCGCTAGTATTTTGGCCGAACCAGAATAGTAAATGTCGGCACCACCGGAAGCTTTCATTGTCAGCTCTTTACTAGCGTTTACGTATACATCTGAACCACCCGAAGAGTTTGCATTACAAACTTCAGTTAGTAGATTCCGAGCATCGAGATCGGCTCCGCCCGAACCATTGGCATTCAGCATGCGTGCCGTTCCCTGAATTACGGCGTCAGCTCCGCCTGATGCTGATACGTTTAGCTCGTCCGCTTTCAGGTCAAGTTTTACGTCGGCACCGCCTGATGCATCCAGATTTAGGTCGTTGAATGATAATTTCCCCTGCCCGAACACGTCAGCACCGCCCGATGCCTGTAAGTTGGTCAACTGTTTGAACGTCAGGTACGCTTTTACGTAATTGCTACGTCCTAAATTCCAACCACTGAATCCTTTACGTTCGATATAAAGTTTTAGAACGCCATTTTTAACTTCCGATCTCACACGGTCTTCATCAACGCCTTTTACATCGAGGGTAAGCTTTTCTGAGTTTCCCTGAGTCAGATATAAGTCGATACCACTGCTTACGCTAACACCTGTAAAACCCGAAACAGAACGGTCTTTTTTCCAGTCGTCGTCGCTAATGAAATTGGCATTTGCTGTGAAGAGGATAAGCGCAAGGAAAATAGCTTTCATGAGATAAGTTGTTTGTCTTTTTTGAGAAGATGAAGAAATCAGTGAGTAAGTTGCACGCTCTAAAAGAAAAGATGTCCGGTTTCAAAGAATCGTTGTCCGGTAGCGGACGATGAACGCAATGCTTGTGTTTGTAACTTGTTATTTATCAGTAATGTAGGAAACTGGCACGGCGCTTGATTTACCCAGAGAAAAACAGTTAAGTGTAACTGAACATAGTTACGACATCGTATACCGGATAGTTAATTAGCGATTACCTGAACTAATAAATCATTTCAAAGTAACCAATTATGATTCAACTCCGCAACGTCTCGAAATATTACCCTGCCGGATTCGGGCGGGTTTATGTGTTGCGTAATGTTAGTCTCGACATTAACCAAGGCGAATTTGTGTCAATCATGGGGCCGTCTGGATCGGGCAAGTCAACGTTGTTACACATTCTGGGCCTGCTTGAAGAGCCGTCGGAAGGTGACTATTTCTTTGACGATCAGCCTGTTCAGAAGCTTTCTGAAAAACGACGTACTGAACTGCACCGGACTCAGATTGGTTTTGTGTTTCAGGCCTATCACCTCATCGACGAGTTGACGGTATATGAAAACATCGAGACGCCATTGCTTTACAAAGGCCTAAGCGGTTCGGAGCGTAAAAGCCGCGTAGCCGAGTTGCTCGACCGGTTCAACATGGTTGCCAAGAAAGATTTGTTTCCGGCGCAACTGTCGGGCGGCCAGCAGCAGCTTGTGGGCATTGCGCGGGCATTGGCGGCAGGGCCGAGAGTAATCTTTGCCGATGAGCCAACCGGTAACCTTCACTCTGACCAGGCTCGTGATATTATGGAGTTATTCCGCGAGCTAAACCAGAAAGATGGTGTGACAATTGTACAGGTAACTCATTCTGAAATCAATGCTGAATATGGAACACGTATCCTTCGTCTGAAAGACGGCTGGCTCGACGATTCAGCTGTGAAGCTGAGCGAAGAAGGGGTTAAGTAGCGATTGGGCTGAAGCAAACGAACTACTGTTCAGGCTGGTATGAAGGCCGCTTATGGTACGTAGCCACTGGATGCCCATTACGTTTGTGCAGAAGATGGCATCGGCCTGAGCAAGTACGTCGGATTTATATAAATCTTCTACAGCAGAAATTCCTAATTCAGGTGCTAAACGTAGCAATTGCCGACGAAGAATGCCATTGATACACCCTGTTTCAAGCGAAGGCGTATAGAGGGTTTGGTTGGCATACCAAAACAGATTCGATGCCAGACATTCTGCCAGATTTCCGTTGGTATCGAGCAGAATAACGTCATCGAATCTGTTTTGCTGCCGGAAAGAACCTGCCAGCACATAAGGAAGAGCACTTAGGGTTTTAAAAGCAGAAACAGGCGAAACCGTAAGGCGCAACGTATCATAAATACCCGCCAAACTTTTATCGGTAATTGAAAAGGGCTGCCCTGCCCGAACCGTAATAAGCATATTGGCCCGATACGTAGCAGGGGTATATAGTCCACCCGGTTGCCGCCACACCTGAATCTTGATACGTACCGTTTGTTCCGACAAGTTATTGGTCGAAATCAGATCGAGAATATGCTGATGAAAAGTTGCTGACGTAAGGTGGTCAGGGAGCCGAAGCCCTAATGCAGCCATTCCTGACGAAAGCCGGTCGAAGTGATCTTGCCAGAACCAAACCGTATGTTGCTCAAACCGAATTGTCTCGAATAGGCCGTCGCCATATTGAAAAGCCCGGTCGTTGACCGACAGCCGAAAATCGTTCTCGTGAAGTACATCCGAATTATAAACCAGAAACATGCTTAGTTTGCGCCGTTTATCCCAAATTGATAGTCGGGCCGAAGGTAAGTTTGTAACATTGAACCATCAAAAATATGTATAATCAAGTGGCGTGGAAACAGATACGGATCGCATTGGCCTTAGTGCTAACGACAGGTTTGTCGGCAACGTACGCGCAGACCGGAGCGCCAGTAGCCTCCTCCAACAACACCGTTGCCAGTACCGCATCGAAGCTGAACTTGCAGCAATGTGTGGAGATAGCCCAGCAGAACAATATTTTGGTTCGGCAGGGAAAACTGACGGTGGCCAATGCTGACCTTCAATTCCGCCAGTCGCGGCTGAACCAGTTGCCAAGTGCTGTTTTTCAAGGAAATCAGGGGCTAAATGGTGGCTATAGCATTAACCCGCAATCTAACGCATTCGTCCAGCAGACAATTAATTCGAGTAGTTTTCAATTCAATGCGTCGGCTACGATCTTCAATGGAGGAGTACTACGTAGTACGGTCAAGCAAAATAATATAGCGCTTCAGGCCAGTGAGCAGGAGTTGAGTGCAACCCTGAACAATGTAGCGCTAACAGTGGCGCAAAACTACCTCAACGTATTGACGGGAACGGAACAGCTGGCCGTTGCGCAACGGCAGGCCGACGTAACACGGGCCCAACTGGAGCGTATGGAGCGTCTGGTAAATGCGGGTTCGGCACCTGAAGCCAATCTGTTTGAACTTCGGGCAACATTGGCAGGTAACGATGTCGATATTGTGAATGCTCAGAATACGCTCGATCTGGCAAAGGTTGCATTGCTTCAAGCCATGAATGTACCGATCAATCAGGCGTTTGACGTAGAGCCGGTCAACGTTCCTGACATTGGTTTAGACCCATATACGGCGTCGGTGCAGCAACTGTACGACATTGCATCGACCAACCTTCCTGAAGTGAAAGGAGCTGATTTACGGGTTAAAAGTGCCAATCTGGGCATAGAAGTTGCCAAAGGGGGGCTTTATCCGACCTTATCGCTGAACGGAGGACTAAGTACAATCTACTCAAGTGCAGCTAGTACACGAACACAGAATGGACAAATAGTTGGTCAGGCAACGGTTGGCTATTTCGTTGATCCTGTAACAGGTGCTCAGCTTCCCGTTAACGCTCCTATTCAAGGTTTTGATGTTAATGGAATTACGTATGGCACCCAATTAAGAAATAACTTTAGCCAGTCGCTTTCGCTGTTTTTGCGGGTTCCAATTTTTCAGGGTAATTTGTCGCGAAACCGCATCACAACGGCTAAGATTCAGCAGCAAAATGCCGAACTAAATGCCTTGAACACCCGCTTAACGCTACGTCAGCAGATTGAAACAGCTTATACGAGCATGCGGGCGGGAGCTAACCGGTATAAAGCCACACAGGCGCAGGTAGCTTCATTGGAGCGGGCGTTTCAGATAGCTGAAAGCCGGTTGAATGCAGGCGCTATCAATGCTACAGATTATAGCATTGCCAAAACTAACCTCGACCGAGCACGTGCCAGTCTTGTACAGGCTAAATATGATTATGTATTTCGGACAAAAATTTTAGATTTTTATCAAAATAAACCGCTTGGTATTAATTAAGCGAAAGAGCGAAGGAGTGTCGTAACAGACATCGAAAGAGCACCTATTCAATTTGGGTAGTACGTCGGAGTCTTATGGCAGAACGAGAAGTCGCTCATTCACTCTTTCGCTCTTTCGCTAATTATGAAGAAGTCGAACCGCATCTGGTGGAGTTTAGGAGGATTAATTGTTTTAATTGCTGGTGGGCTTTTTGCCGCTAAAGAAGCCGGGCTTATTGGTAAACCAGAAGCAACAGAAGTTGATTTTGCGCTGGTTAAACGTACAAATATTGTTGAACGGGTTACGGCGTCAGGACGGGTTCAGCCGCAGGTTGAAGTTAAGATTAGCCCCGACGTATCAGGCGAGATTATTGGTCTGTATGTAAATGAAGGCGATCCGGTAAAAGCGGGACAACTTTTGTGCCGTATCCGCCCCGATAACTACGAATCGATGATGGCACGGGCAAAAGCCACCGTTAACCAAAGCCGGGCGCAGTTGGAACAGTCAAAAGCATCGGTAGCGCAATCGAATGCAAGACTTATTCGGGCTAAAGCGGATTACGATAGAAACCGGAAACTGTTTGCCGATAAAGTTATTTCTTCCGCCGATTTAGAAACCAGCGAAGCAAATTACAACGTAGCACAACAGGAAGTCGAAGCGTCAAAAGCCAGCGTTCGGGCAGCTCAGTTCAATATTCAAAGTGCCGAAGCCAATCTACGTGATGCAAATGAGAATCTCCGAAAAACCACCATTTACTGCCCGGTAAACGGCACTGTATCGAAACTCAATATCGAATTAGGAGAGCGTGTTGTTGGTACGTCGCAGATGGCTGGAACAGAGATTATGCGTATTGCCAATCTTCAGAATATGGAGGTGCGGGTGAATGTCAATGAAAATGATATTGTACGTGTGAACCTGGGCGATACGGCTGATATTGAAGTCGATTCATATACCACGGCCGGACGAAAGTTCAAAGGAATTGTTTATGAAATTGCCAATACGGCCAATGGACTGGCTAGTTCATCGGGAGCAGCCGCAGCCGCTTCTGTATCAACCGATGCTGTTACTGAGTTCGAGGTAAAGGTGAAAATTCTGAATGAATCCTATGCTGATTTATTGGCATTGAAAGATAAAAAAGGCTATCCATTTAAGCCGGGCATGACGGCCTCCGTCGAAATTATCACCGACCGTAAATCGAACGTATTGTCTGTTCCGATTGCCGCCGTTACAACCCGTGCCGCCGACTCAACTGCATTTAATACCGAGAAAATGGAAGATCGACGTAGCGGTACGGTTGATGAGAAGCCAACGAATCAGGCAGAGAAAAAAGAAAGACCTAAAGAAATTGTTTTTGTAAACGTGGGTGGGAAAGCTACGCAACGTGAAGTAAAAACGGGGATTAGCGATTTCGAAAATATTGAAATCTTATCAGGGCTAAAACCAGGTGAGCAGATTGTTTCGGGACCATTCATTGCCGTTTCCAAGAAATTGAAAAATGGGCAACTGGTTGTAAAACGAGATCCTAATAAGGATAAAAAGAAAAAAGAAGAGGATAAAGAGGATGACAATTAACGTAGTGAACTAGCAATCGTCTGATAAAATACTACGTAGCGCCCGGTAATTGCCGGGCGTTTTCGTTTTATGAATTCAAAACCTTCATGAATCGCTTCTACTTATATAAAAAGGGTAAACGTACTGATTAACCTTACTTCCGTTAAGTTTGCTGCATGAAACAAACACAACCAGTTCGACTGACAATGGTAGGAGGAGGGAGCTGGGCTACAGCGCTCGTTAAAATCCTTTCCGAAAACAACGTCAGCATTAAGTGGTGGCTTCGCAAATCATCAGATGCGGAACATATCAAAAAATTTGGCCATAACCCTAGTTATCTCAGTGATGTACAGATAAATACGCGTAAGGTAAAAGTCTGCACAAAAATTCGGGATGCTGTTCGTGATAGTGAGTTTATCATTCTGGCTGTTCCAGCGGCCTTTATTAGTGATGCGCTTAAAGGACTTACGCCTGTTCATTTTGCCGGGAAATACATTATTTCGGCTATAAAAGGTATGGTTCCAGCGGCCAATCAATTAGTGACAGATTGGGTAAGTGATCAGTACAGTGTTCCGATGGAGCGAATGGCGGTTATTGCCGGGCCGTGCCATGCCGAGGAAGTAGCGCTGGAAAAACAATCTTACTTAACCATAGCATCCCCCGATCCGGTCTGTGCCAAACGGGTTGCTGAGTTGCTTTACTGTCGGTTTGTGCAGACAACTCCTGTAGATGACATTTATGGTATCGAGTATGCTGCCGTAATGAAAAATATTATTGCGCTGGCTTGCGGTATTACTCGTGGATTAGGCTATGGTGATAATTTTCAGGCGGTGCTTGTTTCGAACGCTATGCAGGAAATAAAACGATTCGTTGATGCCGTATACCCGAAGCACCGTGATCTGAGTGGCTCTGCGTACCTCGGCGACTTACTTGTTACGGCGTATTCGCCATTTAGCCGGAATCGTACATTCGGCACGCTCATTGGTCGAGGCTATACAATTCAATCGGCTCAGGCAGAGATGAATATGATTGCTGAAGGTTATTACGCTGTCAAAAGTATTCATGAAATCAACCAGAAATTTAACGTCGACATGCCCATAACACGAGCTGTCTATTGCATTCTATATGAACGAGCATCGCCAACTACTGAAATGAATAGTCTGAAATTGGTGTTAACGTAGTGAAGAGTAAGTAATCGGTAGTAGCAATTCTTCCAGTGCTACGTAATAGAATGGCTGTTCATGGAAAAGCAAAAGCTCCCCAAATAATCAGGGAGCTTCCAATCGTTTATAGCGTTGTCGGCAATTAATACCGGCAGTTGTGCCTTAGCAAAATTACTTCGCGCTATCAGCAGACATCGTCGAAGCAGAATCCGTAGCCATCGTAGAATCCGTAGCCATCGTCGAAGAAGAATCCGTCGTCGTGGTTGTGGTGGTTTCGGTGGTTTCGGTCTTTTTCGAGCTGCAAGACGTAGCCAGGGCGATCATAGCCATGAAAAAGAAGGCGGATTTCGTGATTGCTTTCATAGTTTTGAGAATGTTTTTGTTTAGCGTTTATGAATAAATGTCAACCTTAATACTCGATAGGAAAAAAGGTAACCCAACTTTTTTTATTTTTTTTTGGGTTACGTCTAGGGGCTTTTTTGTATTAAGTAATAACTCAACCAATGAAGGAAAACAGGCTACCCGTATGGACTGATGACGAGTTGCTGACGGGTTTGGCCGAGGGCTCTGACGACGCGCTGATGCAATTATATCGCCAGTATTTTCCGATGGTGCTTCATTTCATAACCAATAACAGCGGGAGTGAAGATGACGCCAAGGATATTTACCAGGAAGCGCTGATTGTATTGTTCGAGAAAGTAAGAAGCGGTTCGCTCGAACTACACTGCCAGTTGAAAACATATCTTTATTCGGTATGCAGGCGGTTGTGGTTAAAGCAATTAGCGCAACGTAGCAGATATATGGTACGTGATATAGAGTCACCTGCTTCCGACGATCTCGCTGCAGAACAGATTAGCGATGATATGTCGGAGCACGAAGAGCGAGATCGGCAGTTTACATTGATGGCTGACTCGCTCGATAGGCTTGGTGAACCTTGTCGAACGTTATTAGACGATTTTTATATCCAGCATTTGAGTATGCAGGAAATTACCGAAAAGTTTGGCTACACCAACGCCGATAATGCCAAAACGCAGAAATATAAGTGTCTGATGAGGCTGAAACGGCTTTTCTTTTCGGAATACAAACAGTGAGAATAGGAAAAATTGTCCACCCTAGGGGTGATGGACTGATCAACGTAACAATTGGTCAGATTTATTACCCGTTAACTTGGCAACGTAACAATGAACGACGAACGTGAACTAGAGCAGTCGCTGTACGCTTACGGCGAACGGATTCGATTCAAACAACGACTTAAAAAAGTACAGGCGCGCATCGATATGAACGAGATGCGGCAGGAAGCTGAGACGTATCGTTTTCGTAGTCAGACATCGGGCCAGATTCGGGCGTTGTGGCAGACGTACCGTACTACGTTGGCTGTGGCAGCTTCGGCAGCTATTATTACTACGTTCGGCTCGATTTTTTTATATCGGTCGTATCAGCAGAGTCACCAACAAGAGCAACAGTATAGTTTGTTAAGCAAAGAAATTCAGGCGGTTAAATCGTCGCAGCGGAAACTTATAAGTGATATAAATGGCCGTGGACGAGGTTTGACAATTAACCCAGCCCAAGTATCTGGTTCAGGCTTTCTGTTAACTCCTGATGGCTATTTTGTGACAAACAATCACATTGTTCGCGATGCTGATTCGGTATATGTACAAAGTTCGAAAGGAGAGGTTTATAAAGCACGGGTTGTTTATACAGATAGCCAGCATGACCTTGCTTTTCTGCAACTTTGCGACGATAGCGCTTTTCGGACATTACCGCCGGTTCCGTATGGTTTCCAATCTCATTCTTCTGATTTAGGCGAACGTGTATTTACCCTCGGTTATCCGCGTGAGGAAATTGTTTATGGCGAAGGTTATTTGAGTTCTGGAACAGGCTTCCGGGGCGATTCAACGGCCTATCAGGTTGCTATTGGCGTAAACCCCGGTAACTCGGGTGGGCCGCTTCTCGATGAAAAGGGTAACGTAATAGGAATCATTAGTGGGAAGCAGACTACGTCGGAAGGAGTCAGCTTTGCAGTAAAAACTAATTACCTGCTAGCGGCCCTTAATAATATACCAAACGATTCACTTAAAGGACAGCCGTTACGTTTAAATCGAAAGAATGCACTGGCTAACCTGCCACGTAAACAACAGATTAAACGTATGCAGGATTATGTTTATCAGGTGAAAGTCTTTAAGCATAAAGATTAGCCTATAGCGCCATTAGTAAACAATTGATCTTATACGCGGTTGTTACGTTAAATCAACTCAACAACCATGAAAAAGATAATAATGCTACTGGCTGTAGTTGCCCTGTCAACCACCGTTATCGTTGCTCAGGATACGAAGGAAAATGCGAAAGAAACGGCAAAACAGGCTGGTCGTACGGTCGATGCTGCTGCCGACAAAGCCGGTCGTGAAACGCGTAAAGCAGGCCGAAAAATATCGAGAGAAGCCCGTAATGCCAAGGAAGATGTAAAAGATGGCACGAATAAAGCCCTCGACAAAGCCGACCGCAAAATGAGAAAAGCTGAACGTAAGCTCGACAATTCGAAATAGTGAGTAAGAAGTATATAGAGTAAGCCTGTGTCATTCCTAAACAGATGATGCAGGCTTTTTTATGGAGACGTAGCGAACTTCAACGGCCATTACCCTTGTTGACAGACTACATAGATTGACCCTACAATATGAACCCAACTGTTTCTGTGCTTTTGTTCGGTATTACCCGCGATTTAACGGGACAATCGTCTGTATCGGTACCATTGGGGGCTGGTGCACGCGTTTCCGAATTGCTTGAGCAGCTTTATCAGAGTTACCCGCCATTGGCCGCAATTCGTTCGGTAATGGTGGCCGTAAATGGAGAATATGCTGAAGTAGACCAAGTTATCCAACAGAGCGATGAAATTGCGTTGATTCCTCCTGTGAGCGGGGGCTAGTCTATAATCGAAGAAAAACGCTACCTTATCTTGCTTCCCGTCTTCTTTTTTCGTTTATGATTGCTCTTACATCTGAACCGATTGATGTTACCTCAGCTCTTCAAGAACTCCAGTCGGCACAGGCAGGTGCCATCGATCTGTTTCTAGGGGTTGTACGTGACAATACAGAACAGCGCCCCGTTGATCGATTGGAATATGAAGCTTACGACCGTATGGCTGTTAGCGAGATGCAAAAAATTGCCGATGCAGCTCATCAACGCTGGCCTTTACTGCGCTACCTGATTATTCACCGGAAAGGTACGTTGCAGATTGGAGAAATAGCGGTTCTGATTGGTGTGGCCACAGCCCATCGTGCCGACGCTTTTGACGCCTGTCGATACATTATTGACACCATCAAACAGACTGTACCTATCTGGAAAAAGGAAGTCTTTACGGATGGAGAAGAGTGGGTTAATGCGCACCCGTAAAGAGTAAAACAATAGGGGGTAAGGGGCACGTATTAGAAGTTAATAATGATGCATGCCCTATTTCTTCAGTTGGTACGTACCAACAATAGGGTAGTGATCAGAGTAGCGGATGTAATTAATCGTTTCAAAATTTAGAGCCGCTATCTTAGGATCGTGAAACTGATGGTCGATACGTATAAAACCCGGTAATCGATTATACGTAAAGCCAAATCCCCGACCGGCCTCTTCAAAGCTATTGGGTAATATCCGGCGAAGACGCTCATAAACAACGCTATAGGGTGTATCGTTGTGGTCGCCCGTAACAATTACAGGGTAGGGACTTTCTTTGATATAATTCTCAACAAACTTCACCTGCTCATAGCGTTCGATAAAGCCGTTACGCAGTGCATTCAAAACTCCCCGTGTTTCGTGTTGTACTTCTTTGAGTTTCTCCTGACGTAGTACTCGGCCAACACGAATTCCCATCGATTGAAGGTGAATATTGATGACACGAATGGTATCGTTACCTACTTTAATATTTGCCCATACTAAGCCATTAACACCGTAAAAAATCTGACTACCCGAAGCAACAATGGGATATTTAGAAAAAAGAGCGACGCCAATATAGCCCTCTCGTGAACGAGCATGGTGAGGATGAAGCATCTCCGAATATTTATAACCAGCCTCTTTGAAACGAGTTGCCATGTCATAATCGGGAATTTCAACATCAGTAGCAAACTCCTGAAAACATTTTATTGGGGCATCATACCGTAATACGTAGTCAATGATACGTCGGGCGCGGGGCGAACTATGATAACGTGTCCAATAATCTTCGAGCCCAAACGTGTGCGCATTATAACTAAATACCTTTATTGTTTCGGCTTTGGGATTAGCTGGCTTAGGAGTATTCCAGACAAAAGTTCTGGAGCCAAACAAAAGCAACCCAACAATAACAACAAGCCCAGACAACCAGCTACGCCACGGGCGGGAAGTGAGCCAGAGAATAACAATGACTAAATTAAGAAATATTGCTACCGGCAACGTAATCATAATCATACCTGCCAACCAATGCTGAGCGGGTAAATCATAGAGTAGCCAGTAAGCTAAACAGGTGTATAAAACGAGCAATAAATTTAGCGACCACAGCAATGACCGGAAAAAAAAGGCAACGAGCTGCCCGATTCTCATTTTTACTGTCATAGTGTGTTTCTGGTAGAGGCAAATATCTTCATTCCCTCAAAAATAAAGCATAATGCCTGAATTGCCTTCTTTCAGGCAATATACCTGCTTGCTATCCACGCAAAAACATATTATCTTTGTGACACAAAAACCATATGGCATTGATTAAAGAGGGGAGTCGCACTCCCTTTTTTGTTAGCCTTACCTTATGGACGACAAAGCCAGAATCATTGAACTTTTACAGCCTTACCTTAACAATGGACACATTTATGTTGTTGACTGTCAGGTGGCTGGCCGGCAGGGTGGTCGTATAAAAGTGACCGTTTTGCTGGATAGCGATATCGGAATTACCATTGACGAATGTGCGCAGGTGAGCCGGCAATTAGGTGCGGTGATGGATGAAATGAATTTTTTCGATGAAAAGCCATTTACGCTCGAAATTTCATCGCCCGGAATCGATTATCCACTCACGTTCCCTCGGCAATTTGTTCGGAATATTGGCCGGCAGATAATTGTTGCATTAACTGATGGAACAACTCGAGCTGGTCGGCTTGAATCGGTTGCTGATGAGCAAATCGTGCTTGATATTCTGCCCGTAAAAAAGTCAAAGAGTAAAAAGAAAAAAGAAGCTGATGTAGTTGCTGAAACGAGTCCTGTTGGGCCAACGCCAATTCCGTTTGAGCAAATTAAGAAAGCGAATGTAGAAATATCATTTAAATGAGACGTCAATCAATAGTTGGAGCTTATTAAAACAACTGTCCGGCAACTATCGACTGATGACTATTGACTAAAACAACTAAGATGACCAGTGGACTATTAATTGAATCGTTTGCTGACTTTGCCCGGTCGAAAAATATTGACCGGCCTACCATGATCTCTATTCTGGAAGAGGTTTTTCGTACCATGATTCGTAAGAAATATGGTACCGACGAAAACTTCGACGTAATTATCAACGCAGAAAGTGGTGATCTGGAAATGTGGCGCACCCGCGAAATCGTTGATGACGATTCTGAAGATATATGGGATTATGACAAAATTCCGCTGGCCGAAGCTCGTAAAATTCAGGATGACTTTGAAGTAGGCGAACAGGTTGCCGAAGAAGTTAAACTGGAAGATTTTGGACGTCGGGTAGTACAAACGGCTCGTCAGACATTGATTCAGAAGATAAAGGATATGGAAAAAGAACTCCTTTATCAAAAATACAAAGATCAGGTAGGTGATTTAGTTACGGCAGAAGTATATCAGTTGCTGAAACATGAGATCATTCTGGTTGATGGGGAAAACAATGAATTGAGCTTGCCGCGCACTGAACAGATTTCGAAAGATCGGTATCGTAAAGGAGAAGCGGTAAAAGCCGTTATCAGCCGGGTCGATATGTTGAATGGTACACCCAAAATTGTATTGTCACGTACCTCGCCCGTATTCTTAGAGCGTTTGTTTGAAATTGAAGTTCCTGAAATTTACGATGGTCTGATTTCGATTCGGAAAATTGTTCGGGAACCTGGTGAGCGCGCTAAAGTAGCTGTAGAATCATACGATGATCGTATTGATCCGGTAGGTGCCTGTGTTGGTATGAAAGGTTCCCGGATTCATGGTATTGTTCGGGAGTTGGGCAACGAAAATATCGATGTCATTAATTATACCGAAAATTTGGAGTTACTAATTAGTCGGGCACTAAGTCCGGCTAAAATTAGCTCGATGCAGATTGATCGCGATGTACGGCGTGTATCTGTATTTCTAAAGCCTGACCAAGTATCATTGGCAATCGGTAAAGGTGGCCAGAATATCAAATTGGCTGGGCGTTTAGTGGACATGGAAATCGACGTATTCCGCGACAATGAAGGGCAGGAAGACGACGAAGACGTTGACCTAATGGAGTTCTCTGATGAAATCGATGAATGGATGATCGAAGAACTTCGGAAGGTAGGTTTGGATACGGCCAAGAGTGTACTTGCCCTAAATAAGGAAGAGCTGGTTCGCCGTACCGATCTGGAAGAAGATACGGTTGAGGAAATTCTGAATATTCTCAAACAGGAGTTTGAGTAACAATAACGTATACAGATAATGGTAAAATGGGTGGTGACATATCGGTAAAACATCATCCATTTTACATTATTCATAATACATTATTAGCGGAAGGGATTTTAATTGCTGTAACTATTGTTCATACCATATCAACAACCATTAAATTTGCCGAATATAGACCGAACGTATGGCAGAAGAAAAGTCAATGCGCCTGAGCCAAGTGGCAAAAATTCTAAACAAAGGGTTGTCCTCTGTTGCGAATAGTCTGTCTGCCAAAGGGTTTAAGGTTGAAGTAAATCCTAACACCAAAATCAACATGGAACAGTTGGAGGTGTTAGCGAAGGAATACAAATCAACGGAACTCCTGAGCGGTACTCGCCGAACCGAAGCTCCGGCTGCGGTAGCAGAGCCTCAGCGCCGTCAGGAGGATGATGTAGTGGCATGGCGTCGTGATGACGCGAAACGCACTACTGTCGAAAATAAATCCGTACCGACACCTGTCGAGCCTGTTAAAGAAGCATCTGTCGAGCCAAAACCTGCTCCACAGACCGCACAGACAGGATTGCCCGGTTTGAAAGTAGTGGGTAAAATCGATTTGAATGCAAAACCAGCTACTACGTCTGCACCACAGGCGAAAGTAGTGCCACCGCAGGAGGAAGTTAAACCTGTTGCTGCCCCTGTGAAACCAGTGGAAAGTGTAAAAACTGAAGAGCCCAAACCGGTTACTCCAGTTGCCCCTCCTGTGCAAAATACACCTCCAGTGTCTGTAACTGAGGTTGTGAAACCAGTAGAAAAGAAGGCCGAGGTTAAAACCGAAATACCATCGGTAGCTCCTCCCGTGAAACCAGTGGAAAGCGTAAAAGTTGAAGAACCAAAACCGGTTGTTGTCGAGAAACCAGTTGAAGCTCCTGTTGTAGCAGCTAAAGTAGAAACTACTACGCCTACGCCAGTTAAAGCCGAGCCTCCTAAGCCAACACCAGCACTACCCACTGAAAAGGCCCCTGTTGTGCAGGAGAAAGCACCTGTTGTGCCAACCGAAAAAACACCAAAACCTGAAAACGATGAGGATGATAATACGCCAACCGAAACGATTCGGGCTGCTGGTAGTCATCAACTTGGTGGGTTAAAAATATTAGGCAAAATCGAACTTCCTGTTAATAACCCCCGTCAGGGAGGGCAGGGTGGTAGTAATGCCGATAAAAAGAAACGGAAACGTATTCGAGGTGGCCGTGAAGGAGTAGTAGGTAGTACTGCGCAAGGCACTCAGCCACAGGGACAGGGTGGAAACAATGCTCGTAATGATCGTAACGACCGTCCGCCACGCGATGGAGATCGTGGACCTGCTAATCGTCAGGGTGACCGCCAGCCAAATCAGGCAGGTGGACAGCGTGATGGGAATCGTCAGGGTGATCGCCAACCAAATCAGGCGGGTGGACAACGTGACGGAAATCGTCAGCCAAATCAGGCGGGTGGCCAGCGGGATAACAACCGTCCACAAGGAGATCGGAACCAGAATACGGGTAATCGAGATCGTACAACTGGTAATTCGCCAACTCAGGGAGGCAACGTAGCGAACCGGGGAGGACAGCCAGCCTCAGGTAATAATCAGAATAGCCAAAATAACCAGAACAATCAGAGAGGTGGTAATCGGGGTGGTAATAACCGGGATCGTGGAGGTCGTAATGACCGCGCGGGTGGTAACAATCGTCGTGAAGCACCTACTCAGGCTGATGTTCGTAAGGCAATTCAGCAAACGAACGCCCGGATGCAGGGGAATACCCCAAATCGCGGTGCGGATCGTCGACGTGATCGCCGGAATCAGCGCGAAGAAGACCGCCGTTTGCTAAGCGAACAGGAAGAACTGGAAGCGAAAATACTGAAAGTGACCGAGTTCGTGTCAGCTAATGATCTGGCATCGCTCATGGACGTATCGATTAATGACGTTATTTCGGTCTGTCTGAACTTGGGTATGTTCGTCTCGATCAACCAACGCTTGGACGCTGAAGCCATTACGGTAATTGCTGATGAGTTTGGCTTTGATGTTCAGTTTGTATCGGCAGAGGATGAAACCGAAGCAGGTATCGACGTTGAAGCCGATGCTCCAGAAGACTTACAACACCGGGCTCCAATTGTGACCATTATGGGACACGTTGACCATGGTAAGACATCGTTGCTTGATTACATTCGCCGAGCTAAAGTAGCTGCTGGAGAGGCAGGTGGTATTACGCAGCACATTGGTGCATATAGCGTGAAGACCGCTGATGATCGAATGATCACGTTTTTGGATACTCCGGGTCACGAAGCCTTTACGGCCATGCGTGCTCGCGGTGCTAAAGTCACTGACGTAGTAATCATTGTGATTGCTGCTGATGATAGTGTGATGCCGCAAACACGTGAAGCCATCAATCACGCACAAGTAGCTGGTGTACCAATTGTCTTTGCTTTCTCTAAAGTAGACAAACCAGGTGCCGATACTGAGAAAATTCGTACAGAGCTGGCCTCTATGAATTTCCTTGTGGAGGATTGGGGTGGTAAGTACCAAGCTCAGGAGATATCTTCTAAATCGGGAATGGGCGTCGACGACCTGCTCGAAAAAGTATTGCTTGAAGCAGAATTGCTGGAGTTAAAAGCGAATCCTGATCGTCGTGCACTAGGTACAGTTATCGAAGCATCGCTTGATAAAGGACGTGGATACGTATCAACCGTATTGGTTGAAAACGGTACGTTACGTCAGGGAGATGTGATGCTGGTTGGTGCTCACTACGGCCGTATTCGGGCTATGACAAATGACCGGGGTGAACGTATCAAAGAAGCAGGACCTGCTAAACCAGTTCAGATACTCGGCTTACCGGGTGCTCCACAGGCAGGCGATAAGTTTAACGTAATGGAGACGGAGCGTGAAGCCCGCGAAATTGCGAACAAACGCGAACAGCTTTTACGTGAGCAAACGCTACGTACTCGCAAGCACATTACGCTCGAAGAAATTGGCCGTCGGAAAGCAATCGGTACTTTCAAAGAACTGAACGTAATTGTAAAAGGTGACGTAGACGGTTCTGTAGAAGCTCTATCAGATTCGTTGTTGCAACTTTCTACAGGGGAAGTTCAGGTTAACATTATCCATAAGGCGGTTGGCCAAATCTCCGAATCGGATGTGCTACTGGCTTCAGCGTCGGATGCGGTTATTGTTGGTTTCCAGGTTCGCCCGTCTTCAAGCGCACGTAAACTGGCCGAACAGGAGCAAATCGAAATACGGCTCTACTCAATCATCTACGATGCGATCAACGATGTTAAAGACGCTATGGAAGGTCTGTTAGCGCCAACAGTTGAAGAAGTGATCGTAGGTAATATTGAAGTTCGTGACGTATTCAAGATAAGCAAAGTTGGTACGGTTGCCGGCTGTTACGTAACAGAAGGAAACATTAAACGGAACAACAAAATCCGTATCATCCGCGACTTCATTGTGATACATACCGGCGAAATCAGTGCACTGAAACGCTTTAAAGAAGATGTAAATGAAGTGAAATTCGGTTACGAATGTGGTTTGAGTATCAAGAACTTCAATGATATTGAAGTTGGTGATATAATCGAAAGCTTCGAACTGAAAGAGGTGAAACGGACGCTGTAGACCTAAACATGGTTTTACAAGCTTAATAAGGGTAAAACAAAATCCAGCCCCGGCTAATTTTTAGCTGGGGCTTTTTGTATTTATCAAACTAATACACAGAAAAGCTGTGTAAAATGAATTTTTGGCGCATTACTTGTTATACTGACTTAATCTGCATTTTAGTTATCACAATCCCTGATTAACTTCGGCACTGAAGAAACGAAAGGCTTGTGTCGGGTCGTTAATAAGAAAAGATTGTTTGCGGCAAATACTCTGAATGAATTTTCTATATCCTTCCTTCTTGTTTGGTTTATTAGCGGTATCGGTCCCGATAGCCATTCACCTGTTTAATTTCCGGCGGACACGGCGGGTATTCTTTACCAACGTAGCGCTACTACGTACTGTCCAGACAGAAACGAAATCATTTCGACGGCTGAAACATTGGCTTATCCTGGCCTGTCGTTGTTTGTTCCTGATCTGCCTCGTATTCGCTTTTGCGCAACCATTTATTCCAAGTAAAAATAAACTTGGTTTATCAAGACAGGGCGTTACAAGCCTTTACGTTGATAACTCATTCAGTATGCAGAATGAGCGCAATACGAAACGCTATCTGGATATAGCTATCGGGAAGCTAGATGAACTACTGACCCTATTTCGCAATGCTACATCCTTACAATTACTGACCAATGATTTTTCAATAGCTGAACAACAGGCTGGAAGTGCCGAATCTGTTCGTGACCGTGTTACGTCTATCCGATTTGCACATACACCGCGCACGCTTGAAACCGTTTATCGGCGTCAGCGTAATCTGTTGAGTTCACTAAATCCCGGCGGACGTAATCAATTATTCTGGTTCTCAGATTTTCAAAAAAGCACCGCTGGCGATTTATCTCAATTGAAAATTGACACGACAGACAGACTCTTTATAGTGCCGCTCGATGCCCAATCGACAAAAAACGTTTATGTAGATTCGGTTTGGCTGAGTACACCTTTTATCCGGGAAATGCAAAATAATAGCCTGAACGTCAAGCTAAATAATGCTGGTCGGGAAAACGTGAAAAACCTTCCAGTACGTTTATATCTGGATGATGCTCAGACATCAACGGCGTCTGCTACGTTACCACCGGGCGGTTCAACCGTTGTATCGCTCAATTTTAACGTAACATCTAAGGGTTATCATCGTGGACGTATCGTTTTTGAAGATTTTCCTATTACGTTCGACAACCAATACTTTTTTGTGATCGAAGCATCGCCAGCCGTACGGGTATTACATTTGTTTGAGCAGAAGGCTAGTTCTGCTTCGCGCTCTACTGATTACATTGATGCGGTTTACTCGAACGACAGTTTGTTTGTTCGGCGGAGTTTTAACGCTCAGAACTTCGATGTAGGTCAACTCAAAGAGACTGATTTAGTGGTATTAGAAGGCGTAACAGAAGTGAACGGTACGTTACGTAGCGAACTTGAACGCTTTGTTCGGCAGGGAGGTAGCCTCACCGTTATTCCACCTGCTAATCCTAGTGCAGCATCATACGAGCCTTTTCTTCGGGGCTTGGGAGTTGGAAATTTGCAGGTTACGGCCATTTCGGGTGTTGAACCGAGTACACTTCCTACAGCAGATCCTGATCGACGGAATCCATTTTTCCGGGATGTATTTCAGCAGAGTTACCAATCGGAGCCACTGAATATGCCGACAGCAGCACCTGTGTGGCGTTGGAATGCGGGAGAAAGATTGCTGAATCTAAGGGATGGAAGTCCCTTGCTGACGCATTCGACAGTAGGAGGGGGAGCCGCTTCCCGCCAGGGACATATATATATACTGGCTAACCCGCTAACTTCAGCTTATGGAAATTTGGCTGAGCATGCTTTGTTTGTTCCGGTTATGTACAAAATGGCAGCTCTTAGTGTGCGTTCTCAACGGACCGCTTATTCATTTGATGATAATCTGGTTACGATTCCCGTAAATAATCCCTCAGAACGATCAGTTTATAAACTGAAGCATGATAAGCTGGAAATTATTCCAGTACAGCGTATCGTTGGGAATCAGTTATTGCTCGAAATGCCCAAGAGTAATGAGTTAGCTGCTGGGCAGGAGGTTGAGTCTGGCTATTATGAACTTCAGCTAAACAATAAAACGGAGCGGTTATTGGCTTTTAACCACGGAAATCAAGAATCGTCAATGGATTTTTATTCGGCGGATGAACTACGCCGAACGTTTGCTAATCAAACCAACGTAGAGGTGTTTGATAGTATCCAGGACGGCGATTTTGTGCAGGTATTAGAGAAGGAAAATTTGGGTAAAAGTCTGTGGAAGTATTTCCTATTAGCGGCTTTAGCTTTTCTATTAATTGAAGCTGGATTGGTCCGGTTTATAAAAGGATAATTGGCTGAAAGGTAGTAATTATAGTAGCATAAACAGTTAAGAATCTGTAGTGAAAAATCCCTAATCCAATTTAGTATAATTCCTTATGTAATGAATAGGTAATTGTACTTTTTGTAGATGAATAGTGCGTATATCTATTGGTATATATCTGTAGTAAAGCGAGAATAAATTTAAGTGTATACTAAAAATATCTTAACGGTTTCTTTTTATTAAAATAGAATTAAAACTATTGATTCAATATTAAATTTTTGAAGCCGGAGACTTCCCGAAAAAATCGGCAGATTAAGTTAAATGGTAGATTTTCAAAATTTTATTTTCCAGAACAGAATATTTTAAGATTATCAGCTAGGTAAGCTGCGAATAGCGTCGGATATTATTATTAAGAATATATAATACCTTTGAAATAAGTTTTAACATTTCTTAACTTATTAAAACGTTATGCGTAAATATCTACTAGCACAGCTCATCCTGTGTCTATTTGCTATTCCGTTGATGGCTCAAGACCGAGTTATTAATGGAAAGATCACTTCATCAGAAGACAGCTCTCCGCTTCCGGGAGTAAACATCTCGGTAAAAGGCACTTCTCGCGGTACAACCACAGACGCAACTGGTAACTACAGTTTAAACGTACCGTCGAACGCAACTGCACTCATTTTCTCGTTTATTGGATTTTCGCGCCAGGAGGTTGCCATCGGAAATCGTTCGGCAATTGATGTGACGATGGAACCGGATGCATCCCAACTACAGGAAGTTGTAGTAACTGCTTTAGGTATTGCTCGGGATAAGAAAGCGCTGAACTATGCTGTTCAGGAGGTTAAAGCCGATAAACTAAATTTTGCCCGCGATCAGAATGTAGGTAATGCGCTGGCTGGGAAAGTAGCTGGTGTACAAGTTCTTGGCCAATCTGGAGCTAAATTCGGTAACCCAAGCATTCGTATTCGCGGAATTAACTCACTTGGTGGTAGCGATCCATTGTACATCGTAGACGGTACACCAACTGACATTAGTCAGGTGAATATGGATGATGTTGAAAATCTGTCGGTTCTAAAAGGACCATCAGCTACAGCATTGTACGGAAACCGGGCATCGGCTGGTGTTATTGTGATCACAACTAAGCGTGCCAAAGCTGGTGAAACTCGCCTTGATATCAATCATAGTACTACGTTAGATATGGTGGCACTGTTGCCTAAATATCAAAACGAATACGGTGGGGGTTATTCACAGGCTTGGGAAACGTTCGAATATGATCCGGCCATCCATCCAGCCGCCTGGGCTTCGTTTAATGGTCAGAAAATTCTGGACTATTCAGCAGATGAAAGCTGGGGGCCACGCCTAGATGGCTCTCCGCACCGTTCGGCAGCTTCTTGGCAACAAGGACCACAGTTTGGTCAATTAACGCCGTTCTCTCCGCAGCCTAACAACGTGCGAGATTTTTTCGAAAAGCCAATTAGCAATAACACGAACATTGCTTTTTCGCGGGGTACGGATATGTTCCAGAGCCGGGTGTCGTATACGCACATTATTAACAATGGTATTATTCCAAATTCATCTCAAACACGGGATTATATCAGCGCTAAGAACGCCATTAATTTTGGTAAGAACCTGACAGCCAATCTGAATATCAATTACACGGCTACGAACACGAAGAATCAACCGGCTGACCGTTATGGGTCTACAGGTGGTACGTCTCCTCAGAACAGCGGTCTTTCGGGAACACCACTAACGGTTAGTAACCCTGTATTGAACGGATATAATCAGACAATTGGTAGCTTTAACCAGTGGTTTCAACGTCAGGTAAGTATTGAAGACTTACGTAACTACAAAAACCCGGATGGTACGTTCCGTAGCTGGAATATTGGTGGTCCACTTGACTCAAGGCCTAAATATTGGGATAGCCCTTTTACAAGTGCTTACGAAAACACCAATACAAACCGTAGTGACAGGTTATTTGGAGATTTCGGTCTGACATATCAGTTCACACCCGCACTGAAAGCTTCGGCTACAGTACGTCGTGATCAGAATGCTTACTACCAGCAAGGACGTATTGCTATCGGTACGTTGAATGAAGGTGGTTTGGGTGGTTTCTCAACGCTCAACACAAATAGCCGGGAAAACAACTATGAATTACTGGCAAATTATAACCAGAATTTCAAAGACCTGTCAATTGTAGCTAATGCGGGTGGTAATATTCGTTATAACCGTGTTGACGTGCTATTCCAGGCTACTCAGGGCGGCCTTTCTGCTCCAGGTTTTTACAATATAGCGGCTTCGATTGGTCGTCCATTGGCTAATAACTACCTCTACGAACGGCAGGTAAATAGTGTATTCGGTAACGTAAGTATTGGTTTTCGCGATTTCGTTTTCGTAGAAGCATCGGCACGTAACGACTGGTCGTCGACGTTGCCAAAGGCTAATAATTCCTATTTTTATCCATCGGTATCTGCTGGTTTGATTCTGACCGAATTATTGCCAAAGAGCAATACGATATCGTATGCTAAAATCCGTGCTGGTTATGCACAGGTTGGTACAGACGTTGGACCCTACCAAACAGCTTTAGCTTATACCGCTGGTCAGCCATATGGTACTAACGCAACAGCGTTTCTACCGGGCACTTTGCCAAATGCAAATCTGAAGCCTGGTCTGTCATCGTCTTATGAAGGTGGTATCGACCTGCGTTTCCTAGGCAACCGTATTGGTTTAGAATTCACGGCGTATCAGAATAATAACAAAGACCAGATTATTCCGCTCCCAGTTGACCCAACCAGTGGGTACACAAATGCAGTGGTTAATGCTGGCCTGATTCGTACAACGGGTCTCGAATTGCATATCTATGCTAACCCTATCAAAAATCCGAATGGATTTAGCTGGGAATTCGACATCAATGCCGATCGCAACCGATCGCAGGTGATTGAACTGGCTAGTGGTCTGACCAACTATCAGATTGATGGTCCTCAATGGCGTACACTGACCTTGAATGCTCGCACAGGTACTGATGGTTCGGCCCGTGATTGGGGTACATTAGTTGGTCAGGGGATCAAAAAAGATGCAAATGGTCGCCCCATGGTCTATGGTAGTGGCGATAATGCAGGTTTGTATATCAAAGAAGATAACGTAGAGCTAGGCTCTGTACTGCCGAAGTTTAAAGGTGGCTGGTTAAACACATTCAGCTATAAAGGCTTAACACTTCGAGTAAACACGGATTTTGTTGTAGGCGGCAAATTTTTCTCGACAACCAAAATGTTCAATGCTTATTCAGGTTTAGGTGCTGAAACGGCTGGTCTGAATGAACTGGGCAAACCGCTACGTGATGATCCTGCTACTGGTGGTGGCGTACTGCTTGATGGTGTAACCGAAGATGGCCGCCAGAATACGACGCGCGTAGATGCTCAGAATCTGTATGAAAACTGGCTGTTTGCGCTGAACGAACGGTGGATTTATAACAAAACCTACGTTAAACTGCGTGAGGTTGCTTTCGGATTCAATCTGCCCAAACGTATGCTGGGTAAATGGGCTCAGTCAGCTAATATCTCACTGATCGCTCGTAATCCTGTATTAATTTATAGCGCAATCGGTGGTGGTATTGATATATCTGAATCAGAAACCCTGTGGTACGAAGGTGGACAGTTGCCTCCAGTTCGTTCGTTTGGTGTTAACCTGCGTGTAAGCTTATAAATAATATCGTTACGTATAAGCCTAACACAGTGAAAAACGGCTTACACGTAACGTACTAACGATATTGTCGACAAAAATGAAAGCATTTCAATCAATACTTCTGGGTGGATTGTTACTAACAACAGCTGCCTGTAACAAATTTGAGGAGCTGAACGTAAACCCGAACAGTGCGCTCTTCCCGAATACAGCTAGCTTAATGACGGGGGCTCAACGCACAGTGGGAACGATGAACTCGCAAGTTGGGCCTGGTGGCTTCAACATTGCTCCTGCACTTTATGTACAACAGTTTTCGGACGTAACGTACATTGAGGATTCGCGATATAAAACGATCAATTTTAGCTTTAACGGGCTGTATTCAGGACCGTTAGTTAATCTACAGGCAGTAATTGATCAAAATACAAATGAAGCAACAAAAAGTGGGGCAGCTCAATACGGGGCTAATGCCAATCAGATTGCAATTGCTCGTATTCTGAGAGCCTACATTTATCAGTTTATCACTGACCGCTGGGGAGACGTACCGTATACACAGGCCCTGAAAGGTGACCAGAATTTTTCCCCTGCCTTCGATAAGCAACAGGATATATACAACGACCTGTTTAAGGAGTGGAAAGAAGCAGGCGCTCAATTTACTACGGGCACAGCCGTTGCAGGTGATATTATTCTGGGAAGCAATGCTGCGCGCTGGAAAAAATTAGCCGCTTCATTCCGCTTGATTGCTGCGCTACGTTTATCTAAAATTGATCCGGCTAAAGGTAAAACTGAGTTTGCCGCAGCGTTGGCAGATGGTGTTCTGACATCGAATGCTGATAACGTACAATATAAATTTCAAGCTGATGTAAACAACGAAAATCCGTTGTATGCTAACTATGTTCGCTCAAACCGGAAAGATTTTGCTGTAAGTAATACGTTTGTGGATTATCTCAAAAAATTAGGTGACCCACGTTTACAAATTTATGCAGCCCCAAATCTTAAAGGAGAATATGTAGGTGCTCCATATGCTGTTTTTCCTGCACCGGGTAAAGCGCAGGATTATTCGTTGGCAGGTTCAGCTATTAGCGCTCAAACAGCCCCGGCTAATATTATGACCTATGCACAGGTACTGTTTGCGCAGGCGGAAGCTGCCAAGCTAGGCTGGACCACAGGTAATGCGAAGACGCTATATGAATCGGCTATCAAAGCATCGATGCAACAATGGTTGGGTACCGCATATACTGATGCTGCCTTCAACACATATATCGCTCAACCCGACGTAGCGTATACAGAGGCAAACGCTATCGAACGTATCGGTAACCAACGTTGGATAGCTTTATTCAACCAGGGAACAGAAGCTTGGAATGAATGGAGACGTACTGGGTATCCAGTATTGAAGCCTGCTGCTTCTACCTTAAATGGAGGTACGGCTATTCCTCGCCGATTGGCTTATCCTACAACGGTAACAACGCTGAACACAAAGAATTACAATGATGTGATTACGCGTCAGGGTAAAGATGATCAGTATACCCGTGTGTGGTGGGATAAACAATAACGGTTTTATATTCTAAACAAAAAACGCCAGCTATAAATAGCTGGCGTTTTTTGTTTAGAATATAAAACTAAGTATGTAAATAGATGAATTTTGTAAATTAATGTATTTGTATGATCTTATTAAAATATAATTAAAAAATTTAATATAGGTTAATGGTGACAAATCGGAATATCGTGTGTTCAAGTAAATTATTTTTTGAAATAAGATTATTTATAGAATTTAATAAGGCGTGATATGAATACCAAAATGTATTGAAAGGTGTATTTGTGGCAAATTTTCTTTTACTAGAACCTAGTTCCTTAGTCAATAATTTTACGCTCGTAAACTAGTGCCAAATTTTGATCTGATACTCGATGTTATATTTGTAGGTGGATTATTAATTTAGTACCACTTTCTTAACTTAAACGATGTTCTATGCGTAAATTTTTACTTACACAGCTCCTGCTGTGTTTGTGCGCTATTCCTATGCTGGCTCAGGTCATCAGCGGAAAAGTCACTTCATCAGAAGACAGTTCTCCACTCCCTGGCGTAAGTATCATTATCAAAGGGAAAAATCAGGGAACGACCACCAATGCAGATGGTGCGTATCAGATTACAGCCGCAAAAGGCGATGTACTTCAGGTTAGTTTTATTGGCTTCACAACAACAAGCGCTAAAATTGAGAATCAGACAACGCTCGATTTTTCACTGAAACCTGATGCGTCACAACTTCAGGAAGTAGTTGTAACGGCACAAGGTGTTCGGAAGAGCCAACGGGAAATTGGTTATGCTGTGTCGAAAGTAGAAACAGGCGACGTAACAGTCGGCCGGTCTCCGCAACTGGCACAGGCACTGTCTGGCAAGGTGACAGGCTTAGCTGTCTACAATGTGAACAACAGTGTAGACCCGGCGGTGAAAGTTGTACTACGTGGTTATCGCTCCTTAACCGGTAATAACGAAGCGCTTGTAGTTCTGGATGGTATGCAGACTACTTCTACAATTCTGGCTACGATCAACCCCAATGACATCGAAAGCGTTTCGATTCTGAAAGGTGGTCAGGCTGCTACGTTGTATGGCTCGGCAGGTATCAACGGAGCACTTATCATCACAACCAAAAAAGGAACGAAAGGCGGACTGAAAGTTAACTACTCCAACAGTACCAACTTCGAGCAAATCAGTTTCCTGCCTGCGCTTCAGGAAAAATACGGTTCGGGGTCGCACTATTCTACGTCGTTTGGCGCAGCAGGCTATAAGACTGATTATCTGGAGCGTCTGAAAGACAACTGGCGTTCCTACGAAAACCAGCAATACGGCGACCAATTTGATGGTTCAATGCGTATGCAGGGCCGTACAACGGAAGATGGTGGCCAGTATATGCTGCCTTATTCGGCTATTCCTGATGCTCGCCGGAAAGCGTTCGATACGGGCGTTTCGATGAATAATCAGATTAATTTCACGGGTGGCGACGAAACAGGTTCGTTCTACATGTCGATTGAAAATCAGAAGATTGCAGGTATCGTTCCACGCGATAAAAGTGATCGGACAGGGGCTCGTGTATCGGGCACAAAAGAGATTGGTAAACTGTCTGCTACGTTCAATGCTGCCTATACGCAGGCTTCTTATGACCGGACTTCGGCCGATTTCTACAACGACGTACTGAACCAGCCTGCTAACCTGCCATTAGCTGATTTGCGCGATTGGCAAAACAATCGGTTTGCTAACCCCAACGGTTTCTATAATGATTATTATAACAACCCGTATTTCAATGCCGACAACAACCGGATGAAATATAAGGATGCCAACCTGAACGGTACCGTTAGCGCTACGTTAAAAGCTACTCCCTGGTTGTCGATTACCGAACGGTTGGGTATGATGAACAACTCTCGGACAGGTAAAAACACAACAGGCAAATTCCTGTATTCTGACTGGGCTAAAACGAAGGCGTTTATTCCCGCTCCGTTCTTCCGCGATGGCGATGGAACAGGTATCTACCGCACCATTACCGATAACTTAGGTTCTGTATTAGACTATTCGGGAACAGAGAACGTAATCAACAACGAATTCCAGATCAATGCCACCAAAGATTTTGGTCCGGTTTCTACCAAATTATTGTTGGGTAACAGTATTTACCAACGCGCTGTTAAAGCGATTGGGATTGGCTCAAGCTCAGTTGTGGTTCCAGACATCTATAACGTAGCAAACCGTCAGGGCGAATTAACTGGTGGTGAAACCACTACGTTAGAGCGTCGGTATGGTTACTACGCCGATCTGACAGCTAACTACAAAAACTGGCTGATTCTGAACGGCTCGTTCCGTTATGATTTTACGTCTCGTTTCTATAAAGCAAATCGCCCATCGAGCTTTTGGTCTTACCCATACTACGGTGCGGCTCTTTCGTTCATTCCGACAGACGCGTTCCCAAGCATTCGTTCAAATTTCCTGAACTATGCTAAAATTCGGGTTAATGCCAACAAAAACGCCAACGACAATATTCCGTTATACGGCTTAGATCTGGTGTATTCGAACGGAGCCAACTTCCCATTTGGCAATACTGTTGGTCTGACAGTAGGTAATACGTTGCCTGATGCCAACCTGAAGCCAGAAACAGTGTATTCGTATGAAGTGGGTGGCGAATTCCAATTGTTAAACAACCGGATCAACATCGACGTATCGGCTTATACGCAGAACTCAAAAGGACAAGTAATTACGGTTCGGGTGCCAAACACAACCGGTTTCTCAAACTTGCTGATCAACGTTGGCGAAACCAGAAACTGGGGCTATGAGGCTGAACTGAAATATCTGATTGCTCGTGGTGGTAAATTCTCATGGGATGCAGCTATCCGGTATTCGTACAACGATAACAAAGTTCTTGACCTGTATCCAGGCATCAACGAATTTCAGTACGGCGGCTATTCATACGCAACAACGAATGTAATAAAAGACATGCGTTTCCCATACCTGAAAACCGATGGTTATCAGTATGCGCCAGACGGATCGGGCCGGGTTTTAGTAAACGCAACAACCGGATATCCACTACGTAATACGTCGTTAGTTGGACGTGGTGGTACGTTACCAAGGCACATTGCCGGTTTAGGTTCGAAAATTGAGTATGGTGATCTGAGCTTTACGTTTAACTTCGAATATCGTGGTGGTAACGTAATGTACAGCGATCTGGGTCGGCAAATGACGTTTACCGGAACGGGTAAATGGACGGAAAACCGGGCTCCTCAGATTTTCCCGAACTCGGCTGTTCTGAATGCTGACGGTACGGTATCGGCAAACACCACGATGGTACGTGAAGCGGAATATGGTCTATGGGTTGATAACTACCGCCTGATCACCGAGAACTTTGTTACGCCAGCCTGGTTCATCAAACTTCGCGATGTTAATCTGGCCTATCGCATACCGCAGAGCCTGATCACCAAAACCAAGATTTTCTCCGGTGCCAGCATTGCTGTGTATGGACGTAACCTGTTCACGATCGTTGATAAGCTGAATTACTACACAGACCCAGAATTCAGTTATCAGGGTAACCCAGCTCCAGGTAGCACGGCTGTACCAACAACAAATACAGCTATTGGTATTGGTATCAACACCACTACGCAGACGCCACCAGTTCGTCAGTATGGCGTAAATATTAACCTATCGTTCTAAGTACCCCAACGATTGATTTAACATGAAATTAAAAGCAATAGTCATATCGGCCTTTATGGCCCTGGTTGGTAGTAGCTGTAGCGAATCGTTTCTCGATGTCAACACCAACCCAAACCAATTACCTACGGCGTCTCCAAGTTTTGTATTTACCAACGCACTCTTCACAACCGCAACCAACATTGGTGGAACAAATGCTGGTCAGGGTTCGAGTGAAATAGGTTATTATTGGTCAGGACAGTGGTCGCAGGGTAATGGATACATTATCAATACGTCTCAGTTTGCTTACCAATATACCGATGGTGATTTCAATTATTGGGACCCGTATTACGACAATCTGCAGGATTATCAGTTCGTAATCAATAATGCAGATGCCAACAATCAGAAATATCTGAAAGGGCCATCGAAGGTTATGAAAGCCATGCTATTCCAGCAATTGGTGGATATGTATGGCAACCTGCCTTATACAGATGCGTTAAAAGCAACGGCAGCACTGGCTCCTAAATTCGATGATCAGAAAGCTGTTTATGAAGCCCTGATCGTTCTGCTCGACGAAGCCATTGTCGATCTGAAAGCCAATACGTTTGCCAGCGCATTCACCGGTTCTGATATTATTTTCAATGGTAATATCACCCGTTGGATACAGTTCGCCAACTCGCTTAAAATGCGTATTCTGATTCGTCAGTCTAAAGTTTCAGGACGTGATGCCTATATCAAACCTGAAATCAACAAAATAGTGACGGAAGGTTCGGGATTTGTGACGGGTTTCGATGTGGGTGTTGGCGGCCCCTCGTTCTATCTGGCAACGGCTGGCAAACAGAACCCAGTTTATGATCGCTGGGGCTATGATGCCAACGGTGCAAAACGGGCTTTGAATAACTACCCACGGCCAACGCAGTTTCTCGTAAACAACCTGAAAGCAGCCGGTGATACGCTTCGGCTGAAGCGTATTGCGTATGCGAACGGCGGAGAAAACGCATCGACACCGGGTGTTAGTACGCTAAAAGAAGTGGTAGCAAATTACTCAGGTACGCCTTTCGGTGCCAGCTCAGGCTATTTGCCAACCAACACTACGTCTGTAGGGCCAAGTCTGCTCGTAAAAGGTGAATTTAATCGCCCTTATATTCTGATGACGGCTTCCGAGGTTCAGTTTTTGCTAGCCGAAGCAAAACAGCGATATACCGACGTAACGTTGACAGGTACAGCTAAGGCGTATTTTGAAGAAGGTATTCTCCAGTCGTTCCGCGTATTAGGAGCAAATACGGCCGGTGCCGCTGCATTTAAAGGTAGCAAAATTCAGAACTACGATTGGGATGCTTCGACAGATAAATTAGCCGCGATTGCCATTCAGAAATGGATTGCCAATACCAACTTCAATGGATTGGAATCATGGGCAGAATACCGCCGTACAAACCTGCCAGTCATTCCGCAAAGCGTACAGGTACCAGAAGCTAACAAACGGCCACTACGTTTCTTCTATCCGAATACAGAAGGAGGCTCAAATTCGGCTAATGTAAAAGCACAAGGAACAATCGACGTGTTTGCCACGAAGTTGTTCTGGGATGTTGATTAATTATCTTGTGAGTATAAATTTGAAAAACGGCCATCAATTGACGGCCGTTTTTTTATGCGCTGGAACTAAAAAAAGCGGGTCGACATGGTCGGTCCGCTTTCTGCATTACGCTTTATCCAACTATTAAAAAATCTTTGCCTCATCAGCATTGCCAGGCAATACTCATTCCAGTTTTATCTACTATAATAAAAGATACGTACTGGATCGTCTGGTAACAAAAGGCTTCGTAAAGTAGCGACTAATCTTCGGGTCTATCTGCATTCTGTACCTGAATGTATATTTTTCGGTAGGTATATTGATTTTTCGGTAGGTCATTTGCGACAATCCGGAAAAGCCCATTCGAAGATTTACTACGTAGCATTACGCAGGAAACTCTACATGGATCAACTAAACTTTTTGCCCTGAACAGAGTTATTTCACTAATATAAAATGACTCAATGCCATGGAAGACGAAAATGATGTAAAACGCAGCGATGCGCAGATAAATGGTCGTACCGAAGGGCCTTTTGGGTCTGACGACACCGACAAGGACAGAGCGATGGAGGATAATCGAAATCGTTATGAACAGGAAAATTCAGCGAACGGTCTCGATAGCCAACAGGTTCGGGGTGGTCAGGATGGCCGGAATGACCGGGCAATTGGCAGTACCGATATGGATAGTAAGAACGGTATTCTGCGCATGGGCGATACGTCGACTAGCACGCTTGAAGTAACCGAAGAAGGGGAACAGGCAGCCGTAGCTGATTCAAAGAAAAGTAACACTGCCACGGTCGACGTAACAACGCATGGTCCAGATGATTATGCGTCGAACGATGAAGTGCCAGCACCTGAAGCGCAAAAAGAAGCTAAAAAGCAAGACGATAGCGATTCGAAGCTGAATAAGTCTGATAAAACGCAAAAAGAACGCGAAGAAGATATTGCCGAAACCGGAACAGATTTAAAAAATAGACCGATCTACTAATCTTTTCAAAGTCAATTCTAAACCAATCAACGTTATGAGTGTAAGTAGCAAATCACGCAAAGAAAGCACAGAGTCGTATGCGGCTCAGGCTATGCACAACACAATGGGTATTCCCCCAGAGTTGGCGCAGTTGAATGATAAAAATCTTGACAACGAATTGCCATCGCGTGTTGCAGATAGCAACGATACCGACGTGCCTGGCGACGTAGCAAAAATTGATGCCGAGAATAAAATCGAAGGCGAAGATGCAGAAGACGAAGATAGGCGAAAGTCTATAGAAGAATCGAAACGGGCGTCATGGGGGCAAGCTTCTCTGGTGGAAGATGATACAACGAACGTAACAGAAACCGACTGGAGTCAGCGTACAGAAAACGTACCAGCCACACGCGCCAATGAGCCCGAGCGCACCCTCGGAAACGCTTAGTCCGAACCTGAACCGGGATTAAACGGATTGAGGGATGAAATCAAAAATCTGGTTTCATCCCTCAATCCGTTTAATCCCGGTTTTATTTCAGCTTATTCAGCGTGTAACATACTGATCGGCTCATCAACTTCTTCTGACCCGATTGAAGAGGACCAAGAGTTAACTCATAAATTCGATTTGGCTTCAATTCGGACAGTTTTAACGACACTGTTTTGCGATCAGCCGACAACGTAGCGTTTGTTACTATTGGAGTCTGAACATCCATCTGCTTGGAACCGTAAGCGCGATGGTATTCATAATAATAGCTGCGGAAACGATAATTCGTCAGTTCGCGAGCTGTTTGTTCATCTAATGGTTCGGTAAAGGTGAGCGTAAACCCGTCTGGTGTCAGTTTCATCGCCAGAATATCGAGCGGAATACGACCGGGCTTGTATTTAATTCGTTGAATGCCCCGATCGCCCAGCCAGCCATGATCGGCTTTGCCCAAATATAAACTGCCATCAGGTGCGAAAGCGAGCCGGTTATTACCGATACGTAGCGAAATGCCATTAGAGCCCGCTTTAGCGAAAAACGGTACGCACGCTCCCTGCATTTGCCCACCTACCTCATCGGGCAGGATACGTAACAAGTGCGGAAAATCCATTTCACCGACAAATAACTGACCTGTAAAGGGACCAAACTTTCCACCCGTATTGTCTAAAAAAGGCTGTGTAGGTGAATGAGCCATCAGTTCATGTGGAAAAGCAATACTTTCCACCGTACGCATACTGTCGAGCGTTTGTACAGATAGGGTCAGCGGGTCGATATTTGGGAAGCCCTCGCGCCATACCAAACTCGTCGGATGTCCGTAAAATTTCCCTTCTTCTACGTGGTATAATTTACTGGTGCCGAGCCAATCGCCCTGATTGTCGCTGACGTAAAGCCGTCCCTGCGCATCGAAACCTAATCCGTTGGGCGACCGAAAACCACTGGCATACGGTTTTACTTTTCCATCGGGCGTAATCTGCATCACCCAACCCCGATACGGCACACAAGCGTACATTCGCCCTTGCCGCCCAAGTGCATCATATTGGCCACGTACTTCATCGCGAATACCTGCTCCGTTCGATGCCGTATTGAGACTGATATATAAATTCCCTTTTGCATCACGTACCGGCCCGAAAGCAAATTCATGATAATTGCCCGACATGCCAAACTGATCGCTCACCGTTGTATATTGATCAGCTACGCCATCGCCGTCGGTATCGGTCAGACGAGTAAGCTCAGGGCGTTGCATAACCAGTAGTTCTTTATTACTGATGGCCACAACCCCCAACGGATCGTGTAAGCCTTCGGCAAATAGCTTCCATGTTTTGGTTTTCGGGTTATAGAGCATAATCTCACCCCGATGAAAACAGGCCGCTAATCGACCGTCGGGCAAAAAGGCCAGCCCACCTGTTTCGGCTACCAAACCGGCTGGCATCGGTATGTTTTCTATCTCGTAATAATCCGAAATGGTATCGGCCGGAGCGGTTGCCAATAAGAACGCCGACAGGAGAATCGAAGCAAGCATGAAAAGTGAAAGATTAGTTCGTTTCGATGGTTAAGGTAAATTGCCGGGTTCCGGCAGGCAGACGTAGTGTTCCGTTCTCAAATCGCCCGACAGATGATTTCAGCCGAATTCCAAGTTGTGCACTTGCCAGAAACGTTACGTTCTGTTTGGAGGGGCTGAGCCTGAATTGCCGAATAAGGCCGCGTCGGTTAGGGACCGGCTTGATGAGTTCGTATATATCGACCCCGTTCACTACGTAGTGAAATTCAGGATAGCGGTTCACCAGTCGGTATCCTTTAAATTGAGGTGCCGCTACGTTGTTACCTACACGCCAGGGAAATTCGCCTTTATCCCGGAAATAAATCTCGCCCACCACTTTGGTATATCGCTGGCCTTTACCATCCCATTGTTCAGAGTTATCGACAAAACCGCCCGACCAAGCGTAACGTAGTCGACACTGCCCCGCGTCAAATACGTACGATTGCCCACCATCCGCACCCGGAAGTCCTACGGCAATAGCCGCCGGACCGCAATCGGCCATAAACGTGCGATAAACGGCTGGCAATTTAAGCGCATACGGATGGCCCGATGCGGCAGACTGATGGTGCTGGTGGGCGGCATCGGCCATCCGATTTGGATTCGGTACGTTTAAATCCTGATCGGGTGCTGGCAGTCGTTTCGGCTCATTGGTGGCATAAATAACGCCGTACATGATCGAGCCATGGCCCGGATACGTACAAACAAACGGATAAGCACCTTCAGATAACGTAACACGTAACGAATCGGTATTCCCGGGTTCAACGCTGACCGTGTGGGCCAGTACGTCGTCCATAACCGGTACGTGGTGTAAAGCAGGGCCTTTATCGCCCAGCGCCAGCGCAAACTCTACAACCCGCAGCCGCGAATTTGGGCGGGTAACCACCAGATTATGCGCCATATCGTCTTTGTTCTGGAGAACAAGTTTCAGGCGGGTATTCGGTTTAACAATTAGCCGCGTCTGGTTGAATTGTAGTCCACCCACGGCTGAAATTGTAATACTTGTATCGCGTTGAGCTTTTGCGAGTTGTATCGAAAGGGTAAAGGCTAGCAGGAAGAAAAATCTGGACATATCTATAAAAGCAGAAAGGCACCAACTCTAATGAGAAGTTAAGGAAATACGTAGTAAGATCTCGACGGCGGCAGTGGGTAACAACGTACCACTACGTATCTGGTCTTCAATATCTTCGAGTTGATGACGTAGCGTAGGCTTCGTATAAAATTGTTGTTCCAATCTCATTCGTAACAACGACCGAAACCAGCTAAGTTGCTGCTCCTGACGACGTTTTGTCTGACTTCCATTTTGCGTAGTAAGTTGCCTATGCGCCTGAATAGTTTCCCAGATCTCCGCAATGCCGTCTCCGGTAATCGTCGAACAGGTAAGCACAGGTGGCGACCAACCCGTATCGGTAGGCGGGAAGAGGTGTAATGCATTCTGATATTCGATACGGGCGCGCTTTGCTGCCGATTGATTATCACCGTCGGTTTTGGTGATTGCCAGAGCATCGGCCAGTTCCATAATGCCCCGCTTCATGCCTTGTAATTCATCGCCAGCACCGGCCAGCATCAGCAGTAGAAAAAAATCGACAATACCGTGCACCACGGTTTCTGATTGCCCTACGCCAACTGTTTCGATTAATATCACATCGAAGCCAGCCGCTTCGCACAGGAGCATCGATTCGCGGGTGCGGTGTGCTACACCCCCAAGTGAATCTCCGGCCGGAGAAGGTCGAATATACGCGCTGGGGTTCATGGAAAGCGTTTCCATACGTGTTTTGTCGCCCAACAAACTACCTCCTGATCGTTGACTGGTTGGGTCGATGGTCAGCACGGCCAGTCGATGACCAAGTGTAGTTAAATAAGTACCCAGTGCTTCGATAAATGTACTTTTTCCAACACCCGGTACGCCTGTGATGCCAATACGTAGCGAGTTGCCTGTTTGTGATAAAACACCTTCCAGAACAGTCTGCGCCAATGCCTGATCGGCTGCTCGTTGACTTTCGATCAACGTAATGGCCCGGCTCAGCAGTAGCCGATCTCCACTACGTATGCCGTTTATATAATGGTCAGGTGAAAAACGTACTGGCATCTGAATCGCTCCGGCGACATTTGAACAAGATTGTAAAGATTAAGCTAAATTCCGGTTCAGGTCGTCGGGTGTCGTAATTTTAATGTTCTCATAAGCACCTTCAATCAACGTAACAGAATAACCTGCATATTCCACTACGCTCGCACAATCGGTGAAAAATGGTTGTTCATCGACCTGAAATGCTTTTCTAAACAAGCTTAATTGAAATGTTTGTGGCGTTTGCACCAGTCGATATAAACGCCGGTCAACCGCCTGACTACGTCCTTCCGCATCAACGACACGTACTGAATCCTTGACCGGAACACACGTAATGGCTGAACCTGTGCGAGAGGCCGTTGCAAAACTATGACGAATAATGTCGGGCGAAATAAATGGCCGGACGCCGTCATGCACCGCTACCAGCCCTTCTGGAGCCGAAATTGCTGCCAGGCCGTTACGTACCGATTGAAACCGGCTAGCCCCGCCATGAATCAATTGAATATCTGGGTGGAAATTATGCTCCTTGCAAAGTTTTGCCCAAAGCTCCAGCTCCCGTTCGGGTAAAACAAGCCTTATTTGAAAAGCAGGTACAACCTCAAGAAATCGCTCGAGTGTATGCTGAAGAATTGGTTTGTTATTAAGGAGAAGGAACTGCTTCGGTATGTCAGATTTCATTCGGCTACCACTTCCACCAGCTACGATAATGGCGAAATAGGTAGATTGTTGGTGGCCGTCAATCGTTAACTCGTCAGGCATTGGTCAGGAGATTGAATACTACATAAAAAAGGGGCCAAAAGGCCCCTCAAAAATAAGATAATGCTAAGAAATAACTAGCCAAGTACAAACGGCCAGCAACAACTGGACATCCTTACAAAATCAACATCGCGTCGCCGTAGCTAAAGAAGCGATATTTCTCTTTAATAGCTACCTCGTAAGCTTGTTTTATCAGCTCATGGCCACCAAAAGCACTGGTCATCATAATCAGAATTGACTCTGGCAGATGCAGGTTTGTCAGCAGTGAATTGGCAATCTTGAAATCGTAAGGAGGGAAAATAAATTTATCTGTCCAGCCTTCAACGGGTTTCAACCGACTATTGGCCGATACCGACGATTCAATTGCTTTTAACGACGTAGTGCCAATAGCGCAAACCCGCTTGCCTGCATCCAGAGCAGTATTCACTGTCTGAGCGGCATCTTCCGGAATACGATAATTTTCAGAGTCGGTTTTATGCTTGGTCAGATCTTCAACATCCACCTGCCGGAACGTACCAAGGCCAACGTGCAACGTAACAGGGGCAAAATGAATGCCTTTAATTTCCATACGTTTCATCATGGCACGGGTAAAGTGCAGGCCAGCCGTTGGAGCAGCTACGGCACCAACGTGTTGTGCAAAAACCGTCTGATAATCATCGCGGTCAGCGGTTTCGGCTTCCCGGTTTATTTCGCGGGGAATTGGCATTTCGCCCAATTCATCAACAGCTTTCATGAATTCATCATGATTACCATCGAACAGGAAACGAATGGTACGTCCGCGCGACGTAGTGTTATCGATAACTTCGGCTACCAGATCGCTGTCGCCAAAATACAGTTTGTTACCCACGCGAATTTTACGGGCGGGATCGACCAATACGTCCCAAAGTTTCATTTCCCGGTTTAATTCACGTAGCAGAAATACTTCGATTTTGGCGCCGGTTTTTTCCTTATTGCCATATAAACGGGCCGGAAAAACCTTCGTATTGTTGATGACCATTACGTCGCCATCGCTGAAGTAACTTAGCATATCCGAAAACTTCTTATGCTCAATTGTTTTGGTTTTCCGGTCAACAACCATCAACCGTGATTCACCCCGCTCTACCGGGTATTTGGCAATAAGACTGTCGGGTAAATCAAATTTGAATTCGGATAACTTCATAATTTATGTCAAGACGATAAAGAACGGCTTTTTTGTAAAGGGCGCAAATATAGCTAAAAACCCGGAAAATTTTACATCTTCCGGGTGGTTTTCTTGCAATTGTGCGATAAATAATTTATCGGGCGCTACCGTGTTGTTCAAGCGGTTGCACCGCACCATCGGTATTTACCTGTGGACGCTCGCCTACGTTGAACTTGGCCATCAATTCTGGCGATACTTCGTTCGAATAAGTGCCCTGTGGCGATACAAATACGCCTTTCATGCCGTTCGATGCCGTAATAGCGTACAGTGTCATTTCATCGCCAGGGTCCGAAGTACCTTCGAATCGATGAAATTCGTCAACGATAAATTCCTCTTTTTTCAGTTTAGTCGCCGTACTTTTCTCTTCCAGATAATCGTTCTTGGGACCAAACTCATGGGTATATCCACGATCTCGTAGATCTTCCATTGCTTCGGTCAGGGTGGTGAAATGTTTCATAACGGTATAAAATTCGTCTGGTAATAAAACTCAAAACCGAACAGATAGTTTTACCGACAAACATGAACGTAGTATCCCTATTTCGTTCTTTCTTTGTAGCACATTTTTCGTGCTTTATCTATTAATACGTTGCGTTATGAACCGTCTTCTTTTTTGCGTTGCTCAAATTGGTCTAATTAGCCTACTCACTACGTCCTGTAATACCCCTGATCCTGAATTCAGCGCACCTACAATTCCTGCACGCATTCCGTTTTCGGCAAGTCGTCAATATCCAGAAGGAATTACGTATTCGCCATCGCTCGATAGATTTTTGGTTAGCTCGATTACACAGGGGAAAATTGGTACTGTAGATCAGAATGGGCGTTACGAAGATCTTATCAAAGATGATGCGCAGCTCATAAGCGCAATTGGCATTAAAATGCGGGATAATCTGCTCTTCGTGTGCAACGGCGATCAGGGCGTTTCGGAGAAAAGTACAGCCCAAACTACCCTTAAAACCGCAGGATTGTACATTTATGATCTGACAACAAAGCAGAATGTGCGCCGAATAAATCTGGCTACGTTAGTGCCAAACAGTAATCATTTTGCCAACGATCTGGCCATTGACCCGGATGGAAACGTATACGTAACAGACTCGTTTGCTCCGGTAATTTATAAGGTTCCGGCCAACGGAGCCGATCCAAGTATATTACTCGAATCGCCTTTGTTTTCGGGTACGGGCATCAATCTGAATGGCATTGTTTATCATCCAAAAAAATACCTGATCGTAGTAAAATCTAATGAGGGTAAATTGTATAAAGTTGACCTCAATACAACCGAAAACAAGACAACAGAGATTACGGGCGTAACATTGCCGGGTGGCGATGGGATGTTGTTGCACAATGACGATTTATACGTAGTGAACAATCGAAATCGGGTAACACAGGTACGTAGCACCGACGACTGGAAAACAGCAACGATTGTAAAAAACGATTCAACAGGCTATGACCAGGCAACAACAAATGTGTTGGTTGGCGAGCAAATTTATACCCTGAATGCACGTATCGGCGAGGTCAGTGCGGCCGTTGCGGCTAAAAATCCGGCACTGTTACAGGCTAGTCAATACAGTATTCAACAATTCAAATAATACCAACTCAGATAGTTATACCCTACAAAAAATGGCGGTCGCTACGTAGCGACCGCCATTTTTTGTAGAGTGGCTTTGTTAGTTAGGCAATACTTTAATCATAATATCCTTGAAAAATACTTTGCTTTTTGGGTCGTGGCCTTGTAAGGCAACGGTGCCACTGCTCAGTTTTTTCGGTTTGTTCGAATTGCTTACGCTATCGGGTTCCATGTAATCGTTGATGACTTTGTCATTGATCTTGATGGTTACGTGTTTGCCCTCTACTTTAATATGTTCCGTATACCACTCATCGTCTTTCACAAACACTTCTTTTACGTCCTGCATAGCGTATACGCTACCAGTTTTGCGCCAGTCGGTGTGAGTTTGATTGACCTGAATTTCATAGCCTTTTGATGGCCAGCCCGATGGTTGGTAAGCTGTATGAATAAACATACCTGAGTTAGATCCGGGCATGGTTTTCACCTGCGCTTTCCACTCGAAATTTTTGAAATCGTGATTACCAACAGGGCCATCGTAAAACAAGTGAGCACGTGGGCCAGCAACAGCTATTGCTCCGTCCTGAATTGTAAAGGTACCAGGACTTTCTTCGGTGACTTTCCAGCCATTAAACGTCTTGCCGTCGAAAATACTAACCCATCCATCAACTGATGGAGGAGTACTGAAGGTGAAACTAAAGCATAAGCCGAGCAGAGCCAGGCCTGCAAAAAAGAATGAACGGGTTCTCATGAATTAAAGAAATTTAGATTTTGCCGGTAATAACATGTTAAAGTATTAACTCTGGAAAAACTAACTAGATACCATAAAGTGGGGCGGGGTTGGTACTAAATCCAGAAAGGTTTATACTGTGTAGTATGCTAAAAATTCGAACTGACAGAGAAAAGGAGCAAGTACACGGAAATAGTGTAAACGCTACGTTGCGAACAAAAAAATTGACTCATAATTTGTCTTTCGAATTGAATTTCTACTAATTTTTGCACCAACATATCGCGCGTACATGCTGGCTGAACAATCTACCGATATAGGATTATTACAACTTCTCGATGCGCTACCCGATGCCGTAATCTGGATGAAGGCTATGCGGAATGAAGTAGGGGAAATAGTTGATTTCCAGATTGCTTATGCCAATCAAAAAGCGCAGGATATTACACGGAACCATTATAAAGTAAGCCCCGGAACTCGTGTTCTGGAAGTTAATGGCCACGAACGGGCCGAATCGGAACGTAATTTTAGGGAGATGTACGCTGTGCTGGAAACAAATCAGCCGCGTGAGATTACCTACTTCAATGCAAAACTGAATGGATGGTTTCTGGTACACCGGACAAAACTGGGCGACGGTATTTTAAGCATCACACGTAGTATTTCGGCGTTGAAAGCTGCTGAACACGAAAAAGCAGAACAGGCTAACTTGCTCAACAGTGTTTTGAATAGTTCATCGAATGCCATCATGGCCTTAAAAGCTATTCGTGATGAAACCCGTACCATTGTTGATTTTGTCGTGACGCTTATCAACGAAGCTGGGGCAACGATGTTCCGCAAGCCTGCGGAGATTATTATTGGGCAACGTATTAGCGCAATTTGCCCCCTAGTAACGGAAAAAGGTTTGTTTGACCAATACGTAGCCGTAGCCGAAACCCAGAAACCAACGCATATTTACCTTGATTATGAAGAGAATGGTGCTGAAATCTGGTACGATATGGCGCTTTCGCCATTGGGCGATGGGCTTACTGTTACGTATACAGATATAAGTGAGAGTCATAAAACGCAACAGGCCATTGCGCAATCGGCTGAGGAGATGCGAACGATCATCGACTCCGCACAGATTGTCATTTTTGTGATTACTCCCGTTCGAAATCTGACGGGCCAGATCGTGGATTTTCGCTTTCGGATGGCAAATCAGCCTACGGGCCGCTACGTGAACCAAGAGCCAGAAACTATTATTGGGCATTTGGTAAGCAACTGGTTTCCAACGTATCTGGAAAGTGGCTTATTAGAACAATTGGCTTTTACACTCGAAACAGGTCAGGCGCAGGATTTTCCCTTTCAATACAATGCGGATGGAATCGATGTTTCAGGGAATATAACAACGGCCCGTTTAGGGGATGATTTGCTGGTTACGTTTCTGGATTATACCCCCCTCAAAAAACTGGAAGAGCAATTGCAAAGCTCTATAGTTGATTTACAGCGATCTAATAAAAATCTGGAACAGTTTGCCTATATCGCCAGTCACGATTTGCAGGAACCGCTACGTAAGATTCAATCGTTCGGCGATATGCTACAAGCCAAATACGGGACAGTGCTAGATGAATTGGGAGTCAATATTATTCAGCGTATGCAAACAGCGGCCGCCCGTATGCAATTGCTGATTAAAGACGTACTGGCTTATTCCCGAATTGCGAACAAACAGGAAACAGTTGCGCTGGTCGATTTGAACGAAGTTTTGCAGAATGTAGCTACTGATCTTGAAACAGCCATCCTGGAAAAACAGGCAAACGTAGTGATTGGTCAGATGCCTGTGCTACGTGGTGATGCCGTGCAACTAAGGCAATTGTTTCAGAATATTATCAGTAACTCACTGAAATTCTGTAAGGATGATGAGCAGAATCCACCGAAAGTTACAATTGCCTGCCAGCCTGTTTTGGGGCAGCACGTAACAGCTATTCCTGTTTCGTCTCGTGATAGTAATCGAGCTTTTCATCTTATTGAAATAACCGATAATGGCATCGGTTTCGAGCCACATCAGGCCGGGCGGATTTTTCAGGTATTTCAGCGATTGCACAACAAGAGCGATTATACAGGTACTGGTATCGGACTGGCAATTGTGCAGAAAGTAATTGATAATCACCACGGATATGTAATGGCTGAAGGGCGCCCTGCCGAAGGTGCTACGTTCAGAATATGGCTTCCTGCATAGAATAAAATCCTCTCATAAACATGATAAATAGCTTTCTTATGAAGCGGCTTATCATTATTTGCCCATCAATTCGTTACTTTGACAACTGAATCAACTTGAATTCTTCATGCGTTATTTCGTTTCGTTTGTTCTGGGATTGGCGCTCATTTCCTGTAAACTGGGTTCTCCCAGCGTCTATTCGGTGGAGTTTGCTGACCCAACGGTTACAGCAGTTGCTCCGGGAGTAATTGACGAAGCCTCAGGAATGGCCGATAGCCGCAGTATGCCCGGTAATCTTTGGATAAATCAGGATAGTGGTAGTCCGGCAGAACTGGCTCTTCTGGGGTATGATGGTAAAGTGAAAGGTAAGGTTACAGTGCCCCTTTTCGGAAATCGCGACTGGGAAGAAATTGCCATTGGGCCGGGGCCAAATGATAATACCAACTATATTTATATTGGCGACATCGGCGATAACTTCAGCCAGAATACGCTTTGTCAGATTTACCGTCTAACTGAACCTGCTACGTTGGAAACGCCTATTACGGACGTAGTTCGACTTAATTTTCGTTACCCGGATGGGCCTCGCGATGCCGAAGCCATGTTTGTCGATCCGCTGACAAAAGACATTTACATCATCACCAAGCGAGAAGAAAATGTGCATTTGTATAGCTTGCCCTATCCGCATAATATCAATGAAGTGGCCACGGCCAAATCCTGGGGGCAGATACCGATGACGTTTGTGACTGGAGCCGCTATTTCGCCCGATGGTAGTGAAATTATCGTTCGTTCGTATACCGAAATTCGGTATTGGAAACGAGAGTCTGGCCAGTCGATAGCCGATGCGTTGCAGTTAGGGAAGAGCCGTTCACTGCCATACCGGGTTGAGCCGCAGGGCGAAGCTGTTTGCTTCGATAAAGAAGGCAAAGGCTATTTTACGATCAGTGAACGAGCCAGCGCATCGTCGGTAAACCTGTATTATTATGCCAAGAAATAACAATTGGCCAAGCCGCTAAATCAGCGTTGTAAATAGTTGTGAATCAATAAATTCCAGTAATTAACCTTGCTCTGGTAACAACCCGGCTAACCGTATGGACTCATCCATTTTAATTATTGTACTGAGTTTGTCGGTGTTGACTTCTTATGCGTTTGACCTGTTCAGTAGCCGTTTCAGAACGCCATCGGTGTTGTTGTTACTGCTGATGGGTGGTATAACCCGTTATGCGACAGAGTATTTTGGGGTTCAGGTGCCTTATATCAATGCTATTCTGCCCATATTAGGCACGCTCGGCCTGATTCTAATTGTGCTCGAAGGTGGCCTTGATCTGGAGTTGCATGGTGATAAACTAAGTTTAATTCGGCGAACTCTTATAGCTTCACTTTTATCGATTATAGGTGGTACGCTCATTATGGCTACCATGCTCTATCTGTTGCTGAACGATACGTATTATCATTGCCTGATCGCTGCTTTGCCGTTTTCGATTATCAGCAGTAGTGTAACGGTTCAGAGCATACCAAATCTGTCGGAGAATCAGCAGCAATTTGCCATTTATGAATCTGCGTTTGCGAGCATTTTAGGAATTATGGCCTATAACTTTCTGCTACTAAGCCGTAATTCTATTTTTGGAGCAGTCTTATCATTCGCACGTGATACGCTCGTGATGGCGTTGATTTCGCTGGCGTGCTGCTTTCTATTGCTTTACCTGATTAGCCGTATCAATCACCGGATTAAATTTCTGCCCATTATTTCGGTTTTATTTTTGGTGTATGCGTTGGCCGAAATAAACCATCTTTCTTCTCTATTACTAATTCTGATTTTCGGATTATTTCTGAATAATACCGAACTGTTTATTCGCGGAAGACTGAGCGAAATTTTGAAGAACGACCTGTTTGAAAAAGAGCTTGACCAACTCAAAAATCTGGCCGCCGAAGGGTCTTTTGTGATACGTACGTTCTTTTTTCTGCTATTGGGCTACGCTGCTGTTCCGCGCGATCTAATCAATACCGATGCCCTGATTGTGAGCGCGTTGTTTGTTATGGTTATACTAGCCTGGCGCTGGATAACGCTTCGGCTAACGTATCGTGGTACGGCCAGAGCCTTACTTTGGCTGGCTCCGCGTGGTCTTATTACTATTTTGCTTTACCTGAACATTCCTGAAGATTTACGTTTGATCGGCTTTCGGGAGGGTATTCCAGTTCTCGTAGTCGTATTATCGTCTATTGTGGTTATTGCGGGTGTTAGAGGTGACGGCTCAGTCAATAATTCCCGTTGACATACGTAGTAAATCAAGCCGTTTTTTTTGATACGTAGCGCCAGAATTGCCAGAAGCTACGTGTGCGCAGGTACGTTAAATTCTGGTCATTGGCAAATGCTTCGCGCTCAAACGAGATATTTCGGTAGGCGGTGTAATGGTCGCGATACTGAACCCGACGAACGAGATATTCCACTACGTACCAGATATAAAACGGTATAATGCCCAATTCGGCCTGTTGACGCAAATGAATCCGCTCGTGATTAACCAGTGTTGGGTGAGGGTTCGGTTTTCGAACCAGAATGAACGGAAATAACGCCATCCCATCAGGACGTAGCGAAGGAATATGAAGAACAAATCGGGTTTTCATTTTCTAGCATACAACGTAGCGTTTATTTCTGTTCAAAAACGGGCGCATTTTCTGGCTGATCATTGCTCGTTGAAATCCGCTCGGCCTTACCAACCAGAAATATATAAGCACAGGCACCAATAAATTCGACTATCCCGATAAACACAATAGCCGGTTTAAAGTCTGTGCCTGTAATCAAATGGCCAATGGTGATGGGTACTACGATAGACGCCAGATTGCCCATCAAATTGAATACACCGCCCGTTAGGCCAATCAAATGCCTGGGTGATAAAATCGAAACAAACACCCACGAAATCAACGCCATACCAACCCCGAAAAAGGCCAGTGACATGAAGAAAATAATCATGGTAACATCGTCGGTATAGTTGGCTCCGATAATTACCACAGATAAAAGCAAGCCCACAATAATTGGCGTTTTTCGGGCCATACTTACCGATTTTCCCTGTTTGACTAACCGATCTGATATAAATCCTGAGAGCAGTAATCCGGCGCAGGCAGCCAGAAACGGAATAGAGCCAAGATAGCCCGATTGTTTAAAATCAATGCCCCGGTATTTGACCAGGTACGTTGGAAACCAGGTCAGAAAAAACCACAACGTTGCGTTAACCGAAAACTGGCCGATGTAAACCCCCCATAAAGTTCGCTTGGATAGGATTACTTTGAAATTCTCCCAGCGCCATAAAGATGGACTATCGACGCCCGATTTCTTTCCCTGAAATAGCCCTCCCCCTTCCTCAATATAATCCAGTTCGGCCTTGTTTACGCGCGGATGGTCTAACGGATCGCGATAGAACAAATACCAGACGACACCCCAGACCAGCCCTACCAAACCGGTTATAACGAACAACCCTTTCCAGCCAAAACTAGACTGAATAGCTACTAAAACTGGCGTCAGAAAAGCTAATCCGATAAACTGACCCGATACGTACATCGCAATGGCTGATGCACGCTCGTTGTCTGGAAACCAACTGGTTACAACTCGGTTGTTTATTGGATAAGAAGGCGCTTCGAACGTACCAGTTGCCAGACGTAGTGAAAATAAACTTAAGAATCCGCTGACGACTGACTGCGCTATAGTAGCCAACGACCAGGTAATGAGGCAGAAAGCATATAAGATTCGGGGGGCAAATCGATCGGCAATGATGCCCCCCGGAATCTGTAAAGCCGCATATGCCCAGCCAAACGCCGAAAAAATATACCCTAGCTCTTTGGTCGACAGTTCCAGATCTTTCCCCAGTGCAGTAGCCGCTACCGAAAGATTGGCACGATCCAGATAGTTAATCGCTACGTTGACAAAAACGAGTGCCAACATACCGTAACGTACTCGGGTAGGTTTGGTGGAAGGTGGTGTTGGTTGCAGTTGCATAAGGTTTTAACGTTCATCACTCATCTCTAAATTTATCTCGCTGTCCAGCCGCCGTCGACGGTGAGCATGGAACCAACCATATACGTACCGGCGTCGCTGGCGAGGAAAATGGCGGCTCCCTGAATTTCGCGGAGTTCGCCCCACCGACCGAGTGCAGTGGCACCCACCACAAACTTTTTCCCTTCTTCCGTATCGGCAATGGGTACGTTCATGGCGGTTAAAAAGGGGCCGGGGCAAATGGCATTGACGTTGATGTTGAACGGAGCGAGTTCTAGCGCCAATGCCCGCGTCATCTGAACAACAGCACCTTTGCTGGATGTATAGGGAGTACGGTTCGATAAACCAACCAGGCCGAGCGTACTAGCCAGATTGATAATACTTCCGCGTCCGGCCTCTTTCATATACGATGTTACAGCGCGTGAGCAGAGCCAGGTACCCTGTACGTTTACTTGCATCACCTTATTAAAATCATCGAGCGAGAGTTCATCAATGGCCCCCCGAATGTTGATACCAGCACTATTGATAAGGATATCGATACGTCCGAACGTATCGAAAGCCGTTTTTGCCATCGCTTCGGTTTGGATCTGATCGGTAATATCGGCTGCGAATGAAATGGCATTTATCCCGAAATCATTGCTTAGGTCTTTCGCGGCTTCGGCTCCCTCGCTGGCAGTGCGATTGACCAGCATTACATTAGCACCTGCCGAAGCAAGGCCAGCCGCCATTGCCAGTCCCAAACCTTTAGAGCCTCCAGTGATGATTGCTGATTTACCTGTAAGATCGAATTGACTGATTCCCGGAAGTTTTTCTTTCGTCATGTTGAAATAGGAAATGAATAATATAGTAGGGGCAATGAACAATGGATAATGTAAAATGAATAATGGTTTTTCCGGAACCTCTAACAAGAGAGGCATTGTCCATTATTTATTTCACATTATCCATTCATTTCATCCCCAGTTTGTCTTTGCTGTAGCGCAGAGAGGCCAGAATATTATCCTCTTCGGCGGAAAGTTGTTTTTCACCCTCCAGTTGAGAAACGCGTGGGAGGGCCGTTTTCGGCTGTTTTTCTTTAACCATACGTAGCGTATGAGCCAGATCAATGCCCGGTACGTCGCCGAAGGTTTCCCAGTATTCGTTTTTCAGGCAGGGAATTTTCAATGGATCGCGCGTGATCATTTCAAGGCTGAACGTAACGTTCGGGTTTTTCTGTCGGCATATCTCCACCATCTTCGGTAGGTCTAAAATGCCCGTTCCCAATGGTACTTCCGAAAGTAGAAAACCGTCGGGATATTCGTCAACGGCCATATCTTTAATGTGCGTACTGACGGCATAGGGAGCCAGCGTCTCAACAACCTGCATCGGATCTTCGAGCAGCGAAATGTTATTGCCGAAATCTACCGTAGCACCAACCCACTCACTGCTGATTTGCTTAAGCATAGCTGCTAGCTGTGGTGCCCGCCAGTCTTTGTGATTTTCGACGCCCAGCTTAACCTGATATTTCTTAAGAACCGGTTCAGCCAACTGCATGGAAGTCAGCGCATTCTTCTGTAATTCGCGAAATGCCTCCGCCGAATGATACGTTTCGTAACGTCGACCTGTCGAGCAAACGGTACGTAGTATGGTTGCACCCGCTTCTTTGGCGTTACGTACTTCCTGTTCAAATTTCGGGAGCGCATCAGCCGTTTTCGGTACGGCAATAGAGCCTTCCAGATACAGTCCCAATTTCTCCCGCTTCTCCCGCAGTTTGCTGGCGAAATCAGATGTCCATCCATTCACAACGACCTGCAAGCCACCCGCGCCAATCTGATGACAATGTTCGAGCAAGGCAATAGCGTCGGTAAAGCCGGGATATTTGCTGCTCGTTATTTTGGAATTCCAGCGAAAGGCATACGAATGAACAACAATACCCATTCGCGCATCTTTGGCGAAGGAAGGAAAATCGGGTAATGAAAAAGCCAGTGTACCAGCCGTTGCCTGTTGGATAAAATCGCGTCGATTCATAGATTTTCCTTATAATTTGCCGGTAGAGGTTTTGGATTCGAGCACGTAGCTGTTCAATTCTTTGGCAGTCCAGGGCACCACGCGCCCCTGCGACGTAACGCGGGTGGTACCAACCAGCCGCCGGGCTACCGGGCCTGCGTTGTTTCCCCATTCGTTACGGATGTAGGTCAGGATAGCCGTAATGGAATTGTCATCGAGCGTTGAGTGGGCGGGCATAACCGGCAGAATATCGGGTACGTCGTAAACCCGTTTGTTCACTTCAACAGGCCCTTCCATACCATGCAGAACAATGAGTGCCAATCGTTTATCGTCACCCAGAACCCAGTCGGAGCCGATTAGGGGAGGAGCAAAGCGCGACATACCCGCACCGTCGGTACCATGACATCCCGCACACGTAGTGAGGTAGTGTTGCCGCCCGAGCGCGAATTGCTTCTGGTCATCTTCCGATAAGAGTGATTTTTTTGTCGACGTAGTAGCGCGGGCTGCTACGTGTCCGGGCCATTCGAAAAGTGAACGTAGCGTGGCTAGCCGGTTGGCGTCAATGGCTGGATTGGCTTTGGTTAGTAAGCGCGGGGCCGATTTAAGCTTGATCGGTTTGAATTTGCCGTTTGCTCCCTGAATCGACAAACCCATCAATATTGACTTCTGTTGCCAGCCCGGCGAGCTTTTGTCCAGCGTAGCCAGCAACGTAGCCAGTTCGGTTTCACTCCGTTTCTTGACCACAGACGTAGTGAGCATCTCCAGAAAAATCTCTTTCGATGGGCTATGTGCTTGCCATTGACTCGATGCCATCAGCCGTTGCAAGAAAGCAAATTCCTGATTCGATAAACTACTCAAAACCGCATCGCGCATCAAGGCTGAATCGCCGTACCGGTCGGTGATGCTGGCCAGAAGCTGATGCGCTACAGGTTGTTCAAGAGCTGAAGCTGAAAGGGCCATCTGAAGAATATATTCGACCGGCGCATTACTCCAGTCGGCCAGAAGTCGCTCTCCCAGCTTACCCCGAACGGTTTTATCTGTTTGGGCAATAGGTTCCAGCAGACGTAGTGCCGTGATGCGAAGAATCGGCTGTTCGTCGTTTAGCAGGTTAAACAGCAAATCGGGCTTTGCCAGTTTTAAGCCGTCGAGCGTCCATAAAGCATGGAAGCGGCCTAGGTAATTTTCGCTTTTGAGGGCGGCTTCAGTTAGTGCGGCTTCGATACGTTTGTCGTTACGTTCAACAAGCAGTCGTTGCGCCATATCGCGTTGCCAGCCATTGGGCGACGATAATTCGGCGATAAGCTCATCGGTTGCTACGTTCGATAGTTTCTTTGTTTTTTGCGGTTTCCAGTCTGCCGGAACAATTCGCCAGATACGCCCCCGATTGATGGGTTTAACCAGATCACGCGCCAGAGTTTGCTCACGCAAATAAGGCGTTACGTAGGCACCGTGCTGAATCAGCCCCCGATACATATCGGCCAGATAAAGCGCACCATCCGGCCCAGACGTCAGGAAAACTGGCCGGAAACGCTCATCGGTCGATGCTAAGAATTCTTTACCGGGATTCGGGTCATGCGCTGTAATCAGCAGTCCTTTTTCTTTCACTACGTTCCGTTTCACCAGATTGCCCGATGGTTCGCAAACGAACGTATTGCCGTAATACGTAGCAGGCAACGTTTTCCCACGGTAAAAAAATGGCGAACAGGCAGCGGTAAATTCCTGAATACGCCCTTCTTTATCTAACGTGCCGGGAATGTAGCCTCGGTTTACGGCAGGTGTTGGCCGAATCGGATAAATCCGCCGGTCGATGGTTAAGCCGTGGTCGATGCCGGTAGTCGGTTTGTGGTGTTTGTTTCGGGAAAGGTAATTGGGTGGCACCAGATCGGCGTGAAGCTGCGACCAGTTGTAGTTGTAATACAGATGCCCTTTATCGTCGTGACTGATTCCCCATTGCCCTCGAAACTCGGTGCTATCGCGTTCCCATCGGGCCGCGTTCGGCTTGCCATTGACTAACCGATACCGAAAACGTGATTTGGCGTTGTAATACCAGTTATCCATGTTACGCCAGAGGCCGTTACCAGAGTGTTCGGGTAATGGACTTCCTGCATAATTGGCATCGATAAGAGTTTTGGTATCGGCTTTTAAATCGCCGTTTTGATCCTGTGTGAGCCAGAGCGACGAATTTTCGACCACTAATGCTCCACCGGGCACAAGGGCCAACGCGCGCGGCATCACTAAGCTATCGAGGTAAATACGACTGGCGTCCATCTGCCCATCGCCATCGGTGTCTTCCAGAATCGAGATTCGCCCGACCCGGTTCGATTCGCCTTCGCCGTCGATGGTTGGCATGAAACCACGCATTTCAACTACCCAGAGCCGACCATCTTCATCGAATGTCATTACAACCGGGTCCTGAATCATCGGTTCCGAAGCGACAAGCTGGATTTTCAATCCTGAGTCGAGCTGAAACGTAGCCAATTCCTCGGCTGGCGTTTTGGCTGGGGAGGGGCCTTCGAGTCTTAACCGTTGATTGGCCGTGAAACTCAACAATCCGATTCCCGCCAATCCAATCAGCAGACCAATAACGTGAATGTGTTTACGCATGGACGAACGTTACAGAAACCATCCAGAAGAAAGTGGACGGTTGTTTTCTATAAAAGTCCAAAAGCATCAACAAATACTTTTATTCTTGAGAGGATTTAATCGTCATTTGTTGATTAGCCGCTGTGGCGGCTCAACAGCCGGAGCCTGTCGGTGCCAATTGATTGATAACGTCGTTTTAGTACGTAGCACGACCGCCCGATAAATCGAAGATGAACCCTGTTGTAAAACTGGCTTCGGCCGAAACAACCCATGCTGCCAGTGCAGCAACTTCGTCTACCGTACCTAGCCGTTTCATCGGAATTTTGGCGGTCATGTAAGCCAGTTGTTCAGGAGCCGTATCTGCATTCAATGCTGTTTTGATAACCGCCGGTGCTATGCCATTTACCGTAATACCCGTTTCTGCATATTCCTTCCCGATCCCTTTGACAAGTCCAATGACTCCAGCTTTTGTTGAGGAATAACCGGCCATAAACGGATTTCCTTCTTTACCAGCAATAGAGGCCATATGTAAAATACGGCCATAATTAGCCTTTTCCATGGCTTTAATGGCGTATTTGGTCATCAGAAATGCTCCGCGTAGGTTTATGTGATAAATTCGGTCGAAATCGGCGGCAGAATAGTCGATGATTTTGGTGTTGGTCGGTCCCACAATCCCGGCCGAATTCACCATAATATCGAGCTTGCCGTGGGCTTTCACTACGTCCTGAATAGCTTTTTCCACCAACGTTTCCTGCGATACGTCAAGCACATGACCTGTTACGTTATATCCGGCTTTACTGAACTTCGCAACCGTCTGATCGAGCGTTACGTGGTTAATATCGAACAGGGCAAGCGTACCACCTTCGGAAGCGATACGTTGGGCAATGGCTTTCCCGATACCATCGGCCCCGCCGGTAACAATGGCGACCTGACCCGCAAATCGACTCTGCATGAATGAAATGGGTTATACTACGTAGTGAAAACTGATACGTAACGGCCTTTTCAGCAAGTTGAAAGGGCCATTACGTAAGGCAAAGCAGAAATGAGGTAAAAACTACGTTAGTGGCCGAGGAAAGTTTTGGGCAAATGGAGAAAGAGCCAGCCGCTTGATTTGCAGGTAGCTTTTTCCTGTTTTATCAACCAGACATTAGCGCACTTTTACTTTAAAATATCCATTAGTCACGACAATATCTGGTGCATTACCAGTTCTCTCAACGACAAAATTGAAATTGCCCTCTAACCAGACGCCGTCTGATCGGGTGATATTGAGATTTCCATATTTACTTCTACCACGTAAACCGTCGTAGTTGCTTTCTACGTTAGCAATAGCACCAGAGGCCAACGAGTATGAACCAACCAGGTTCCAGTCTCTTGGATTTGTTTGTGGTTTAAGCACTACGGCATCTACAGTAAGATATTTTGATCCAGATTCGTATATACGAATCCAACCACCTTGTGCATAACTGTTTCCTAAAGTTGTATTTATCAATACAGCGCTGTTAACAGGGTTACTACTACTTGATTGAATGCCTGTTATTTTGGTCACTCCATCTATAGTGAAATAACCATATTCTTCATTCTCACCAAAAGTAGGAGTAAATGAAACTGGTGATCCATAAACTGGTCCGGTAGGGGTCATGGCATAGGCTCTGGCATAGTGTGTTTTATTGGGTGTCAGGTTTTTTAAACTTGCCGTGTACGTCCTGCTCGTTGTTGTGCTAGCGTTTACAATTAAGATTGATGACAGCGCATCATTCACCGTTGGTTGCGTAGCAGTAGGTGAATAGCACACACCGTAGCTTGTTACGTTATCAACTGAATAATTGTCAATTATACCCTGCACAAGTGCAGAGGTAGATGCTACGTTAGATGCCTGTAGAGTTGTAGCTGTTACTTGTGGGGCAGTTGTGGTAGTAAACGACAAGACATCTCCGTAGATAACCGTACCAACGGCAGTTTTGGCATAGGCCCGTGCATAATATCGTCTGTTTTCATCGAGGCCGGTTATTTCCGCCGAAAACGTTTTGTTGTCTGGCGGAGTGCTTTCTACCGTAAATTCAGCTTTGCTGTGGGTGATGGTTGGTGTGGCCGCCGTGGATGAATAGCATATACCATAATGGGTTAAATTTCCACTTTTGTATTTCTGGACAATTCCCTGTACCTGAGCCGATTTAGCGAAGATATTGCTTACCTGCTGTGTAGTAACCGTGGTGTTTGTCCAGCACCGTTCTTTGTAATAAGGAACATAAAAACCAGTTATCTGTGCATCAATTAAATTGGCATCGAGCAGACTAAATTTTACCCCAGCATAGGCTTGCTGATCAATGGATGTACAAAGCTGTAATGAGTTGCCGGGGCTTACTGTCGCTTTAAGGTGGGCTGCTAGTTCGATACCCACACTTGCATTGGCTTCCGCCTTAAACAGACGATCTATATAACTATAGTTATGGTCGAAAAGAGTAAATTTGACTTCTGTTTTTATATATGGTTTTATTTCCGCATTAACTGAAAAGGCTTCTTGCCTGAATCCGGTAATTTCTGAATCAAGCACGGAATCAGAGGTGTGAATTAAGCTGTTTTGCCCATTCTTATATTCAAAACCTAACGACCCGTTTGTTTTCATTTTAACAAACGTCTGAATAGGCAAATCTACTTTTCCTGTAAATTTTATACCTCCTTTCAGGCTAACTACGGGACGGATAGGAAGAAAGAGGAGACCTGGAATCCGTATGGGAGGAAGTCTGTACTCGGCGAGCTCCTTTTCTGGAATTACTGGATTTTCGACACTAGGAATAGTTACCTGAATAGCTAGTTCGCTTGCTACGTCATATTTGGCAATGAAATAAGATAATTTGGTTTCGCCTGCCGGATTACTCGAAAAATCATTGGCAAAATCCATATTTATAAGGCCCGTAAATTTATTGTCCAATTTACCCTGTATCTTAAACTGATCTTCTGTTGTGGACGGGTTTCCATCGAGATCATATAAAACGATACCACTTTCTAGAGAGGTCGTTCGTATAACGTTTGTTTGCGGCTGTAATGAAGCTGGGGAGGATTCCGTTGTCGATAAATCAGATACGGTTTTAAAATTTCCACTCTTAATCAACTCGTTAAGTGTTGCGTGCCGGGTTGTCAGTATGATTTTACCATCCGCAACCGTGATGCCGGTTATTTTGCGTAAATAGCCATTGGGGGCATTGTTGGTTATACCCGAAACAAGTATATCGTTTACGTTAAACTCGTTCACCCGACTATCAGCAGAGAAGATCAACTGGGTATCATTGATTGTGGTAAGTAACTGATTTACATTGTCGCTGACCATTTTAACAGATGGGAAAAGCTGAATGCTGCTGTTAAACGCTGAAATCTTCAGCAGACTTTCTGAGCCGAAACGTAAGCTTCCATCGGCACTGTAAGTCACATTGTACGAATTGGCTGTAAAGCTCCCCGGAATCGTAATCAGGTGGCGAACTTGTATATTATCTCCTCCCGCAGGAATACGGCCACAGGACCAAACAGTTGGGTCGTTCCAGGAGCCAGCTTTTACGGTTTGTAACGGAACTGCCTGAAGTGTAATTGAAGCCGTGCCAGTACAGCCTCCCGCATTCGTTACGACCACTGTATACGTATTAGTGCCTTGTGCGGGAGAAGCTAGAGCAGAACCGGCAGTACTCGAAACAATAGGTGTACTCCCTGACCAGACATAGGTATTGGTCGAGGCACTTGTGCTAGTGATAGCACTAATACTCACTACGTCGCCAACGCAAACGTTTGTTGAACTGGCTATTAAACTTACCGTGGGTGGGTCAATACAAGCTATTTTTCGGATGCGGGCGTTCGCATTATCAGCAATGAGCAGGTTTCCGTAGCCATCTAGCCCAATGCCAAACGGATTGCCTAACTGAGCTTGTGTTGCCGGTGCGTCATCGCCTAAAAAGCCACGTGTAGCTGTACCCGCTACGTCCATTATGATGCCATCGGTTCCTATACGACGAACTCTTACGTTGCCGTTGTCTGAGAAGTAAACTGTTCCATTTCCTGAAACCGCTATGCCAAACGGATAAGAAAGCTGAGCGGCAACTGCCAGATCGTTACTTCCGCTATAACCCGCTGTTCCGGTTCCTGCTATAGTCGAAATAATTCCACCGGGAGTTACCCGACGAATACGATGATTTCGGTTATCCGAAATGTAAAGATTGTTGGCCGCATCAAGAGCAAGCCCGGTTGGGAAATTCAATTGGGCCGACGTAGCACTACCGCCGTCGCCCCCGTATCCGGCTATTCCTGTACCGACAATGGTTGTTATCGCGCCATTTGTATTAATCTTTCGAATTCGGTTATTGTCGGAATCTGCAATGTACAGGTTTCCGGCTTTGTCGAGTGCTACGTTATAAGGGAGTTTAAGCTGGGCGTTGGTAGCAGGGCCATTGTCGCCCCCAAAACCAGCCGTACCGTTTCCGGCAATGGTCGTAATAATTCCATCCGTATTAACTTTTCGAATGCGGTTGTTATACGTATCGGCAATATAAAAATTGCCATTTCCATCGGGCAAGATGCCATATGGAATGGCAAGTCTGGCTGATGTTGCAGGACCACTATCGCCCGAAAAACCAGCAAGTGACATGCCAGCTACCGTTGTGACAATGCCGCCAGCGTCTACTTTTCGAATTCGTCCAATGCTTGTTTCAGCGAAGAAAAAATTTCCGTTCCCATCTCCTTTTACATCAATAGGGCTGTTGAGTCGGGCCGATGTAGCTAGTCCACCATCACCACTAAAACCAGCGTTGTTGGGGCCAGCGATGGTGCTGATAATACCAGACGTATTCACTTTTCGAATCCGCTGATTGCCCCGGTCAGCAATGAATAGATTACCGCTAGCAATAGCTAACCCTAAGGGGGATGCTAGTGCTGCGTCGGTTGCCTGAATACCATCGCCGTTATAATAACCAGCCCCATTTGCCAGGCCTGTTACCCGCGTAATAGTGCCATTCGTGCTGACTTTACGTATTTGATTATTGAAGAAGCTGGTAATGTATACGTTTCCGCTTGCATCTACCAATGGGCCCGCGAAAAAGCTGATCTGTGCTGAAGTAGCCGAACCATTGTCTCCCGTCGATCCTTGTGTTCCGTTTCCTGCAATGGTCGTGATAATGCCATTCGTTGCCACTTTACGAATGCGCCAGTTCCCATAATCGCCGATATAAACGTTGCCGCTAGCATCGACAGCTACTCCCGATGGATTTCTTAGCTGAGCCAACGTAGCAGAACCATTATCGCCGGAGAAACCAGCCGTACCGTTTCCAGCTATCGTTGTAATAACGCCATCGGTACCTACTTTGCGGATACGCTGATTATTCCAGTCGGCAATATAAATCACTCCGTTAGTCGCAACGGCTATGCCGTAGGCACCACCAAGTGCAGCCGCTGTGGCCAGACCACCATCGCCCGAGAACCCCAACGTACCATTTCCCGCAGCAGTAGTGATGATACCACTCGTACTAATCTTACGAATACGGTTATTATACCAGTCTGAAAAATAGATAGTACCACTAGCATCAACGGCTATGCTCGTTGGGTAGTTGATGAGAGCAGCTGTTGCCGGACCGCCATCACCGGAAAAGCCTGGTTTGCCTGTTCCGGCAAGGGTTGTGATTATTCCATCCGGGCTAATCTTACGAATACGATTGGCAACCCCTTCTGTTATATATGTATTACCGGCGGCATCAACAGCTACGGCTTCTGGGTCGTTGAGCGTTGCCAACGTTGCCGGCCCGTTATCGCCAATGTTGGTTGGGCCAGCCACTGTTGAAATAATTGGGGTCACAAACTCTACCAATACGATCACAGAATCCTTCTGCCCATTAGGATAGTTAGAAATTACTTTGACGACACGATTTCGGTCAACATTCGTATATGTTTTGTTTTGGGGGAAGAAGCCATCGGTACTGGTTCCATCGCCCCACTTGAAGGTGAAGTTATAAACTGCCTGCGAGTCTCCACCATTAAGCACAACTGCCCCAGTAGTACGATTAATTGATTGAATATAGGCGAAGAGTGTTCGGTCAAATGCTCGTGGTTTTGTTTTAGCCCAGATTGGTACAAACCCACTGAGTAGTAACGTAGCGAGAGAAAGGAGAAAAAAGAGAATACTACGTACTGAAACAGCACGACTGAGTAGAGGAACCTCCATACAAGTTTACGGTGTAAATAGAGTTAAAAATACTTATGTAATTTATTTCAACAGATTGATAATCAATTGAAAATAAAATTTGATTTGTAAAATTACTCTCTAAAGTATGGTCGCGCAATACCCCGATTGGGGTATTTTAATCGTAAAATTCCCCAATTCAGTACGTAGTAGTTAGGTTGTATCAAGGTGTATACTCTGATGAGTAATTCCTTAACGAGTCAGGCGGTAAATCATAAGGGCGGCACGTTGAATGAGGAATGGATATTCTTTCAGATTGATGGTCTCTTCGATGCTGTGTGCGCCTTTGCCCGATGCGCCCAAACCATCCAGACAAGGGAGGTATTGCGCCAGAAATGATACGTCACCAGCACCACGTGCGCCGGGATCGCCAGCCTCTACAGGACCCAAACCCATGTCCCGACTGATTTTATCGGTCAACTTACGCAGTTCCTCGTTGGCGGATGTTGGTTCCATGCCGGGAATGCCATCGGTAAACGTAATGGTGGCTTTGGTTAGCGGTAAACTTTTGTCGACAATCTCACGCATTCGGGAACGGGCTTTCTCTTTCTGTACTTCGGTCAGAAAACGCAAATCGCCTTTGACCAGCGCTGATCCGGCCACAATGTTGGTTTTGCCAACGGTTTCGGCTTTGGCATATAAGTCGTCGTACTTTACTTCGGAGCCACCGACAATCAGGCCGGGATTAAACGTCAGGTATTGTTCCTGCCCTAATGTGCGCCGAAACTCGGTCAGAATGCGAGCTGCTTCGTAGATAGCCCCGTAACCCAGATCGCTAAAAACGCGGGACGAATGGCCGGTACGTGCTTTTACGTTGAGTGTCCAGCCGCTCGCACCTCGCCTTCCGGTTGTAACAGTGTTTAATCCCTGCGCACTTTCGAACGATAAGGCCAAGTCACTACGTTTGGCGCGTTCGATAAAATCCCGCCGACTTTCGGGGCCACCACCACTTTCTTCATCACCCGTGAAATAAATGGTGATCGACGTATCGTCGAGCAGTTTTTGCGCGTGGAGCGCTTTGAGTGCGGCAATTACCAGTACGTCGCCACCTTTCATATCGTTAACGCCTTGTCCTGAAGCTGTTGAGTCATTTACACGGGTGAATGGCTCCATCGGCAGACTTTTTTCAAAAACCGTATCGAGGTGACCGATTAGAAACAATTTCTTGCCCTTTTTGCCCTGGCGAGTAGCTACCAGATGGCCCGCCCGATTGAGCGAGTCGGGCAACGTAACCCATTCGGTCTTAAAACCAAGCTTGTCGAATTCGTCCGACATGAGTTTTCCAACAGTTCGCACGCCTTCTTTGTTGAGCGTACCACTGTTGATGTTGACCACTTTTTCCAGAAACGTTTCGGTTTCGGGCATCTGCTTTTTTATGGTGGAGATGATGTTGGTTTCAGGCTTCGAAAGCGATTGCGCCGTAGCGGTATAGCCAAGAAGTAGAAGAAGTGCGAGCTGTAATTTCATGAACGGTATAGTTAGGTAACTGGCTAAAATAGAGAAAAATAACTGCCCATTTTACAGATTACGGGTAGAATCCAATTGTTGCTGGTTATTGTCCCGATAGTTTATAGAAAGGAGATCGATACACGACGCTGCCCAATATTATTCTGTATTTCTACTTATATTCGGTCGAAAATAACGTATTGGAAGCCACTTCGTTTACCCTGTAAGGCACGTATTTCTTAACCAATTTCATCAAGCATTACCTATTTTATGACACAAATTTTATGCAGTCTGATGCTCTGTTCACTGCTTGTAACGAGTGCCTGGGCGCAGAAATCGACTACTGCCGAAAAGCAATCACCTAAAGATGATAAACCAGCTTCTCGGACGCTTAATATTGATTCGCAGGTGGTTACCAACGGACAGGTAACCATTAAAGGGCAGCGTGTACCCTATAAAGCAACGGCAGGAACAATTCCGGTTTGGGATGAAGAGGGAAAGCCTGTGGCTGGTGTGTTTTTTACCTATTTCGAGCGTTCCGACGTAGCAGATCGGTCGGCGAGGCCGTTGGTCATTTCTTTTAACGGTGGACCGGGAACAGCATCGGTCTGGATGATGATCGGTTATACGGGGCCACGTATTCTGAAAGTCGATGACGAAGGGTATCCCGTTCAGCCATACGGCATTAAAGACAATCCAAATTCAATTCTGGATGTAGCAGATATTGTTTATGTTGATCCCGTAAATACGGGTTTTTCGCGTCCAGTCAACAAAGACGTACCAGCCGCAAAACTATTTTTTGGGGTCAATGCCGATATTAAATACCTGGCCGATTGGATCAATACGTTTGTGGGTCGCTACAATCGCTGGGCGTCGCCAAAGTACCTGATTGGCGAAAGTTACGGCACAACACGGGTTTCTGGGCTGGCGCTTGAGTTACAGAATTCGCACTGGATGTACCTGAATGGGGTGATTCTCGTATCGCCTACTACGTTGGGTATCGAACGGAACGGCCCAGCAGCCGGAGCCTTGAAGTTGCCGTATATGGCGGCTACGGCCTGGTATCATAAAGCACTTCCTGCCGATTTGCAGAAGAAAGATCTGGTCGACGTACTGCCTGAAGTAGAGAATTTTACGATTCAGGAATATTTGCCCGCATTGGCCATGGGTGGTTCAATAAGCGATCAGAAACGTAAAGAAATTGCAGCGAAAGTTGCACGGTATTCGGGTCTTTCTGAAACATCGGTGATGCAACAGAATCTGGACGTACCGCTTCAGTTTTTCTGGAAAGATTTGCTACGTAGTCGCAGCCAAACAGTAGGACGACTGGATTCACGGTATTTGGGTATCGATAGTAAAGAAGCGGGTGTTGCGCCCGACTACAACGCCGAGTTGACATCATGGTTGCATTCGTTCACACCCGCCATCAACATGTTTATGCGGGAAGAATTGAACTATAAAACCGATCTCAAATATTATATGTTCGGCCCTACCTTCCCTTGGGATAATACGAACAACAGAACCGGTGAAAATCTGCGGCAGGCAATGGCGCAGAATCCGTATCTTCATGTGCTGGTTCAGTCAGGATATTACGATGGAGCCTGCGATTATTTCAATGCCAAGTATAATATGTGGCAAATGGACGCAGCAGGTAAACTGAAAGATCGGATGGATTGGGAGGGTTATCGAAGTGGGCATATGATGTATCTTCGGAAAGAAGATTTGTCGACCAGTAATGAGCATTTACGCCAATTTATCCAGAAAAGTACGCCTAAAAACAACGCACCTGCACGTTATTCCGGAAGCCGGTAAACGTACTGTGAAGAGCGATTAACTATACGTAGTAAAAAAGAAGCCCAACGCCATTACGTTGGGCTTCTTTTTTACTACGTGTTTTGTCAGGGTTTAACGAGCTTGATGATTTGCTGTTGCTGGCTTGTACTAACCTGTAACAGATACAATCCCGATGGTCCTTCTAGGGGTAAAATGACCTCTTCCCGCTCGCGAGCTGATAGTATTTCATCCTGATGAACAGAACGCCCATGGATGTTAGTCAGGCGAAGTGTTAAACGCTGTCCTGTGGCTCCACTAATCTGAATGTTAGCGATGTTTCCTTCGACTGGATTGCCCATCACCACAACACGTAACGAGGACTCCTTCTCCGCAACAGCCTGACGCCCAGACGTAGTACAGGCCGCCAGCCAGTTATAGCCATAACTCGCCGACTCATTCCCCTGTTGTGCCCGTAACTGAATTGTGGAATTATCTGTGTATAACTCCAGCGTATAAGGACCACCCGCTGTCGTCGGTAATAACTCGTTGACCACCGAGAAACTCACTGGAGCACCACTCAACCCACTATACTGGGGTGTAAACTGTATCCGTCTCCGATTCCCACTCAATGATTCACAATTCAACAGACTTACCCCAGTGATGGCAAAACCAGTAGGATTGGGGGAGGTGTTGGCCGGATTGACCGTTAGAACAAAAGTGCTGCTCACTGTTAAGCCATTGGGATCGGTTGCGGTCACTGTTACGCTGCTCACGCCACTCATACTCGGTACACCCCCGATTTGGGCTGGCGGAGAGAAACTGAGTCCTGCCGGTAAGCCAGTTACCGTCAACACCAGCGTGTGTGGCGTCTCGTTATCGGTAAACGTCGTTTGAGGAATGCTATAGCCGAATGCTTCGCCCACTTTTGCTGTCTGGTTAGTTAGCGGAATGTTGACGCGTGGGGGCGTGTTGGGTTGTGGGCTCTGACAAGTAGCCAGCCAGTTGTAACTGAAGCTGGCTTCGCCTGCACTGCCTGCCTGTTGTGCCTTCAACACAATGACCGGGTTATCATTATAGAGCTGTAAACTGTAAGGACCGGGAGCTGTTGTTGGGAAAAACTCATTCACTACCCAGAAATTTACCGCCTGCCCGTTCAACCCGCTGTATTGCGGCTGGAAACTAATCGCATACCGATTCGCCGAAATCTGATTGCAATAAATGGGCGTAACCCCCGTGATGGCGAAAGGCGCACTCACACTCACCGATACCGGGTTCACCGTTAGCACAAAACTCGTCGAGGCCGATAAACCACCGGGGTCAGTCGCCATCAGCATAACGGTTGATGTGCCTGTAACAGAGGGAGTGCCCGAAATCTGACCACTAACCAACTGCAATCCGGTGGGCAAACCACCTGCCGTCAAGGTCAAGGCATTGGGTGTCTGAGCATCGGTAAAGGTGTTGTTCACACTTAAACCGAAGGGTTGACCCTGCGTGGCCACCTGAGCCGCAATCGGATTTACCAGCGTGGGCGGAGTGTTGCTGGCATTAGGCTCTATCACCGTCAACACGAACTGAGTGCTCACCAACAACCCACCTGGATCGGTGGCCGTTACCGTCACGCTGCTTACCCCAGCTACACTCGGCACTCCACCGATCTGGTTTGGTGACAGAAAGCTCAGGCCAGCGGGTAGTCCCAGCACGCTCACTACCAGACTCTGCGGAGATTCGTTATCGGTAAAAGTCGCCTGTGGGATTGTATAGCCGAAGCCTTCGCCCACTCGTGCCAGTTGGTCGGTCAGTGGCTGATTCACCCTTGGCGGAGTGTTGGGTTGCGGACTGGTACAGTTAGCCAGCCAGTTGTAGTTGAAGCTAATTTCCCCCGCACTGCCTTGTTGCTGAGCCTTCAACACAATCACCGGATTGTCAGTGTAGAGCTGTAGGGTGTAGGGACCCGGTGCCGTGGTGGGAAACAGCTCGTTGACCACCGAGAAACTAATGGGCTGTCCGTTGGTGCCACTGTACTGGGGAGTGAACGTTATGACGTAGCGGTTGGCGGCAATCTGCTGGCAGTTCTGGCTATTAACTCCCGTAATGGTGAATGAACCGGATGGGGTAGTTGTCTGGCTGACCACCACGGATGCCGTCGCCGAGCAGCCATTGCCATTGGTACCAATGACCGAATAGGTGCCGGGTGAATTAACCGTAATGGCCGCTGAATTACTGCCGGTGCTCCAGGTATATGAACTGGCACCGCTGGCGGTCAGAATGGTACTCTGTCCGACCGCAATAGTGAGCGATGGATTAGCGGAGATAATGACGGTGGGCAGGTTGCTATCCTGAAAGACCTGAGCTGATGCCGTAGTGGTACAACCATTGCCCGAGGTCACCGTCACTGAATACGTTCCTGACGAACTCACACTACGGACTGCATTGGTCGAATTATCATTCCAACGGTAAGAATTCCCACCACTCGCCGTTAATGTAACGCTCAGATTCGCACAGGTCAACGTAGCGCTCGACGGGCTGATGCTCGCTGTGGGCAGATTGCTATCCTGACTCACTTGTGCCGAGGCTGTAGCGGTGCAACCGTTAGCCGCAGTGAGCGTCACTGAATAAGATACTGCAGACGTAGCACTGATGACGGACGTAGTGGCACCCGTGTTCCAGCGATACGTCCCCGTGCCCACCGCGCTCAAACTTACTGCTGACGTAGCACAGTTCAGCGTAGCAGAGCTGGGGTTGATACTTACTGTGGGCGCATTATTATCCTGAGTTACCGTAGCACTAGCACTAGCTGTACAACCATTAGCGGCCGTCAACGTAACGGAATATGTATTGGCCGTTGTTACAGCAATGGTTTGAGACGTAGCACCCGTATTCCATAAATATGTACCTGAACCAATCGCGCTTAGACTCACGGTTGGACTCGTACAGGTCAATGTAGCTGAGCTTGGGCTGATGCTCACCGTAGGTACGTTACTGTCCTGATAAATCGTCAGGCTGGTAGTGCTTGAGCAACCCGATGAGGTAACAGTAACCGAATAAATACCACTCGTATTAACGACGGCTGTGCCCGAACTGGCATTCTGGCTAAGTACACCAGGTCCGGCGAAGTTATAACTAGTGCCACCTGTTGCGGTCAGTGTTAAACTGGATTGAGCGCAGGTTAACGTACCGCCAAAGCTAGCCGTTAACGTAGCAATCGGTATCGCATTCACCGTTACGTTAGTGCTAGCCGATGCTGACTGGCTGTTGTTACTAACAATCAGAGAAAACGATTGAACCCCTGACCCGCTGGTAGGCAACGTATGGCTCAGTGCTGTATTGGACGTAGCACCCGTAGTTGTGCTGGTTCCGTTGGTAATGGTATAGGTATAGTTACCCGTTACGTTGCCCACCGTGGCGGTAAAGGTGACAGGACTACCTGAACATACGAGGTTAGGCGTAGCTGCAAAACCGGCAATTGTGGGCGACAAACTAGTTACGGTGATGTTTACATTGGCTATAGGGTTACCCGTACAGCTTCCGTTGCTCACCGTTACCGAATACGTTCCGCTTTGAGCCGTACTGCTGGATACAAAGCTGGGAGTTGCTACGTTGGCAGTAAAGCTATTAGGTCCAATCCAACTGTAATAGGCACCCCCCGTGGCACTTAGACTAACCGTACCACCAATTGCTACTACAGGAGTGGTTGTTGTTGCAGAAGCCGCAGCAGGCACCGGGTTGGCACAGAACGTAGCAAAATCTCCCTCACCAGGTAAGTTAGGGTTTTCGCCGAACTGAGTGTTTTTTCCGCACAATGCACTCAGGCTGAGTGGAAAGCAACCGCTTAGTCGATTAGTGCCCAGATTCAGATTTTGTAATTGAGTCAGATTCGCCAGACTGGCTGGAATAGTACCCGATAATTGATTCTGTTGCAGTCTAATCGTGTTAATATTGGTAAGCCCAGTGAGAAATGAAAGAGTCCCCGTTAGCTGATTTTCACTTAGTTCCAGATAAGTCAGATTGGTTAGTGCACTCAGACTGGCTGGAATATCACCCGAAAACTGGTTGAGAGCCAGATTCAAATTAGTTAGGTTAACCAGGTTGCCTAAAAATGTTGGTATGGAACCACTTAAATAATTGCCAAAAAAATCAAGATGGTTTATGTTAGTCAATGCACTCAGACTCGCTGGAATACTACCCGTTAGCTGATTTTGCCCCAGGATAATAAGAGTTAAAGAAGTCAATGTTCCTAAGCTTGCAGGAATAGGGCCACTTAGTCTATTTGTTTGTAAATCAAGGTGGTTAAGGTTGGTCAAGGCGCTCAGACTAGTCGGAATGCTGCCTGTTAAGTTATTATCGATTAAATACAGCCCAGTTACTCGCCCATTTACACAACCCACATTTTCCCAAGGCGACCCACCATTGCCAGTACAGGGGTCACATCCATTCAGCCAGCCGGTTTTATTGACCCAGTTAGGTCCGTTCGTTGTATTATACAGATCAACCAGCGCTTGATAGTCAGGGCTAAATGCATTGAGTGTTACATTGGTGGATGCGCTACTCGTTTGCCCATTGTTGTTGACAATCAGGGTAAAACTCTGACTTCCCGATCCGCTGGCCGTTCGGGTCAGGCTTAAGGACGTAGTGTTGAGAGTACCCGTTGTGGTACTACTGGTGCTGGTGAGCGTGTAATTGTAGTTGCCCGTTACGTTGCCCACTGTAGCCGTGAACGTAACAGGGCTACCTGCACAAACTGCATTGGGAATGGCGGCAAAGCCGGTAATAGTTGGGCCGGATGGTTGATTGAGTAAGGTGCTTACGTTGTTACTAGTAAAATTGTTAGTTAACGCGTCGAGGTCACCGTCGTTATCCACGTCACCCAACACAACCACTACTGGAAAATTACCCCCAACATTGGGGTTGGGGTTGGTAACTGGTGCCGTAAAATTGCCAAGACCATCATTGAGCCGTACACTTAGGGTATTGCTGAGACCATTGGCTGAGATTAGGTCTAAATCTCCGTCGCTATCGACATCGCCGAGTGCCACACACTGAGATTGATTACCTAACGAAAGTGTTGCTACGTTGGTCAATTGAGCATTCCCATTATTCTTTAAAATGCTGGCCGTGTTACTACCTCCATTGCCCACCGCTACGTCTAGATCTCCATCATTGTCAATATCTCCTACCGCAAATACATTGGGATTTGTTCCTACAGTCACTTGGGGTGTACTAGCTGGAGACGTAAACTGCCCATTACCGTCATTGAGACGTATGCTTAGGTTATTACTGAATGCATTCGAGCCTAATAGGTCAAGATCGCCATCCCCGTCCAGATCATGCAGCGCCACCCATACCGAACCATTCCCCAGAGTTATCGTGCCACCACCTGCTGGCGTAGTAAACTGACCGCTGCCATTGTTAAGTCGCAGACTGGCCGTTGAGCCCGTACCACTGATATCGCTGTTTGCTACAACAAAGTCGAGATCGCCATCCCCATCTACGTCGCCCATTGAAAGCGAACTCGCTGAAGCGCCAATATTTAAAGCAGTGGGTGCACTAAAACTGGCAGCGCCGTTATTACGATATATATTCACCGCAGTAGAACCGGCTGCCAATATATCCAGGTCGCCATCATTATCAATATCGCCGATTGCCAGGCCTATCGCCGAACTGGGAGCTGGCAGTTCCGCACTACTGGGGGGTGTGGTAAATGAGCCCGTACCCGTTCCCAAACGGATACTCACTGTATTGCCGGTACTGTTTACCACAACAAAGTCCAGGTTACCATCATTATTCAGATCCCCCGTGCGAATTTCCTGTGGTCCATTCCCTACGCTTGTTATTATAGGTGTCTGAAAATTACCACGGCCTGTTCCTCCTACCTGAGTAGTAAACTGGTAGACCTGACCACGAGCCAGTGACGAACCCGAACTGCTCTGCGCCTGTGGGGTGATGGTTGTGAAGATTGTTTCGCCCGGTTTGAAATCAGTCAGCGGATTAAAATCAAGAACGTTGCCGCTAGCTGTAATTCCTCCTCCTGCTCCATTGTTCAGCTGACCGCCCCGCTGGTGGCTGAACACGCGCAGGGCACCTAACGTAGCGGCACCGGGGTTGAGGGGTTGGTCGAAGGTGACAGCTATGTTGCTGCCCAATGAGGCAGAGCGGACGTTACGAGCCGGGCTGAGATTTGTGATAGTGAGGGATGAATTCACCATCAGATTATACGTAGCACTCACGCCCGAACAGCCATTGGCATCAGTCGCTCGTACCATAATCGGGAAAGGACCGTTCTGGGTCGGCGTTCCCGACAATGCACCCGTAGTGGTTAAGGTTAATCCGGTTGGTAACGTACCACTGGCAAGGGTGAAACTCCGTGGCGTAGCACCACCTGATGCTGTAAAGTTCTGGCTGAAAGCAGTGCCTTGGGTAGCGTTTGTGGTGGATGGATTCGTTACGGTTACGGTAGCGGTATTGCTCGAAACCGTCGTGCTGGTGGTACTTACACATCCACTGGCATTGGCCACCGTCACCGAATACGTACCGGGGCTGCTTATGGTTCGGGTGTTGCCGCTGCCAGACAGTACGGTCCCGCTGCTGTTAACGAAGGTGTAGGACGTACCGCCCGAAGCCGTTAGTGTCACGTTATTCAGTGTGCAACTCAGTGGACCATTATTGGTCAGATTTGCAGCCGGTAACGCATTGATCGTTACGTTAGTGACAGCCGACATTGACTCGCCGTTGCTAGTGATAAGCAGAGTGACGCTCTGACTACCGGACGTTTGGGCTAGTAAATTTCTGCTAAACGTAGCGGCCGTTTCTGTACCACTGATGGCAATATGATTACTAAAGAGTAGCATGTAATTATAGCTGCCCGCTACGTTGCCCACCGTGGCCGTAACAGTAACCGGGCTACCCACACACACTGTATTGTCCAACGTTGTGAAGCCCGTGATGGTAGGTGGAGTTGATGGAGGCTGTGCTCTTGCAATGAAAGGAACCGTAGTGACGCCTGTAGAACTGACTGTATGTGCACCAAATACGCTCCCGTTGCGCCCTACACCACTCAGATAAACGGCATTACCAATAGTGCTTAGTACTAGGCCCTGATCGCTTAAATTAGTGGCACCTCCCGATAAAGCCCCTCCGTTGGCAACTGTTGAGCCGTTGTCGGTAAAGTAGGCCAATAAAGCATCACTATTTGTACCGTTGGCAGCCAGTGCTGTGCCTGCAACGGTTACATTACCCGAAAAATACCCGCCTACATAAACTGTATTTCCACTTACGGCTACCGCATTTCCACTGCTGATACTGGTGGCTGCAGAAACTCCTCTTGCCCATCTTGCCGTAGCTGTTCCACCATTATCCGTGTATTTAGCTACAAATAAATTTATACTTGTCGTATTAGGACTGGTAAGCGGTGTACCTGCTATCGTTGCTCCTGATGTAAAGCCGCCCGTGAAATAAACATCAGCGCCATTTACGGCGATACCAGACAAGACATCAGTCTGGTTCGAACCTGCGGCTCCTCCTCTTACAGCCCAGCCGTTGCTAAACGTAGTGCCATTGTCGATATACTTAGCCAGAAAAAGATCAATATCGGTGGTCCCTGAAGAACTTAGGGGTGTACCACTCAGGGTCATGGGGCCATAGAACTGCCCCCCTATATAAACATTCGCCCCACTTACCGCGACCGCATATCCTATATCTCCCTGCCCCCCACCTGCGCTAGTGGCCCATTGGCCAGTAGCAGATGAACCATTGTCAACGTATTTCGCCAGAAAAATATCATTACCACCATTAGATGTTAATGTTGCCCCTGCAATAGAAGCCGTGTTCTCAAAACGACCCGTTACGTATATGTTATTGCCACTGACAGCAATAGACTGGCCAACATCGAGACTTCCAGCAGCTGTAGAGCCTCCCTTCACAGCCCAGCCATTACTAAATGTATTGCCATTATCAATGTATTTAGCAACGAAAATATCATTATCATTTGTGCTATTAGCCGTTGTAAAGGTCTGGCCTGCTATTGTAACTGTTCCTGCCCCAAAATTTCCAGTGATGTATACGTTTGACCCGCTTACAGCAATGGCATTGCCAGTTACAGCCGTTGAACTTGTAGCCCAAATCCATCTGGAGGTAGCCGGATTCCACTTTCCAACAAACATGGTTGTGTTTCCATCCGGACTACCTGTAAGGGTAATAGTGCCTGTAGCAGTAGGTAAATTGATCGTATACCCAAAGTAGCCGATCAGAAACAAATTGCCCGATGCGTCTGGTGCAGAACCCGTAATTCGGCCGCTCCCAGGATTACTCAGATCTGCTGAACTAACGCTCTGCCAAGTCAACGTTTGAGCGTGAGTAAGCAATCGGGATAATAATATTAGAAAGAAGAGGGACAGAAAGAACCGTGAGTAAATGTGAATTCTCATAACGAAACTGGTTAAAGGAAAGGAAGTTGGTATTGATGGTTTATGGTTAATTGGTTTGCTTACTTACTGCCGATCGACTTTCCACGGGTGATGTGAAGCACATGCCGATTGCCTCATCAACTCTTTAATAATCTGTGTTTAACGAGTAACCTTTCAGGCTAACTTCCGAGTCTGAAATTGTATAAATGGGCCTGGTAAAAACACACTTGAAATAGGGTGTCAATGCCAAGGCAAGTAAAATAAATGATCATTGTTGCGCTAACGCTCTCGTCGCATTCTTTAACACTCTCGTCGCATCGATCAAAAAAAAAGCCCGGAAAACCGGGCTTTTAGGATAAAATGTTTGTTTAAAACGGCTAATTACTACTCAGTCGCAGGTTGCTGGCTGGGTTAAACAATAGCCGCCCTGAAGAGCCATAAACCACTCGTTGCGCTGATCCTAAATAACTAGTCGGTAATGTAATAGCATGGTTTACAGTCACTACATCACTAACCGTCGGCAATCGCCCGCACGACCATACACTGGCGTCATTCCAATTGCCCGCCTTCAGTGTTACCATCGATAAACAGGATGGATAAATCGTTAATTGAAAGCTAATCGATGCCGACAAACCACCCGGATCAGTGGCCATCACCGTCACACTCACCGGTGAACCTGCTGTGCTGGAAGGCGTACCTGTAATGGTGGAAGGTGACACAAAACTCAGTCCTGCCGGCAACCCACTTACTGATAGAATCAGGCTATTCGGTGTTTCAGAATCGGTGAACGTATTGGCCGGAATAGTATAACTGAAAGCCGCGCCCACCGTAGCCGACTGAGGTGGAATGTCGTTGGTAATCCTGGGTGCGCAGTTCTGATAGCCAACACTGAGCGAAGCTGTAGAGGTACAACCTGCCGCGTTGCGGGCCGTGACCGAGTAAAGCCCTGGGTTACTGAGTACAGCGGTATTGCCCGACAAGCCGCCTTGCTGATTAGCCCCTGCACTGAAACTGTAACTGCTAAATCCGGCCGTAGCCGTTAGCGTTACGCTAGTTATTGAACAAGTCAGTGGCCCACTGACGGATAGGTTTAAAGGCGAAGGAGTTGTATTGCTGGTAACCGTTGCTGATTGAAAAGCTGCACATCCGTTACTTCCTGTGACCGTCACCGAATAGGTGCCTGCAATGTTCACAGAAATGGCCGACGTAGTAGCGCCTGTGCTCCAGCGGTACGTTCCCCCACCAATAGCCGATAGAGCCACTGAGGGATTCGCACAGGTTAACGTAGCACTCGACGGATTGATAGTCACCGAGGGAATTGAGTTATCCTGATTGATGACCGCAGACGCAGTATTAAAACAACCCGTTGCTGCATTGGTCACGGTCACAGAATATATGCCTGCTACATTCGCTGAGATTGTCGACGTAGCGGCTCCCGTGCTCCAGAGATAGGATGTTCCACCCGATGCCGACAAAGTGACCGAAGGATTCGCACAGCTTAACGTAGCACTGCTGGGACTGATACTCGCCGTAGGGAGCGTATTTACCGTTACGTTGGTCGTTGCCGACGTAATACCATTTACGTTATTTACGGTCAGGGTAAAGGACTGTGTACCCGATCCGCTGGCGGTCATAGTCTGATTAAAAGCCGTACTGGACGTATTGCCCGTAGTTGTACTAGTTCCATTCGTGAGCGTATATGCATAACTGCCTGTAATGCTGCCAATTGTAGCTGTAAACGTAACAGTTCTGCCTGCACAAATCGGGTTGGGTGTTGCTGACAGATTGGTGATTGTGGGTGGAAAGGCTGTTGTGAAATTGAACGTAGTGTTATTGGTTATTCCCTGGAAAATGCGACTGTCAACGTCCTTGAAAATACCTTTCTGTGCCCGGAGCGCATAAGCCGTACCACCAGCCAATGTTGCATTTGGGTTCACTACCCAGCTTGTACCGCTACCCGTTACCCGCGCATCGGTAACCGGAATCGTTTCAAGAATAGTGTTATTAGACGTCTGAACGACAAGCAGATTTCCAGTCCCCTTCGTCACAGTCCGATCAAAGGTTAACGTAAGATTAGATGTGGGTGCTACGTTGGTGGCATTATCAGCCGGAACTGTTGATGACAGTATAGGTGGCGTACCGCTTTGCTGCCATACTCCCAGGCCTCCTGTGGTCTCCCGGTCGATGATGTCCACATCGCCATCATTGTCATAATCGAAGACCAGCACCGAGGCATTGCTAAG